>DATCDN010000024.1:0-24331 GCA_036510675.1 Allostellaceae bacterium
CGGCTCGACCGAAGCCAGCCGGTCGGGCGCACCGAGATTGAACAGGATCACCGCGCGCCGGGTCATCATCGCGCAGCGCCGCGACGGACCTCGCCGATCAGCGCCGCGACATGCTCGGGCGGGGTCGCCGGCACCACGCCATGCCCCAGATTGAAGATGAACCGGCCATCGCCGAGCGCGGCCAAAATATCCCGCGTCGCCGCCGCCATCGGCTCCCCGCCCGCCACCAGCAGCAGCGGATCGAGATTGCCCTGCACCGCGACCCGGCTTTGCAGTGTCTCGCGCGCCGCCCCCAGCGGCACCATCTGATCGAGGCTCAGCGCATCGACCCCGGTCTCCTCGGCATAGGCGCGATACATCAGCCCGGCACCGCGCGGAAAGCCGATGATCGGCACGGAAGGATGGGCCGCGCGCAGCGCCGTCACGATTTGCGCGGTCGGCGCGATCACCCAGCGGCGAAACGCCGCCTCCGGCAGCACCCCGGCCCAGCTATCGAACAATTGAATGATCTCGGCGCCGGCCCGGATTTGCCCGTCGAGATAAATGATCGTGGTCTCCACCAGCCGGTCAATTAGGGCGGAAAATCCGGCGGGATCGGTCAGCGCCCAGGTCTTGACGGCGGTAAAGTCGCGGCTCGATCCGCCCTCGACCATGTAGCTCGCCACCGTCCACGGCGCGCCGGCAAACCCGATCAGCGCGACCCCATCGGGCAGGCCGCGCTTCACCCGCTCCACCGTGCGCCACACCGGCGCGATGCGATCGGCGAAATCGCCGCCATCGAGCGCCGCGAGATCGGCGGCCGATCGCACTGGGTTCAGCACCGGCCCCTCGCCATCGCGATAATCCAGCGCCTGGCCCCAGGCATAGGGCACGATCAGAATGTCGGAAAACAGGATCGCGGCGTCGAGCGCGTAGCGCCGCAGCGGTTGCAGCGTCACCTCCGCCGCCAACTCCGGCGTCAGGCACAGATCGAGAAAGCCATCGACCGATTGCCGCACCGCCCGATATTCCGGCAGATAGCGGCCGGCTTGGCGCATCAGCCAGATCGGCGGCACCGGTAGGGTCTCGCCCCACAACACGCGGAGCATCGGTTTGACGGGTCGGGGATCAGCCATGAATCACCTACTTCTAAACCTTATATTTAATTTATAGATAGTAGTGGTGGATAGGTCGGTGAATTTTGGGGATTAAACGGCCGCCCGGCTTGTCCCCGAAATTATCGGCGCGGCTCCGGCATCGTGGAGAATTATGGGCATGGTTTATGAATTGCGCGGGTTTTGGCGGCGAGCACCGGGAATTCGCCGGTAATTAGTTTGCTGTGAATCATGGGAGTGGATTTTGACGCGTCGCGCTTGTTCACAGAACGGCACAGGCGTTGCTAACATGACGGTGCACGCCAAACCGCTGCGTCGGCGGGGGATCGATCGGCCGAGATCGGGTGCAGGTGACCGATAGCCTTATTTCGGCCATGTTATACCGTGGTTTTCCCGACATTATTCAGGGTGGGGCGTGAACCGATTTCATCTTCATCTCGTCTCGGATTCGACCGGCGACACCGTGCATTCGGTGGCGAAGGCCTGTCTCGTTCAGTTCGAGGAGACCGAACCGGTCGAGCATAGCTGGATGATGGTTCGCACCGACGCCCAGTTGGAGCGCGTCCTAAGCGGCATCGCCGCGCATCCGGGCCTGGTGCTTTATACCATGGTCGATGATGAATTGCGACGCGGCCTGGTCGATGGCTGCCGTAGGCAGCAGATCGTCGCGATCCCGGTTCTCGACCCTGTCATTACCGCGATCGGCTCCTTTCTCGGCCTGCCGGCGCGGGGCCTGCCGGGGCGCCAGCATCTGCTGGACGCCGAGTATTTTCAGCGCGTCGATGCCATGACCTTCGCGCTGGCCCATGATGACGGGCAATCGGCCTGGGGCCTCGACGAGGCCGATGTCATCCTGGTCGGGGTGTCGCGCACTTCGAAGACGCCGACCTGTCTTTATCTCGGCAATCGCGGCATCAAGGCGGCGAACGTGCCGATCGTGCCCAACGTCAAGCTGCCGGATGAATTGCTGGTCGCGTCGCGGCCGCTGATCGTCGGACTGACGAACGATCCCGACCGGCTGGTGCAATTGCGCAAGAGCCGCCTCACCATGCTGCAGCAGGGCGACGGCCCCTCCGACTATGCCGATCTGGAACAGGTGCGGCGCGAGGTGCAGCAGGCGCGGCGCTTCTTCACCGACCGGCAATGGCCGGTGATCGACATCACGCGGCGCTCGATCGAGGAGACGGCCGCCACCATCATGCAAATGCTGGCGAGCCGCCGGGGAGAAGATTCATGATCGTCCTCGCCTCCGCCAGCCGCACCCGCGCGACACTGCTGCAACAGGCCGGGGTCGCGGTGGTACGCGATGCCGCGCGCATCGACGAGAATGAAATCAAGGCAATGAACCGCCGCAGGGGCCTCGAAGCGGGGGTCGCGGCGATGGCGCTGGCCGAGGCCAAGGCGCTGACGGTGGCGGCGCGCCATCCCGGCGCGCTGGTGATCGGCGCCGACCAGATCCTGAATTACGAGGGGACCTGGCTCGACAAGCCCACCGGGCGCGCCGATGCGCGGGCGCAGATCGCGCTGTTGCGCGGCAAGGGCCACGAACTCGCGACCGCGCTGTGCGTCGCGCGCGACAGCAACGTCATCTGGCACGATCTGCATCGGCCGCGGCTCACCATGCGCGCCTTCGACGATGCCTTTCTCGACGCCTATATCCAGGGCCTGACGCGCGAGGATATGGGCGCGGTCGGTGCCTATCGTCTCGAAGGCCCCGGCATCCAATTGTTTGAGCGCATCGAGGGCGATTATTTCGCGATTCTCGGCCTGCCGCTGCTGGGGCTGCTGGAATTTCTGCGCGGTCATGGCGCGCTGCCGGGATGAGCGATGCCGGTCGCTTGGCGGGGGTGATGGGCTGGCCGGTGGCGCATTCGCGCTCGCCGGTGCTGCATCGCTATTGGCTGGAACGGCACGGCCTTACCGGCGATTACGTCAAGCTGGCGGTGCGGCCGGAGAATCTGGGCCGCGCGCTGCGGGCCTTGCCCGATTTGGGGTTCGCGGGCGTCAATCTGACGATTCCGCACAAGGAAGCCGCGCTCGCCTTGCTCGACACAATCGAGCCGCAAGCCCGCGCCATCGGCGCGGTTAATACCGTAACGGTGAGCGATGACGGCTCCCTCCATGGCGCCAACAGCGATGCCTTCGGCTTCATCGAAAACCTCAAGGAAGGCGCGCCCGACTGGCGCGGCCCCGCCGGCCCCGCGCTGGTGCTGGGCGCGGGCGGCGCGGCGCGGGCGGCGGTCGCGGCGCTGCTGGCGGCAGGGGTCGGCGAGTTGCGTCTCGTCAACCGCAACCAGGCGCGCGCCGAGCTTCTCGCCGCCGGACATGACGGGCGGGTCCGGGTCCTGCCCTGGAGCCAGCGGGCGGCGGCGCTGGCGGGGGTGCGGCTGCTGGTCAACACCACCAGCCTCGGCATGGCCGGGGCGCCGCCGCTCGACCTTGCGCTCGACGATTTGCCGGCCGACGCGGTGGTTAACGACATTGTCTATACGCCCCTCGAGACGCCGCTGTTGGCGGCGGCGCGGCGGCGCCACAATCCGGTGGTGGATGGGCTGGGCATGCTGCTGCATCAGGGCCGCCCCGGCTTCGCCGCCTGGTTCGGCATTTCGCCCGAGGTTACCCCGGAACTTCGGGCGCGGCTGGAGGCGACGCTCGGCGCCTCATGATCATTCTCGGCCTGACCGGCGGGGTCGGCATGGGCAAGAGCACCGCCGCCATGATGCTGCGCCGGCTGCGCGTGCCGGTGCACGATGCCGACGCCACGGTGCACCGGCTGCTGACGCGCGGCGGCGACGCGGTCGATGCCGTGGCACGGGTGTTTCCCGACGCGCTGCGCGACGGCGCCATCGATCGCAAAATATTGGGCGCCCGCGTGTTCAGCGACCGCGCGGCGCTGCGCCGGCTGGAGCGCATTCTGCACCCGCTGGTGCGGCGCGACGAACGGCGCTTCCTGCGCGCTCAGCGGCGGCAACGGGCGCGGCTGGTGGTGCTCGATATCCCGCTGTTGTTCGAGACCGGCGGTCAACGGCGCTGCGACGCGGTGGTCACGGTCAGCGCGCCGGCCTTTCTCCAGCGACGCCGCGTGCTGGCGCGGCCGGGCATGAACGCGGGCAAGCTCAAGGGTATCCTGGCGGCGCAGGTGAGCGATGCGCGCCGCCGCCGCGACGCCGATTTTATCGTGCCGAGCGGCCTCGGTCGCGCGGTGACGTTCCGCCGCCTCAGGGATATCGTCCGGCAACTGACCCGGCGTTGATCCGGGCGGCGCGCCGCTAGAGTTTGATACATCCAAATTGAACATTTTTTCCTTTACCGGCGAACGCCGGTATCCATCGTGTCGTTGCACCATGGGTCCCGGCCTGCGCCGGGACGGTGACTTGTTTCAATCAGGATGAAGCTAACTCTAGGCGGCGTTTTTGCCCCACAGCGCGCGCGACGCCAAATCCGCGCCCTCGCGAATCGATTTCAGCTTCAGCCACACCACTGGCGCGATCACCCATTCGCGGCCGGTGAAGGTGCCGAAGCCGCAATCGGCGCCGGCGATGACGCGCTCGCGGTCGCCGACCACGGACACCGCTTCCTCGAGGCGCCGCGCGATCACGCGCGGATGCTCGACGAAATTGTTGGTGCTGTCGATGACGCCGGGGATCAGCGCCATATGCGCCGGCAATCGATGTTTTTTTAGCGCCTCGTATTCATGCTGGTGGCGCGGGTTGGAAAATTCGATCGACAGCGCGCCGACCTTGGCGCCGTACAGTACCGGCAATATCCGCTCCAGCGGCACGTCATGGATATGCGGCCCGTCCCAATTGCCCCAGCACACATGGAGGCGCACGCGGTCGGCGGGAATGCCCTCGATGCCCTTGTTGATCGCCGCGACATGCAACTCCGCCGCCTTGATGAAATCAGCGTCGGAGAGATCGCGATAGAACATGGAGCGGTCCATCGCGAGATCGGGCGCGTCGATCTGCACGATCAGCCCGGCCGCGTGGATGGCGCGATATTCGTGCGCCAGCTCGCGCGCCAGCGCCATCAGATAGGCTTCCTGGCTGTCGTAATGCGCGTTGAGCATGGTCGAGGCACAGATGCCCGGTGACGGCGCGGTCATGAAGGATTCGGGAAAGGCGTCGAAATCGTTGACCGCCGCCTGGAACCGGGCGATCTCCGCCTTGATTGGCGCGTCGCTCAGATAATGGATGTCGGCCCGCGCCTCGGGCGCATTCTGCATGCGGCTGCGATGCGGAAAGCGGCGCAGCAGCGCGTCGGTCAGCTCGGGAAACTCTTCATAGTCGCGGCCGCGCCGGCGCTTCGATTCGCCGGAAAAGCCGGACATGCGCTGCGGGATATAGGTTTGAAAGCCGACGCGCTGCTGCTCGCCATCATTGCCGATATCGATGCCGGCCTCTTTCTGTTTCGCCACGACATGGCGCACGGCCGTGTCCAGCTCGGCGGCGAATTTCGCCGCGTCCATCGCGTCGCCGGCCTCGCGCGCGATCAACGAGTCGCTCAGCGTCTCGCCGCGCGGCAGGCTGCCGACATGGGTGGTAAGTATGCGGTCGCGGCTCAGCAGCATCGATGCCTCCGTGGTGGTTGGCGCCAGTTAACCGCCAAGACGCCGAGACGCCAAGTTCAAACTCCCCATACCGGCGAAAGCCGGTATCCATGGTGAAGCGGCACCGTGGACCCCGACTTTCGTCGGGGTGGCGAATAATTCTGCTGTATTGGCGGCGAAACCCTACGCCGCCGGCTCCAATTCCCTGAGCGGCGCGGCGCCGGGCGCGTCCATGCCGGCGAGCAGCGTCGGCCATGCCGCGTCGAACTTGTCGAGCGCCTTGAGCTTCACCGGGCCGAAGCCGCGCACTTGGTCCGGGGCGCGCGCCATGGCCAGCGCGACGGCGTGCGTCTCGGGCGAGAGCTTCGCCAGGATTTGCACGATGCCTTGCTCATAGGCGCGGATCAGCGCGCGCTCGCGCTGGCGCTCCTCGGACCAGCGGAACGGGTCGAGCGGCGTGCCGCGCAGCCATTTCATCGCCGCTAGCACGCGGAACACGCGCCACAGATAGGGGCCGAATTTCATCTTGCCGGGCCGGCCGAGATTCTTATCGAATTTCGCCAAGAGCGGCGGCGCCAGATGGAAAGTGATCTCCGGCGCGCCGGCGAAGGTCTCGGTCATCTGCCGCTTGAAATCGGGGTGCAGGAACAGCCGCGCCACCTCATACTCGTCCTTGTACGACAGAATCTTGGCGTAATTGATCGCGACCTCGCGCGTCACGCCGTCATCGCCGGTCGCGCGCACCTGGTCGACGAGGCGGCGATAGCGCGCCGCGAGACCCCGACCCTGATACGCGGTCAGATGCGCCATGCGATGGTCGATGATCTCGTCAAGCGACATTTCGTCGAGCACGCGCGGTTTCTTCTCGCTCTCGAGCAGCGCCGCGATCTTGTCGGGATAGGCGGCGGCGTGCCGGCCCCAGTCGAATGCCGCGAGGTTGAACGGCACCGCGACATTGTTGAGCGCGATGGCGTGCCGCAGCGCCGCCCCCGAAATGGGGATCAAGCCGCGCTGATAGGCATAGCCCACCATGATCAAATTGGATGCAATCTGGTCGCCCAGCGCCTTCACCGCGAGGCGGTGGAAATCGAACGCGAACACGCCGCGCGACGATTCTTCGATCTCGCCCAGCGAATCCTTCTGGCGAAAGTCGAAATCGCGATTGTAGATGAAGCTGGCGACCGGAGTGTTGTGCGTGTCGACGATGGCAAGGCTGCGCTCCGGCGAGATCAGCGCCAGCGCCTCTTTCGACGAGCCGACCACGCGGTCGGCGGCCAGCAATAAATCGGCATGGCCCAGCGGGATGTGCGGCGCCGCGATATTCTCGGCGCGCCGGCCGAGCCGGATATGGCTGATCACCGCGCCGCCTTTCTGCGCGAGGCCCGACACGTCCTGGACCAGCGCGCCGACGCCATCGAGCGACGCCGCCATGCCGATGACGCGCCCCACCGTCAGCACGCCGGTGCCGCCGACGCCGGCGACCGCGACATTATAGGCGGCGATGCCGGCGGGCAGGGCGGGCAGGCTCGGCTCGGGCAGCGCATCGTCCGGCAGCGCCATGCCGGTGCCCTTGCGCAGGGCGGCGCCCTTCACCGTGACGAAGGACGGGCAGAAGCCCTTGAGGCACGACAGATCGACGTTGCAGGCATTCTGGTCGATGGCGCGCTTGCGCCCCAGCTCGGTTTCCAGCGGCTCGATGGCGATGCAATTGCTTTGCGTCGAGCAATCGCCACAGCCCTCGCACACCGCGCTGTTGATCAGGACGCGCTCGGCGGGCTTCTCGACCAGGCCGCGCACGCGCTTGCGGCGCAGTTCCGTGGCGCAAGTCTGGTCATAGACCATGGCGGTGCAGCCCGGGATCTCGCGCATGATTTCCTGCACGCGCGCGATGGCGTCGCGCTCGCGCAGGATGGTGCCGGGCGCGAAATCCGCGCCCTTATATTTTTCCGGCTCGGCGGAGAGGACATAGATCTGGCCGACGCCCTCGGCTTTGAGCTGATGCGTCAGCTGCGGCACCGTCAGCGTGCCGTCCAGCGCCTGGCCGCCGGTCATCGCCACCGCGTCGTTGAACAGAATCTTGTAGGTGATGTTGGCGCCCGACGCGACCGCCTGGCGCACCGCCAGGATGCCGCTGTGGAAATAGGTGCCGTCGCCGAGATTGGCGAAGATGTGCTTCTCGTCGGTGAACGGCGCGATGCCGACCCAATTGCTGCCCTCGCCGCCCATCTGGGTGAAGGTCTCGGTGTTGCGGTTCATCCAAGTCGCCATGAAATGGCAGCCGATGCCGGCGGTGGCGCGGCTGCCGTCCGGCACTTGGGTCGAGGTGTTGTGCGGACAGCCGGGACAGAAATGCGGCGTGCGCGCCGTCGGCGGCGCGTATTTGTCCAACAGCTTGCGGCGGCGATGCCACACCTCGATCGCGTCGATTAGATGGCGGCGGACGTCGTGCGGCAGGTCGAGCTTGAGGAGGCGCGAGACCAGAATCTCGGCGATGCCTTCGGCCGGCATCTCGGCATCGAGCGGGAAGACCGGATGATCGTTCTCGTCGAACTTGCCGACGATGCGCGGCCGCGTCTCGGAGGGCCAGTTGAACAGCGCCTGCTTGATCTGGTTCTCGACCATCTCGCGGCGCTCTTCGACGATGAGGATTTCCTTCAGCCCCTCGGAGAATGCGCGCACGCCTTGCGGCTCCAACGGCCACGGCATGCCGATCTTGTAAAGCCGCAGGCCGATCGTCTCCGCCATCGCCGCGTCAATGCCGAGCCACGACAGCGCCTCGCGCGTCTCCTCATAGCATTTGCCCGACGCCACGATGCCGTATTGCGCGCGCGCCGGGTTGATGACCACGCGGTCGATCTGGTTGGCGCGGGCGAAGGCCAGCGCGGCATAGGCCTTATAATTCTGCAGCCGGTGATCCTGGGTCCAGCGATCGTCCGGCCAGCGCAAATTGAGGCCGCCGGGCGGCATCGCGAAATCGGTCGGAATGACGATCTCGACGCGCTCATTGCCAAGATCGACGGTGGCGGTGCTCTCGACCGTGTCGGCGATGGTCTTCATCGCCACCCAGCACCCGGAATAGCGCGACATGGCGATGCCCAACAGGCCGAAGCGCACGAATTCATGGACCGATGACGGGTACAGCACCGGAATGACGGCGGCGGCGAAGGTATGCTCGCTCTGATGCGGCACGGTGGAGGATTTGGCACCGTGATCGTCGCCGACGATGCACAGCACGCCGCCCAGGGATGACGAGCCGGCGGCATTGCCATGCTTGAACGCATCGCCGGTGCGGTCGGCGCCCGGTCCCTTGCCGTACCACAGGCCGAACACACCATCATGGCGATGGCCGGGCGAGAGCTGCAATTGCTGGCTGCCGGCGATCGCGGTCGCCGCCAACTCCTCGTTCACCGCCGGGCGGAACACCACGCCCGCCGCATCGAGATGCCGCCGGGCCTTGGCCAGCGTCAAATCATAGCCGCCCAGCGGCGAGCCGCGATAACCGGAAATGAACCCGCCGGTATTGAGCCCCGCCGCGCGGTCGCGCGCGATCTGCACCAGCGGCAACCGCACCAGCGCCTGAATGCCATTGAGGAACACCGTCCCTTCGGTCTTGGTATAGACATCGTCGAGCGAAACCGAACTACCCCCTCCCCCCTCGAGGGGGAGGGTTGGGGTGGAGGGGCTGGCACCGCTAGGCTCGGCCGGTGCCGCAGCCTCGGTCCCCCCTTCGTCTTGGCCCGGCTTGGCCGGGCCGTCCACGAATGGGGGAACGCCCGCGATTTCGGGCGAGGGCGGTGTCAGCGGGGTCACGATATCTTCCGGCATGGTTCCCATCCCGCCATCCCCTCTGGCGATGCGTCAATGCATCAGGACGGCTTCCCCATTATGTGGGGATTTCGGGATGAAAGGGAAATTGGGAAGCGCCAAGTTCGATGATATACGGCATTGATGCCGACATTCTTCCGCAGCCTGCCCGTCGGTATGACTCGCCATGACGTTTACGGGTCAATCCGAGACACGTACCTAGGCTGGAAACGCTTGCCGCATCGCTCGAATCGACACACAGTCGCCTGACCATGCGCGAGATCGTCCTCGACACAGAAACCACCGGGCTCGACCCCGATGACGGCCACCGCATCGCGGAGATCGCGGCGGTCGAATTGATGAACCATGTGCCGACCGGCCGGGTATTCCACCGCTATGTCAATCCCCAGCGCCTGATGCCCGACGCGGCGCGGGCGGTCCACGGGCTGAGCGATGAGTTTCTGGCCCAGCACGCCCCCTTCGACGCGATGGTCGACGAGTTCCTGGTGTTTATCGGCGGCGACCGGCTGGTGATTCACAATGCCAGCTTCGATCTGCGCTTTATCAACGCCGAGCTGGCGCGGCTGGAGCGGCCAGCGCTGTCGGTGCCGTTCGAGGACACGCTGACGCTGGCGCGGCGGCGCTATCCCGGCGCGCCGGCCAGCCTCGACGCGCTGTGCAAGCGTTTCGCCATCGACAATTCGGCGCGCGACAAGCATGGCGCGCGGCTCGATTGCGAATTGCTGGCGTCGGTCTATCTCGAACTGATCGGCGGGCGCCAGCCGGGATTCGACCTGGCGGCCTCGCGGCTGGGCGGCGCGGCGGGTGCCATGCTGGCGCGCCCGATGCGGCCGCCCCGCCATTTCGCCCCGAGCATCGCGGAACTGGCGCGCCACGCCGCCTTCCTCGCCAAGCTCAAGGCGCCGATCTGGCTAGAGTCGGCCTGATCAGGCGTTGCCGGCCGGCGCCCCGGCGAGGGCGGGCGGCACCGACGCCGCCTGCGCCTGCTGCTGGCGGCGCAGCAGCTCGGCGAAATCGATCGGCTGAATGAACAGCGGCGGAAAGCCGCCATCGCGCGTCGCATCGGCCAGAATCGCGCGCGCGAACGGGAACAGCAGGCGCGGTGTCTCGACCAGCACGAAGAACTGGGCATGCTCGCGCGGCACGTTCTGCAGCGTCACCACGCCCGCATACGTCAGCTCGACCAGAAATACCGGCTCCTCCTTGCGCGCGGCGCGCGCCGTGATGGCCAGCGTCACCTCGAACGCGTCGGGCGCCAGGTTCTTCGCGTCGACCCGCACGTCGAGCTTGATCTCGGGCGCCTGCGCTTGCGGCATCAGGCTTTGCGGCGCGCGCGGATTCTCGAACGACAGGTCCTTGACGTATTGCGCGTTCATGATCAGTTGCGCGGGCACCGGCGTGCCGGGCGGCGGCGTGACGTTGGTATCGGTCATGGCGAGAAACTCCTCATCGGTTGGCCGCTCGTATCAGAAATGGCGGCGCGGCGAAAGCGCGGCGGCACGCTTGCCCTTTGCCGTGGCGCGGCCCATCTTAAGCAATAGAGTTGTAGATCATCAGCAGTCAGGCGGCAGCCCTCAAGGGCACATATGGGCGATAATTTTCAGCTGTTGGAAATACTGATATTCGCGGTGGTCGCCGGCATCCTGGTGTTTCGCCTGCGCTCGGTGCTGGGCCGGCGCACCGGCAATGAGCGCCGCCGCGACCTGCCGTTCGCCGGCCCGCCGAAGCCGCCCCAGCCCGCGACCAATCCGGCCGCGACCAACCCCACCGTCGCGATCGCGCCGCCGGCGCGGCCGCGCCTGGTGGTGGCGGGCGAGCCCGCCGACCCGGTCCTGGGCGCGCTGCTCGCCGCCGATCCCGGCTTCGACCGCGCCGCCTTCGTCGAGGGCGCGCGCGGCGCGTTCCAAATCATCGTGCAGGGTTTCGCCGCCGGCGATAGCGACAAGCTCCAGCCGCTGCTCAGCCCGGACGTGTTCCACAGTTTCGCCGACGCCATCACGGCGCGCGAATTGGCCAAGGAAAAGCAGGAGACCCAGATCGTCGCGATCAAGAGCGCCGATGTCGCGCGCAGCCAATTGCAAGGCCAGACCGCGCTGGTGACGGTGAAGTTCGTATCGGAGCAAATCCTCGTCACGCGCGCCGAGACGGGCACCGTGGTCGATGGCGATCCCGATCATGCCACCGAACACACCGACCTCTGGACCTTCTCGCGGGTCCTGCGGTCGCCCGATCCTAACTGGATCCTGATCGCCACCGAAACTCCGTCGCATCCTTGATCCCGGTGGCCCCCGCGCGCCGGCTCGCCCGATGGCTGGGCCCGCTGTTCGGCCTAGCGCTGCTGGCGGGGTGCGCGACCCCGCCCGGCACCACCGTCACGACGCCCGCGAAGGCGCCTAAGGCCAAGCTGACGCTGCAGCCGGCCAGCTTCGCCGACCTGCCGGGCTGGAGCCAGGATCATGTCGCGGCGGCGCTGCCGGCGCTGGCCAAGTCCTGCGCCCGCCGGTTGGCGCAGCCGGCGACCGCCAAGGTCGGCCCCAACGGCATCGCCGGCACCGTCGCCGATTGGCGCGGGCCCTGCGCCGAGGCGGCGCGGGTGCCGTCCGGCGACGACGCGGCGGCGCGGCGCTATCTGGCGCGCTGGTTCCGGCCTTATCTCGCCACCAATGACAGCGCGGCGGAGGGGCTGTTCACCGGCTATTACGAGCCGCTGCTTTCCGGCGCGCGGGTTCGGAGCGGCGCCAATCAGGTGCCGCTGATGCGGCGCCCGGCCGATCTGGTGATGGTACAGCTTGGCCTCTTTCGCCCGGAATGGCGCGGCGACCGCATCGCCGGCCGGGTGGTGAAGGGGTCGCTGGTGCCCTATGCGACGCGCGCCGAGATCGAGCGCGGCGCCCTCGACCCGGCGCGGCTCGCGCTGTTCTGGGTGGCCGATCCGGTCGATGCCTTCTTCCTTGAGATTCAGGGCTCCGGCAAAATCCGCCTGCCCGATGGCGGCATGGTCAGCGTCGGCTATGACGGCCAGAACGGCCGGCCCTATGTCTCGATCGGCAAGCTGCTGGTCCAGCGCGGCCAGTTGACCCAATCCGAGGTTTCGCTCGGCACCATCAAGGCGTGGATCAGGACGCATCCCGACGCGGGCCGGGCGCTGATGGACGACAACCCCTCCTATGTCTTCTTCCGCGAAATCAAGGGCGAGACGCCGATCGGCGCCGAAGGCGCGGTGCTGACGCCGGGCCGCAGCCTGGCGGTGGACCGGGCCTATCTGCCGCTCGGCATTCCGGTGTGGCTCGACGCGCGCGACGGTAACGAAAATTTGCGCCGGCTGGTGATCGCCCAGGACACCGGCGGCGCCATTCGCGGGCCGGTGCGGGGCGATGTTTTCTGGGGATTCGGCGCCGCCGCCGAGGCCCGGGCCGGCGGAATGAAGGCGCGCGGCCGGTATTTCCTGCTGCTGCCGAAGGCCGCCAACGCCGCAATCTCGCCAACATCGTGACATTAAATTTAGTCGTTTCGCCCATCCTGACGGAGGGATGAGTCGCGGAGTCGCGCCTAATAATTACTCAGCGAATTCATTGCACTTGATCGCGGCACCAAGGATTGCCGAAGAGTCCGCGATCGCAGCCGTTCCATGGAGGAACAATCATGTCGAACCTGAAGCGATTTGCCTTTGCCGCGTCCTTGAGTATCGCGCTGGCCGGTGCCACGATGCTGTCGGCGCAGGCGGAAGATCATGAGCATCACGGTGGCGGCGGTGGCGGCGGCCACGGCGGGGCGCCCCACGCCGGCGCGTCGCATGCCGCGCCCCGCGCCGGCACGCCGCATGGCGTCGCGCCCCGCGCCGGTGGGCGTCCCGGCTTCGCGGCACGGCCCGGCGGGCGTCCCGGCGTCGCGGGCCGTCCGGGGTTTGGCGGCCGTGGCGGCTTTGCCGGGCGGCATGATTTTCGCGGCCGCGATTTCGCGCATTTCTCGCCGGGGGATCGGGCGCTGTGGACCGGCGGCGGCTGGCATCATGAATGGCACGATGGCCGGATGGGCTGGTGGTGGGGCGTCGGTGGCGCATTTTATTTCTATCCGGCGCCGATCTACCCCTATCCGGGCTATGTCGCGGACGTAACCTGGGCCGACCCGGCCTATGATGCGGGTCCCGACGTGGGGCCCGACGCGGGTCCCGCCGCTGGGCCGATGGGCGCGGTCGCTGGCTATCAGCCGGGCTATTGGTATTATTGCTCGGCCAACCGGACCTATTATCCTTACACCCCGACCTGCCCGGTGCCCTGGACCCCGGTGGCGCCACAGCCGGCCCAATAATCGCCCCGTCGCCACGATGTCATGGCCGCGATCCCCCCCAAAGGATCGCGGCCAGTCGCGGCCTCTCATTGCCACGATCCGGCCTTGATTCGCGGCTAGCGTGTCCTTGAGCATGTCCGGTTGCCGTGAAGCCCCCAGCAATAACGACCCAATAACAATCGGAGAAAAGCAGGTGAACGCACTCAAGCCGGCGGTCGCGGGATTGACCGCCCTCGCCCTTCTCAGCGCCTGTGCCGCGACGCCCTATGGCCCAAGGGTCCGGGCGATGCCGCCGCCCAGCAAACCCTATAGCGCATTTCAACAGGACGATGCGTTCTGTCGCGGCGATGCCGCCAACGCGGTGCAGGGCCAGATCGCGGCCGCCAACAATGCCCAGGTCGGCGGCGCGGTGTTCACCACGCTGCTCGGCGCCGCCTTGGGTGCCGCGGTCGGTGGCGGGCGCGGCGCCGCGATCGGCGCGGCGGCCGGCGCGGGCGCCGGTGGCCTCTATGGCGTCAACGGCGCCCAGTGGCAGCAAATGTCGATCCAGCAGCGCTATGACGTCGTTTATGCGCAATGCATGTATGCCCACGGCAACACGATCCCCGGCTATGGCGCCCCGCCGCCCCGCCGGATGATGCGGCCGGCCTATCCGCCGCCGGGCGGCGATATGAGCATGCCGCCGCCTCCACCTCCGGGTGCGATGCCGCCGCCGCCGCCAGGCGAATAGGGCCGCGCCAGCCGTTCGGTTGCGAACCCCATGACTTTCCCTCTCCCCCCGCTACGCAGGTGGGAAAGGGAGAAGGGGAGATTCCGACCCGCACATTACGACGCCGGGGCGCGTTGCCGCTTCGCCAGTTCTTCGGCGACCAGTTCCTTTTTCGACAATTTGCCGACCGCCGTCTTGGGCAGGCTGGGGCGGAATTCGAGCTCGGTCGGCACTTCGTATTTGGCGATCCGGTCGGCGAGAAATCTCTTCAATTCATCAAGGCTGAATTCCGCGGCGCCGGCCTTCAGCGCGATGAACGCCTTCGCCGACTGGCCGCGATAGGCGTCGGGCACGCCGATCACCGTCACCTCGGCGACGCCGGGATGCTCGTAGATCGCCTCCTCGATATTGCGCGGGAAGACATTGAAGCCGCCCGAGATGATCAAATCCTTCTTGCGATCGACGATGGTCAGATAGCCGGCGGCGTCGATATAGCCGATATCGCCGGTATGGAATCGGCCGCCGCGAAACGCCTCTTCGGTGGCGTCGGGCTTGTGCCAATAGCCCTTCATCACGCTCGGGCCGGTGATGCAGATCTCGCCGCGCTCGCCCTGCGCCAGCACGTTGAGGCCGGTGTCGAGATCGACGATCTCGACACTCGTCAGCGGTGCCGGGATCCCGACCGAGCCGAGATGCGGCTCCTCGTCCATGCGCTGGAAGGTGGCGATCGGCGCGGTCTCGGTCAGGCCATAGCCTTCGGCCGGGGTGATGCCGGTCAATTCCTTGAAGCGCGTCATCACCTCCATCGGCAGCGGCGCGCCGCCCGAGCCGCATTGCCGCAACGAGGTCAGATCGAATTCCGTGATGCGCGGATGATTGACCATGGCGGTGAACATGGTCGGCACGCCGGGAAACACAGTGATGCGCTTCTTGGCGATGTCGGCGAGCGCGCGCTCGGCATCGAAGCGCAGATGCAGCACGATGGTGGTGGCGACCGCGATCGCGACCTGCATCACGATGCCGAGGCCGAAAATATGGAACAGCGGCAGCACCATCAGCGTCTTCTCATCGCCCGCGCGGACAAAATCGCCGAGCCAGCGATTGCGGATATCGACCACCGCGCGGAAATTGGCGTGGGTCAGCATCGCGCCCTTGGGCTCGCCGGTGGTGCCGCCGGTATAGACCAGGCAGGCGATCTCGTCGGCGAGGGGGCCGCGCGGATGCGCGACATACTTGCCGTCATTGTCGATCAACTGGGCATAGTCGATTTCGGTGCCCGGTCCGGGAACGCGCTCCGCCGGCGGCCCCGCCACCGCGCGCGCGACCGGCGCCGGCATGAAATCGTCGAGCGCGCACACCACGATGGCGCGCAGTTGCTCCTTGCCCTTCAGCGCCGCGACCTGCGGATAGAGCGTCGGCAGGCCCAGCGTCACGATAACCTGCGCCTCGGAATCCTTGAGGAAATAGCCGAGCTCGCGCGGCGCCGCCAACGGGCTGAACGGCACCACCCGCCCGCCAGCCATCAGGATGCCGTAGAAACAGATGATGAAATGCGGGCTGTTCGGCAGATGCAGCGCCACCTGCACGCCCGGCCCGACGCCCAGTGCCTGAAACCCCTTGGCCGCGCGCCGCGCCAGATCGAGCAACTCGCGATAGGAGATGATGCGGTCATAGAAATCGATCGCCGCCACATCGGGAAAGCCGCGCGCCGCATCCGCCAGCATGTTCTCCAGCGGCGCGGGCGCCGGCAGGGGCTCGCTCCAGCTGATGCCGGGCGGATAGGATTGTTCCCAGATACGCGCCATGAAACGGCCTCCCTCGGTGCCCGAAGAGCCGATTTTTTTGGCTCGTCGGCAAGATTGCAACCCTATTACAGGCATATTGGCGTTGCAAACCAGCGTGGTGCGCCCTTATTAGAGCCCATGTCCGATCGCGCACCCGCCGACTTACCGCTTTATTTCGCCACCCATGTCTTTTGCTGCACCAACCGGCGGCCGGATGGGCATCCGCGCGGCAGTTGCGCCGCGAAGGGCAGCGAGAAGCTGCGCAACTATATGAAGGTCCGGGCCAAGGAGCTCGGCATCAAGGGCACGCGCATCAACAGCGCGGGGTGTCTCGACCGCTGCGAGCTGGGGCCGTCGCTGGTGATCTATCCCGAGGGCGTGTGGTATCGCTATGACACCACCGCCGACATCGACGAGATCCTGCAAACGCATCTCGTCGAGGGCGGGCGGGTCGAGCGGCTGTTGATGCCGCCCGAGATCGCCACCAAGGGCTAGCTATTTCTTCAAATACTCGTTGAAGAAATCGGTCATCGCGATCCACGAGCGGTGATCCGCCTCGGCATTGTAGGCGGCGCCCTTGGAATTGTCGTTGCCGGCCGAGACCATGGTATAGGCGTGGACGGCGTTGCTGTACTGAACCATCTGCCAATCGACATGGGCGGCGCGCATCTCGGCCTCGAACGCCGCGACATCCTTCTGCGGCACCACCGGATCGTCACCGCCTTGAAGGGCCAGGATATGGCCCTTGATGTTCTTGGCGTCGGCCGGATTGGGCGTGGTGAGAATGCCGTGGAACACCACGGTCGCCACGATCGGCGCGCCGGTGCGGTCGAGCTCCAGCGCGGTGCCACCGCCGAAGCAATAGCCGATCATGCCGATGCGGCTGGTATCGACCATCTGGTTGCCGGCCAGCACCGCCAGCCCCGCTTTCGCCCGCGCGCGCCACAGCGCGTTGTCATGCTCCACCTTCGCCATCACGCCGAAGCCTTCCTTCGGGCTCTTCGGGTGCACGTCCTTGCCATAGACGTCGGCGGCGAACGCGACATAGCCCATCTTGGCCAGCTTCTCGGCGATGCCCTGCTCGAACGGCGTCAGGCCCATAAATTGATGCATGATCAGCACGCCCGGGCGCTTGCCGGTGACGGCGTCGTCGTAGGCGAGGAAGCCGCGCAGCGCGGTGCCGCCTTGACTGTAATCGATACTCTCGGTCTTGATTTCGGCGCGGGCGGCCTGGCCGGCGAGCAGAAGGCCGCAAGCGAGCGCCGCGAACAGCTTGAGCGTCATCCCCGTATCTCCCCACGATTATGCTTGTTAGTGCGAATGGCGCGACTCTGCCCCCGGCGGCGCGCGCCTGTCAATCGAGCGGCATCGATGCTGCACAGGGCGGGGCGAGGGTGATAATCTCCCGCGCGGGCGAGGGGCAAGGCGAAGGGCGGGCGGGCATGGAATGGACGCGCGGGGTGGTGCTGGCATGCGTGGCGCTGTTATCGGTCATCGGCATGGCGGCGGCCCGGCCGCCCGCCAACTATAATCCCGCGCTGCATGCCTGGTACGAGAGCCTGCGTGAGCCGGGCACCGGTATCGGCTGCTGCTCGGAGGCGGATTGTAAAGTTCTCGCCGCCGACGAACTAAAGCAAACCAAGGATGGTTATCAGGTACGGGTTCGGAATCTTTGGGTCGCGGTGCCGCCCGACAAGATTTTGGAGCACCAATGGAACCCCACCGGCGGCGTCGTCGCCTGTTATGGACCGGGGCGCGGCGCCGAGGATCAGTCGCGCATCGTGATCTACTGTTTCGTTCGAGGTACCGAGGCGTAGCAGCGTCATGAGCAAAGCCTTCACCAAGGAAACCGACACCGACATCGACGACAAGGGTGCCGCCGCCGAGCCGGCGCCGCTGCCGCCCGGCACCAAGAACTATATCACCCGTGCCGGCTTCGACGCGCTGCAGGCGGAATTGCGCGACCTGCTCAAGGTCCAGCGCCCGAAGGTCGTCGAGACCGTGTCCTGGGCCGCCGGCAATGGCGACCGTTCCGAGAATGGCGATTACATCTATGGCAAGAAGCGCCTGCGCGAGATCGACCATCGCATCCGCTTTCTGACAAAGCGCCTCGAGATCGCCGAAGTGGTCGATCCGGCGCAACAGAAGGCGCGCGACCGCGTATTCTTCGGCGCCACCGTCACCTATGAAGATGCGCAAGGCATGGAGCGCACCGTCACCATCGTCGGCATCGACGAGGCGGACGCCGATCGCGGCCGGGTCAGCTGGATTTCGCCGGTCGCCCGCGCGCTGTTGAAGGCCCGCATCGGCGACGCGGTGGAACTGCGCACCCCCGCCGGGCCCGAGCCGATCGAAGTGGTGGCGATCAGCTACCCGGATTAGCCGAGCGCCGGGCCTCGGCGACGCGGCGCGCGATGCGCAACAGCGCGTCGCGGCAGATTGCGTCGGGCGGCGGGCCGGTGCGCTTGACGTTGATCTCGGCATCGAACAGCAGGCTCAGCGCGGCGCGGGCGCGGCGCGCCGGCCACAGGCGCAATTGCGCCTTGATGCGGTCGGCGGTCTTGAAGAACACTGGCGGGCGCAGCGCCCGCAGCGCCTCGTCGTCACTGGCGCCGCCCTCCATCTTTGCCGCCGCGAGATGCAGGCGCGTCACATGGCGTTGCGCCGCGCGCAGCACCGAAACCGGGCTTTCGCCCTCGGCGAACAGGCGGTCGAGCGCCCGCTCCAGCATCGCGATATCGCCCTCGGCCGCCGCCAGCACCGCGTCATCCATCTCCATCGCGGCGGTGTCGCCGACCGAGGCCTGGGCATCCGCCAGCCCGACCGTGCCGCCATCGCCGGCATAGAGCGCCAGCTTCTCCAATTCGCGCCGGCTCAGGCCGCGATCGCCGCCGAGATGATCGACCAGATACGCCGTCGCCTCGTCATCGACGCGGATTTTGTGCTCGCCCATGATCTCGCGCACCAGCGCATGCAGGTCGCGGGCATTGTCGGCATAGCAGGGGATGGCGACGGCGGCGTCCGCCGCCTCGAAGGCGCGGCGCAGCGACGAGCGCGCGCTAAGATCGCCCGCCTCCACCAGGACGAAACCGTCGCCCGGCACCGATGCCTTGAAGAAGCGCTGGAACAGATTGCCGACGGCGTCGCCGGCGTCGCGCACGCGGATCAGGCGGCGGCCGCCGAACATGCTGATCTGGCCGATTTCGGCCGCCAGCATGTCGGGATCGTCGCCCAATGCCGCCGGCGCCAGCTCGGCGACGCGGAACGCGTCCGTGGGGTCGTCGCAGATCGCGCGCGCCAGCATCGCCGCGCGCTCCCGCACCCGCCCGGCATCGGGGCCATAGATCAGCGCGGCGCGCGCGGCGCGGTCCGGCGCCTTGAGGAAACCGTCGATCCGGCCTGCCGCGAGCTTAGTCACGGCGGAGGCTCACGGACTGGCGCGGCGGTTGTGAAAATAAATCCCCAGCCGCGCCTCGATCTGCTGGCCGATATCCTCGACGACGCGTTTCTCGGCGCTGCTTTTGCCGATCTCGCTGGCATAGGCGTCGGGGACGATATTGTAATCGGCGATCGATTGGATTTTACCGCGATAGAGGATGGTCTTGTTGTCGAGCGAGGTCAGCGCGACATCCGTTGCCGCCGACACGGAGCCGCGCGACGAGACGTTGCTGAGGTTGGTGGCGAGGAAATCCTGCTTGATCAGCACCGCGACGTGAAGCGCATAGCGGCGCGGTACGAGATCGCCATCGGGATTGAAATCCTTCTCCAGCTGCCATTGCAGCAACTGGCCGATATGCTCCCGGATCGGCATGATCTTGACCGATGCCAGCTCGGCTTCCATGCCGTGACGCGCCGGCTCGCCATAGAGCGGCTGAAACCCGCATCCGGCGAGGCAAGGCGCCAGCAGGGCGGCGGCGATCAGCGCTCTGCCTCCGCGCCGCGCCATCTACACCACCAGATTGACGATGCGGTTGGGCACCACGATGATCTTGCGCGCGGGCTTGCCGGCCATGGCGCGCACGGCGCCGTCGGCGGCCAGCGCCGCTTGCGACGCGGTGTCCCGATCCGCATCGCGCGGCAATTCGATGGTGGCGCGCAGCTTGCCGTTGACCTGGACCGCGACGATGACCAGCTCGTCGATCAGCAACGCCGCCTCGGCCTTCGGCCACGGCTCGTCCGCCAACAGCGTGGCATGACCCAGCCGGTGCCACAATTCCTCGGTCAGATGCGGCATGATCGGGTTGATGAGGCGCACCGCCGCCTCGATACCTTCGCGCAGCACCGCCGGCGGCAATTCGGCGCCCTCGGCCTCGAGGAGGTTGGTCAGCTCGCGAATCCGCGCCACCGCGCGGTTGAAGCGGAATTTGTCGAAATCGTCGGTGACGGTGGCGATGGCGCGATGGATGGCGCGCCGCGCCGGCGCATCGCCGCCGGCGCCTCCGCCGGGCGGCGGCAGAGCGGCGTTGGTGGCGAGCCGCCACAGCCGGTTGACATAGCGCCACACGCCTTCGATGCCGGCATCGGTCCAGTCGAGATCGCGCTCGGGCGGGCTGTCGGAGAGCAGATAGAGCCGCGCGGTGTCGGCGCCATATTGCTCGGTGATCGCTTCCAGCCCGACGACGTTCTTCTTCGACTTCGACATTTTTTCGCCGCGCCCGACCGCGACGGCGCCGCCGCGCTCATCGACGGGGCCGCTCGGCCCGACGAGCACTTCCTCCGGAAACAGCCAATTGCCGGCCAGATCCTGATAGGTCTCGTGGCACACCATGCCCTGGGTGAAGAGGCCGGCGAACGGCTCGCCGATGTCGAGATAGCCGCAATCGCGCAAGGCCCGCGTGAAGAAGCGCGAATAGAGCAGATGCAGCACGGCATGTTCGATGCCGCCGATATATTGATCGACCGGTAGCCAGTAATCGACATCGCGGCGCTCAAACGCGATGGCCGCGCGCGGCGAGCAAAAGCGTGCGAAATACCAGGAGGATTCGAAGAACGTGTCGAAGGTATCGGTCTCGCGGGTCGCCGCCCCACCGCAAACAGGGCAGGTCACATGCTTCCAGGTCGGATGACGGTCGAGCGGATTGCCCGGCTGGTCGAAGCTGACATCGTCGGGAAGGCGCACCGGCAGGTCACGCTCCGGCACCGGCACGATGCCGCACGCGCCGCAATGGATCACCGGAATGGGACAGCCCCAATAGCGCTGACGCGAGACGCCCCAATCGCGCAGGCGATACTGGGTCGTGCCCTCGCCGACGCCGCGCTCCATGAGCCGCGCGATCATCCGCCGCTTCGCCTCGGGCACCGGCAGGCCATTCAGGAAATCGGAATGGAACAGCACGCCGGCATAATCGGTATAGGCGTCGGCGCCGATATCGAAATCGTCGCCGGCATCCTTCGGCCGCACCACTGGCGTCACCGGTAGCGTATATTTCCGGGCAAATTCCAGATCGCGCTGGTCATGCGCGGGACAGCCGAAGATCGCGCCCGTGCCATAGTCCATCAGCACGAAATTGGCGACATAGACCGGCAGGTGCCAATCCGGGTCGAGCGGGTGGGCCGCCCGGAGGCCAGTGTCATAGCCGCGCTTTTCCGCGGTCTCGATCGCCGCCTCGCTGGTGCCGGCGCGATTGCAGTCGGCGATGAAGTCGGCCAGTGCCGGGTCGCGCGCCGCCACCTCCGTCGCCAGCGGATGGTTCGGCGAAATCGCGAGGAAGCTCGCGCCGTACAGCGTGTCGGGCCGGGTGGTGAAGACTTCCAGCCGGTCGGCGCGGCCGGCGAGGGCAAAGAATACGCGCGCGCCCTCCGACTTGCCGATCCAATTCTCTTGCATGATGCGGACCCGCTCGGGCCAGCGCTCCAGCGTCTTTAGGGCATCGAGCAGCTCGTCGGCGTAGTTCGTGATGCGCAGGAACCATTGCGCCAGCAGGCGCTTTTCCACCGGCGCGCCGGAACGCCAGCCGCGCCCATCGATGACCTGTTCGTTGGCAAGGACGGTATGTTCCTCGGGGTCCCAATTGACCCAGCTTTCCTTGCGGTAGGCGAGGCCGGCCGCAAGAAAATCCAGGAACATCTTCTGCTCATGCCGATAATAATCCGGATGGCAGGTCGCGATCTCGCGCGACCAATCATAGGCGATGCCCATGCGCTGCAGCTGGTCGCGCATGGTCGCGATATTGCTGTAGGTCCATTCCTTGGGGTGGACGCCGCCGGCGATCGCGGCATTCTCGGCGGGTAGGCCGAACGCGTCCCAGCCCATCGGGTGCAGCACGTTGAAGCCCTGGGCGCGCTTATGGCGCGCGACCACGTCGCCCATCGTATAGTTGCGGACATGGCCGACATGGAGCCGCCCCGACGGATAGGGAAACATCTCCAGCACATAATATTTCGGCCGCGACGGATCGGTGACCGCGGCGAATGTCGCGCGGTCCCGCCAGACCGACTGCCACTTCGCCTCGGTCTCCTTGGAGGAATAAGTCATGGGGGCGCGCGGTCGGGCGGCCGCCCGTTACTGATTCGAGGCGGTGCTGAGACGGATCTGCCGGGCGCGGGTCAGGATCGAGTTTTCGAGATCCCGCCCGGTCTTCGGATCGACCGGCGCGTCGGCCCATTGCCCGCCCGAATCCTTGACCTGGCGAAACACGGTGACGCGCACGCCGTCGGCGCGCAGCTCGCGATTGAGGATGAAGATATTGACCTTGAAGCGCTCGTTGGGGGTGCCGCGCGGGCTGTACCAGTCGGTGATGATGGTGCCGCCGAAGGGATCGGCCGAGGCGATCGGCATGAACGACATGGTGTCGAGCGAGGCATGCCACAAATAGGTATTGACCGCGACGCCGCCGATGCCGCCGCCGCCGCCCTTGGCCTTGTCGTCGCCGAAGAGCGTGTTCAGCACGCTGAAGCTGCTGGCGTTGCCGTCCTCGGTCTTGTTGATATAGGCCTGCGCGGCCGGAACCGCCGGATTATAGAGGGGGCTGGTATGATAGGGGTCGTTCTGGCGGCGCGCCGCGTCGGTATCGGTCTGGCTGTTGTCGATGGGATCGCCGAACAAATTGCCGCATCCCGCCAGCAGCAGCGTCGTGACGGCGATCATCGCCAGACCGGTTATCTTCCGCACCATCAACCACTCCCCTCGGCCATGATGGCCGCGATAGATCGCCGCCGAGCGCGCGCGATCCCCGGCGCCGGCATCTGTACCCAAGCTTCGCTATATGCTCCAATATCCCTAAATATCCCCCTCTGTCCAGGCTCCGCCGCCGAGAACAGGCTCATGAGCATCGCGGAAAATCTCGCCGAACTGCGCGCGCGCATCGCTGAGCGCGCGCGCGATGCCGGCCGCGACCCCGACAGCGTCGCGCTGATGGCGGTATCGAAGCTGCATCCGGCGGCATCGGTTGCGGCCGCCCTTGCCGCGGGCCAGCGCCTCTTCGGCGAGAACCGAGTGCCGGAGGCGGGCGAGAAATTTCCCGCGCTGCGGGCGGGCTTCGCCGATCTGCGGCTTCATCTGATCGGGCCGCTACAGACCAACAAGGCAGCCGAGGCGGTGGCGCTGTTCGATGCGATCGAGACGCTGGACCGGCCGCATCTCGCCGAGGTGCTGGCGCGGGAGATGGCGAAGCAGGAGCGCCGGCCCGACTGCTTCATCGAGATCAATACCGGCGAGGAGCCGCAAAAAGCCGGCATCGTTCCGGCCGACGCCGACGATTTCATCGCGGCGTGCCGCGACCGCTGGCGGCTGCCGGTGGTCGGGCTGATGTGCATCCCGCCCGAGAACGAGGAGCCGGCGCTACATTTCGCCCTATTGCGCGAGATCGCGCGGCGCCATGGCATCGCCCGGCTCAGCATGGGGATGAGCGCCGATTACGAGACCGCGATCCGCTTCGGCTCGACCGAATTGCGGCTCGGCACGGCGATCTTCGGCGCGCGGCAGGGGTAGGGTCCGAGTGAAGCCGGCGACTGTGTTGGGTGTCAAGCATGAAGGTGGTTGGGTTGGAATGTTTGGTCGCTTTTGGCGAGGGTATTAGCGACGATCAAGAGTTTTCGAGCGGCGGCGATGATCGCTACCTTCGCGGGTTTGCCGGCTTGGCGC
>DATCDN010000025.1:0-22716 GCA_036510675.1 Allostellaceae bacterium
CGAAGCGCACGCCATAGCGGCGCTTCGCCGCCGCGACCCTGAGACCGTAATCGGGGCTGCCCCAAGGCAGGCCGAGACAGACCACCACATCGCCGGGCGCGACCCGCGCGGCAAAGCGGCGCTCGGCGCGCCGGCCATGGAGATAATCGTGATAGAGCATCGCCGGGTAGCGGCCGAGAAAGCGGATGATCTGTCGCGACACCGCGCGCGGCCGCTCCATCAGGCGACACGACGCCGCTTCGCCGAATTCGGGGCCGGCGCTGGCGGCGAGGATGCGATCATAGTCGATCGGCTCGAACCGCGCGGTATAGTGGCTGAGACGGCAGAAGGCGACGCGGTCGCCATAGGCGGCGCGGGCGGCCCGCAAAATCTCCAAGCCCACGCGCTGGACGCCGGTTGGATGCAAATTCCAATTGAAGTAAACGAACAAATTCCCGGTCTCGAACCAGATGGTCGGGGTTCGTTTCGGCTCGCGCGACAAGCGGGACCTATGGCCGTGGCAGGGTGGCGAATTCGGTCGCGATATTGGCCTCGGTATAGCCATCGAGCGCGATCGATCCGGTATAGAGCCGCAGGCTCGCCAGGATCGAGGCAAGCCGAAGCCGGGCATCGATCAGGGCATGCTTGGCGCTCGCCTGCTCGTCCTCGATCAGGCGCAACTCCTCGCGCGTGATCGTCCCCTGCCGCGCCCGCTGCTCGCCCTGATCGATGATCCGCTGATATTTGCCCTCCGCCGCGACCAGGGTCGGCCAGGCGCGCCACAATTCCTTCAGGCCGCGCACGGCGTTGACGATGTCGGAACGCACCGCCTGCTCGCCCTGGCGCAGCGCGATATCGGCGTCGCTCTCGGCGGCCATGGCTTCGGCGACATGGCCCTTCGCCGCGCTGCGGCTGAAGGATTGGCTATAGCGGACGAATGCCTGATAGGGATCGAGGACGACATCGACCTTGGGATTGAGTTCGTCCTTGGCGCCGGTCAAGCGGTCGCGCTGGGCCTCAATGTAAGCCTTCAGCGCCTTGATATCGCGGCGATTGTCGAGCGCGTAGGCAATCAGCGGCGCGTCTTGCAGCCGCGCGATCACGGGGCCGTAGCGCTCCGGATGCGGCAGTTCGCCGACCGGCTCCAGGATCCGCGGCGCGTCCAGCCCCACCGCGTCGGACAATTTCCGCCGGCAGATCAGTACCCCCTCGTTCGCGGCATCGAGCTTCTGGTTGCTCAGCGTGTGCTGGGCCTGCGCCCGTTGCAGCGCGCTGGGCTCAAGCTGCCCACGGCTGATCATGTTGGAAAGCCACCGCTCGTAATCGGTCTGCTGCTGATCGGTCTCCAGCATTACCAGCCGCTGCTGCGCGTCGGCGAGACACCGCCAGAACAATTGCACCGCGTCGTGCACCGTCTCTTGCGAGGTGTAATCGTAATCAAGCCGGGTCCCGCGCAGCCGCGCGATCGCGGCGCGCTCCGTCGCGTCGGTGCTGTCGGAGCCGAGACCGCGCAACAGCGGGATCGTCAAATTGAGGGTCGGCAGAACTTCCTGATAGCCGAGCGACTGTAGACTGGTGAGTTGCGGCGAGAGGAGGGTGGTAACGCCCGGCGACACAGAAATGCCGTCGCGGAACTGCTTGCTGACGCCGACCGTCGTGCGCCAGGCGTCGATGAAGGTGGCGTTGCCGGTCTGGCGGCCGCTAAACACCTGGGGGCCGTAGAAGCGCTGCCAACCGGTTTGCGCCAGCGCCGTCCAATCGAAGGCGGAACGCGCCTCCAACAACTGGCCCCGGGCGGTGTCGATCTTGTTCTTGGCGTGCCGCAGCGCCAGGCTGCCCTGCAGCGCGTGGCGGATCACATCCTCAAGCTTGGCGCTGTCAGCACGGCTCGAGCCGGCCGACAGCGCCAGCACGAGACAGCCACACAGCGCCAGCCATACCAGCCGCGCGCGCCACGCCATGCTACATCCCGTCGATGAATCGTTCGACCTGGCGCCGTGCCTCGTTATCGTCGAACTGCACGGGCGGCGACTTCATGAAATAGCTCGATGGGCCCGTCAACGCGCCGCCGAGGCGGCGATCCATCGCCAGCTTGGCACAGCGCACGGCATCGATGACGACGCCGGCGGAATTGGGCGAATCCCATACTTCGAGCTTCAACTCGGCATTCAGCGGCGTGTCGCCGAAGCCGGTGCCCTCGATGCGGATGTAGCACCATTTCCGATCGCTCAACCAGCCGACATGGTCGCTGGGTCCGATATGGACATTGGCCTTGTCGATCGAGCCATCGAGCTGGCTCAGCACGGATTGGGTCTTGGATATCTTCTTGGTCTTGACCCGGTTGGCGTCAAGCATGTTGAGGAAATCCATATTGCCGCCGAAATTGAGCTGGTAGGTGCGATCGACGCGGACGCCGCGCTCGTGAAACAGGCGCGCCAGGACACGATGCACGATGGTGGCGCCGACCTGGCTCTTGATGTCGTCGCCGATCAGCGGCAAGCCGGCGTCGGCGAAGCGCTTCCGCCACGATTCCGACGAGGCGATGAACACCGGGATGCAATTGACGAAGGCACATTTCGCGGCGAGCGCCTGCTCGGCATACCATTCGCAGGCCCGTTGCGACCCGACCGGTAGATAGGACACCAGCACGTCGGTCTTACTGCGCCGTAGAATCTCGGCGACATCCACCACCGGCGCGTCGGATTCGAGAATGATCTCGGCGACGCTGGGGCCGATGCCGTCCAGCGTCGGGCCACGCTCCACCGTGACGCCGATCTTGCCGATCTTGGCGAAGTCGGCGAATTCGATGGTCTCATTGGGTTCCGCCCGAATGGCATCCGCCAAATCGTGCCCGACCTTGGTGCGGTTCACATCGAACGCCGCGGTGAATTCGATATCCCGAATGTGATAGCCGCCAAGCTCGACATGCATCAAGCCCGGTACCACCGCGTCTGGCGAGGCATCACGATAGTAGGTCACGCCCTGGACCAAGGCGGACGCGCAATTTCCTACGCCGACAACGGCTACGCGAACTTTACGGCTCATTTGATGGAACCAGCATGCAGATTAAAATTCACCATATGACAGCGCTGGCGTTCCGGCAATCCTGTTCCCGTTCAACCTTTTGGCCTTCGGACCGAGTTTGAAGGCTAGCGATCCTCCGCGATCCGCCCCTCCTTCATCACGATGACGCGATTGACCTGGTCGAATAGCTGGGTATCGTGGGTCACCATCAGCACCGTCACCCCCTCCTCATTGGCGCGCCGCCGCAACAGCGACAGCACCGAATGGGTGGCCTCGCGGTCGAGCGATGCCGTCGGCTCGTCGGCCAGGATGATGCGCGGCGAATGGATCAGCGCGCGGGCGATGGCGACGCGTTGCTTCTGTCCCGTGGACATGGCATTGGGCTTGGCGTGGAGATAATCGGCGATGCCGAGGCTGGCGAGCAGCGCGCTGGCGCGCTTCACGATCTCGGCGCGCGTCGGCACCTCGGCGCATAATTTCATGGCGAGATTGAGCGTGTCGAACGTCGTCAGCGCGTCGAACAGATTATGGTCCTGGAAAATAAAGCCGATGCGCCGGCGCACGTCGCGCTGGCCCTTGCCGGAGAGGCCGGCGAGCTCGCGTCCCAGCACGCGAATGCTGCCGGATTGCGTCGTGCGCAGCGCCCCGATCAGCGTCATCAGCGTGGTCTTGCCGGCTCCCGACGGACCGGTGAGGATCGCCATTTCCCCCGGGACCAGGGCGAGGTCGATATCGACCAGCGTCGGCCGCGCGTCCCGCGCGAAGGCGAAGTTGACGCCCCGCACCTCGATCGCATTGGGCGGCGGGGGCACCGCCGCGATCCGGGCGCGGCTTTCCAGCGCGCTCATCACGCCACGCCACGGGCGCGGTGGGCGCGGCGTTCAGGGGCCAATCACGACCTCGACTTCCATGCCGATCAGCCGGTCGCCCGGCTCGATCTTGTCGAGCCGGATCCGTACATCACCCAATTGCGAGCGGGTCCCGATCACCCGCCCGACCGTCTCGACTTTTCCGGTCCCCAGATCGGCGAAAGCGGAATTCTTGACGGTGACTCGCATACCCGGTCGTACCTTGATCATATCGCCCTGATACACCTGAGCATCGACATAGATGGCCGAGAGATCACCGAATTCCAGCACCGCCTCGCCGTTGGCATAGTCCCCCGCCCGCTTGTCGATCTTCAGCACCGTGCCGTCGCTGGGGGCACGCACCAGAAAGTGACCGACATTGGTGGCCGTCGCTTCGCGCCGCAGCGTGGCGGATTTCAGCGCCGCGGCAAGATCGTATTGAAGCTGCTGCGCGTGCAGCCTTTCCATATCGAGGCCCGCCTGCGCCTCCTCCACGACATCCTGCAATCGTGTCGATTCCCGCTCAGTGATGCCGCTGGGGCCGACCGCGCGATAGGTCCCGAGCGCCCGCTTCGCCCGCTGCACCCGCGCCTCGTCGAACTTGATGGTCAGCGCCTCGGCGGCGCTGCGATAGTCGGCATCCTTCTTGGCGGTTTCAAGATCGAGCGTCGCGGTCTGGAGATCGTACGGCACCGCGGCACTGTCCATGTCAAACAGCGGCGCGCCCTGTTTGACGGCATCGCCCGCCTGGACAAAGATCCGGTGGACCGAATAGCCAGGCACCCCGGCGATCAACACCACGCCGCCGCGCGGCACGACGGTACCGGTGCCGCCAACCTTGTTGTTGCCTGTCGCGGCGGAATAGCTCACCGTCGCCGGTAGCATCAACGCGAGGGAGAGCAACATAAGCCGGTAAAGGCTAGACCGGCGAAGAGACATCGCGCAAGCACCGGCTCATGGCATTCATATCCAGATTTGGGTCCGATTTTGGGCGTCGGATTATGGGAAAGATGCCGCGCCCCGTCAATGATGGGGCCACAATCGCCCATCGCCCCGGACCGCGATCGCGTTATGATCGGGGCCACGGGACAGGAGATAGCGATGCGCGATTTCAAAGGCAAGACGGCTTTCATCACGGGCGGCGCCAGCGGCATCGGCCTGGGCTTGGCGCGAACCTTCGCCGACGCTGGCATGAACGTCGTGCTGGCCGATATCGAGGGGCCGGCGCTGACCGCGGCGGTGACGAGCCTGACGGCACAAGGCGCCTCGGCCATCGGCGTCGAATGCGATGTCGCCGATCGCCAATCTTATGGCCGCGCGGCTGATAAGGCGTTCGCCGCCTTCGGCAGCGTCCATCTGCTGTGCAATAATGCCGGCGTGGCACGCACCGGCAACATCTGGGAGATCACCGAGAGCGATTGGGAATGGACCATCGGCGTCAATCTGCTAGGCATGATCCACGGGCTGCAAATTTTCGTGCCGCACATGAAGGCGCATGGCGTCGCCAGCCACATCGTTTCGACCTCGTCGATGGCCGGCATGCGGCCCAGTGTCGCGGGCGGCCCCTACACCGCGACCAAATACGCGATGGTCGGCCTCAGCGAGGTGCTTGCCACCGAACTCGCCGGCAGCAATATCGGGGTCAGCGTCTTCTGCCCGTTCCAGGTGAGAACCAACATGCCGAATAATGGCCGCAACCGCCCGGCCCGTTTCGGCGGCCCAATCGACCCCAAGGCCGACGCCGATGCCGCCGATCACATCGCGACCATGATGGAGCGCAACCGCGACGGCATGGACCCGCGCGAGGCCGGATTGCGCGTGATGAAGGGCATCGAGAATGATCAGCTTTTCATTTTTTCGCACGCTGGGGAGAAGCCGCAAGTCGCGGCGCGCTTCGACCGGATTCTCGCGGCCTTCGACGCGGCAGCGGCGCCATCGACCTCGGCTACAGCCAGCCGCGCCACTTGAACCAGAGCAGCGGCAGGACCGCGCTGATCAGAATCAGCGTCAGCCCATAGGGATAGCCCCAGGCCCAGCTCAATTCCGGCATGTCCTTGAAGTTCATGCCATACATGCTAGCAACCAGCGTCGGCGGCACCCCTACCACCGAGACGATGGTCAGCACCTTGATGATGTTGTTCTGCTCGATATTGATCAGGCCCAGTGTCGCATCGAGCAGCAACTGCACCTTGTTGGTCATGAACAGCGCGTGATCGTTGAGCGAGGCAATGTCGGCGCGCAATGTCGTGAGGCGCAGCTTTTCCGCGTCGCCGAGCCACGCCGCCGCGCCGTTGGCGACATAGGGCACCATGCGCTCGACCCCTAGCAAGCTATCGCGCAGCTTCGATACCAGATCGCCGCCCGCGCCGACCCGACGCAATAATTGGCGCAAATTGGCGGTCTCGCGCGCCGGGCGCTGCTTGCCGAGCGCATTATCCGCCTCGGCGCGGAAGATGCGGTGCGAAACCAAATCGAGCTCCGCCGCCAGCCGTTCCAGCAAATCGGCCATGCGATCGACCGAGACCTCGATCAGGCCGATGAAAACCCCCGCGCTGGAATAGCGCGCGCCGGGTGTCTTGGCGCAACGCTCCTCGAAGGCGGGGAACGCGCCCAGTTCATAGAACCGCACCGTCAGCAACAGATCGCGCGTCAGCACGAACCCCAGCGGCGTCGACAGCGGCTCGTTGCTGCTGCCGCGATAGATCATCGGCGTGCTGAGATAAAGCGCGCCATTCTCGGTCGCGAGGCGGCTTGAACTTTCGATCTCGACCAGCCGCTCGACGGTCGGCACGCGAATGCCGGTGGCCCGCTCGATCGAGGCGCGCTCCGCCGCATCGCCCTTCATGAGGTCGATCCAGACGACATCTTTCGGCAATTGTTGCGCGGAAAGGTCGGGCAGGACGTGCTCGCCCAGGGCGGCGGTATGGAGTGTGATCATGATCCGAAGAAGTGGCGTCTGAAGGGCCAGCCAATAGCACGCCCGGACGGGCCGCGCCTATGGTCTCGTTCCGGCTAGGCCTGGACAGGGCGCGGCCATTCGCGCCACAATTCGGGCCGAACAATTACGCGATAGGGAGGGAGAAACGCATGGCCATCACCCGGGAGACCATGACCGATGAACAGCGGAAATCGGTCGCGCTCGAATATCTCAAGCGGATGGATCACGGCCAGGATTTCTTTCCGCTGTTCGCCGAGGATTGCGAGCTCTATTTCCCGAAATGGGGCATCGCCTATGGCATCGACGCGATCAAGCAGCTATTCGCCGATGTCGGCGGCACGTTGAAGGCGATCAAGCACGATTACGCGCATTTCAATTACATCGTGAACGGCGACACCGTGGTGGTCGAAGGCTCGAGCCACGGGACCCATGCCAGCGGCGCCAATTGGCGCGCCGGCGTGACTCAAGCCGGCCTGTGGTGCGACGTCTTCGAGGTCCGCGACTTCAAGATTCAGCGGCTCTATATCTATCTCGACCCGGATTACGCCGATGCCGATAGCGGCCGCTATCCGTGGCTGGCCAAGAAAAAATAGCGCCTATTCCCGCTTGAACAGCGCGTTCAGCCCCGGATAGGTCAGGCCCTGGATATGGCCGGCGAGCTCGTTTGAATCGCCGGTCGCGAGCCATGCCTTCGTCAGCGTCTGCGTCAGGCTGAGCGCGCCCATGGCGATACCGCCGCCGGCGGAGAGCCGGCGCACGCCCAGCTGCTTCAGCGTCTCGGCGGCCGGCAGGCCGGGCCGCATCATCGCGTTGAAGGGCAACGGCGCCACCGCGCCAGCGATGGCGCGGATCGCGTCGGGATCGATGACCCCTGGCACGAAGATGCCGTCGGCGCCTTCGGCGCCGTAACGCGCGGCGCGGGCCATGCTTTCCTCGACCATGCGCTCCTTCGGCACCAGCGCGTGGAGATAGACATCGGTGCGCGCATTGATGAACAGCGCCACCCCAGCGCGTTCGCCGGCCGCGCGCGCGGCCGCGATCTTGCGCAGCATCAGCTCCGGCGGATCGTTGCCATCCTCGAGATTGATGCCGACGGCACCGTTATCGATGAGGATCGACACGTTCTTACCGACGGTCTCCGGCGCGCCGTCATAACCGCCCTCCGCATCGACCGACAGCGGCACGGAAATCACCCGCGCGATCGCCGCCACGGCATGCCCCAACACCGCGATCGGAATGGCGCTGCCGTCGGGATAGCCGTTGCTCCAGCCGAGACCCGAACTGGTCGTCGCGATGGCGGTCGCGCCACAGGATTCGATGAGGCGGGCGCTGCCCGGATCCCAGGCGTTGGGCAGAATCAGGAATTGTTCGTGCAGCGCCCGGAATTTTTCGGCCAGATTTGGATTGGCGCTCATGATCCCCGTCTCCTCAAGCGTGCGCGGCGCCTTCATGCGCCAGCAGCCAGCGTTTGCGTTCCATGCCGCCGCCATAGCCGGTAAGGCTGCCATTGGCGCCGATGACGCGATGGCAGGGTACCACGATGGCAATGGGATTGCTGCCATTGGCAAGGCCGACCGCACGCATCGCCTTCGGCTTCCCGATATGCTTCGCCAACTGGCCATAGCTCCACGTCGCGCCCGCCGGAATTTCGCGCAGCGTCTTCCAGACGTCGCGCTGAAATTCGGTGCCCGCCGTGGCCGTAGCCAGCCGATCGATCGCCCCGATGGTGCCGGCGAAATAGGCCGCGATGGCATCGCGGACGCCGGGTGGCGCCGGGCCCTCCACCAGCTCGACGGCGCCATAATGGCGGCGCAGGATTTGCATCATGCGCGGCTCGTAATCCTCGAAATCGAGCGCACGGATCGCCTCGCCGTCCGAGACCAGCAGGATCGTGCCGATCGGCGACGGGATTTTTTCGAGCGACAAGTTCATGCCGGATGGCCTCGCGTTAAGAAGCCGCAGGTGCGACACCGTCGTCGCTGCTTGGTGTCTTGACGTCCTGGCGGTTCGAGAATTTTTCCTTCTTCGCCTCCAGCGTGCCGAAATCATGCGTCCACAGATGCTGCGCCGCATAGGCGCGCCACGGCCGCCATGCTTCGGCGCGCGCCAGCAGCGCCTTGGGGGTCGGCCGAACGCCGTCCTCGGCCAAGGCGCGCAGGAGGCCAATATCGGAGGCGGGGAAGCCATCCGGCTCGCGCAAGGCGCGGATCGCGACATAATGCGCGGTCCATTCCCCGATGCCCGGCACGGCACAGAGCTTGGCGATCGCCTCATCGAGGCTCGCGGCGCGCTCGAACAGCGACGGATCGGCCAGCGCCGCCCGCGCCATATTGGAAATCGCCCTGCCCCGCGCGCCCGGCATGCCAAGTGCCGCGATCTCGGCATCGACGAGGCTGGCCGGAGACGGAAAGACGTGGGTCAATCCCTCGCCGCCGCCCGCGATCGGCGCGCCATAGGCCGCCACCAGCTTGCCCAGCAAATTGCGGGCGCCGGCGATGGTGATCTGCTGGCCCATCACCGCCCGCACCGCCAACTCGAACCCATCCCAGCCGCCGGGCAACCGCAGGCCCGGCCGCCGCGCCACCATCGGCGCCAAAACCGGATCGGTCGAGAGGTGGGCGGCGATGGTTTCGGGATCGGCGCCGAGATCGAAGACGCGGCGCACCCGCGACAAAATCGCCGGCAGCGCGCCGACATCGCCGAGCCGCACCGCAACGCGCAGCCGGTTTCGCGCAGGCTCGTGTGAAACCGCGACCGTGCCGGTGCTGCCGCCGATAGAAAAGGTGCGCCGATAGAGCGACGGCGACACGGTCTCGATGCCGGGAATCGCCCGCGCCGCCAGGAAGCCGACGATCGCATCCCACTCGAACGGCGGCTTGTACGACAAGGTGAGTTCCAGCGCCGAGCCGTCGCGCGCCGCGCCGCGCCGTCGCAACGCGCTGGGCGGGCGGCCGAACAAATGTTGGAACGTGTCGTTGAACCGCCGCGTGCTGCCGAACCCGGCCGCCATCGCGATCTCGGTCATCGGCAGGCCGGTCTCATGGATCAATTGCTTGGCCAGCAGAATGCGTCGGGTCTGCGCCACCGCCAGCGGCGAGGCGCCGATATGTTCCTGAAACAAGCGCCGCAATTGCCGCTCGCCGATCCCGAGCCGCGCCGCCAGCGCCTCGACATCGTCATCGTCCATCGCGCCGGCCTCGATCAAGGCGAGCGCGCGGCTGACCGTATTCGAGGTGCCGCGCCACGCCCCGATATTGGGTGCGGTCTCGGGCCGGCAGCGCAGGCACGGGCGATAGCCCGCCTCCTGCGCCGCGGCGGCGGTCGGATAGAAGGTGATATTCTTGCGAAACGGGGTGCGCGCCGGGCAGATCGGCCGGCAATAGATGCCGGTGGTATGCACCGCGACGAAGAAGCGCCCGTCGAAGCGCGGGTCCCGTGCCGAGAGCGCGCGATAGCAGATATCAGGGTCCAATTCCATGCCGGTAATGTGGCCCCTCGGCGCCCCGGCGTCTCGCCATTTTCGGACGTGTTCAATTCAGGCGCGGCGCGGTCAGGCCGCGACCGTTTCCTTCAACTTCATGATCCCGACCGTGCAGCCGACCGAGAACGGACGGATGGCATCATAGTGCCAGATCTCGCCGGTGGTTTCGGGCGCGCAGCCCGAAATCGCGATGAAGGTACGAATCTCGAAGCCGCCCTGCCCGGCGTCGCGATAGGTCTCGGTATCGCTGTAGGACAGCATCGCCCGCTTGTCGTTCTTGGTCCAGCGCGCCAGGAAATCACGGTCCCACGCCTCGTTGATCTTGCCGGAATTCGGCGTCGCCGGCCAATGCGAGATGCCGCCGGTGCCGATCACGGCGATGCGCTCCGGCACCGCATCCGCGGCGTGGCGCAGCGCCTCGCCGAAGGCCCAGGCGCGATGCAGCGGCGTCAGCGGCGGGCCCTGGCAATTGATATTGGCCGGCAGGATCGGCAGATCATAGTCCGGCGTCAGGAAATGCAGCGGCACCATGATCGCATGGTCGAGCTTCCATTCCTCGCAATAGGCGACATCGGCCTCGTTCATCACCTTGGCGATGAGGCGCTCCGACAAAGCGCGATTGCCCGGGACCTTGCGGCGCTTGATCAGCAGCCAGCTTTCCGCCTCGATCGGGCCTTCGTAATCGTCGGCCATGCCCATGGCGAAGGCCGGCATGTTGTTCATGAAGAAATTACCGAAATGCTCGGCGCCGACCACCACCAGAATGTCGGGCCGCGCGTCGCGGATGGCGCGGCCCATGCGGGCATAGGCGGCATAGAGCGCGCCGCGCCGCGCGGGCTCGGCGCGTTCGGCGCGATTGACGATGCCGGGCGCGTGGCTGCAAATGCCGGCGAAGACCAGCGGCATCCTATTCCTCCACCATGGCATAGATGCCGGCGCGCACCGGCCCATGCCGGCGCACCCCCTCGCGCATGGCCGCGATATAATCGTCCCACGGCATGCCGAGCAGTGCCGCGTAATGCATCAGCAACTGGCCATTGACCCCCAATACATAAAGCATCCCGATATCGGGGTCGGTCAGCGCTTTCCGTTCTTCATCATCGAGATCGTAATCGGCGATAACTTCTTGTGGTTGCAGCTTAAATTTCGTCTGAACCGACGACTCTCGATTGAGGTGATACAGCAGCTTCTGGAGATAATAGAGGCTCATCGCGCGATCCGGGACATGCCCGCCCTCCATTGACGCCGCCCGCCACATCCGGGCAATTAGTGTATGCTTTATATCAAGGTTCGCGCGCCATGATCAAATCGGCAGCACGGTTCAAGGGCTCGGTCCCGCCGGTGGTTACGCCGTTCCGCCAAGGCGCGGTCGATTACGAGGCTTACGCCAAGTTGATCGAGTTCCAGATCGCCAACGGCTCGTCGGGCGTGCTGGTCGCCGGCACCTCGGGCGAGCCCTCGACCTTGTCGGTTCCGGAGCGCAATCGGCTGGTCGAGACCGCGATCGACGTGGCGCGTGGCCGCGTCCCGGTCTTCGCCCATACCGGCTCGCAGAGCTTCTTCGAGACCGAGGCGCTGACCCTGCACGCCGTCAGGGCCGGCGCCGACGCCATCCTGATCGTCACGCCCTATTATATCCGGCCGCCACAGCGGGGGCTAGTGCAATATTATCTTGAAATGACAAAGGGTTTTGACACGCCCTGGCTGATCTACCACATCCCGATCCGCGCCGCCGTGGGCATCACCCTCGATACGGTGATCGAGATCGCGGACAAGTCGCCGAACTTCGTCGGCATGAAGCACACGGCCAACGATCTCGGCTTTGTCTCGAAGGTAATCCACGCGCTGGGGCCGGAGTTCCGGCTGTTCTGCGGCCTCGAGGATCTGAGTTTTCCGATGATGGCGATCGGCGCCTGCGGCATCATGAACGCGATCGGCAATATCGTGCCGCGGCTTTTGGCGGATTTGTGCGATGCGGTGGCGCGCGGCGACCTCGCCGGCGCCCGGGCGCTGCACGATCGGATGTTCGAGCTGAACGAGGCGGTGCTGCTGGAGACCAATCCGACGGCGGTCAAATATATGATGAAGCGGCTCGGCCTGTTGCGCGACAATGAGCATCGCCTGCCGATGATGCCGGCCACCGAGGAGTTCGGGCGGCGCCTCGATGGCTTCCTGAGCCGGGCCGGACTTTTGACATAGGATCAATGACATGCGGCTGATTTCTTACAACGTGAACGGCGCGGATGGTTGGGGCGCGGTCAAGGGCGACGGCATTGTCGATCTGGGCGCGCGCCTCAAGGGCCGTTATGCCAGCCTGCGCGAGGCCATCACCGCGGACGCACTATCCGTGCTCCGCGACGAGACCGAGCGGGCATCACCAGATATACATTTGGATAGTATTCGCTATCGCATCCCGGTGCCGGATGCCGACAAATTCCTATGCATCGGCGTCAATTACGCCAATCGCAACGAGGAATATAAGGACGGCAGCGCCACCACGCCCTATCCCAGCATGTTTTTCCGCACCCGCGATTCGCTGGTCGGGCACAATGAGCCGATCCTGCGCCCGCCCGAATCGGACCAGCTCGATTACGAGGGCGAGATCGCGCTGGTGATCGGCAAGGCCGGACGGCGCATCCCGAAGGACCAGGCGGCCAAGCATATTTTCGGCCTCGCCTGCTTCAATGAAGGCACGATCCGCGACTGGACCCGGCACGGCAAATTCAACGTGACCCAGGGCAAGAATTTCGACGCGACCGGCGCGATGGGACCGTGGCTGGTCACCGCCGACGAGTTCGCCGACTATGCCAACCTTACGCTGTCCACCTACGTCAACGGCGAGCGCCGCCAGCACGACACCACGGCCAATTTGATGTACGGGTTCGCCGACCTGATCGCCTATGTCTCGACCTTCACCACGCTGCGTCCCGGCGACGTGATTTCGACCGGCACGCCGACCGGCGCCGGGGTCCGGTTCAACCCGCCAATCTGGCTCAAGCCGGGCGATGTGGTCGCGGTCGAGGCCGCCGGTATCGGCCGGCTCAGTAATCCCGTCGCGGACGAGCAACAGCGGCTAGCGCATTGAATTACAGGGGTTTCGAAGGCGCCCCGCCCGCCATCATGGAGGATCGATAGCGGGCGGAGCAACCCAGGGGTCTTCGTCCGCCAAGGGGGTTGAGCGGACGGCGCGGCATTGCCGCTGCGGCGCATTAGGCTGCGGTTCGACCGCTAAACCAAGTTAATTCGATTTCATGATTCTCACGAAAAACGAACGGGTTAGGCCCGCTTTTCACGCCCGCTTTTCACGATTGCGATAGCGCCCCAGATCGGCCGCCGACAGGCGCACCGCGAGATGCGCCGCATCCTCGTCATCGACCCGGCGGACCACCTCGCCATGGGCATAGAGCCAGGCGAGACCGGCGCCGTCGTCCATCGGCACGTCGAGCTCGACGATCGCCCGGTCGCCGGCCAGCCGCCGGTCCATCAGGGCCAGCAGCTGATCGCAGCCCTCGCCGGTCGCGGCCGACACCGCCACGGCGCCGTCGCTATCACGGCGCATTTGCCCCTCGATCGCCGCGCGCCGCTCCTCGTCGAGAAGGTCGATCTTGTTCAGCGCCTCGACCATGTCCTGATCGAGCCGCTCGCCCAGGCCGAGCTCGGCCAGCACCGCATGGACATCGGCGCGCTGGGCCTCGGCGTCGGGGTGATGCACATCGCGAACATGAATGATGAGGTCGGCCTCGGTAACCTCCTCAAGGGTGGCGCGGAACGCGGCGACCAACTGCGTCGGCAGCTCGGAGATAAAGCCCACCGTGTCCGATAGGATAGCCTTGCGTCCCGACGGCAACTCGATCTGGCGCACCGTCGGATCGAGCGTCGCGAACAGCATATCCGCCGCCGTCACCGTGGCGCGGGTCAGCCGGTTGAACAGGGTCGATTTGCCGGCATTGGTATAGCCGACGAGGGCAATCGCGGGATACGGCACCCGCTGGCGCGCGGCGCGTTGCAGCCCGCGCGTCCGCTTCACGCCGTCGATCTCGCGCTTCAGCTTGACGATGCGCTCGCCGATCAGACGGCGGTCCATCTCAAGCTGGCTCTCGCCGGGGCCGCCGAGGAATCCGAAGCCGCCGCGCTGGCGCTCCAAATGGGTCCAGGACCGCACCAGGCGCGAGCGCTGATAGGTCAGCGCCGCCAGCTCGACCTGAAGGCGCCCCTCATGGGTGCGCGCCCGGGCGCCGAAGATCTCAAGGATCAGCCCGGTGCGGTCGATGACCTTGCATTTCCAGGCGCGCTCCAGATTGCGCTGCTGCACCGGGGTCACCGTCGCGTCGATCACCGCGACCGCGATGCCCAGTTCGGCGACAATCAGACCCAACCGTTCGATCGCGCCCGCGCCCAGGAGGGTCGCGGATCGCCACTGGCGCACCGGCATCGCCGCCGCGTGCGCGACCCGGAGGTCGATGGCGGCGGCGAGGCCGATCGCTTCGTCGAGCCGGGCCTGGGGCGAGCGCGTGGCACCATCGGCGCCGGCATCGCCAGCGCGCGAATAGGGATGCAGAACCAGGCATTTGGTGGCGGTGGCGGCCGGTGCGGCACCGGCCGCCGGGGGATCAATCTTCGTCAGGTTCCTTGCCGCCTTCGAACAATTGGATGGGCTGAGCCGGCATCACGGTCGAGATCGCGTGCTTGTAGACGAGTTGCGAATGCGCGTCGCGCCGCAGCAGGACGCAGAAATTGTCGAACCAGGTGATGATGCCTTGCAATTTGACGCCATTGACCAGAAAGACGGTCACGGGCGTCTTATTCTTGCGCACATTGTTCAGAAAAACATCCTGAACATTTTGCGATTTTTCCGACGACATTGGGGATACCCCTTCTTTAACCTTGTGAGCCGCTCGGAGCCGCCCAGCACAAATCGTACCGGGCCGCCTGTCCCCGATTCATAGCAAATGGGTGAAAAACGCAAAATCACAAGACTTTGATATGAGCCATCAAGGCCGCGCAATCGCCGAACCGCAGGGCCGGGATGAAGCGCGCGAATTCGACATCGCCCGCCGGCTCGGTGTGCAGCAAAACCGGATGACAGCCGGCGTTCGCGGCGCATTCCATGTCGAGCGCGGTGTCGCCGACATACCAGGCATCGAGGCCCGGCTTCAGATCGAGGGCCGCCAACGCCATCAGGATCGGCGCCGCCGCCGGCTTGTCGGCGTCGGCATCGCCGGCGCCCACCAGGCGGGCGAAGCGCCCGTGCCAGCCAAAATGCGCCGCCTCGCGCCGCAGAGTCGCGCTGGTCTTGTTGCTAACCACCGCCAGCGGCACGCCCAATTCCGCCAGCCCGTCCAGCATCGCCAGCACGCCGGGCAAGGGCTTGATGCGCGCCAGATGGATCGCCGCGAAATGCGACAAATAGTGATCGCGCGCCTCTTCCCAGCGCTCGCCGAAGATCGGCGGAAAGGCTTCCTTGAGGCTCAGCCGGGTGCGCGCCTTGGTCTCCGCGATGGTCCAGGGCGCGCGCCCCATCGCGTTGAAGCAGTGATTCAGCGCCTCGTGAATCGTGTCCCAACTATCGACGAGGGTGTTGTCCCAGTCGAACAGCACGGCGCGCGGGCGGCTCATCGGCCGCCGTCTTCGACGGCGACAGCGGAAATATTTCCGTGCGTCCCTCGACTGCTCGCACCGCTGACGCGGTGCTCCGCGCTCGGGATGAGGAACCCTAGTGCTTGATCGGATTTGATCGAATCGACATGAAGGACCGATCGCGTCGTTCGGCATCGCCCCCTTCTCCCTCTCCCCCAATTTTGGGGGAGAGGGCAGGGTGAGGGGGCGGAGCCGCTTGGCGGCCTCATCCGTTTCGTGCCCTCGAAATTTGGCTCCGTACCGGTGTTTGCCGCCCCCCTCACCCTACCCTCTCCCCCCGCTTCGCGGGCGGGAGAGGGAAAAAGTTACGGCGGCTCAATCTCAAACGATCAGGCTCTAGTGCTATGAACAATTTTTCCTCATCCTGAGCGCGCGGCCCCGACAAAGTCGGGGCGAGTAGTCGAAGGACGCACACTTCTCGTATCGCGCCCATCTCTTATTCCAATCCCTCCATGAAGGCGCGATAGGCGCTGGCGAAGGCGAGCGCCAGCGGGCCCGGCCGTCCCTCGCCCACGGGTTGGCCGTCGATCCGCACCACCGGCAGCACGCCGTTGGTGGCGCTGGTCAGCAGCGCCTCGCGCGCGCCCAATGCCTCGGCAACGCTGAACGGCCGCTCGACGAGGCGCAACCCGGCACGGGCGATGATGTCGAACAGGCCGAGCCGGGTCACGCCGTTCAGGATGCCGGTATCGGCCTGGCGGGTGATGACCTCGCCCGCGTCGTTGACGATCCAGGCATTGGACGAGGTGCCCTCGGTGACATTTCCATCGCCATCGACCTGCCACGCCTCATAGGCGGCGGCTTCCTTCGCCTGCTGTTTCGCCAGGACATTGGGCAGCAGCGCCACCGATTTGATGTCGGGCCGCTTCCAGCGCTGATCCGGCAGCGTGATCACCGCGATCCCGCGCTCGACCAGGCGCGGATCGGCGATGCGCTGGCTGCGCGCGGTGACGACGAGGCTTGGCTTCGCGGCCAGGGGAAAGGCGAAGTCGCGCGGCGCCGCGCCGCGCGTGACCTGAAGATAGACGATGCCGTCGCGCACCTGATTGCGGCGCACGGTCTCGCGGATGACGAGCTTCAGCGCGGCATCGCTCATCGGCGCCGCCAGCCGCACTTCGCCCCGTGAGCGGGTGAGCCGCGCGAGGTGGCGGTCCTCGTCGATGAACGCGCCGTGGCGGAGCGCGATCACCTCATAGACGGCGTCGGCGAATTGGAAGCCGCGATCCTCGACATGGACCCGCGCCAGGCGGTGCGGCACATAGCGGCCATTGACGTAAGCGATGCGGGACACGGGGGGAGTTCTCAGTCGTCAGTTTTCAGTTGTCAGTCTCGGCTTCTGATAACTGATAACTGAAAACTGACAACTGAAAACTTCTCCTCACGCCTCCGCCTGGATTTCCACGGCGGCGGTCTGCTCGCCGACGCCGAGCGGCGCTCGTTCCTCCACCAGCCCCAGCGATTTGAGCTTGCGGTGCAGCGCCGACCGCTCCATCCCGATGAACGCGGCGGTGCGCGAGATATTGCCGCCGAAGCGGCCGACTTGCGCGAGGAGGTAGTCGCGCTCGAACATTTCGCGCGCCTCGCGCAGCGGCAGCGCCATCATCTCGGCGGCGCGGTCGCCGCGCGCGACGCTGGGCGCGCCGGCGCCGATCTCGGTCGGCAGCATGTCGGCGCGGATCGGCTGATGCGTCTCGCCTGGCGCCATGATCGACAGCCATTCGATGGCGTTGCGCAGCTGGCGCACATTGCCCGGCCAGTCATAGGCCTGGAGCGCCGCCAGCGCATCCTCGCCGAAGGCGCGCGGCACGATGCGCGCGGCGACGGCGGCGCGCTGCATCAGATGGGCCGCCAGCAGCGGAATATCCTCGCGCCGCTCGATCAGCGACGGCACCACGATGGGCACGACCGCCAGCCGATAGAATAGATCCTCGCGAAACCGCCCGGCCGCGATCTCCAGCGGCAGATCGCGCCCGGTGGCGGCGATGACCCGGACATCGACCGTGACCTTGCCGCCGCCGACGCGGCTGAACGTCTGGTCCTGCAAGGCGCGCACGATCTTGCCCTGGGTCTCGGATGGCATGTCGCCGACCTCGTCCAGGAACAGCGTGCCGCCATGCGCCTGCTCGAAGACGCCGATGGTGCGCGGCGCGTCCGGCGCCAGGATGCCGGCCTCGGCCCCGAACAATTCGGCCTCGAAGCGCTCCGGCGCGAGGCGCGCGCTGTTCAGCACCACGAACGGCCCCTCGGCCCGGCGCGAGCGCTTATGCACCAGCCGCGCCACCACTTCCTTGCCCGCGCCCGCCGGCCCGCTGACCAGCACGCGGCTGCCGGTCGGCGCCACGCGATCGACCAGTTGGCGCAACTGAGACATTTTCGCGGAGGCGCCGATCAATTCCTCGTCGCCGCCGGCGCGCAGCCGCAGCTCTTCGTTTTCGCGCTTGAGCCGCGCCGCCTCGATGGCGCGCTCGACGAACAGCAGCAGCCGGTCGGTCTTGAACGGCTTTTCGATGAAATCATAGGCGCCGATCTTAATCGCCGCGACCGCGGTTTCGATAGTGCCATGGCCGCTGATCATCAGCACCGGCACGTTCGGCATCTCGCGCCGGACGATCTTGAGAATTTCGAGCCCGTCGAGCTCACTGCCCTGCAGCCAGATGTCGAGAATGACCAGGCTGGGCCGCCGCGCCCGCGCCGCCATCAGCGCCTCGGTACTGCCGCCGGCGCCGCGGGCGGTATAGCCCTCGTCGCTCAGAATGCCGCAGATCAGCGCGCGGATATCGGCTTCGTCATCGACCACCAGAATGTCATGCGCCATGGGCCGCTGCCTTTATCGGAGTCGGTTTCGCATCCTCCGCCACGACCGCCGCGTTCCGGCTGAACACCAGCCGCACCCGGGCGCCGCCCCCCTCGCGGTCTTCCAATAGCAATTCGCCATGGTGATCCTCCATGATTTTTTTCACGATGGCGAGGCCCAACCCAGTGCCCTTGGCCCGCGTCGTGACATAGGGTTCGGTCAGGCGCTCGCGGCCCTCGCTCGGCAGGCCGCGGCCATTATCGGCGACGGTGACGGCGATCTGGCCCGGGCCGGACGCGATGCTCACCGTGATCTCGCCCGGTGCCGCGGCATCGTCGCGGCCGTGGATCGATTCGGCGGCGTTCTTGAGGATATTGACCAGGGCCTGGCTGACCTGGCGCGCATCGCAGGCCAAGGGCGCCCGATCCGGCACCTCGACGGTAAAGCGGATTTCCGGCGTCGAGGTGCGTTGCAGGAATACCGCCTGGCGCACCAGCTCAACCAGATTCTCCTCCTTGATGAGCGGCGCCGGCATCCGCGCGAACGAGGAAAACTCGTCGACCATACGGCCGATATCGCCGACATGGCGGATGATGGTATCGGTGCAATCGACGAAGGTCTGCGGGTCGTTGGCGATCTGGCGCAGATATTTGCGCTTCAGCCGCTCGGCCGAAAGCTGGATCGGCGTCAGCGGATTCTTGATCTCGTGCGCGATCCGGCGCGCGACATCGGCCCACGCCGCCTTGCGCTGCGCCGAGACCAGTTCCGTGATGTCGTCGAAAGTGACGATATAGCCCTTGGCCTCGCCTTCCTCGCGCTCGGCGGCGATGCGCACCAGCAGGGTCTGCGAGCGATGGTGCCGGGTCAGCTCGATCTGCGCCTGCGCCAGCCGCTCCGGCCGGCGCTTCGCCTCCTCGAACAGCGCGGCCATCTCCGGCACCGCCGCGATCAGTTCCTGGCCGACGCAATGGTCGAGGTCGGTCGCCAGCAGCAGCGAGGCCGAGCGGTTGGGCAGATTGACGCGGCCCAACTGGTCGAGGCCAATGACCCCGGCCGACACCCCGGCCAGCACCGTCTCTGTAAACCGCCGCCGCTCATCAAGCTGGCGGTTGGCGGCGACCAGTTCGGTGCGCTGGGAATCGAGCTGATGCGTCATGCGGTTGAAGGCGCGGGCGAGCGAGCCGAACTCATCCTGACTGTCGCCCTCGGGCACGCGCGCGGTGAGATCGCCGGCCCGGACCTGCTCGGCGGCGGCGGCGAGCAAGCTGATCGGCCGCGCCATGCGCGTCGCGAAGCGCAAGCCCACCCACACCGCGCTGGTCAGCAGCAACAACCCCACCACCAGGAACAGCACCGACAGCGCGAATTGGAATTGCGAGCGTTCGTTCTCCAGCTTCTGATATTGCGCGACCGCGCTCTGGGTCTGCTGCATATGCGCGATCACGGTCGGGTCGATGAAGCGCCCGACATAGAGATAGACGTCGCCGAATTGCGGCAGCTTCACCAGCGCGCGCACGCGATCGTCATTGTCGGAGGTCAGCACCGCGATGTTGCCGGCATCGGCTTGATGCATCGCCGATTCGGGCACCGGCTCCAATTCCAGCGACGCGGTGAGGCCGGAGCGCGCCAGGATGCGGCCCTCGCCATCGAACACCACCGCCTCGGTCAGCGAACGCAGCGCCGCCTGCGCCGTCACCATCTGGCCGAAGCGCGACGGCTCCATGATCAGGAATTGCGAATCGCGGTCGAGATCGGAGGCCATGCTGGCGACATCGGCGCGGATGGTGTTCTGGTGCTCGTGAAGATAGGCCTCGGCGACCGCCAGCGATTCGGTCAGCGCGGTGCGCACCCGGTCGGAGAACCAAGCTTGTACCCCAAAACTGAACAGCAGGTAGGAGAAGATCGCGACGATGATGGTCGGGATCACCGCCACCAGGCCGAACAGCAGCACCAGCCGTACATGGAGGCGCGAGCCGGCGAGGCCGCGCCGGCGCTCGGCCCAGACCTGCGCCACCCGCCAGAAGATGATGCCGCACAGCGGCAGCACCAGGATCAGGTTCAGCAGCAGGAACAGCTGGTTGATGGTGGCGCGGTTGCCGAAGGGCGGCAGGCCCAGCACCGCGCTGTAGGTGCCGATGGCCGAGGCCACGGCGGCGATCGCCAGCAGCACCGCCGCCTTGCCGGCGAGATTGACGCGCTTGGCCCAGGCGAGGACCCGCACCCCCGGGCGCCGTGGCGCCGCGATGTCGCCGGCGGTCATGGCGGGACGATGATTTGGGTCGAGGGGTTCCTCACCTGCTCATTTTAGGCCGCGCGCCATGTCGATGTCCAACTCGCGGATTTTCTTTCGCAGGGTGTTGCGATTGAGGCCCAATAGCTGCGCCGCCTTGAGCTGGTTGCCCCGCGTCGCCGCCAGGGTGAGTTGAATCAGCGGGCGCTCGATCTCATGCAGCACGCGATCGTAGAGGCCGGCCGGCGGCAGCCCGCCCTTATGGGCGGCGAAATAATCGCGCAGGTGGCGCTCGGCGGCGGCGCTCAGCCCCTCGCTGGGCTGGGCATCGCCCGGGCCGCCGGGATTGACCTCGGCCAGTTCCGCCTCGATGGCGTCGCGGCCGATGACCTCCTGCGAATAGAGCGCGGCGAGGCGGCGAACCAGATTCTCCAGCTCACGCACATTGCCGGGCCAGCGATGGGTTTTGAGACGCTCCATCGCCTCGGCGTCGAGCGATTTGAGCGGCAGCCCTTCGCGATGCGCCAGGGCGAAGAAATGCCGCGCCAGCGCCGCCACATCCTCGGTGCGCTCGCGCAGCGGCGGCAGCCGGATCGGCACCACGTTAAGGCGATAGAACAGATCCTCGCGGAACAGGCCCTGGCGGATGAGCTGGCGCAGATCGCGGTGCGTCGCAGCGACGATGCGGATATCGGCGCGGATCGGCACCCGCCCGCCCACGGTCGAATATTCGCCGCTCTGCAGCACGCGCAGGAGCCGCGTCTGCGCCTCGATCGGCATGTCGCCGATTTCGTCGAGAAACAGGGTGCCGCTTTGCGCCTGCTCGAAGCGGCCGATGCCGCGCGCATGGGCGCCGGTGAACGAGCCCTTCTCATGGCCGAACAATTCGCTTTCGATCAGCTCGCGCGGAATCGCCGCCATGTTCACCGCGACGAAGGGGCCGTTGCGGCGCTTGCCGTAATCGTGAAGCGCCCGGGCCACCAGCTCTTTGCCGGTGCCGCTCTCGCCCGCGATCATCACGGTGAGGTCGGTCTGCATTAGCCGCGCCAGCACGCGATAAATCTCCTGCATCGCCGGCGAGCGGCCGATCAGCGGCAGCGCCTCCTCCGGCTCGTCGCCATTGGGCGCCGGCACGGCGGCGCTGGGCGCGGTCAGCGCGCGGCGCACGACATTGACCAGCTCGCGCAGGTCGAACGGCTTGGGCAGATATTCGAAGGCGCCGCGCTCGGTCGCCTTCACCGCCGTCAACAGTGTGTTCTGCGCGCTCATGGCGATGACGCGCAGCTCCGGCCGCAATTTCTTGATGCGCGGAATGAGATCGAGCCCGTTTTCGTCCGGCATCACTACGTCGGTGATGACAAGATCGCCCTCGCCGTCCGCGATCCAGCGCCACAGCATCGCGGCGTTGCCGGTGGTGCGCACATCGTAGCCAAGCCGCGCCAGCGCCTGGGTCAGCACGGTGCGGATCGCGCGATCATCGTCGGCGATGAGAATGGTGGCGCCGCTCATGGGCCGACTCCGTCGGCCCGCGCCTCGTCCGCCGCCACGAATGCCGGCTGCCGCGCCGCCATCGGCAGGCAGACGCGGAACACGGTGCGGCGCGGCTGGCTGTCGAACTCGATGACGCCGCCATGATCGTTGACCACCTTGGCGACGAGCGCGAGGCCGAGGCCGGTGCCGTTATGCTTGGTGGTAACGAACGGATCGAACAGATGGCCGCGCAAATCCTCGGGCACGCCGTCGCCATTGTCGATGATCGACACCACCAGCGGCAGATGCACGCGC
>DATCDN010000026.1:0-2631 GCA_036510675.1 Allostellaceae bacterium
GGGCGCCCGATCGGTGTTGTTGGCGGCGCCGGTGGGGCGCCAGGGGCGCTGATCGGCCTCAACAGGCGGATTGGAGGGCGAACATCCGCTTGATGTTCCAGGCCATGGTCACCAGGCTCCACTCGCCCTGAACCTTTTCGAAACCGCGCAGGGAAAACTGCCGGAAGCCCATGACCGACTTGATGATGCCGAACACCGGCTCCGGGGTCTGCTTGCGCAGGGCGTAGAGCGCCTTGCCTTGCGGGGTTTTGAACCGATGGGCCATGGCCTCGACCGGGGTCGGATCGGTGGGCGCGGGCGGCGCGCCGGCGAAGCGCTCGTCGAGCGGCAGATAGTGGGGCTGGCGGCCCATGGCGATCAGCGGATCGATCCGAGCGCCCTGGCAGGCCGCGACGTTGGCGGCGCTGAAATAGCCGGTATCGGCCAGCAGGGTCTCGGCGGCGCCCAGTTCGGCGGGCAAGGCAGCGATCTTGGCCAGAGCCGGCTCGATCTGCTGCTTGTCGTTGGCCGCCTGGGTCAGGTGGGTGGCGACCACCAGCAGGGAGCCCGTCGCCACCGTCGCCTGGGCGTTGTAGCATTGGTCGAAGCCGCCCCCGGCCACCGGCATGATGCGGCTGTCCTCGTCGGTGAGGTTGATCTGATCGTCGGGCCGTGGACCTTGGAGTGGAGGCTCCAGCGGCTTGCCCCCGGGCCTCTTGCCGGTGGCCGCGATCTTCGCCTCCCGCGCCGCCAGCTTCGTCTGATGTTCGGCCTGCTCCCGCTCGAAGCGCTGCTTCGCCCGCGCCTCGATCTTGCCGCGCGCCTCGGCCAGCTTCGCCAGCCGCGCCTCGCGCTGCTCCAGCTCCTCGGGAATCGACATGCCGTCGGGAATACCAGCCTGATCAGCCGCCTCGGCCTTGGCCAGCAGCGTGGCGACCTCGGCCTTCAGTTGCGCCTCGATCTTGCCGGCATGCTCATAGGAAAGCGCGCTGTGCCGGCTGGCGTTGGCGTGGATCTTGGTTCCGTCCAGCCCCAGCGCGCCCAGCTTCAGCATGCCCATCTCCCGCGCCAGCAGCAGAACCTGGACGAACAGCGCCTCGATCTCCTTCAGGAAGCGCCGGCGGAAGTTGGCGATAGTGTCGTGGTCGGGGTGGTCGTTGGCGGCGATGAAGCGCAACGCCACCGAGTCATAGCTCGCCCGCTCCAGCTTGCGGCTCGAAAACACCCCCGTCGCGTAGCCGTAGACCAAAAGCCCCAACAGCACACAGGGATGGTAGGACGCCGAGCCGGAGCCCCGATAGCTCATGCTCATCGCCTTCAGGTCCAGGCCATCGATCACCTCAACCACGAACCGCGCCAAATGCCGCTCCGGCAGCCACTCGTCTATCGATGGCGGCAGCAGAAACCCAGTCTCCCGATCGACTTGGCGGAAATTGCTCATGCCAATACCCACGGCCCAGTGCGAATCACCTCGTGATTCTAGCCCAAACCGATCCGTCGCCCTAAGCCCGACAGGCTGCTAGGCTGTTTGCCGGCCGGGCGCCGCTTTCAGAAAGCCACCCGGTCGCCGCCCTTCAAGCTCAGAATCGCGCGCGCCTCGTCGGCCGTCGCCACCTCAAGCCCAAGTTCCTCAATCAGCCGGCGCGCCTTGGCGACCTGCTCGGCGTTGCTCTCAGCCAACCGCCCGGGGCCGATCCATAGCGAATCTTCGAGGCCGACGCGGATGTTGCCGCCGAGCGCGAGCGCCTGCGCGGCGATTGTCATCTGGTTGCGCCCGGCCCCCAGCACCGACCAGTGGTAATCGGCGCCAAACAGCCGATCCGCCGTGCGGCGCATATGCATGACGTCCTCGGGATGGGCGCCGATGCCGCCGAGGATGCCGAACACGCTCTGCACGAAGAACGGCGGCTTCACCAACCCGCGGTCGACGAAATGGGCGAGCGTATAGAGATGGCCGATATCATAGCACTCGATCTCGAAGCGCGTGCCGTTGTCGGCGCAAGTGGCGAGAATCTTCTCGATGTCGGCGAACGTGTTCTTGAAAATGCGATCGCGCGAGCCTTCGAGATAGGGCCGCTCCCAATCATGTCGGAGATCGTTGAAGCGCTGGAGCATGGGATAGAGGCCGAAATTCATCGAGCCCATGTTGAGCGAAGCGACTTCCGGCTTGAACTCGGCCACCGGCCGCAACCGCTCGTCGATGGTCATCGTCGAGGCGCCGCCGGTGGTGATGTTGACGACGCAATTGGCGCGCTGCTTGATGATCTTGAGGATCGGCGCGAACAATTCGGGGCTCTGGTCGGGGCGCCCGTCGCGGGGATCGCGGGCGTGCAGATGCACGATCGCCGCGCCCGCCTCGGCCGCGCCGATCGCCGCCTGCGCAATCTCCTCGGCGCTGATGGGCAGATGCGGCGACATGCTCGGAGTGTGGATGGAGCCGGTGACGGCGCAGGTGATGACGACTTTGCGCGTGGGCATGGCGGAGCGCTCCCTTTCAACGGCTAGCCGGCGCCGCGGCCGGGGCCACGAAAGAGCGCAATTTCGCGAAAATGACAAGCGCCGCCGCATCGACGCTGCTCCAATTGACAGGCAATTCGACTTCGCTCATACGCATGACTTCCCGTGCGCGCCTGCAAACGTCTGCGCTCGTTC
>DATCDN010000027.1:0-43905 GCA_036510675.1 Allostellaceae bacterium
CATGACCCTGGAAACTATCGCTCAACTCGGCGATGATCAAACCGTCATGCTGCCCCTTCAGGCCGCTTGACAGTCTCGGCCAGACACGCCGAAGACCGCAATGATATAGCCGCTCCTACACCACGCGTAGGGGCACGATCGTTTTGGCGGACCCGTTACTTTGCCATGGAGGTCCAGGCGCGGCCGGATCGTCGCGATATCGATGTCGCGGACATTCGGCGTGCGCTGGCCCAACCGGCGCGGAAATCTCGCCAACAGGATGGGCGTGTGCGATATTGGTTTTGGGTTTCACAACGTCAGCGCTGGCTGCGCGTGGTGACCGAACTCGATGGCGAAACCGTCCATAACGCGTTCTGGGACCGCAATTTTTTACCATGATGAATGAACCGGCCATCCGCTATTACCCCGATACCGATACGATGGCGATCGAGCTTCGTCCGTGGCCGCGCGAAGCGGGGGGCGATCCTAGCCAAATCGGCGGCGAGGATTCCGGGGAGGACCTGGTCATTCACTATGCGGCTGACGGCCAGGCTTGGCTGTGGGAGATCGAGCATGCCTCGGCGCACCCCGAGCACATCGCCGCGGCGCTCGACGAAATTCGCCGACGCAATCAGATTGCGGCGTGACGGGCAAAATCGCAAAAGACGGCGGTGATGGCCTGCGAGCCCGCCCCTCCGGGGCAATTTGGGAAAGAAGTTGTGACTTGTTCGGGTTGGCCATAATCTGCCGATAACCGCAATTGAGGGGTGTGGCATGTCTCGGATCGCTGGTGTCACGTTTGCCGGGGCCGTGTTGCTCGCGCTTGCCATGCTATGCGCGCCGTCACCATCGCGCGCCAATCCCTTTTTCGCCCAGCAGACCGGCCAGCCCTGTTCCGCCTGTCATCTGCCGGGACAGGAGCCGGCGGGCCGGGACGGACTCAATCCCACCGGGCTCGGTTTCCTCGCATGCGGCGAGACGCCATCCTGCTTCGGCGTGCAGGGCCAGCAATTTCAGCGCACCACCCAGAATCAAAGCGGCGTCGCCACCTTCACCCATAAGGGCTGCGGCCACCGCCCACGCTATGTGACGATCCGGGTGGCCGGCAGCGTGCCGGTGCCGTTCATTCTCGATCGCGGCATGGAGGTTCACGTCGTGGTCAGCCAGAATTCCACCGTCGCCTCGGCGTGCGGCGGCTATCCGGGCAACGGCGCGCAATACCAATTCATCGTCCTCGATTAGCCCGGCGCCCCGGAACGCGACAGCCGGTCCCGCTTGTGGTATGGTAAGGAATGGCAAAAGCACTCGAACTGGCATTCGCGAAAGCCGCCCAACTTCCCGAAGCAGCACAGGAAGAGATCGGGCGCGAACTGCTGGAACATATCGACGCGTTGACGGCTTTGCGCGCCGAACTCGAAATCGGCATCCGCCAGTTGGATGAGGGCAAGAGCGAAGAACTCGATATCGACGCTCTAATCGGGGAACTGCACGCGGAGCATGCCAAGCGCTAGGCGGCTCGTCTGGTCTCGGCGGTCAAAGCAAGACCTCCGGGTGATTTGGCACTGTTCACCAAGGACCGAAAATCTCCATGACCGCGCCCGTCATCGGCCTGACGCTCGATTCCGAGCCGCCCGGCAAATATTCCAAGACCCATCCTTGGTATGCCATTCGCGAAAATTATTGCGACGCGGTGGCGCGGGCCGGCGGCTTGCCGATTCTGCTGCCGCACGAGCCGGAACAGGTGGCCGGGTATCTCGCGCTGATCGACGGGCTGGTCGTCACCGGCGGCGCCTTCGATGTCGATCCGGCGCTGTTCGGCGCCACCACCCAGCATGCCAGCGTCATCACCAAGGCGCGGCGCACCGCGTTCGAGCTGGCGATCACCCGCGGCGCCGTCGCCGCCGACCGCGCGGTGTTGGGCATTTGCGGCGGCATGCAGTTGCTGAACGTCGCGCTGGGCGGCACGCTGTTGCAGCACATTCCCGACGAGTGGCCCGGCGCCCTCCAGCATGAGCAGCCCAACCCGCGCACCGAGCCCGGTCACACGGTCGCGGTGGCGCCGGGCACGCTGCTGCATCGGGTCACGCGGATGGACGAGATGCCGGTCAACAGCGCGCATCACCAGGCGGTGAAGGATGCGGCGCCCGGCCTCGTCATCGATGCACGGGCGCCCGACGGCATCGTCGAAGGCATCGAGGATCCGCGTCGCCGCTTCGTGCTGGGCGTCGAATGGCATCCCGAATATGCCCTGTCGGCGGGCGATACGCGCATTTTCGATTCACTGATTGATACCGCCATGCATAGCAAAAGATAATCGCGCGATGATCGAACGTATCGCCAAAGCTATGGCGCGGGCGGGGCTTTGTTCGCGCCGCGAGGCCGAGCGCTGGATCGCCCAGGGCCGCGTCGCGGTCGATGGCGCGGTGCTGACCAGCCCGGCGCGCGACGTCGACGAATCGAGTCGGATCATGGTCGATGGCAAGCCCTTGCCGAAGCCGGCACTGACGCGGCTGTTCCGTTATCACAAGCCCGCCGGCCTCATCACCTCGCACAAGGACGAGGGCGGCCGTCCCACCGTGTTTGAGAAGCTGCCGCCCGGCCTGCCGCGCGTCATTTCGGTGGGGCGGCTCGACCTCAATTCCGAGGGCTTGCTGCTGCTGACCAACGATGGCGCGGTGGCGCGCGCGTTGGAGCTGCCGTCGCGCGGCTGGCTGCGGCGCTATCGCGTGCGGGTTCACGGCACGGTGACGGCCGAGCAATTGCGGCCACTGGAGAAGGGCATTCGGGTCGATGGCATCGATTACGGATCGATCGTCGCGACGCTTGACCGGGTACAGGGCGCCAATGCCTGGCTGACGCTCGGGCTGCGCGAAGGCCGTAACCGCGAAATCCGCAAGGTGCTGGCGACGCTCGATCTCGACGTGACGCGGCTGATTCGCATTGCCTACGGTCCGTTCCTGCTCGGCGATCTGCCGCGTGGCGGCGTCGAGGAAGTGCCGCGCGGTATTCTGCGCACGCAATTGGGGCCGATTCTCGCCCCCGCCGATGCGCATCGTCGCCGGTCGGCATAGGGGGCGCCCGCTCGCGGCCCCGCCGGGACGCGCGGTGCGTCCGACCGCGGCGCGCGTCCGCGAGGCGCTGTTCGATATTCTGGGCCATGCGCGCTTCGCCGAGCACGACCTGATCGCGGGCGCGCGCGTGCTCGATGCCTTTGCCGGCACCGGCGCGCTGGGGCTGGAGGCGCTGTCGCGCGGCGCCGCGCATGCCAGCTTCATGGAGCGCGACCACGCGGCCCGCGCGCTGCTGGCCGCCAACATCACATCCCTGGGTGAGGACCGGAATGCGAGCCTTCTCGCCAGTGACGCGCTGCATCCGCCGCGCGCCGCGGTGGCGTGCGATCTGGTGTTCCTCGACCCGCCCTATGGCGAGGCTGTCGCCGCCGACGCGCTGGCGGCGCTGGCCCGGCAAGCCTGGATCGCGGTCGGGGGCGTGATCTCGCTGGAGCAGCCCGTGAAGGGCGGCTTCGTACCGCCCGCGGGCTTCACGCTGCTGGACGAGCGCCGTTATGGCAAGGCGCGGATTCTGTTCCTGGGCTTTCGCTAGCGTTTCCCGATCCGGATCATGGTGCGATAGGCGTCGAGCAGGCGGGCGGTCACCGCCTCCTTGGTGAAGCCGTCCTGATAGGCGCGCCAGCCGCCTTGTACCAGCCTGTCGCGCAAATCCGGGTCCCCGACCAGCCGCGTGATGGCATGGGCCAGCGCGGGGGGATCGTCGATCGGACATAGCAGCCCGTCGCTGCCGTCGCTGACATAAGCCTGGGCGCCAGCGGCCCGCGTCGCGACCAGCGGCCGGCGCATCGCCCACGCCTCGGTGATGACGGTGCCGAACGGCTCATAGCGACTGGGCAGCGCGACGATATCGGCGGCGCGATAGAGCGCGGCCCGGTCGGTGCGCCAGCCGAGAAAGCGCACCCGGTCGTCGAGGCCGAGCTCGCGGCACAGCGTCTCATAGGCCGCGCGCGCCGGCCCTTCGCCGGCGAGCCACAGATAGACGCCGGTGCATCGGGTCAGCGCCTCGAGGATGGTGTCGATGCCCTTCTTCTCATGCAGCCGCGACATCACCAGCACCAGGGGCGCGTCCTCGGGGGTGGTCAGCGCCGCGCGGTCGGCCGGCGCCGCCGCCGCCAGCGTGCCGAACGTATGGATCAGGAAGGCGCGATCCTCCGGCACGCCTTCCTTGCGCAAATAAGCCACCAAATCCTTGGTCAGGCCGATATGGAAATCGCAATGACGGTAGAATTTCAGATCGTAATAGCCCCCGAACCAACCCGCGACCGGGCATGGCATGCGCGCCGGCACGAACGCGGCGGCGCGCGACATCCAGGTGTGGACGATATCGGCTTGGAAAGCCTCGGCGTGGCGGCGGATCGCTGCGCTGGCGCCGCGCAGCCGGTCGAGGCGCGAGAACCACAGTGGCGTCAGCGGTACCCCGGCTTCGGCGAACCGGCGTACCGCGATCGCATAGGGCCGGGTGATGACCCGCTGGTCGATTCCGGCCTCGGCCAGTGCAAGGATGACATCCTGCGCGATGGTTTCGGCGCCGCCGAATTCACCCCCGGCGATGATGTGCAGGACGCGCAAGCTCAGATGGTCTTGGTCGATCCGCCTTCCATGTCGATCAGCGAGCCTTGGAACAGGCTGCCGCGCTTGGAGACGATGAAGCTGACCAGATAGGCGATGTCCTCGGGCTCGCCCATGCGGGTGATGCCGCTCGTCTTGACCATGCGCGCGATCACCTCGTCGGTGGTGATGCCGTCCTGCTTCGCCGCCGCCTCGATCCGAACCATCTGGCGGTCGGTGCGCACCGGGCCGGGATTGACGGCGTTGACCTGGACGCCGTCGGCGATGCCGAGCTCGGCGACCGCCTTGGTGAAGGCGAGGCATGCCGCGTTCACCGAGCCGCCGATGGCGAAATGTGCGCCAGGAGTGCGGCCGCCGGCGCCGATGATGTTCACGACCGAGCCGTGCCGCGCCGTCAATTGCGGCCATGCCGCGCGCGTCAGCCGCACCGTCGCGTAATATTTGAGGGCGAAGCCGTCGATGAACTGCTCGTCGGTCAGACTCAGGAATTCGCCGCGTTGCGTCGCGCCGGCATTGTTGACGACGATGTCGATGCCGCCGAACGCCTTGACCGTCGCGGCCGCGAGCTTGGCCGGCGCATCGGCCTCGCGCAGATCGAGCGCGATCGACGCGGCGACGCCGCCCCCGTTCTTGATCTTGCCTACCGCCGCCTCGCACGTCGCCGCGTCGCGCGACGCGATCATCACCGAGGCGCCTTCCTTGGCGAGCTCGCGGGCGATGGCGCGGCCGATGCCCCGGCTGCCGCCGGTGACGATGGCGATCTTTCCCGATAATTCAGGCATGGCCGCCGCTAGTCCTTCGAGCCGAGCAGGCTGCCCAGAATGCCGCCGACAGCCGCCGCCCCGACCGCGCCGCCGATCCCGCCCGCGGTGGTCGAACTGGTCGAAGGCGCCGGCAGGTAAAGTGCGATTTCCTCGGCCAGATTCATCACCGGCATGCTCTGCAGCACGACATGGCCGGGCCCGGTCACGGTGGCGAGAAACAGGCCTTCGCCGCCGAAGAGGATGTTCTTGAATCCGGGTACCATCTGGATATCAAAATGTATGCTCGGGTCCATCACGCCGACATGACCGGCATGCACCAAAAGCTTCTCGCCGGCAGCCAGATCGCGCTCGACGATCTCGCCCGACAGGTCGAGAAACACCGTGCCCGGCCCGCTCACCTGTTGCAGGATGAAACCCTGGCCGCCGAACAGCCCGGCGCCGATTTTCTTCTGCCAGGAGATACTGAAGGTCACCGATTTTTCGGCGCACAGGAAGGTCTCCTTGCGGCAGATCAGCGATTGGCCGGCGGCGAGCTTGACCGGCATGATCTTGCCAGGAAAGCGCGGCGCGAACGCGACATGGCCATTGCCGTGCGCGGTGAAGTCGGTGACGAACAAGCTGCCGCCGCCCAGGCTGCGCTTGATGCCTGAAAAGAGGCCGCCCCCGGTGTTGGTGTTCATCCCGATCTGGTCGTTCATCCAGCACATGCAATTGGTCTGGCTATAGACGATCTCCCCCGGCGCCAGATCGATCGCCACGGTCTGCATCACCGTGCCGGAAATCTCGTATTTCATCCCACGCCCCCCTTGCGGCCGGTATCGCAGGCCGGCGGCGCGACTATAGCCGCGCCAGAACGCTCATGCCAGAAGCCATCTCCCCCGGCATGCCCGATTGCCGCTCGACAGGGTGCGCCCAATCGGTTGAGATAGTGTGCAACCGCGAGGCCTCGCTCATCCGAAATCGCCGTGAAGGAGACCCGTCGATGCGCCATCGATGTCATGTCGTCACGAACGCTCTCATCGCCGCTCTGTTCGGCGCATGGGGCTTGGTCGCGGGCAGCGATCCCGGCGCGGCGCAGACGCCGCCGCCCAGGGCGCCGTCGGTTCTAGTCTCGCCGGTGGCGAGCCGCGAAGTCACCGATACCAGCGATTTCGTCGGCCGGGTCACCGCGATCAACAAGGTCGATATCGTGGCGCGGGTGCCCGGCTATATCGAGGCGCGCCAGTTCACCGAGGGGCATCTGGTGAAGAAGGGCGACCTGCTGTTCCGCATCGAGCAGGACACCTACAAGGCCCAGGTCGCGCAGCAGCGCGCCAATCTGGCCAAGGCGAAAGCCGTGGAGATCAACGCGGCACAGCAATTGTCGCGGGGCCGCGCGCTGTTGCCGAAAGATTACGTCCCGCGCGCCACCGTCGATCAGCAGACCGCCGCCCAGGGCGCCGCCCAGGCGGATATCATGGAGGCGCAGGCGGCGCTCGACCAGGCGCAGATCAATCTCGGCTATACCGAGATTCGCGCGCCGATCGACGGCCGCATTGGCATCGCGCGATTCACCGTCGGCAATCTGGTCGGTCCCGCGACCGGCAGTCTGGCGACGATCGTCAGCATCGACCCGATCTATGTCCTGTTCCAGGCGAGCGAGCGCGACGTGCTCGATTTCAAGCGCCGCCTCCTCGCGGACGGCCCCGCGAACGGGCATGTCAGCGTTCGCATCCGGCTGCCCGACGGCACCCCCTATGCGACACCCGGCGCCGCCAATTTTCTCGACATCCAGGCGGACCCCAGCACCGATACGGTCGCGGTGCGCGCGGAGCTACCCAATCCCCAGGGGCTGCTGGTCCCCAGCGGCATTGTCGGCGTGCAGATCCAGCGCGGGGCGCCGCGAACCGCGCTGCTGGTGCCGCAATCGGCGGTACAGCTCGACCAGGCCGGTTCCTATGTGCTGACGGTCGACGACCAGAACAAGGTCGAGGAGCGGCGGGTCACGCTCGGCGCCGAGCAAGGCAGCGCCATCATCGTCGCCAGCGGTCTCAAGGCGGGCGAGCGGGTGATCGTCGAAGGCATCCAAAAGGTCAGGCCCGGCCTGACGGTCGCGCCCAGCCCCGCGCCGAGTAACTGAGCCGCATGTTTTCCGCGATCTTCATCGACCGGCCGCGTCTCGCCGCCGTCATCGCCATCGTCATCACGCTGGCGGGCATCATCGCCATCTCGGCGATTCCGATCGCGCAATTCCCCGAGATCGTGCCGCCGCAGGTGACGCTGACCGCGACCTATCCCGGCGCCGATGCCGAAGTTGTCGAGACCACGGTGGCCCAGCCGATCGAGGAGCAGATCAACGGCATCGACAACGCGCTCTATTATCAGTCCGCGAGCGGCGCCGACGGTTCCTATACGCTGAATGTCACCTTCGCGCTCGGCACCAATCCCGACATCAACACCGTCAATGTGCAGAACCGCGCCAGCCTGGCGACGCCCCAACTGCCGCAAGAAGTGTCGCGCACCGGCCTCGTCATCCGCAAAAAATCGGCGGCGCTGCTGCAGGTGATCGCGCTCTATTCGCCCCAAAAGACGTTCGATGCGATCTATCTCAGCAATTACGCGACCATCAATGTCATCGACGCGCTGGCGCGCATCAATGGCGTCGGGCAGGTGCAGCTGTTCGGCCCGCTCGATTATTCGATGCGGGTTTGGCTCGACCCCGACAAGCTCACCGAATTCAGCCTGACGCCGAGCGATGTCGTGACGGCGGTGCAGAATCAGAACGTCCAGGCCGCGCTGGGGCGCATCGGCGCCGCGCCCATCGGACCGGATCAGCGCGTCCAGCTGACCATCAAGACCAAGGGCCGGCTGACCAAGCCCGAGGAATTCGCCGCCATCGTGCTGCGCGCCAATCCCGACGGCTCGATCGTCCGGCTGAAGGATGTCGCGCGCGTCGAGATGGGCGCCAAGAGTCAGGACCGCTACAGCCGCTATAACGGCGCGCCGGCCGCGGCGATCGGCATCTATCAGACGCCCGGCTCCAATGCCGTCGATGTCGCGCGCAGCGTGCGCGAGACGATGGATAAGCTCGCGACGCGCTTTCCCCACGATCTGGCCTATCGCAATTTCTTCGACGCCACCGTGTTCGTCACCTCCACCATCGACGAAGTGGTCCGCACCCTGGCGGAGGCGATCGCGCTGGTGGCGCTTGTGGTGTTCCTGTTCCTCGGCAAATTGCGCACCACGCTGATTCCCCTGGTGGCGGTGCCGGTCTCGATCATCGGCACCTTCGCGGTGCTGCTCGCGATGGGCTATACCGCCAACACCGTCTCGCTGCTGGCGTTGGTGCTGGCGATCGGCATCGTGGTCGATGACGCCATCGTCGTGGTGGAAAATGTCGAGCGCGTGATCGAGGAAGAGCCCGATTTGTCGATCCGCGACGCCACCAAGAAGGCGATGCGCGAAATCACCGGGCCGATCGTCGCGATCACGCTGGTCCTGCTGTCGGTGTTCGTGCCGGTGGCGTTCATCCCCGGTATCGCCGGACAATTATTCCGGCAATTCGCCGTCGCGGTCTCGGTATCGATGCTGATCTCGGCGCTCAACGCGCTGACTCTCAGCCCGGCTTTGTGCGGCGTGCTGCTGAAGCGCGGTCACACCAAGCGGGGACCGATGCGCTATGCGCTCCGCGCCATCGACGGGGTGCGCGACGGCTATGTCGCCATCGTCAGCCGGCTGGTGCGTCGGTCGATCATCGGGGTGATCGTCGTGGTCGGCGTGCTCCTGCTGGCGGGGGGGCTGTTTACCCGCATTCCGCAAAGCTTCCTGCCGGAAGAGGATCAAGGCGCGATCTTCGCCACCTTACGCCTGCCGGAAGGGGCGTCGATCAATCGCTCCGAGGCGATGGCGAAGCAGGTCGAGGGCATCATTCAGGCGGTCCCCGGCGTCGAGGGCGTGCTGTCGGTGGTCGGGCTCAATTTCATCGATTACCTCGCCGCCTCGAACCAGGCATTTTTTGTCATTCGCCTCAAGCCCTTCGAACAGCGCACCGATCCGGCGCAGGGCGCCGGCGCGATCATCGCGGCGCTGCGGCCGCGCCTCGCGGCGCTGCCGGGCGCCATCGCCTTTCCCTTCAACCTGCCGCCGATCCTGGGCCTCGGCAGCACCGGCGGTTTCCAATTCGCGCTGGAGGCGCTGCAGGGTCAATCGCCGGTCGAACTCGCCGCGACCCTGCGCGGGCTGGTCGTCGCCGCCAATCAGCAGCCCGAATTGGCCGGCGTGTTCAGCACCTATGCCGCCGACACGCCGCAAATCTATCTCGATATCGACCGCGACAAGGCGCAGGTGCTGGGCGTCAAGATCAACGACATCTTCAATGCGTTGCAGGCGACGCTGGGCGGCTTCTACGCCAACGACTTCAACGTGTTCGGCCGCACCTGGCAGGTCAATGTCCAGGCGGAGACCGATTATCGCAACCGGGTCGACGACATCTACCGCATCTATGTGCGCAACGCGAAAGGTCAGATGGTGCCGATGCGCGCGCTGGCCGAGGCCAAGCTGGTACAGGGGCCGCAGGCGGTGGACCGCTATAACGGCTATCGCGCCGCGATCGTGAATGGCGCGGCGAAACCGGGCTACAGTTCCGGCCAGGCGCTGGCGGCGATGGAGCGCATCGCCCGCACCACCCTGCCCGCGGGCTATGGCTATGAATGGACCGGCACCGCGCTCCAGGAAAAGGCGGCGAGCGGCGGCACCACGGTATTGCTGGGTCTCGCCTTGCTGTTCGCCTATCTGTTCCTGGTCGGGCTCTATGAAAGCTGGAACATTCCGGTGCCGGCCTTGCTGTCAGTCAGCGTCGCGATGCTGGGCGCCGTCGTCGCGCTCGCGGTCTCGGGATCGAGCTTCGATGTCTATGCGCAGATCGGGCTGGTGGTGCTGATCGCGCTCGCGGCGAAGAACGCGATCCTGATCATCGCCTTCTCGGTGGAGCAGCGCGGTCTCGGCAAGGATGTGCGCGGCGCCGCCATCGAGGGCGCGAAGCTGCGCTTCCGTCCGGTGATCATGACCAGTTTCGCCTTCATCCTCGGCCTGTTGCCGCTGGTGCTGGCCCAGGGCGCCGGCGCCATTACCCGCCACGCGGTCGGCGTCCCGGTGTTCGGCGGCATGATCGCGGCGGCGGTCTTCGGCATTTTCCTGGTGCCGCTGCTCTATGTCGTGGCCGAACAATTGCGCGGCGGCTGGCGGGGCCGGAAAACCGGCGGCGGCTCCGGCGCCTAAATCACCGCCGGCCGAACAGGCGCTCGATGTCGGCGAGGCGCAGCTCGACGTAGGTCGGACGGCCGTGATTGCATTGGCCGGAATGGGGGGTCGCCTCCATCTGACGCAGCAGCGCGTTCATCTCGGTTTGGTTGAGGCGGCGGCCGGCGCGGACCGAGCCATGGCAGGCCATGGTGCCGCACACCTCTTCCAGCTTTTCCTTCAGCGCCAGCGTGTCGCCTAGTTCCGCCAGCTCGTCGGCGAGGTCGCGCACCAGGCTCTTCACATCAGTCTCGCCGAGAAGGGCCGGCACCTCGCGCACCACCACCGCGCCGCGCCCGAATTTCTCCAGCACCAGGCCGAGCTCGCCCAGTTCGGGCGCGCGCGTCACCAGGCGGTCGGCGGCGGCCTCGTCGAGCTCGACCACCTCGGGCAGCAGCAGCATCTGGCGCGCGACGCCGGTTGCCGCCATCGCTTCCTTCATGCGTTCATAGACGAGGCGCTCATGCGCGGCATGCTGATCGACGATGACGATGCCGTTCTCGGTCTGCGCCACGACATAGGTATCGTGGAGTTGGGCGCAGGCGGCACCCAGCGGGAAATGCTGTTCCGGCGCATCGCTGGCCAGCGGCGCCGCCGGCAGCCGCCCCGGTTCATAGAGCGCGATGGCGCTCTCGGCGAGGCCGGACGCGTAGGATGGATGGGCGCGCGGCGCCGAAAAATCATAACCGCGATGCACGGGCAGCGGCCCGATGCCGGGGCGGAACGCGGCCAGCGCCGCGTCGGCGACGCTGGTCGAGGCACGATGGCCGGCGGCGCCGATGGCGGTGCGCAGAGCGCCGACGATCAGCCCGCGCACCAGCGTCGCGTCGCGGAACCGGACCTCGGCCTTGGCGGGATGAACATTCACATCGAGCTCGGTCTCGGGCAAGTCGAGGAACAGCGCCACCAGCGGATGGCGGTCGCGCGCCAGGAAATCGGCATAGGCGCCGCGCACCGCGCCATGCAGCAGCTTGTCGCGCACCGGCCGGCCATTGACGAAGAGATATTGGTCGCGCGCGGTGGCGCGGTTGAAGGTCGGCAGGCCGGCGAGGCCGGTGAGGATGGCGCCCTGGCGCTCGGCCTCGATCGCTACCGCATTGTCGGTGAAGTCGCGGCCGAGGATCGCGGCCAGCCGCTCGCGCCGCGCATCGACGGGGATCAGGCTGGGCGCCACCGCATCGAGCCGCAGATGCTCGCGCCCCTCGTCGCCGGTGATGGTGAACGCGATGGCGGGATAGGCCATGGCGAGGCGGGTCACCGTATCGATGGCGGCGTCGCGCTCGGCCCGCACCGATTTGAGGAATTTGAGCCGCGCCGGCGTCGCGAAAAACAGATCGCGGACCTCGACCCGGGTCCCGGCGTTGAAGGCGGCGGGCTCGACCGCGCCCACCGTGCCGCCCTCGACGGTGAGCCGCGCGGCCGCGCCGCCGCGCTGGCGCGTGGTGATGGCGAGGCGGCTGACCGCGCCGATCGAGGGCAGCGCCTCGCCACGAAATCCCAGGCTCGCGATATGCAGAAGATCATCGTCCGGCAGCTTCGAGGTGCAATGACGCTCGACCGACAGCGCCAATTCCTCGGCCGACATGCCGGTGCCATCGTCGGTAACGGCGATGAGGGACTGGCCGCCCTCGCGCAGCACGATGTCGATGCGGGTGGCGCCGGCGTCGATGGCGTTCTCGACCAGCTCCTTCACCGCGGCGGCCGGGCGCTCGATCACCTCGCCGGCGGCGATGCGGTTGACGATGACGGGCGGCAATTGACGGATGGTCATGCCGCATTGTGCCCCAGCGCGGCCGGGCGCGCCAAGATTCAGGCGCGACTCGGCGCCGGATCCTCCGCCGCGCGCTGCCGCGCCAGAATGCGGCGCACCGCGATGCCGGCGGCATCGCACGCGAAGGCGCCCAGCGGCCGGTCGCTGGGATTGTCGTCGATCGAGCGCTGTTGCGCCGCCAGCACCGCGACATCCTCGTCGAACGCATCGCTGGTGATGGCGCGCATCGTCTTCGACAGCGCCGCATCGTCGATGGCGAAGGCGCGTGCCGTCGCCCAGAAATAATGCGTCGCGGTCGCGGTCTCGGGCGTGATGCCCTGAATGACGATGTGGTTGGGCTGGGTCGGCGGATTGTTGGACCCGGCGGGCTCGGCGCCGGCCTCGAAATAAACATAGCCGGGCGCGCGCACGATCTGCTTCTGCCAGCGGTCGAACGTGCCGGTCTTGCCCAACGCATTGAAGAGGCCCGGCAGCTCGACATTGCGCATCATGCGGAAGGTGTTGACGATTTCGCCCTCGACCGAGAATTCCAGCTTGTTCTCGGCGACGCCGGGGCCGCCCAGATTCTTGTGCACAAAGGCGACATGGGTCAGGTCGAGGAGATTATCGAGCACCAGTTGATAATTCGCCGGCATGCGGTGGAGGCCGCGCACGGTCGCCCAATCCGGCGCCGCGTTGCGCCGCCAATCCGGCGTCGCGTCGGCGGCGGCGCGCGCCGGATCGCCCGGCCACAGGAACACCACGCCATCCTGCTCGCGCACCGCATAGGCGCGCAGGTTGAAGCTGTTGGGGATGCTGTCCTGGCCCGGAATCGCGATACAGCGTCCGGCGCCGTCAAACCGCGCGCCGTGATAGCCGCATTGCAACTCGTTGCCGACGATCCGGCCCAGCGACAAGGGATAGCGGCGGTGCGAACAGCGATCCTCCAGCGCCGCGACGGTGCCGTCGGCGCGCCGGAACAGCACCAGCGGCTCGCCGCAGATTTTCCGCCCGAGCGGCGCGGTCGTCAGTTCCTCCGAAAAGGCCGCGACATACCACTGGTCGCGGATGAAGGGCGCGATGGGCTGCATCAGGCCGTTTCGATCGAGGGAGGTTTCGGATTTATTCATGCGGTATCTCGGAAATAATCATACTTTCAGCCGAATTATAGCACGAAGACGGATTTTTTCGCCCGCCACCAGTTTACCCACGGGGCGCCGCCATCGCGCCGCAAACGACGCCTATCTCTTAGGCTTGCCGACCCCGAATTAGGGGTTTGCCGGCAACACGGTAACAGGAGGTAGCCTATGAATTCGATTCTTCGCCAAACAAGTGCGGCGGCTCTGGCCTTGGCGCTGTTCGCGGCGCCGGCCTTCGCGGCGGGCATGGCCGGCGGCGGTGGCGCCACCGGGACCGGCACGGGCCTCGACGCGGCGCCGACCAATGCGGCGCCCGCCCAGGCCGCCGGGGCCACGGGCTATAGCGGCGCGACCAAATCGCCATCGGGCATGGCGACCGACACCGGCTCGACCATGGAAAACAGCACCGCCGAGATGCCCAATAATGATGCCGGCACCCCGATCAATAATGGTCCGAACGGCACCATGAATAAGGGCACGTCCAATCCGCCCGCTAATGGCATGCCCCATGCGATGACCCCGGGCAATGCGCCCTCGGGCATGGGCAGCTCGACGCAGCAATAACCTCAGGCGGATCAGGCACGGCCGAGCCCTCGCCCGTGCCCATTGCTTGATATGATGCATACCGTCCCGTACCTTGCGCCGATAGCGATCGGCGTGAGGGCGGGATGGCCAATTACGATTACGTCATTGTCGGCGCCGGCTCGGCGGGTTGCGTCCTCGCAAATCGGCTAAGCGCCGATCCCGCTGTCGCGGTCCTGGTGCTGGAAGCCGGCGCCCGCGACAATAAGATGATTCTGAAGATGCCGCTGGCCTTCGTGCCGGCATCGCAGCGCCGCGAATTTAACTGGGGCTATGAGAGCGAGCCCGACCCGACGCTGAACAATCGCCGCCTGCGGGTGCCGCGAGGCAAAGTACTCGGCGGCTCTTCCTCGATCAACGGCATGATGTATGCGCGCGGCCATGCGCGTGATTTCGATCATTGGCGCCAGCTTGGCAATGACGGCTGGTCCTATGCCGACATCTTGCCATACTACAAGCGCATGGAGTCCGATTGGCGCGGCGCGGGCGTCTATCATGGCGGCGATGGTCCGCTCGCCACCGTGCCCAGCGGCAGCGATCATCCGCTCTACGGCGCCTTCATGGCCGGCGCCACGGCCGCCGGCTTTGCCGAGAGCCGCGATCTCAACGGCGCCGAACCCGAGGGGTTCGGTCCGATGGATTTCAACCAGCACAAGGGCCATCGTGCCTCCAGCGCCGCCGCCTATCTGACGCCGGTGCTGGGGCGCCGCAATCTCACGGTCGAGACCGGGGCGATGACCCGGCGGGTGATGATCGATAACGGCCGCGCCATCGGAGTCGAATATCGGCGTGACGGCAAATCCCACGTCGCCCATGCCGCGCGCGAAGTCATTTTGTCGGGCGGCACCTATAACTCGCCTCAGCTGCTGATGCTGTCGGGCATCGGTCCGGCGGACGATCTCACCACGCACGGCATCAAGCCGGTGCTCGATCTGCCGGGCGTCGGGCGCAATCTGCAAGAGCATCCCAGCATGTGGATTCGGCGGCTGTGCAAGGTGCCGACCGGCTATGATGCGAATTTCCGCTTCGACCGGCTGGCGCGCGAGGTGGTGCGCTGGCGCCTCAACGGCACCGGGGTGATGGCGGGCCTGCCGCTGCTGTGCGTCGGCTTTATCCGCACGCGGCCGGAATTGGAGCGGCCCGACATGCAGTGCTATGTCAACTGCATCGGCTTCGACACCAGGATCTGGTTCCCCGGCGTGCGCAAGGCGAATGGCGACAAGATCGACTGGATCAACTCCCTGCTGCATCCCGAGAGTCGCGGGTATATGACGCTGCGGTCCGCCGATCCGCTGGCGCCGCCCCGCATCCAGTTCAATCTGCTGTCGTCGCGCAACGATCTGGTGACGATGCGCGAGGCAGTGAAGATCGCGCGCGATCTGATGGCGCGCCCGCCCTTCGCCGATGCCATGGGCGCGGAGGTGATGCCGGGCCCCAAGGTCAAGACCGACGCCGAGATCGAGGACGCGATCCGCAATTTCTGCGGCACCACCCAACATCCGGTCGGCACCTGCGCCATGGGCACCGGCCGCGACGCGGTGGTCGACGCGCAGTTGCGGGTGCGCGGCATCGATTGCTTGCGCGTGGTCGATGCCTCGGTGATGCCGGCGATCACCGGCGGCAACACCAATGCGCCGACCATCATGATCGCGGAAAAGGCCTCGGATATGATCCTGGGCAAGCCGCCGCTGCCCGAGGCCGAAGGGCTGGAGAAGGCGGCTTAGAAAGTGGAAGAAAAATTTGAACCGCCAAGATGAAGAAGACGCCTTGGCCGGATTTGATCCGGCCATCCACGAATTTTTTCGCGCGAAAACCTATTCGTGGGTGCGCGGGCCAAGCCCGCGCAAAGGGAATTTTTTGAAGTTTTGTAGAAAAGAGGAAACGCAATGACCGTCGAATTGAACGACTCGCATCAGCCGACGAAGCTGCCGGACATGCTGCCCCGGTTCGAGCTGACGATCACGACGCGCGTGATCACCGGGCGCGGCATGCCGATGGGCAGCTATGGCGGCACTGGTCAGCGCCTGATGGTGCCGATCCTCGGCGGCGATTTCGCGGGACCCGCCGGTCTCCGGGGCCGCGTCGTGCCTGGCGGCACGGAATGGCCGCTGGTGCGCCCCGACGAGGTCGGCACCATCGACGCGCGCTATACCTTCGAGACCCATGACGGCGTCTTCATCAATGTGCGCAACACCGGCTTTCGCTATGGTCCGCCCGAGGTGATGAAGCGGCTCAACGCCGGTGATGGCTGGATCGATCCCGATTCCTATTATTTCCGCACTTGGTCGGTATTCGAGGCGCCCGTCGGGCCCTATGATTGGCTGAGCCGGTTCGTCTTTTTCGGCATTGCCGAGCGCGTGCCGGAATGCCTGTTCCTGAATTACTTCAAACTGCTTTAGCCCCAGAGGGAAAATTTCCATGTCGTTGACGCTGTATTCGGCCACCGTGCCGAGCTTTATCCGCCATCTCAACGCCTTGTCGGTCCTGATCGACAAGGCCGAAGCCTATGCCGCCGACAAGAAATTCGCGCCCGAGGCTTTGCTGCAGGCGCGGCTCTTTCCCGACATGTTCGATTTCATTGGCCAGGTTCAGACCGCGACCGACCAGGCCAAGGGTGGCGCCGCGCGGACCGCCGGCATCGACATTCCGAAATTCGCCGATACCGAGAAGACATTCCCCGAGGTGAAGGCGCGGATCGCCAAGACCGTTGCCTTTCTGGAATCGATCCAGCCCGCGCAGTTCGACGGCCGCGACGACGCCGAGGTCTCGTTCCCCGCCGGCAACGTCACGCGCAACATGACGGCGCGGGACTACATGATCGGCGTCGTCATCCCGCATTTCTATTTTCATTGTACGACCGCCTACGCGCTGTTGCGGCATAACGGCCTCGCCATCGGCAAGCGCGATTTTTTCGGCCCGTCCCGCTAGAGTCGGATCGCCTATGATGGAATCGCATTCGCGATTCCATCAGGCGTGAATCCGCCTCTAATTCAATGATTAGAGTGCGATCCGCCCAGACGGAAGCAAGAATGCTTCCGTCTGGGCGGATCGCACTCTAGCGCGACGCCGATAGGCCCGACGGGTCGGGCGCCGTCTTTTCCTCGAGCAGCGGCAGGATCGTCACCGCCAGGGTTTCGGCGGTGATCGCGACTCGATCGGGTCGCATGACCCGGCGCAGCACGCCGGCCCGGTCGATGACATAGGTGATGGGGATCGCCTCGGGCCGGGGAAAATCATCGACCGTGGCTTCATTGTTCAGGGCGGCCGGGTAGGCAAAGGCGTTCATCACGGCCTTCACCTTGTCTCGGTCGGCCCAGCGATCGACGCTGATGCCGATCAGCGCCAAGCCGCGGCCGCGAAACGCCCGATAGAATCGGTCGAGGATAGGCATCTCGGCACGGCACGGTCCGCACCAGGTCGCCCAGAAATTCACGATGATTACTTGGCCACGCAGCCGTGACGAGTCGAACACCTTTCCGTTTATTTCGGTCGCCACCAGCCGAGGGGCGAGCTGACCGATCGCGAGTACCTCCGCCTGGGCCGGCACGCGGACGCCGAATGTCAGCGATAACAGGAGGATGGCGAGCGAAATTAACCTATTTATTCTTCCGTGGGGAACCATATGACCCCTCCCAAGCGTTAGCTATCCACCGACCCCGTCGCATCGGGAAGGTTTCGCCGAAACGACCCCGTCCCGCCTTGCAAATGACAAGAAGAAATTCTTTATAGAACAGTCATACCGGTCCACTCCGGAGAGATTCGAAGGTGATCCCGTGGCACATATTCTTCTTATCGACGATAACGAAATGATCCGCGAGACCGTCAACGACATGCTGGCCTCCGCCGGGCACGGCGTCGAGGAAGCCTTCGACGGCATCGACGGTATCGAGAAATTCGAACAGGGGCACGGCAAGTACGATGTCGTCATCTCGGATATCTTCATGCCGGGCGAGGATGGTATCGGCACCATACGGCGCATCCGTCACGACGATCCTGATGTTGGTATCATCGCGATATCAGGCGGTGGTCAGGCGGGCTCCGCCCAGGACGTGCTGCGCATGACGATCGCGCTGGGCGCCGACTATACGCTCGCCAAGCCGTTCTCGCGCACCCAGCTTCTTTCCACCGTGACCAAGGCCACCATCAAGCACCATAAGTAAGCGCCCGGAACCGTGGTCGGAAGAAAGGGCGCGCTTCTTGGGTCGAGACTATCTTCGCGTCGCGGCTGGACCTTGTTACTTTACCGGCGCAGGCCGGTATCCATGGCAGGGATGGACTCCGGCTTTCGCCGGAGAGGCGCGTTTGTGGTTTAGAGTTTGATACACCCAGATTGAAACACGATTTCCCTTACCGGCGAACGCCGGTATCCATCGTGCCGTTGCACCATGGGGCGGATTTACCGCGAAGCAAAAAAATCCCGCCCTCTTTTTGGAGGACGGGATTTTGCCGATAAGGCAGGCGGTTCCGACTATTCGTCGTCTTTTTCGGTCTTGTCTTCCTTGATGCGCGACCGGTTGATCGCCGCGCCCAGGATATCGCCGAGGCTGGCGCCCGAATCGGACGAGCCATATTCGGCCATCGCCTTCTTCTCTTCCTCGACCTCGCGCGCCTTGATCGACAGCGTCACCTTGCGCGACGTCTTGTCGATCGCGGTGATCTTGGCATCGACCTTCTCGCCGACGGCGAAGCGGTCGGGCCGCTGTTCGGCGCGGTCACGCGACAACTCCGATTTGCGGATGAAGCCGGGCATGCCGTCGCCGACCGCGACCTCGATGCCGCCATCGGTGATCGCGGTCACCGCCGTGGTAACGATGTCGCCGCGTTTCAGCGCGGCCAGGCTCGATTCGAACGGATCGGAGGCGAGCTGCTTGATGCCGAGCGAAATGCGCTCCTTCTCGACATCGACATCCAGCACCCGGACCTTGACGCTGTCGCTCTTCTTGTAATCGGCGATGGCTTCCTCGCCGGTGCGATTCCAGTCGAGGTCGGAGAGGTGCACCATGCCGTCGATCTCGCCCGGCAGGCCGACGAACAGGCCGAACTCGGTGATGTTCTTGACCTCGCCCTCGAGCTCCGTGCCGGCGGGATACTTATCGCGGAACGCCTCCCACGGATTTTCCATGCATTGCTTCAGCCCGAGGCTGATGCGCCGCTTGGTCGGATCGACATCCAGCACCATCACCTCGACCTCTTGGCTGGTCGAAACGATCTTGCCCGGATGCACGTTCTTCTTGGTCCAGCTCATTTCTGAGACATGGACCAGCCCCTCGACACCCGGCTCCAACTCGACGAAGGCACCATAGTCGGTGATGTTGGTGACGCGGCCGCGCAGCTTGGTGCCGGAGGGATATTTGTTCTCGACACCCTCCCACGGATCGGCTTCGAGTTGCTTCATGCCGAGCGAGATGCGGTGCGTTTCGGGGTTGAAGCGCACCACCTGCACCTTGACGCTCTGACCGATACTAAGCGCCTCGGACGGATGGTTGATGCGCCGCCACGCGATGTCGGTGACGTGCAGCAGACCATCGACGCCGCCCAGATCGACGAAGGCGCCGTAATCGGTGATGTTCTTGACGACGCCCGTTAGGACCTGGCCTTCCTTGAGGCTGGCCACCAGTTCCGAGCGGGCCTCGGCGCGGCTTTCTTCCAGAACGGCGCGGCGCGACACCACGATATTGCCACGGCTGCGATCCATTTTCAGAATCTGGAACGGCTGGGGCGTGCCGAGCAGCGGCGTGATATCGCGCACCGGGCGGATATCGACCTGGCTGCCGGGCAGGAAGGCCACGGCGCCGTTGAGATCGACGGTGAAGCCGCCCTTGACCCGGCCGAAGATGGTGCCGTTGACGCGCTCATTGCCCTGGAAGTTCTTTTCGAGGAGGGTCCAGGCTTCTTCCCGGCGGGCCTTGTCGCGGGAGATCTGCGCCTCGCCATGCTTGTCTTCCATGCGCTCCAGGAAGACTTCGACGATGTCGCCGGGCTTCAGCTCGGGCCCGCGGCCCGGCCCGGAAAATTCCTTCAAGGGCACGCGGCCCTCGGCCTTCAATCCGACATCGATCAGAACCGTATCGTTCTCGATCGCGATCACGGTCCCCTTGATGACCGTGCCTTCGAGCCCGGCGGTGGCGCCGAGCGATTCATCCAACAGCGCGGCAAAACTTTCCTTGGGCTTATCCGCGAATTCCGTGACGGCCATGCGCTCTCCACTTGCTCCCGATATCTGCCGGTCGCGATGCGCGGGAGACGCAGCGCGACAGTCCGCCGTCAGGGTCGGGCGCGGCGGCGATGCCCGGCATCGTCGCGCATAGGAAAGCCGCTTCCTCTTACCGTTTTGTGACGGCGAGCTTGTCGGTGATGGCAGCCAGCGTCGCGTTGAACACCGCATCGGCGTCGAGCGGGCTGGTATCGATCACGATGGCATCGTCGGCGGGAACCAACGGTGCCGCCTGACGCACGCTGTCGCGTGCATCACGCGCTTTCATATCCGCGAGAACGCGCTGGTATATAGACCCAGCCCCGGCCGCCTGCAACTCCTTGGTACGGCGCCCGGCGCGCGCCTCGGGGGTCGCGGTCAGGAATAGCTTGGCGTCGGCGTCGGGACAGACCACCGTGCCGATGTCGCGGCCGTCCAGCACCGCGCCGCCGGCACGATGGGCGAAATCGCGCTGAAAATCGAGCAGGGCATCGCGCACCGCCGGCACCGCCGCCACCACCGACGCGGCGGCGGTCACCGTCTCGTCGCGCAGATGCCGGTCCTCCAGCAGCGACAGATCGAGCGCGCGCGCGGCGGCCTCGGCGACCGCGGGATCGCCGGGGTCGCCCAGCGCCAGCGCCTTCAGCGCGACCGCGCGATAGAGGCTGCCGGTATCGAGATGGGCGATGCCGAAATGCTGCGCGATGCGCCGCGCGATGGTGCTCTTGCCGGCCCCGGCCGGCCCGTCGATCGCGATGATCATGGGGCGATAATCATGGCGTGACCATCACGCGGGACCGATGGCGGCGCCGAGGCCGTTCATCAGCGCGACGAAACCCGGAAAGCTGGTCTCGATGGTGGCGCCATCGTCGATGCGGGTCGGGGCGCGCGCCGCCATCCCCAGCACCAGGAACGCCATGGCGATGCGATGGTCGAGCCGGGCGGCGATGGCGGCGCCGCCGGCGGGCGGGCTGCCGTCGCCCTCGACGATCAGCGTGTCGCCCTCGACCGCGACCGTGACGCCGCAGGCTTCGAGGCCGCGCGCCACCGCGGCGAGGCGATCGCTTTCCTTGACGCGCAGTTCCTGAAGACCGTGCATTACCGTGCGGCCGCGCGCGAACGCGGCGGCGACGGCGAGGGTCGGATATTCGTCGATCATGCTGGGTGCGCGCTCGGCCGGCACGGTGACGCCCTTCAGCGCCCCCGCCCGCACCGCGATATCGGCGACCGGCTCGCCGCCCTCGATCCGCCGGTTGGCGAAGACGAGGTCGGCGCCCATCTCGCCCAGCGTCTCGAAGAGGCCGGCGCGCAGCGGATTGATCCCGACGCCGGCAATGGTTATTGCCGAGCCGGGCACCAGCAGCGCCGCGACCAGCGGAAACGCGGCGGAGGACGGATCGCCCGGCACCACCAGATCGCACGCGGTCAGCTCGGGCTGGCCCGTGACCACGATGTGGCGGCCGTCGGTTTCGTCGCCGACCTGGACCTGGGCACCGAAATGACGCAGCAGGTTTTCGGTATGGTCGCGGGTCGGCGCCGGCTCGATCACGCTGGTCTCGCCGGGCGCGTTGAGACCCGCCAGAAGCACCGCCGATTTGACCTGCGCCGATGGCACCGGCAGGCGGTACTCGATCGGCAGCGGCTCGCGCGTGCCGATCACCGCCAGCGGCAGGCGCCCGCCGTCGCGGGCGACGAAGCGCGCCCCCATCCGCGACAGCGGCTCGGTGACGCGCGCCATCGGCCGGCGGCATAGCGAGGCGTCGCCGGTGAAGAAACTGGTGAAGGGATGGGTCGCGACCAGCCCCATCAGCAGGCGCGCGCCGGTGCCGGAATTGCCGAGATCAAGCACCGAATCGGGTTCGGCGAGGCCGCCCAGCCCGACCCCATGCACGACCCACGCGCCGTCGCCGGCGCGCTCGATCGGCACGCCGAGGCCGCGCAGCGCGCGTGCCGTGTTGAGCACGTCTTCGCCCTCGAGGAGGCCCGCGATGCGCGTGGTGCCGACCGCGATCGCGCCGAAGATCAGTGCGCGGTGCGACACCGACTTGTCGCCGGGAACGCTTATATGCCCCGTCAGCGCGCGCGCGGTCGCGGAGACCAGCGGCGAGACGGGGCTTAAGACGGGGCTTGTGTTCATGCCGGGCAATGTCCATATCGCGGCGGATCGCGGCACACGATAGCCGACAGGGCGGCCGGCGCCACGCGATTTTGCTTTTGACAGGATAGAAGGGTTCGTGGCAATTGGCCGCGACCCGTGGGAATCGTAACGCGGCGCGGAGGTGAGTTTTGGCAAAGCCGGAATGGGGATTAAAGCGTCTGTGTCCCAGTTGTGGGACGCGCTATTACGATATGCGTCACGATCCCATCGTCTGCCCCAAATGTGGCACGGGCTTCGATGTCGAGGCCGTGGTCAAGACCCGGCGCACGCGGGCGCATGCGGTCGCCGAGACGGCGCTCGGCCCGATCGTCGCCGAAGAGGTCGATCCCGAATTGGTCGCGGCGATCGCCAGCGAGGACGTCCCCGACGCCTTGCCGCCGGATAGTGCCGGCGACGAGGATGCGGACCCCGCCGTCGAGGGCGAGGAGACCGAGGAGGAGGAAGAGGAAGTGATCGAGGACGCGTCGGAACTCGGCGAAGACGAGGACGACATGGCCGAAGTCATCGAGAATGTCGATGAGGAAGAGGAACGTTGACGGAAACGCGGCGGGTGATTAGCGTTCGCGCCAACGCGTCGAGGTCGGCGCCTTTCCCGGGGTCATAGCTCAGCTGGGAGAGCGCTACAATGGCATTGTAGAGGTCGCCGGTTCGATCCCGGCTGGCTCCACCAATTCGGAGAAGGGCCTAGCCGACAAGGCTAGGCCCTTCTGTTTTCGCTTACCTCTCCGCACCTTGTACCCCTCGCGCCCCATACCGGCGAACGCCGGTATCCATCGGCAACGCAAGAGTATGGCATCGGGCATGGACCCCGACTTTCGTCGGGGTGGAAGGTGTTTGAGGGAAGGTGTTTGGGGGGGGCGGGCGTTTTTATTGGGCGAATACTTACCGGGAATAGCCTTGCCATCGCGTCGGGGTATCGATTTGCCGCAAGTTTGGCTTACATAGTGAAGCACGAACGGGACAGGAGTTTCCTATGCAGGGCGAAAATCGGTTTTTCGACGATCTGGCGAAGGTGGCGAACGGTGCCCTCGGCGGTCTCGCCAATTTCGGCACCGAGCTCGAGAATCGCATGCGCGATCAGGCGGAGCGCGTGCTGTCGCGCATGGATGTGGTGCGGCGCGACGAATTCGAGGCGGTGAAGGCGATGGCCACTAAAGCGCGCGAGGCGCAGGAAACCCTCGAGGCGCGGGTCGCCGCGCTGGAGGCGGAAATCGCGGCGCTGAAGATTCGCTGAGCGCGCCGGCAATTTCCTCCACAGGTTTTTCGAATCCGGCCGCTTTCGGTGCTTGCTACGAGTCACGAAACTCTTCAGGCTAGATATTGATGAATGCGGCGAAGACGCTACTAAATATCGCGCGCCCGATGTATCGGCGGTGCTTGGAGGGGAGTGAATGACCTCGTTGTCGATGGCCGGCGGGCAAGGTTTCGGCAACCCGATCGATCTCGCTGAAGAAATTGTGCTGGCCAATCAATGGGCGCATGATCGCTCCAGTGACGAGGAGCTGCTGGTCGAGATCGCCGGCAAATGGTCGGACTACCGGCTGCTGTTCATTTGGCAGCGTGAAATCGCGGCCCTGCATTTTTCCTGCAGCTTCGACATGAAGGTGCCGAAGGCGCGCCGCATCGCGGTGCTGGAATTGCTGGCCGCGATCAACGAGCGGCTGTGGCTCGGGCATTTCGATCTGGTCAGCGACGATCTCTCGCCCGCGTTCCGCCAGGGCGTGCTGCTGCGCGGCGCCGGCGGCGCCAGCGTCGAGCAGCTCGAGGATCTGGTCGATATCGCGGTCACCGAATGCGAGCGCTTCTATCCCGCGTTCCAGTTGGTGATCTGGGGCGGCAAGCAGGCGGAAGAGGCGATCGCCGCCGCCATGATCGAGCCCGTCGGCGAGGCGTGACCGCGCCCATATCGCTACCCTCTCTGTTGCTGATCGGCTGCGGCCGCATGGGCGGCGCGCTGCTGAGCGGCTGGCTGGAGCGCGATCTCGCCGAGCGCTATGTCGTGATCGAGCCGATGGCCGGTGCGCGCCCCGACACGCTGTCGCCGCATGTGAAATTCCTGGCGACGCCGGATCATCTCGACCCCGGCTTCCGGCCCGATGTGGCGGTGATTGCCGTGAAGCCGCAGGTGATGGCGGAGACCTTGCCCCATTACCGCGCGATGGCGGGGGGCGGCACGCTGTTTCTCTCGATCGCGGCGGGGCGCACCCTGGCCTTTCTCGCCAGCCAGCTCGGCAAGGATGCCGCGCTGGTGCGCGCCATGCCCAACACGCCGGCATCGATCGGCCACGGCATCAGCGTCCTCTGCGCCAACGACAAGGTGGATGAGGCGGGCCGCGCCCGCGCCGAGGCGCTGCTGGCGGCGGTCGGCCAAGTGGCCTGGATCGATGCCGAGGCGCTGATGGACGCGGTGACGGCGGTGTCGGGCAGCGGCCCCGCCTATGTGTTTCTGTTGATCGAGTGCCTGGCCCAGGCCGGGATCGCGGCGGGTCTGCCCGCCGACCTCGCGGAGAAATTGGCCCGCGCCACGGTGGCGGGATCGGGCGAGCTGGCGCGCGTCTCGCCCGAATCGGCGGCTTCACTGCGCGAGGCCGTCACCAGCCCCGGCGGCACCACCCGCGCCGCGCTCGACGTGCTGATGGCACAAGACGGCCTCGAACCGCTGCTCCGCCGCGCCGTGCTGGCGGCCGCGACCAGGTCGAAGGAATTGGCGGGTTAACGGCCATAAACCCTCTCCGCGATGCGGAGAGGGAGGGACCCGCGCCGTAGGCGTGGGAGGGTGAGGTGGTGAAGCGCCGCGATGCTCACCCCTCCGACCCGTGGTGGCACCCCGACATTTTTTGCTCGCTCGACAAAGACGTTACCACCTCACCCTCCCATCGCTACGCGATGGGCCCCACCCTCTCCGCATCGCGGAGAGGGATTCGCGCGAAAGTCCTGCGCCGGGTCAGATCGTCGGCACCGGCAGGCCGCGCCGGCGGCACGCGGCGACCAGGGTGTTGCGCAGCAGGCAGGCGATGGTCATCGGCCCGACGCCGCCCGGCACCGGGGTGATGGCGCCGGCGATGCCCTGGGCCTCGGCGAACGCGACATCGCCGACGAGGCGGGTCTTGCCATCGGGCAGCGCGATGCGATTGACCCCGACATCGATCACCGTGGCGCCCGGCTTGATCCAGTCGCCCTTGATCATCTCCGGCTTGCCGACCGCCGCGATCAGGATATCGGCGCGCCGGGCCACCCCCGGCAGATCGCGGGTGCGCGAATGCGCGATGGTGACGGTGCAATTCTCCTGCACCAGCAGGCCGGCGAGCGGCTTGCCGACGATGTTGGAGCGGCCGATCACGATGGCATCGAGGCCCGACAGCTTGCCGAGCTCGGCCTTCAGCAACTGGACGCAACCAAACGGCGTGCAGGGCACCAGCGCCGGCTCGCCCGACCATAGATGGCCGGCATTCATCGGATGAAAGCCATCGACATCCTTGGCGGGATCGATGGTGTTGATGACCTTGTGCTGGCTGATCTGCTCCGGCATCGGGAACTGCACCAGGATGCCATCGACGGTCGGATCGTCGTTGAGCTCGGCGATCTGTTCCAGCAGATCGGCCTCGCTGGTGTTCGCCGCCATCTTGTGCTCGAAGCTCAGCATGCCGACCTCGACGGTCTGCTTGCCCTTGGAGCGGACATAGACCTCGCTGGCGGGGTCCTGGCCGACCAGCACCACCGCCAGCCCCGGCATCACGCCATGATTTTTCTTGATGTCGGCGACCGCCGCCGCGACGCGCTGGCGCAGGGCTGCCGCATGGGCCTTGCCATCGATCAGTCTGGTATCGACCACGGGATTACCCTCCTCGATGTGACGAGGCGCGCGCCGCCGCCGTCACAGCTAATAGAACAGATTGGCCAGCTCCATGCGGACCAGCCAGATCACGATCAGCAGGACCACCGGGGAAATATCGACGCCGCCGAAATTCGGCAGGAAGCGGCGGATCGGTCGCAACACCGGTTCGGTGGCGCGATAGAGAAAATCGCCGATCATCGACACCGGCCGGCTATAGGTGTTGATGACATGCAGCGCGATCAGCCAGCTCATCACCGCCGACGCGATGACGATCCACATGTAAATGTCGAGCAGCAGGTCGACGACCCGGAGGAAGGGCAGGACGAAAGCCATTTAGGCAGGATTCCCCGTCGGTGAAATAGCCGGCGTAACCTAGTCGCGGGGGTGCCTGGGTGCAAGGCCGGCGGGGGCGCCTGTTCTTAACCGTCGGAGATGGTCCAAACGCGGCCGCGCCGCTTGACAGGAATCCGACCCAATCCCATAGTCGCGCCGCCCCGCAACGCGGTCTCGCCGCGGCGGCGGGCTTCCGTACGGGCGGGGCCGTAGCTCAGTTGGGAGAGCGCGACGTTCGCAATGTCGAGGTCAGGGGTTCGATTCCCCTCGGCTCCACCAACCTGTCCGGCTTGGCCCCATGGTGGGTTGCCCCAATGGCGGGTTGCTCCTGTGGCGGCCACGCAAATCTTCAGGCATAGTGCTCCCTTTCCAACGTTTCATTCGTTCGATCGAGGGAGTAGCGGCATGACAATCAGATACCTTCTCAGCGCGGCGGCGCTCGTCGGCGCGCTGGCAATCGGCGTTCCGGCGATGGCGGCCGACAATGGCGACATGAACAAGCCGGCGGCCGAAAAATCGATGGCCAAGCCCATGGACAATTCCATGGACAAGCCGGCGACCAAATCGATCCATCGCCGCCATCATCATGCCATGCGCCATCATCGCGCCATGCATAAGGATGCCGCGATGGATAAGGGCGCGGATGCCGGCATGGACAAGCCGATGCATCATGCCTCCGCCCATCACCGCATGCACATGCACGGCGCGAGGGGACCGGAGTCGAAGGAACAGGCCGAGACCACCAAGCTCAATCAAGAGCAGGTGCAGATGAACGGCGCGCAGCACTAATCGTCAAAAATCGCGGGAGCGTCGTGACCGCCGTCGCGGCGCCGGCATTGACGCTTCCGTGAATTGTCTCTAGCCTTGGGTGCGGTGGTTCCCTTCGGGGATCAATAGGGAACGCGGTGTAACACCGTGGCTGCCCCCGCAACTGTAAGCGGCGAGTGTGCGACCCACGTCAAAGCCACTGGGGCCAGGGCCCCGGGAAGGCGGGAAGCACGCTAGGACCCGCGAGCCAGGAGACCTGCCACCATTGCGTGGTCACGCGCGAGCGCGTCGGACGGGGTGAGCCGGCGGGGAGTCGAGTCGCGCCCCTTTGCTTGCGGGATCGGCCTGGCTTCGGTTCGCGGTGACGTGTCACGTTGCCGCGAGGTCAGGTCATGTCCCGTCATACGATGTTTGCCGCCCTGGGCGGCGCTGGCGCGCTATTCGGCGCGCTGATCTCCCAAGCCCCCAATCATGCCAATGCCCAAACCGAACTGGCGCTGCCATCGATGGTGGTCAGCGCCACCCAGATCGCGACGCCGCCGGCGCAAATCGGCAGCGATGTCACGGTCATCACCGCCGCCGATATCGCGCGCAATCAATGGCGTGCGCTGCCCGATGCGTTGCGCGCCGTGCCCGGCATCCAGGTCGAGCAGGCGGGCGGCCCCGGCAGCGCCACGTCGGTGTTCATCCGGGGCGCCAACGCCAACCACACCAAGGTGCTGCTCGACGGCATCGACGTGACCGATCCGTCGAGCCCGAACGGCGCCTTCGATTTCAGCCAAGTCCTGATCGGCGATGTTGCGCGCATCGAGATTCTGCGTGGACCGCAAAGCGGCCTCTATGGCTCCGACGCGATTGGCGGGGTGATCCTGATCGAGACCCGGAAAGGGTCGGGCCCGCCGCATGTCACCGGCACGGTGGAGGGCGGTTCGTTCGGCACCTTCAACCAAAGCGCCGGGGTCAGCGGCGGCGGCGAGCATTATAATTATGCCGTCGATGTGCAGCATGTTCACACCGGCGCGACGCCGGTGACGCCGCTCGAATTGCTGCCGCCGGGGCGGGTGCGCAACGACGATCGCGACGACAATCTCAGCTTCTCGACCCGCCTCGGCGCCGATTTCTCGGATATGCTGGGGGCTGGCATCGTGGCGCGCTACGCCGATTCGCTGCTGCATTTCACCGGCCCCGATTCGCTGGATTTCACTACCCCGGCGGCGCGCCAAAGCACCCAGAGCGAGCATCAATTCTATACCCGAGGGGATGTGCGCCTGACGCTGTTGGAGGGGCAGCTCGACAATCATATCGGCCTCGCCTATACCGACGACGAGACCCGCCAGTTCGACCCGACCGCGTCCGCGATCGGCGATCCCGCGATCACCAGCGATATCGGCCATCGCCTCAAGGAAGATTGGAAGGCGAAGTATCGGCTGGCGCCCGAGGAGACGCTGCTGTTCGGCGCCGATGCCGAGCAGGACGAAATCCTCGCCAGCCCGGTCACCGCGCAAAACGGCGACCAGGGCGCGTTCGCCGAGTGGCAGGGCCGCATCCTCGATCGGCTCTATGGCTCGGCCAGCGTGCGCTATGACCATAATGACCGGTTCGGGTCGGTCGCGACCTGGCATGCCGCGCCGACCTATACGGTCGGCGATTGGGGGACCCAGCTCAAGGCCAGCGCCGGCACCGGCTTCAAGGCGCCGACACTGAATCAGCTATTCGTCAGCTTTCCGGCGTTCGATTTCTTCGCCAATCCCGGCCTGATGCCGGAGCGCAGCTTCGGCTATGATGCGGGGTTCGAACAGCCGCTGGCGAACAACCGCGTGCGGATCGGCGCCAGCTATTTCCACAACGACATCCGCGACCTGATCGACGACAACAGCAGCTTCACGTCGCTGATCAATATCGGCCATGCCACGACGCAAGGCGCCGAGACCTTTGCCACATTCGCCGTGACGCCGCGCCTCGATCTGCGCCTTGACTACACCTATACGCTGGCGATGAACGACGAGACCGGCCAGCAATTGCTGCGCCGGCCCAAGCACAAGGTCAGCCTGACCACGAGCTGGCGGCCGATGGAGCGGGTGACGCTGGCGGCCACCGCCATCTATGTCGGCACGCGCGAGGATGTCAGCTATAGCGGGCTGTCGAGCGAGGTCGCCAAGCCCTATTACTTGGTCAATCTCGATGGCGCCTATCGGCTCACCCCGTCGGTCACGCTGTTCGCGCGGGTCGAGAATTTGCTCGACCAGCATTATCAGGACGTGGTCGGCTTTCTCCGGCCCGGCCTCGGCGTTTTCGCCGGGGTGCGCGTCAGCTTCGATGCCAAATCCCTGCCGTAGAGGGAAAACCGGAAAAAACGTTCAGGGTCTTGGGGTTCGGCGGTTTGTCGGGCTATAGTGCGGAAAGAGAGGAAGCTCGACATGGCATTTGCGGTATTGCCGAGAAGGGAAGCGCGGGATCGAAGCGCCTCGGCGGCGTGGCTTGCATTGATTCTCGCGGCGGAGGGGGTCAGTTGCGTCACCTTCGCGTGCGTCACGCCATTCGCGGCGTTCGCGGTGGTGACGGCGGCGACCATGCCGTGGCGGCGCGCGCTCACTGTCTCGGCCGCGATCTGGCTGATCAATCAGGCGATCGGCTATGGCGTGCTGGGCTATCCGCTCGACGCGCTGAGCTTCGCCTGGGGCGGCGCCATCGGCATCGCCGCGCTGGCGGCGACCGCCGCCGCCGCGGGGCTGATGCGCCGGCGCGACGTGTCGTGGTCGCGGATCGCGCTCGGCTTCGCCGCGGCGCTCGCCGCCTATGAAGGATTGCTGTTCCTGGTTTCGCTGGGTCTCGGTGACAGTCAGAATTTCGCGCCCATCATCGTCGTCCAGGTCGCGCTCGCCAATGCCGGCTGGCTGGTCGGGCTGGCGATTCTGGGCCATCTCGCGCGCCGCGCCGCCGGAATCCGGCGCGACTGGCGCCCTGCGGTGACAACTTGACGCTGGATCAAGGGTTTGGCAGGGTTGGTGCCGCCCTCGATACGCAACCAACCATGACAAAATCAGAACTCATCCAGCAACTTGCCGAAAACAACCCGCATCTCTATCAGCGCGATGTCGAGCGTATCGTCACCGCGATTTTCGAGGAGATCGGCCATGCGTTGGCGCGCGGCGACCGCGTGGAGCTGCGCGGCTTCGGCGCCTTCTCGGTGAAACGGCGCGACGCGCGCGCGGGCCGCAACCCGCGCACCGGCGACAGCGTCGAGGTCGATGAGAAGCACATTCCCTTCTTCAAGACGGGGAAGCAATTGCGCGAACGGCTCAACGAGGGCCTGTGAGGTTCGTCTACTGGTTCATCACGGCGCTGATCGCGCTGGTGGTGGTGGTGTTCGCGGTGTCGAACCGCGCCGCGGTGGGGTTGAGCTTTTTCCCGCTGCCCGCCGAAATCCAGGCGCCGCTCTATCTGGTGGTGATCGTGGCGCTGGTGGTGGGTTTCCTGGTCGGCGCGCTGACCGCGTGGATCAACGGCGGCAAGCGCCGGCGTGAGGCGCGCGACCTGCGCCGCCGGCTCGACCGGGTGCAGCACGATCTCGACGCGTTGCCGGGCGGCGCCAAGCTTCCCGCCGACGGGAAATGAGCATCGCCGTCAAGATTTGCGGCCTCGGCGACGCGGCGGGAATCGGCGCGGCCATAACCGGCGGCGCGCGCTTCATCGGCTTCGTGTTCTATCCGCCCAGCCCCCGCGCCGTAACCCCGGACCGCGCCGCCTCCCTGTTGGCTTCGGTGCCGCCCGATGTCACCAAAGTCGGCCTCTTCGTCGATGCCGATGATTCGGCCATCGCCGCGGCGCTGGTGGCGCCGCTCGACCTGATGCAGTTGCACGGCGCCGAGACGCCGGAGCGTGTCGCCGCCGTCAAGCGCCGTTTCGGCCTGCCTGTGATGAAGGCGATTTCGATCGCGGCGGCGGGCGATGTCGCGGCGGCGCGGGCCTATGATGGGGTCGCCGACTGGCTGTTGTTCGATGCCAAGCCGCCGCGCGATCTGGCGGGCGCGCTGCCCGGCGGCAACGGGCTGGCGTTCGATTGGCGCTGGCTCGGCGCCGAAAAATGGACCACGCCCTGGATGCTATCGGGGGGCCTCACCGCCGACAATCTCGGCGAGGCGGTCGCCATCACGCATGCAAGCCATGTCGATGTCTCCTCCGGCGTGGAGTCGCGTCCCGGCCATAAGGACCCGGCCAAGATCGCGGCCTTTCTCGCCGCCGCGACCGCGATTGCCGCGCCGTCGCGATGAATTTCCGTATCCGCCCCGTGGTTCCGGCCGACCGGCCGAGCTGGATGAATTTGTGGGACGGCTATTGCGCCTTCTATCAGGCGACGCTGACCGAGCAGGTGACGGAGCGGACCTGGCAACGGATCAATACGCCGGATTCCGCGATGGGTGCTCTCATGGCGGTGGATGAGGCGGAGACCGGCATCGGGTTGTGCAACTATGTCCGCCATCCCAACACCTGGAGCGATCGGCCGGTTTGCTATCTCGAGGATCTCTATGTCGCCCCCGAGGCGCGACGGTTCGGCGTCGGGACCCGGCTGATCAAAACGCTGGTCGAGATGGGCCGCCGGGAAAACTGGTTTCGCATCTATTGGATGACCAAGATCGACAATGCGCGCGCCCGCTCGGTCTATGACCGGCTGGCGACCAAGACCGATTTCATCCGCTACGACATCGCCTTGTGAGACGATAGATTCCGCGCCGCTGGAGACCCTCATCATGGCCACATCCCATCCCGCTCTGTCGCGCGCCCGGTCATTCTGCGAGGACTATAATCTGCGCGCGCCGATCCTGATGGCGCCGATGGCCGGCGCCTGCCCGCCGGCGCTGTCGATCGCGGTGGCGCAGGCGGGCGGGTTGGGCGGTTGCGGCGCGCTGCTGATGAAGGCGGACGCGATGAAAAGCTGGGTCTCGGAGGTCCGCGCCGCCACCAATGGCGGCTTCCAGATCAATCTCTGGATTCCCGATCCGGCGCCGCGCCGCGATGACGCGGCGGAGGCGGCGGTACGCGGCTTTCTCGGCCAGTGGGGGCCGGCGGTCGCGGCCGAGGCCGGCAACGTGACGCCGCCCGATTTCGCCGCGCAATGCGAGGCGATGCTGGCGCTCGGCCCGCCGATCGTCTCATCGATCATGGGACTCTATTCGCCGGAATTCGTTGCGCGCCTCAAGGCGCAAGGCACCCGATGGTTCGCGACCGTGACCAGCGTTACGGAGGCGCGCGCCGCCGAGGCCGCCGGCGCCGATGCCATCGTGGCGCAAGGGATGGAGGCGGGCGGCCATCGCGGCGCTTTCGCGGCGGACAAGGCGGAGGCGGCGATGGTCGGCCTGTTCGCCCTGGTGCCCGCGATCGCCGACGCGGTGTCGGTTCCGGTGATCGCGACCGGCGGCATCGCCGATGCGCGGGGTGTGGCGGCGGCGTTGCTGCTCGGTGCGTCGGCGGTCTAGATCGGCACCGGTCTGTTGCGCAGCCCGGAGGCGAAGCTCGCACCGGCCTGGGCCGACGCGCTGGCCCGGACACTGCCGGAGGAGACCCTCGTCACTCGCGCCTTTTCGGGGCGGCCCGGCCGCAGCATCGCCACTGCCTATGCCCGCGCCGCCGCCGATGGTCCAGCGCCCGCGCCCTATCCGGTGCAGCGTGGCCTGACCCAGGCGATGCGCGAGGACGGGGCGCGGCAGGGCGATGTCGATCGTATGCAGCTTTGGGCGGGCCAAGCCGCGCGGCTGGCCCCGGCGCGCCCCGCCGGCGAAATCGTCACGGCGCTTTGGTCGGGTGCGCAAGCCTTGTTATCCTGAACCGCGTCGGCTTTGCCGGGCCGGTTCACGCGCCCCCGGAAGCGATGTAAGGTCGGCTCCCTTAAGGAATGAAATTGCCTTCTCCCAATACCTATCGTGCCGGACCGGATGAGCGCGGCCTTTACGGGCTGCATGGCGGCCGGTTCGTCGCCGAAACCCTGATGCCGCTGATCCTCGAGGTGGAGCGCGCCTATAATGAAGCGCGCCACGATCCCGGCTTCGCCAAGCAACTCGCCTATTATCTCGAACATTATGTCGGCCGCCCGTCGCCGCTCTATTTCGCCGAGCGGCTGACCCAACGCTGGGGCGGCGCGAAAATCTATCTGAAGCGCGAGGACCTCAACCATACCGGCGCGCACAAGATCAACAATACGATGGGGCAGATTTTGCTGGCGCGGCGCATGGGCAAGCGCCGCATCATCGCGGAGACCGGCGCCGGCCAGCACGGCGTCGCGACGGCGACCGTCTGCGCCCTCTTCGACATTCCCTGCGTCGTCTATATGGGCGCCGTCGATATCGCGCGACAGCAGCCTAATGTCTTCCGCATGAAGCTGTTGGGTGCCGAGGTGCGCGCCGTGCATTCCGGCACCGCGACCCTCAAGGATGCGATGAACGAGGCGCTGCGCGACTGGGTCGCGAATGTCGCCGACACCTATTACCTCATCGGCACGGTGGCGGGGCCGCATCCCTATCCGGCGATGGTGCGCGATTTCCAATGCATCATCGGCGACGAGGTGCGCGCGCAGATGCAGCGCGCCGAGGGCCGCCTGCCCGACACGCTGATGGCCTGTGTCGGCGGCGGCTCCAACGCGATGGGCCTGTTCCATCCGTTCCTCGACGATCCGTCGGTCAAGATGATCGGCGTCGAGGCGGCCGGCGACGGTATCGAGACCGGGCGCCATGCCGCCTCGATCAATGGCGGGGCGCCCGGGGTGCTGCACGGCAACCGCACCTATCTGTTGCAGGATCGCGATGGCCAGATCATCGATACACATTCGATTTCCGCCGGCCTCGATTATCCCGGCATCGGTCCGGAACATGCCTGGCTGCATGATGTCGGGCGCATCGAATTCGTCCCAGTGCGGGATGATGAGGCGCTCGACGCGTTTCAATTGCTGACGCGGCTTGAAGGCATCATCCCGGCGCTCGAATCCGCGCATGCCATCGCCGAGGCGGGAAAGCGCGCGCGGAGGCTGGCGAAAGACAATCTCGTGGTGATCAACCTTTCGGGCCGCGGCGACAAGGACATCGATACCGTGGCGACGCGGCTTGGCGTCACGCTATGAGCCGCATCGCCGCCCGCTTCGCGGCCCTGAAGCGCGAGGGGCGCGCCGCGCTGGTGACCTATCTCACCGCTGGCGATCCCGATGCCGCGACGTTCGCGCGGCTGCTGGGGGGATTGCCGGCGGCCCGCGCCGATTTGATCGAGATCGGCATGCCGTTTTCCGATCCGATGGCCGACGGGCCGTCGATCCAGGCGGCCGGCCTACGCGCCTTGCGCGCCGGCATGGATCTGAAAAAGACGCTGGGCCTGGTGCGTGATTTTCGCGGCGGCGACGCCGCGACCCCGATCGTGCTGATGGGCTATTACAATCCGATCTACCGTTATGGCGTGGCAAAATTCCTCGCCGAGGCGAAGGCGGCGGGCGTCGATGGGCTGATCGTGGTCGATCTGCCGCCCGAACATGACGACGAGCTGTGCCGGCCGGCACGCGCCGCCGGCATCGACTTTATCCGCCTCGCTACGCCGACCACGGACGATGCGCGCCTGCCCGCGGTGCTGACCAACGTGTCGGGCTTTCTCTACTACGTCGCGGTCGCCGGCATCACCGGCACACGCTCCGCCGCCAGCGCCGATGTCGCGGCGGCGGTCGCGCGGCTGAGGCGGCACACCGACCTGCCGATCGCGGTCGGCTTCGGCATCAAGAACGCGGATCAAGCGGCGGCGATCGCGCGGGTCGCCGACGCGGTGGTGGTCGGCTCGGCGCTGGTCGACCGCCTCGCCGCCAATCTCGGCCAGCCGAGCTTGGTCGATGCGGTGTTGGCGGATGTCGCGGCGCTGGCGGCTGGGGTGCGGGGCGCGCGGCGATGAGCTGGATCAGCAATTTCGTCCTGCCCAAGATCCGGGCGGTGGTGCCGGCGCGCAAGGACGTGCCGGACAATCTCTGGACCAAATGTCCGCAATGCGGCCAGCTTCTGTTTCAGCGCGACCTCGAAGCCAATCTCTTCGTCTGCGCCAGTTGCGGCCATCATCTGCGCATGGCGCCGGAAAAGCGCCTCGCCATGCTGTTCGACGGCGGCCATTACCAGGCGATCGAACTGCCCAAGACCATTGTCGATCCGCTGCGTTTCCGCGATCGCAAGCGCTATGCCGACCGGCTGAAGGAGGCACAGGGCGCCAGCGACGGGCGCGACGCGCTGCTGGTCGCGCACGGCACCATCGGCGGCGCGCCGACGGTGGCGGCGGTGTTCGATTTCGCGTTCATGGGCGGCTCGATGGGGATCGCGGTCGGCGAGGGGCTGCTGGCGGCGGCGCGCCTCGCGGTGCTACAGGAAGCGGCGCTGGTGGTGGTTCCCGCCTCGGGCGGCGCGCGGATGCAAGAAGGGGTGTTGTCGCTGATGCAATTGCCGCGCACCACCATCGCGGTGGAGACGGTGAAGGCGGCGCGCCTCCCCTATATCGTGGTGCTGACCGATCCCACGACCGGCGGTGTCTCCGCCTCGTTCGCGATGCTGGGCGACATCACCCTGGCCGAGCCGGGCGCGGTGATCGGCTTCGCCGGCGCGCGGGTGATCGAGGAAACCATTCGCGCGAAATTGCCCGAGGGTTTTCAGCGCGCGGAATATCTGCTGGAGCATGGCATGGTCGATCTGGTGGTACCGCGTCGCGAGCTGCGCGACACGCTGTCCCGGATCATCGCGCTGTTGCGGCGGCGCCCGGCGCCGGACGCCACCAGGGCGCTGGCGAGCGCGTCATGACAGCCGAATCCGAGGCGCGGGTCGACGCGGTTCTGGCGCGGCTGCTCGGCCTCCATCCGAAGCTGATCGATTTGTCGCTCGAGCGGATGCAGCGGCTGCTGACCGCGCTGGGCGATCCGCAGCACGCGATGCCCAATATCATCCATGTCGCCGGCACCAACGGCAAAGGCTCGACGGTGGCGTTCATGCGCGCCTGTCTCGAGGCCGCCGGGAAGCGCGTCAATGTCTTCTCCAAGCCGCACCTTATCCGTTTCAACGAGCGCATCCGTCTCGCCGGAGCGCTGATCGACGATGAGGCGCTGATCGCGCTGTTGGAGGAATGCGAGCGCGTCAATGACGGGCAGAGCATCACCTATTTCGAGATCACCACCGCGGCGGCGTTCCTAGCCTTCGCGCGACAGCGTGCCGACGTCACGCTGATCGAGACCGGGCTGGGTGGCCGTTTCGACGCCAGCAACGTGTTTCGGGCGCCGATCGCGACCGCGATCACGCCGGTATCGCTCGACCATCAGCATTTCCTCGGCGACACGGTGGGCCAGATCGCGTTCGAGAAGGCCGGCATCTTCAAGCCCGGCGTTCCCGCGGTGCTGGCGCCGCAATCGGAAGAAGCCGAAAAGGTGCTGGTGACGCGGGCGAATGAAACCGGCGCGCCGCTGTTCCGGTTCGGTCAGGAATGGCGGGTATGGCCGAGCCATGCCGGCCTGCATTACGAAAGCCGGCGCTGGAAACTCGACTTGCCGCAGCCCGGCCTGCTCGGCCGGCATCAATACGACAATGCCGGAACCGCGCTGGCGTGCCTCGACCGCGCCGGCTTCGTCATCGGCCCCGGCACTCTGGCCGAGGGGTTAAGCCAAGTCCAATGGCCGGCGCGGCTCGAACATCTGACCGAGGGTACGCTGGTGGCGGCGATGCCGCCCGGCTGGGAGCTGTGGCTCGACGGCGGCCACAATCAGGCGGGCGGCGCGGCGCTGGGTGCGATGGCGCAGACGTGGCGCGACAAGCCGCTGCGGCTGATCTTCGGCATGCTGGAAAGCCACGACGCGGTGGCGTTCCTCAAATCGCTGGCGCCGCATGTCGCGGGCGCCGTGACCGTCGCAGTGCCGGGCGAGCCGGCGACCCGCAGCGCCGATAACGCGGCGGCGGCGGCGCGCGCCGCCGGCATCGCGGCCGAGCCCGCGCCCGATATCCGCACCGCGGTCGGCCGCGCCGCGACCGGCACGCCGGGCCGGGTGCTGATCTGCGGCTCGCTCTATCTGGCCGGCGGCGTGCTGGCCGAGAATCGGCCTAACGCGGGCTGATCCCGCTCAGCGTTCCTGGCGGTCGTACCCGGCATCGGCGCTGAGGTGGTGGCCCGCCGTCTCGTGGCCATGAACACGATAACTGGTGTTCCGGCGGTGGCCGGAATCGCGATGCGCGGTCCGCTGGTGGCTGACCCGCCGCGCATGCGCCGGCCGCTGGCCATAGCCGCCACCGCCGTAATCGCCCGCGCTGCCCGCGTAATAGCCGCCGGCATAGCCGTAATTGGTCGGCGCGGCATAGCCGCGGCGATCGTCGCGATCATACGAGGAGGAATAGTCGCGGCCGCTGTCGGCCTGCTGGTCCTGATCGTCGCCCTGGCGATTCCACCAGAAATTCGCCTGGGCGGCGTCGTCGACGCCGGACAGCGGCGCGTTGATGACATAGCCCGGCGGCGGCAGCGAATCGCCCGGATCGGACAGCGGCGCCGCATAGAGCGCCGCGAGCGAACTCGGGTCGACAAAGGGGCCGGGCCCTTGGTCCGGTCCACCGCAGACACCACAGGTGCCGCCGGCGACCGCCAAGGCGGCAATGAGATTGTACAGGCCAAGAAAATTCATGAGTGCCGCGCCTCTCGCCAGGTTTCGATGCAAGCGAGGGAAACAACCATGCGGCGGCGGGAATACCGTGCGATGTTTGGTAAAATTAACCAAACTATTCATCGGAAGTTACATATTGACGCGCCGAGGGGCAGTAATAGACGCGTAAAACATGGTTAATTTCCGTTTCGTATAAAATTAATACTGTAACTCCCGTTCAGGTTGTCGATACGGAACGAGCGGGCTCGGCGGCCGCCACCGCGCGGTGGCCGCCCGCGCACGGGATCACCGCGGCTCATTCATATTTTTGCGCGGGCCATCGGGCGATTCCCGCCGTGGCGCTCTTGCATCGCGCGAAAAAGCGTGGATTCTCCCGCCGCCAGCCAATGGCTTTTCCGCGGGGGATAGTGCGATGACATATGCCGAGAAAACGGTTCAGCCCGGAGAAGGCATTCGCTTTGTCAGCCGGGTGCATTGGATCGTCTATTTACGGGGGCTGGTGTTCATCGTGCTGGGCATCATCGTCGCGGTCGCGATCCAGGCGTCGGGCCTCGGCACCACCTCCGGCCTGACATCCGCCGGCGGCTTCAACATTCCGGCGCTGGTCGCGGTGGCGGCGGGGCTGGCGATCGGCGGCCTCAGCCTGATCGAGGCGTGGTGGCGGCGCTATACCACCGAGGTGACGGTCACCGACACCCGCATCATCTATAAGCGCGGCTTCATCCGCCGCCACAGCTTCGAGATGAACATGAACAAGGTGGAGAGCGTCCACGTCAATCAGTCGGTGTTCGGGCGCCTGTTCGATTATGGCGACATCGTCATTCGCGGCACGGGGTCGAGCTTCGAGCCGCTGCGCCAAATCGCCCGGCCGATCGAGTTCCGCAGCTTCGTCACCGCCGGCTAAACCACAAACGCGCCTCTCCGGCGGAAGCCGGAGTCCATCCCTGCCATGGAACCGGCCTGCGCCGGCAAGGTGACAAGGTCGAGCCGCGACGCAAAGCCACCAAGATCGTCTCGACCCAACCAACGCGCTCCTCCGGCGAAGCCGGAGTCCATCCCTGTCTAAAGCAGGTCTTTCAGAATCGGAATCAGCGGCTTGTCCGCCGGCGGCATCGCATAGCGGTCGAGCCGCTCGGCGCGCACCCAAGCGAGACGCTGGCCTTCCCGCGCGCTGACAAGGCCTTGCCAACGCCGGCAGACATAGAGCGGCATCAGCAGGTGAAATTCGGCATAGGCGTGGGACGCGAAGGTCAGCGGCGCGAGGCACGATGCGGCGGTATCGATGCCCAATTCCTCGTTCATCTCGCGGATCAGCGCCGCCTCCGGCGTTTCGCCGTCATGCACCTTGCCGCCGGGAAACTCCCACAGGCCGGCCATCGGCTTGCCCGCCGGCCGCTCCGCCAGCAGGACCCGGCCATCGACGTCGATGAGCGCCACCGCGACGACGAGCAGGACAGGCAGGGTCATGCCAGCACCCGATCCAGCCAATCGAAGGCGCGCTGATTGAACAGCGACCGGGCGCCCGCCTCGCAATGCTCGCCAGCCCCCTCGGCGGCGGTAAAGGCGATGAAGTGCTTGTCGCAGGCGAGGGCGTCGTAAAGTTTGCGCGCGGTGAGACCGATCTCGTCATGCTCGGCCGAGCAGACGAGGGTCGGACAGCCGATCCGGTCAACGCGCGCCACCAAGCTGTAATCGGCGGTCAGGCGCAGATAGGCCAGCGGATCGGCGACGCCATGCACCCACATGCCGCGCCGCAGTCCCCAGCCGGCGGTCGGATGATTGAGGCGCCGCCGCAGCATCATCTCGATGAGGCGCAGCACCCAGGCCTTGCCGTTCGGCAGTTCGCGGGCGACGAAGCCGGGCATGCGGCGCTGCATTTCCTCGAACAGCGAGAACTCGCCCGGATCGGCGATCAACGCGGCGAGGCGTGGCTCGCCGGTGGCGGCGCGCGGCGCCAGATAGCCGCCGAAGCTGATGCCGAGCAGCGCGATGCGCGCGGCATCGACCTCGGGCCGGGCGACGGCGTAATCCACCACCGGCGCGATCACCTTTTCCCAGTCGGGGCGGAACCGCATCCCGTCCTCGATCAGCGCGCCGCCCTGGCCCGGCCCGTCGAACAGAATTGCGTGATAGCCGCGCGCGACCGCCGCCGCGCCGCTGAACAGGAAACATTCCTCGGCGGTGCTGTCATAGCCGCCATTCACGATCATGGTCGGGCGCCGCGCGCCGTCGCCATCGGCTCGGCAGAAATATCCTTTCAGAATCGTGCCCTCATAGGGGATCGCGATCGGCTCCAACGCGGGGGCCATCAGCGCGGCGGCCGCGGCGAACGCGGCGCGGTGCCGGCGATAGGCCGCGACCAGACGCGGATCGACCGGCGCGCCGACGAGAAACGTATAGGCGGCGCGGAAATAGTTGGAGGCGCGCAGATAGGCGCCGCGCGCGCTGACCCGGCTTCCGGCGGCTTCGCTCAATTCCGCCTCGGCCAGCACATGCTCGGCCAGCTCGTTCCACGCCATATACCAGCTTGTCGCGTCGGGTTCGCCGATCATGCGCGCCGCGGCGAGGCACTCGCCGATCTCGGCGGCACCCGCGCCGGCATGGCCGACGGCCCGCAGCCACTGCGCGTCGAACAACGCATCCTTGAAGACGATCGGCATGGCGACAGCGTTAGCGGGTTGGCGCTGGAGCCGCAAGCGATCTAGATTGCGCGATGCCCGCCAAAAACCCGCCATCGCGCCACCGCCGCCCGCCGTCCCGCACCGAGCAGGCAAGACCGGATAGGCCCAGACCGGATCAGGCCCGACCGAATCAGGCCCGACCGAATCGAGCCCGACCGGACAAGGCTCGACCGGACAAGGCCCGACCGGATGAGGCACGAACGGATAGAGCACGATCGGATCAGGCCCGACCGCATAAGGCTCGACCGGATCAAGTACGACCGAATCAAGTACGAGCGGGCCGGCCCCCGCCCGATCGGCCCACCGCCGATCGGCCCAAGGCGGAAGGTGCCTGGGGCGGCGCCTGGCTCTATGGCCGGCACGCGGTAACGGCGGCGCTGGCCAATCCGGCGCGACGGGTGCGTCGGCTGGTGGCGCTGGCGGAAAGCAGTGTCGAGGCGCGCGCGCTGGTCGCGGCCGCGGCGGCCAAGCTCGCCGGGGCCATCGAGATTCTGGAGCGCGCCCAGCTTGAGGAACTGCTGCCGCGCGATGCGGTGCATCAGGGCTTCGCGCTGGCGGCCGAGCCGCTGGCGGAGCCCAATCTGGCCGAGGCGCTGGCGGCGCTGCCGGCGAGCACCGAACAGCGCCAGATCGTGGTGCTGCTCGACCGGGTCAGCGATCCGCACAATGTCGGCGCGATCCTGCGCTCGGCGGCGGCATTCGGCGTCGTGGCGGTGGTGGTGCCGGAGCATGGCGCCCCGCCGGTGACGGGCGCCTTGGCGAAGGCGGCGTCGGGCGCGCTCGAAACCGTGCCGCTGGTGCGGGTGGCGAACCTGTCCCAGGCGCTGGAGACGCTGAAGGATGCCGGCTTCTGGTGTCTCGGTCTCGATGGCGAGGCGCGCGACGAATTGTCGGCGCTGGATTTGGCGCCGCGCATCGCGCTGGTGCTCGGCGCCGAAGGCGAGGGGCTGCGGCGCCTGACGCGTGAGCGCTGTGATGTACTGGTGCGCCTCGCGACGCGCCATCACCGGCACTCGCTCAACGTCTCGAACGCGGCGGCGGTGGCGCTCTACGATATCGCGATGCGGAAGCCGGCTTAGCGATCGCCCCGATTCAGGCGATCGCCTCGACCGTGCCGTCGAGCGCCATCAGGCCAAGCCGCACCCCCAGCTTCGGGTGGTGGCGGTGAATGTCGTGACGCAAACGATGCAGCATCGTGGTGTGGATGTGCGTCTCGGCGGCCGGGTCGGCGGCATAATCCTTGCCGAGGATGACCTTGTACGCGCCGCAATCGCGATGATCGAGAATGATTACCTCATGGATATGGTGCAAATCTATCGCGATGCCCAAATGCTGACGGAAAGTATGGCCCCAATCGGGGTATTTGTCGGTGACCGCGCCCAGCGCCGCGCCGGCCAGAATCGTGTGGTCGTACTTGCCGGCAAGACCCTGCGCCGCGAGATAATCGGCCGTCTTCCCGGTGAGGCGATAGTCGATGCAGCTCAGCACCAGCGCGTCGGCGGTTCCGGCGGCACGCGCCAGCCGCGGTGCCGCCAATCCCAGTACCGTCGCCGAAGCGAGGCCGACAAAGCGCCGGCGTCCGATCGCGACGGACGAATAATCGCAACAATCATGGTGATGCAACGCGCCCTCCCCCTTGGCGTAATGGGCCATCAGGCTAGCATGATCGACGGGTCGCGGCACCGGCCAAATGGCCGCGCGATTTGCGCTTCGCGGTGCCTTGACCCGCCGTGCCGTCGCGGCCAATATCCCCGCCCCCGGCCGGATGGCAGAGTGGCTATGCAGAGGACTGCAAATCCTCGTACAGCGGTTCGATTCCGCTTCCGGCCTCCATACGGGGGAAGTGTTTGTTTTGGCTGAACTTCCGGTGCGTGGAAGGCGGTCAACTGATAGACCTAAATTTGGGGTGCCGGTGTAATTCCTGTGTAACGGCGCTACCAGCTTCGTTCTCGCCCGGTTCCGGAAGCGTTCGCCCGATCGCTGCGATGGCTCGGTCGATATGGCTGCCGTGAACGTGGCTGTAGCGCAGCACCATCGCCATCGTCTTGTGGCCGCTGATGCGCTGCACGGTTGGCAGATCGACGCCGGCTTGCACCAATGCGGTGATTGCGGTGTGACGCATGACGTGCGGCGTGACCACGGCCGGATCGAGACCTGCGCTCCGCGCCGCCCGACGAAACGGACCATCCATGCGTGCCCGGTGACCGGTGCGGCTATCGTTATGCAGCGATGGGAATATCCAACCGTCGCGATCGTCCCGGCCCTCGCGCTCCTTGCGTATTATCGCCACCAGCTCCGGCGTGATCGGCTGCTCCCGCTGGCCAGCCTAGCCCTCGGGACGAACAGCCGCAGCTTGTCGAGATCAAGCTGGTCGAACCGAGAGGCTAGAATTTCGCTGTGACGCATTGCCGTGTTCAGTCCGAAGGCGACGAACAGCCAAACATATGTATCCTTGTCGGCGATGGCGGCCCGCATGAGCGCCGTGCATTTCGCATCCGTTAACGCGGTGATCCGCCCCGCGTTTTCGGCAAGCATCTTCGGGCGACGGGGCATGCGATCGATCCCTTCCATTCGACCGCGCGATTGAGCAGGTGCGACAAGGTTGCACGTTCGCGGTTGATCGTTGCCGCCGCCGCCGCCGGCAGGGCCGACAGCGCCGAGATCGTCGCCCGCGTCGTCGGCAGGGCCGACAGCGCCCAAGGCCCGCCGGCGCTATCCGGCGGACGTAACCGGCGTCAGCATCGCGGCGGTTGGTTTCTTGATCCTTAGGAGATCGCGTGTCACTGGCACGGCTTTCGAGCAGATCGGCCGGCGCCGGCTCTGGCGCGGCTCGCCGAGATCGGCGCCGGGATACAGCCAATCGTCCCACTCCGCTTCGCGCGTCAACAGGACCGGCATACGGTCATGGATCGGCGACACAGTCGCGTTGGGCGCGCACGTCGCGATGCTGAACGACAGCAGCGGCGGCGCCAGGGGCGTATCTGGCGGCGTATCCTTCGGACCCTTCCACTGGTCCCACAGCCCGGCGAAGGGTCGTGCCCCAGGTGGTGGTGTAGGAGCGGTTTCAGCGGATTAGGCCCGTAGGGCGGCGTAGCCGCCCGGAGGGGCTGATCCGCTGGTTGGTCATCGTGGATCTTCGGTAACGTCTGGTCACGACAACTCAACCTTAG
>DATCDN010000028.1:0-16784 GCA_036510675.1 Allostellaceae bacterium
GCGATGGCCGCGCGTCTCGCCGCCCACCGGCACCGCGCCCAGATCGAGCGCGAGGGTCGCGCCGTCGAACCGGCACAGCACGCTGGTCAGCGGCCGCACCCACCGGAACGGCGCCGCCGGAAAGCGCATCGATTTGGGCCACGGAAACTCAGTCAGTAATGACTGAACGAAACCCGGAAAAAAATCCGCCGTTGGGCCGCCTTGCTTGCGGATCACGGCGAAATAGAACACGCCCTTGCCGGTATCGCGCTGCTCGCAATCGGCCAGCGTCACGCCGGCGGATTTGAGAAAGCCGTCGATCGCGTTCTGCGGCGCGCCGATGCGCGGGCCCCGTTTTTCCTCGGCGGTGTCGGCGGTCGCGGCCGGTACATTGCTCACGACCAGCACCAGCCGGCGCGGCGTAACGAAGCTGCGCGCCTCGTCGAAGGTCAGGCCGGCGGCGGTCAGTCTGTCTCGCGCCAGGCGCAGCAAATCCTCGGCGGCGCGCGCCTGCATGCGCGCCGGGATTTCCTCGGTCAGCAATTCCAGCAGCAATTCGGGCATCAGCCGCCCTCACCCGCCAGCCAGCCTTCGCAACACCCCTTCGCCAGGGCGCGCACGCGGCCGATATAGGCGGCACGCTCGGTCACCGAAATCGCGCCGCGCGCATCCAGCAGATTGAAGTCGTGGCTCGCCTTGATGCATTGGTCATAGGCGGGCAGCGGCAATTTCCGCTCCAACAGCGCGCGGCATTCCTTCTCCGCGTCGGCAAAATGCCGGTACAGGATGTCGGTATCGGCGAATTCGAAATTGAAGGCGGAATATTCGCGCTCCGCCCGCTTGAAGACATCGCCATAGGAAATCGGCGCGGCGCCGGCGGGGTCGTTATAGGCCAGCGCATAGACATTCTCGACGCCCTGCACATACATGGCGAGGCGTTCGAGACCATAGGTGATCTCGGTCGAGACCGGATCGCATTCGATGCCGCCGACCTGCTGGAAATAGGTGAATTGCGTCACCTCCATGCCGTCGAGCCATACCTCCCAGCCCAGGCCCCAGGCGCCCAGGGTCGGGCTTTCCCAATCATCCTCGACGAAGCGGATATCGTGGCGATGCGCCGCGATGCCGAGCGCCGCGAGACTGTCGAGATAAAGTTGCTGGCTGTCGGCCGGGCTGGGCTTCAGGATCACCTGGAATTGGTAATAATGCTGGAGCCGGTTGGGGTTCTCGCCATAACGGCCGTCGCCCGGCCGGCGCGAGGGCTGAACATAGGCGGCGTTCCACGGCCGGGGACCCAGCGCGCGCAGCGTGGTCGCGGGGTGGAAGGTCCCGGCACCCATCTCGACATCATAGGGTTGCAGAATGACGCAGCCCTTGCCGGCCCAATAGGCCTGCAGCCGCAGAATCAATTCCTGGAAACTATTGCCGCTCAAGGCCGATCCGCGCTCAACCGACCCAGGGACAGTCGCCACGGCCGCAACTGGTCGCGCCGCGCGCCGGCACGAAGGCGCCACAGCCCCGGCACTTCACCAGATCCTCGGTGACCACGGCCGGCCGCCCGCGCGCCGGTCCGGGGCCGTTCGTCGCCGCCTGTTGGGCGGCGCGGCGCACCGCCTGACGCACCTGCCCGACGCGGGTGACGAACTTGATGCCGTACCACACGACGAGAAGCGCGAAGCCGAGAAACGCGAGCTTTGCAAGGCTGAACCCGATCATGCCTTGGTGTACGGGACGAACGGGTACGGGTCAAGAACGGCACGAATTTCATCCGCGGCTCGGCGAACAAAAAGGTAGAAGGCTGAACCGCCAAGACGCCAAGGCGCCAAGTTCATTTCGATACCACCACCGCGCCTCTCCGGCGGAAGCCGGAGTCCATCCCCACCATGGATACCGGCCTTCGCCGGTAAGGCGTATGAGATAAGATGAGGCGCCGACTCTTGGCGTCTTGGCGCCTTGGCGGTTCAAACTTGAAGCGCGCCGCGCTTGATATTTACGCAAGGCGCGTTAAATATCAAGCGTACGGTTGACCTAGCCGAAGTATGTAGCGCCCAAAAATGTCTTTTGCAGAAACGAAGCCAATCATCCCGCACAATCAACGGATTAGCGGCCGGAACGAAGCCAATTCGAAGCCATTCTTGTCTCCGGCGCGGCTATTTTCCCCACAGTTCCTTGCTGGCGAGGCGCGCGCCCTCGGCCAGCGTTTCGAACTTCGCCCACATCACCGAGGGATGGGTGCGCTGAATGCCCTCGACCTGGGCGAAGCCGCAATCGGTGCCGGCGATGACATTCTCGCGCCCGACCAGCTTGGCATAGCGGATGATGCGGTCGGCGACGAGGCGCGGATGCTCGACGGTGGTGGTGTGGTGCGTTACTACGCCGGGGATGAGGATTTTGCCCGGCGGCAGCTTGGCGTTCTCCCACACCCGCCATTCATGCTCGTGGCGCGGATTGGCCGCCTCGATCGAATAGGCGCCGGCCTTGACCTTGAGGATGATGTCGACCAGCGCGTCGAGCGGCGCGTCGGTGGTGTGCGGCACATGCCACGAGCCGAAGCAGATATGATAGCGCACGCGATCCTCGGGGATGCCTTCGAGCGCGTGGTTCAGCGCGGCGATGCACAACTCGGCCCATTCGCGATAGCGCGCCGGGCTGATGCTGGTCAAATGATCATAGTAATTGGTGATCAGCGCGTCATCGACCTGGAGCACGAAGCCGGCCTTGTGGATCGCCTGATATTCCGCGCGCAGCGCCTCGGCGATGGCGAAGATATAGTCGTGCTCGTTCTTATAATACTCATCGACGCCGTTATAAGCGGTGCTGGCGGGCGCGACCGAGGTCATGAACAGTTCCTCGACGTTGACCCCCTTCGCCGCCGCCACGAGGTTTTCGGTGTCGCGCCGAATACTGTCGTGGTCGGTATAGGCGATTGGGCCGACGCACGCCTCGGTCGGCGCGCCGTTGATGGCGTGCGGCATTTCCGCCTGGAAGAATTCCTTGAACCGCTCGCGCTCGCGCCCGACCCAGGCCGTCGGGCGGATCTGGTCGGTGCGAATGTCGAAGCCGCTGAGCCGGCCCAAAATATAATTGGCCCAGCTCATCTTGCCGAATTCGCCGTCATTGACGATGTCGATGCCGGAATCGGCCTGCTGCTTCACTACGGCGGCGACGGATTTCTTCAACGTGGAGAGATAAGACGCCTTCGCGGCCGGCATTTCCTTCGCGATCCGCGAGGCCGACAGCAAGTCGGGCGGCCGCACGATGCTGCCGACATGGGTGGTCAGAATCCGATGCTCGCTGCGCTTCATGGCTCAAATGCCTCCCGATCGATCGTTATGGGGCAGACCGAATTTCACGGCGCCTTGATACGCCTCGGCGTGGCGCCCGTCGATGCCCGTCGTGCCCAGTCACGCCCCACCCCATTCCGCGGGACCAGGCGATCCGAGCGGCAATTAAGCGACACAGCATGGTGAAATTAATACAAAATAATCGGTATTTCGCCCGATTAAACTTCTGGGGCGTTGCTAACGGGGGGCCGGGCGGGCCAGATCGTCATGCCTTCGGTGGCCGGTGCGGGATCGGTTGGGACGGGGGCGGCAACATCGAGGGATCGATGGCAAAATTGGCGATACTTGATCCGAGCGGCCTCTTTCGCGCCGCGCTGTTAAGCCTGTTGCAGAATTTGGGCTTCGACGATCTGACGGAGGCGGCGAATCTCGACGAGCTCGCCGCCCGCGCCGGCGGCGATGCCAAGCCCGATATACTGCTGATCAACCTCACGCGGGGCGACGACGCCGTCGATCGCACCATGGGCCGGGTCCGGGCGATCTTGCCCGACGCCAAAGTGGTGTTTCTGGCGCGCGGCCTCGATCTCGACCTGCTGGCGGCGGTGTTTGTCGCCGGGGCCAGCGGGTACCTTCTGGAGAATACCTCCCGCGATGCTTTGGGAAAGAGCCTGACCCTGGTCAATGCTGGCGGCACGGTGTTTCCGCCGGAATTGGCCAGCTTCATTCCCCATCTGGCGGCGCGGCGGCCGGCGCCAGCCAGCCCGGTGACGCTATCGGATGGGCGTTTGTCGGAGCGCGAGATCGAAATCCTGCAATGCCTGACCCAGGGCCGGTCGAACAAGGCGATCGGGCACGCGCTCGACATCGCCGAGGCGACCGTCAAGGTCCATGTCAAGCGCATCCTGCGCAAGATCGCGGTCGCCAACCGCACCCAGGCAGCGTTGTGGGTGGCCGCGCGCGGCCTCGCCATGGTCACGGGACCGTCCGGGATGGCCGATCTCGGCTCCGTCGCGGGCCGGGCGTCCACACGATAGTTCGCTGCCGGTGAAATCCCCATTGATGCGGATTGGAATTCGGACCATATCTTGGGTGCTTGCGTTAGAATGCGGGCCGCGCCGCGCTTGACCGCGGTGGGCAATTGCGTTGAAGCTGTCGATCCAACCAAAAGTACCGAGAGTCTAAATGGGTAGAGGCAATAATTTCAGAGAGCCGCGGCGCCGCGGCTTTGACGACGACATGTTTTCGGTTCGGGAGACGCGAAGCGGCGGTGGCGGCGGGGCACGCTCGTTCCCATCCTCGGCGCCATCCGCGGCGGAAGGACCGCCAATCGAGGCGGTCGTCAAATGGTTCAACCCCGAGAAGGGCTTCGGCTTTGCCTCGCTCAGCAACGGCACCGGCGACGCGTTCCTGCACATCTCCGTGCTGCAGGCGGCGGGCCGCGATTCGGTGCTGCCAGGGGCCAAGCTGCGCGCCAATGTCGGACCGGGACCCAAGGGACCACAGGTCACGCGCATCATCGAGGTGGATGAGACCGGGGCCACGGCCGAACCCGCCCGGCGCGAGCGCTCGGCCGCGCCGCGCGGCAAGCAGTCCGCCGTCGATCCCTCGACCGCGACCGAAATTCGCGGGGCGGTCAAATGGTTCAACGCGGATAAGGGCTTTGGCTTTGTCGGCGCCGATGACGGCGACAAGGACGTGTTCGTCCATATCTCGATCCTGGAGCGCGCCGGCATCAACGGCCTCGCCGAGGGACAGACGGTTACCATGCGCGTGGTCCAAACGCCGAAGGGGCGCGAAGCCATCTCGATCGCGCTGGCCTGACACGCCGTACCACGACCAAATGTTGCGAAAAGGCATCACCCTGCTACCATAACCCCCGATACCGCGCCCAAGCACAATAACAGCGCGGATTGGGGGGTCTCTTTGCCATGACCGCGACAGTCGACGCCTTCGACGCGCAATTCGCGGCGTTGACCGACCATCCGCCATTTTGCTGGCAGCAGCGCCTGTTCAAATGCCTGATGGCTGGCGAGCAACCGACCGCGCTCGACCTGCCGACCGGTCTCGGCAAAACCTCGGTGATGGCGGTCTGGCTGATCGCCCGCGCCCACCACGCCGACCTTCCCCGCCGGCTGGTCTATGTCGTGGACCGCCGCGCCGTCGTCGATCAGGCGACCACGGAAGCCGAGAAGTTTCGTGCCGCCCTTGATCGGCCGGAACAGGCGGAACTCAAAGCGGCGCTTAGGCTCGGCGAGCGCTCGCTGCCGATCTCCACACTGCGCGGCGCCTTCATGGACAATCGCGAGTGGCTGGCCGACCCCAGCCTCCCGGCGATCGTCGTCGGCACCGTCGATATGATCGGCTCGCGGCTATTGTTTTCGGGCTACGGCGTGTCGCGGAAAATGCGCCCCTATCACGCGGGCCTGCTGGGCGCGGACACGCTGGTGGTGCTCGACGAGGCCCATCTGGTGCCGCCTTTCGAGAAACTATTGGAAGCGATCGAGGGCGGCGCCAAGACATTCGGCCCCGCCGCGGAAGGGGACTGCGGCATTGTTCCGGCGTTCAGGCTCCTGTCGCTATCGGCGACCGGCCGCGACCGCCCTGGCGAGGTATTCAGCCTGGACGAGGCGGATTTCAAAGACCTGATCGTCGCGCAACGGCTCGACTCGCCAAAGCGGCTTCAGCTAGAGGCGCCCGTCCCGACATCGACATTGGCTGAGAAGATGGCCGATCGGGCGTGCGAGCGCGGCGCGGACGGCCACCGCGTCATCATCTTTTGCAACAGCCGCAAAACCGCGCAAGCTGTCGCCGACCGTTTGAAAAAGCGCGACGACGCAATCGAGCTGATCGTCGGCGGGCGGCGGCTGCGCGAACGCGAGGTGTTATCCAAAAGTGCGGTGTTCAAGCGCTTCGTGCCAAAGACCTCGACGGAAAAGCCGCCGAACCCACCAATCGGGCCGGCCTTTCTCGTCTGCACCTCGGCGGGCGAAGTCGGGGTCGATATCGATGCCGACCACATGGTCTGCGACCTTGTGGCGTGGGAGCGCATGGTACAGCGGCTCGGCCGCGTCAACCGACTGGGCGGGTTCACGGCTGGCTCTTTGATCGACGTCTTTCCCGCCCTCTCCGAAAAGGACAAAGAGGCGGAAGCCGCCATTGATGACGAGAGGCTGAGGGTTTGGCGCGCGCCGTTCGATTCCGAGCATTGGCCCGCTGGCGAGGACGGCCGCCACGATGCCAGCCCCGGCATGCTGCGGCAGCTGCGGGCGGACGAGGCATTCATGGCCCTGACCGAAGCCGCGACGACGCCGGCGCCGCTCTATCCCGCCTTGAGCCGCCCCTTGGTCGATGCCTGGTCGATGACCTCGCTGGAAAAGCACACCGGCCGCCCCGAGGTCGCGCCGTGGCTGCGCGGCTGGATCGAGGAGGACAAGCAGACCTCGCTCTTGTGGCGCACGCATCTTCCCGTCCGTACCGAAGGGGGAAAAGCGTCGGTGCAAGAGGTGGACGACTTCTTCGACGCCGCCCCGCCCCATGTCAGCGAAATTTTAGCGGCCGAGACCTGGCAGGTCGTCGACTGGCTGATGGCGCGGGCGAAGGCACCACGACCGAAGAAAGAGCCGACGAATGGGATCGATGCAGCCGAACCGTCTTATGAGCCGCTCAAACCAAACGACATCGCAGCCTTCGCGCTAACGACGGCGGGGGACATCAAGAAGAGTGCCTATGATGGAAAGCCTCTGGTTTATACGCTGGCGAATTTGATGGGCGGCGACACGGCGGCCGCGACGTTGAAAAATCGGCTAAATCGCGATCTGGCCGGCGCGACCCTCGTCTTGGACGCGCGCTTCGCTGGGTTGTCGTCCCAGGGACTGCTCGACGAGCGGACAACCAAGCCGCCCAATACCGCCGATGACGACAGCGACTGGCTCCCGCCGCCGCTGCCAGACAAACGGCCCGCCGTAAGGTTTCGCATCAGCCGTCTGCCAAAGGGTGCGAAAGCGGCCCATCCGATAAAAGCTAGCGACACTTATGTCTTCGCTCTGACATCGTCAGTCGATGATGAAAACCCTGAGCGGATCGAAATTGACACTTGGACCACGCAGAATAGCCGTTCCTTGTCGAGCAATCTGCAATTGCTTGCCGACCATCAATCATGCGCTGGGGAAAAGGCAGATAAATTGGCAACGGCACTCTCTGTCCCCAAAACATTTGCCGACGCTCTCATTATCGCGGCCCGACTCCACGATGAAGGAAAGAGGGCCGAAAATTGGCAACTAGCGTTCAGTGCTCCTCGCAAAAGAAACCAACACGGCGAATGGGAGATCTTCGCCAAGACTGAAGGACCGTTCCGTCGGAAGTTTCTCCACCGCTACCGCCATGAATTCGGCTCACTCCCACTTGCTGAAGAAAATGAAGCGTTCAAGGCATTACCTTGTGAGATGCAGGAACTGGTCCTGCATCTCGTCGCTGCGCATCATGGGTTCGCGCGGCCGGTCATCTCGACACAGGGTTGCGAGGACGCCTCGCCCTCCGCCCTCGAAGACCGCGCGCGCGAGGTGGCGTTGCGTTTCGCGCGGCTGCAAAAGCGTTGGGGTCCGTGGGGGCTGGCCTGGTGGGAGGCGCTGCTGCGCGCCGCCGACCAGCAAGCATCGCGCGATAATGACCAGCCCTCCGAGAATGGGGGCACGACATGAGCGACGCCAGCATTCCGGTCGATCTGCGCAATCCGGGCCAGGTATTCGCCTGCCTCGGCTTCCTCGAAGCCGCCGACATTTTGCTGGGCGACGCCGAAGGCGGCTTCGACTGGCACGACGAGGCGGCCGTGACATTCCAGCTTCGCGCAACGGGAGACGAGAACCCGGTCACAGCGGTGCTCGCTTTCCTCGCGAAGGCAAAAGTGTCCTCTGTCGCTCCACACGGTTCGACGAATCGCACCGAGAAATGGCATGTACAGACAACGCATTTGCTAAAAGACGCGCCCTTCCCATTTCCCGATCCGCCAAGCCCCGCGACCCTTCCGGCCGTCATTGGAACCGCGCCCAAAACCTCATTGACAATTGATCATTGGGGCGACGCCACAAGCCGCGACAACGTCAAGTTCTGGGCCGGCTCCGGTGGCTATCCCGGCGCGGCGCTGACCCAGGATGCGCTCGATCTCGTGCGTGGCGAAATGATCGAGGCAGCCGATGATCCCTTCGCGCTTTCCGCAAGTCAGAGCAGCAGTTTTCGCTTCGATTGGCGCCGCGACTATATTCCGATGGATATCGGCTTTTCTCCCAATGATCATGGCGAGTTGACCATGGTCGGTTTCCCGTTAGTGGAAATATTCGCCGCCCTCGGACTCGGAAATGCGCGCCCCGAGCGGATCGACAAGCTCAACTACCGATACGGCGTCATCGGCAACTCATCGCCCGATGCGCTTTTCCCTCCGATTTACCTTCGCGCCGCCTTGGGCGGCGCGGATCTCCCTTTCTCGCAGCGCAGATTCCGGATGCGGCTCGGCTGGCCCGGACAGGAAAATCAAGCGCGCTGCATCACCGAAGTTTTCGAGGAGAGCTGATCATGGCCGTGACGCACGACATCATCAACGCCTGGGCCGACGACCCGAAAGGGCCGGTGGCGCTTCATCTCAAGCAAAAACTCCTGCCGGTCGAGGGCGACGGCGGAGTCATCTTTCCGCCGACCTATGCCGATATTGGCTACAACATCGACACGCTATCCGACGGCACCAAAGTTGCGACCATCGACAGCGTCGGCAGCCAAGCCAACCGGATGGAGCCGATCTTCAAGGCCGCCAAAACAGGACAGACGGAGAATCCGCTGTCCAAGCTGGTTCCCCAGATTGACATCACCTATGGGAATGAGAAGACCGTCTCGATTCTTGAGGCTGGTCACCGGCTTGGCGATGCCGTTATCCGTTCGTCCGACCTAAAGGACGAAGCGCAAAACGCCTTCAGGCTGTTCCTCGATACGGACGACGCCTCGGCACTGGCGAAGCTGTCGCCGACATCGTTGGTTTTCGGCGTCTGGGATTCGCGCGACACGCAGGCCAAGCTCCCCCGCCTCGTCCAATCGGTCATTCGCGCGTCGGATGTGGAGGCGCTGCATCGCTCGGCTCAGTACAATCCCGCGCTCGACTACGCGGCCCTCGAGGTATTTACCGAAGAGGACAAACAGAAGGCGGAAGGCAAGGCGGAGAGTCCGCTCGCGCAGCGCGGGTTCGTTCATGTGCCGGCGACTGGCGCGCATGGCGGGGTGGTCGCGCATGGCCCCATCGAGCGCACAGTCACGGTAAACTTGGTCGCGCTCCGCCGCCTCGACGGCGAGAATGCCACGGCGCTTCGACGATACATACTCGGGCTTGTCCTTGTTGCCGCGACTGAACCGCTCGACGGCTTTCTTCGCCAGGGCTGCCTTCTCGTACCGGACAATAAAGCACCCGCCGAATGGGTCGTGGTTGCCCGCGACGGGACGCGTTCCGCCGTGGCGTTATCGCCATCGATGGCGCTCACCTATGCCAAAGAAGCGGCCAACGCGTTCGGCGTCGGCATCGATCGCCGGGTCGCGTTCAAGAAGGGACTGGCTCAAGCCGATTTGAAGGAACTCGACAAGAAGAAGGAAAAAAAGCCCAAGGCTGCGGCCTGATCGATGCCTGGCACGCTTCTCGTTTCCGTCCGGTTTCATGACGGGCGCTATCACGGTGTCGGGGATTGGCCGCCGGCGCCGGCGCGGCTGTTCCAGGCACTCGTCGCGGGTGCCGCGCGCGGAGACGCGCTTGGCGCAAGTGAGCGAGCGGCGCTGAGCTGGCTCGAAACATTGGCCCCGCCCGTGATCGCCGCGCCCACGGCCCGCGATGGCCAAGGTTTTAAGAATTTCGTGCCGAACAACGATCTCGACGCGGTCGGCGGGGACCCACGGCGCATCGGCGAAATCCGCGCCCCCAAAGCGATCAAGCCCCATCTGTTCGACGCGGCCGCGCCCTTTCTTTACGCGTGGCACGATGCCGTGGATGATGCCGGCGCGGATCACGCGCGCGGCATCTGTTCGATCGCCGATCGCCTCTATCAGCTCGGGCGTGGTGTCGATATGGCCTGGGCGCGGGCCGAGATTGTGGAGGCGGCCGAGATCGAGCCTCGTCTCGCGCAGGCGGGCGGCGCGGTCTTTCGCCCGCACCAGGGCGGCGCAGGCAAGTCCCTACTCTGCCCACAGAAGGGCTCGCTCGCGAGCCTCGAGGCGCGCTTCGGAAAAAATCGGGAACGCATCATCACGGATCGTAAAGGCCGAACCGTGCAGCAGCTTTTTTCCCAACCCCCGAAGCCGCGCTTTCGCAACGTCTCCTATGACAGCCCGCCTGTCCGCAAGCTGTTCGACCTCCACGACCCGAGCGAGGGGAAGGCAGAACCGGCGTTTGCGCCGTGGTCGCTCGCGAGAGCCGTCTGTCTCGTCGAGAGACTCCGCGATAAGGCCGCCACACGGTTGAGGAAACAGCTAGCCGCGAACGAAGGGGTGATCGACCGCGTGCTGGTCGGCCGTGACGCGACCGAGGCGGATAAGATACAGCGCGTGCGGATCATCCCGCTGCCCTCGATCGGCTTCGCGCACGCGGATCACGCGATCCGCCGCGTGCTGATCGAAATTCCACCCGACTGTCCAATTCCGGCCGACGATATCGCCTGGAGCTTTTCCGGCCTCGACGTCATCACCGACACCGGAACCGGCGAAATAAAATCCATCCTATCGCCCGCCGACGATGAGTCGATGTTCCGTCACTACGGCATCGGCGAAAAACGCGAGGCGCGCCTCTGGCGCACCGTCACGCCGGCCGCCCTACCCCACGGCGCCGCGCGGCACCATCAGCGCGGCGAGCAGAAGAACGCGGCGGCACGTCTGCGCGAGGAGGGGAAGGCGGTGACCGCCGTCCGCCAGGCGTTGCGGCATGCCGGCATCGCCGCGCCGGTCGAGACGATCCGCGTCCAGCGCGAGCCCTTCACGCGACATGGCGAGCGCGCCGAATCCTTCGCGACGCCGCCACGCTTCACAAGGGAGCGGCTATGGCATGTCGAAATCGCATTTAAGGACCCCGTGCGCGGCCCTCTTGTGATCGGCGATGGGCGGTATCTCGGCCTCGGCCTGATGGCCGCCGAGAAGGACGCGCCGCGCGACACTATGATCTTCGCGCTGCCATCCGGCCCCAAAATCGCCGTCACCGAGCGGACGGCATTTTTGCGCGCGGTTCGGCGCGCCCTGATGGCGCTGTCGCGCGACGCCAAGGGCGATGTGCCGCGCCTGTTTTCGGGGCATGAGGCGGATGGCGCGCCCGCAGGCTCCGGCCGTCATGAGCATATCTTCCTCGCCGCCGCCGATCTCGACGCGGATGGCGGCCTCGATACGCTGCTCGTGGCGGCGCCCTGGGTCTGCGACCATTCCGTCCACCCCAACCAGCATGACCGGGCGCTCTTCGATCGGATCGTCGGCGCGCTGGCGGTGGTGCGCGCCGGCCGACTCGGAATCATCCATCTGACACCAGACGCCGCGCCTTCGCTCAACCGGCTGATCGGCCCGTCCCGTGTCTGGGAGAGCGATACCCCCTATCGCCCAGCGCGTCATGCCGGCCGGGGCAAGGAGCCGACGGAAGCCCTGCTTCGCGATGTCAGCGCCGAATGCCAGCGCCGCGGCCTGCCCGCGCCCATGCCGGAATTGCTGGAGCATGTGACCGGCCCGAAGGACGGCATCGCGGCCCGGCTCCGGTTGCGCTTTGCCGTGGCGGTCGAGGGGCCGATCATGCTCGGCCGCGACAGCCATCACGGCGGCGGATTGTTCGTGGCCTCGGAGTGAGGCATGGCCGGCGACCAGCTTGAACTTCATCTTCCTGCCCCGCCGATAGACGGCGAGACGCCGCTCGTTCCGGCGCGGATGGTGAACGAGTTCGTTTATTGCCCGCGCCTCGCCTATCTGATGTGGACGCAAGCGGAATGGTCGGAGACGGGCGACACCGTTGAGGGCAAGCGCGTGCACGGACGCGTCGATCGGCCCAGTGCACCGCTGCCCTCGCCCGAGGCACTCGACACCCCCGATATCGCGGCGGCGGAAAAGATCGTCTCCCGGTCGCTGACGCTCTCGTCGGCGACGCTCGGGGTCATCGCCAAGCTTGACGTCGCGGAGGCCGAAGATGGCTTCGTGACGCCGATCGATTACAAGCGCGGCCGGCGCCCGCATATCGCGCAAGGTGTCTATGAGCCAGAGCGGATCCAGGTCTGCCTCCAGGCGCTGCTGCTCGAAGAAAACGGCTATCGCGTCGGAGAGGGCGCCATCTATTACGCCGAGAGCCGCGAGCGGGTGCGCATCGTGCTCGACGAGCCGCTGCGCGCGGCGGCGCGCGCCGCGGTCAGCGATTTGCGCCTGACGGTGTCCCAGGGCCGTATCCCGCCGCCCTTGCAGGACAGCCCGAAATGTCCCCGCTGCGCGCTGGTGTCTGTCTGCCTACCCGATGAAGTCCGCGCCCTGACCGGCTCGTCGCTGGCGCCCCGCGCCATCGCCGTGCCGGTGGATGAGGCCCTGCCCCTTATCGTTCAATCGCAATACGCGCGGATCGGCAAGGAGGGCGAAACACTCAAGATCGCCGATGAGGAACAAGGCGAAAAGCTGGTTCGCTTCATCGATATTTCGGACGTGGCGCTGTTCGGCAATGTGTCGATTACGACGCCCGCCCTGTCCGCGCTGATGGAGCGCGAAATTCCCGTGACGTTCCACAGTCACGGCGGCTGGTTTCGCGGCATTGCCCACGGCGTCGGTCATCGCAATGTCGAGGTGCGGACCGCGCAGTATCGCCTCAGCTTCGATGACGCCGCGTGCTTGCGGTTCGCGAAGGAACTGGTCGCGGGAAAGATCGCGAACCAGCGGACGATGCTGCGACGGAACTGGCGCGGGCCGCTGGAAGAGCGGCAAGCCGCGCTCGACCGTCTCGCTGCCGCGCGCAAATCCGCCGATGGCGCGGCGACGCTGGCGCAGCTTCTGGGCCTCGAGGGGGATGCCGCCGCCGTTTATTTTCGCGCCTTCGCCGGGTTGCTCAAGCCGCCGGACGATAAGCAGGCCCTCGGCGAACTGGCGCCGTTCCGGTTCGACGCGCGCAATCGCCGGCCGCCGACCGATCCGGTCAATGCCATGCTGTCGCTGGCCTATGCCATGCTGACCCGGCACCTGACGATCACGCTGGCGTCCGTGGGGCTCGATCCCTATCGCGGCTTTTACCACGCGCCACGGTATGGCCGGCCGGCGCTGGCGCTCGATATCATGGAGCCGTTTCGCTCGATCATCGCGGATTCAGTGGTGCTGTCGGCGGTCAATACCGGCGAGGTCGGCCCCAACGACTTCGTCGTGGCGGTCACGGGAACCGCCCTGACCCAGCCGGGCCGCCGCCGTTTCGTCGAGGCATTCGAGCGCCGGCTCTCCCAAGAAACGACGCATCCCGTCTTCGGCTATCAGGTCAGCATGCGCCGCATGCTGCTGGTGCAAGCCCGGCTGCTGTCGCGGTTCCTGTTGGGGGAACTGCCGACCTATCCGCATTATTTGCCGCGCTGAGGCGCCCGATGCCAAGCTCGCACCAATGACCGACGAACGTCTGTTCATCGTCACCTATGACATCGCCGATCAACGGCGTTGGCGCCAGGTGTTCAAGGCGATGCATGGCTATGGCGATTGGGTTCAGCTCTCGGTTTTTCAATGCCGCCTGTCGCGGCGGCGCCGGGCCGAGCTGGAAACGCGACTGCGCGAATTGGTCAAGAATGGCGAGGATCATGTTCTTCTGATCGACGTTGGGCCGGCCGACAAGATCGAGTTGGCGATGGAAAGCATCGGCAAGAATTTCTCGAAAATCGAACGTAAGGCGACCGTCATATAGTAGGATGGCAGTCGGCCTCCGAAAGGAAGCCGTTTCGGATTAGCCGTGTTTCGCGCTCGCCGGCTACGTTCGAGCGGCCTCGTGCCGTGCGGCCCCCCGGCCTCGCTCGAATTTCGGCAGACCATTGGAATTGAAGGCTCTTTGACATTGTGAATAGAATGGAACACGGAATCCCCATCGGCTTTGCGCGTCGCTACGCGCCACCTCTCGAAAACGTGCCCAACTTGCCTTCGTGCTCAAGGGCTTGTAGGATGGCTGCATCCGAGGCGTTCGCGCCTCGGCCTCATTGAAGCGTGTGGAAGTTGTGAAGGTGTCCGCGCGTATTAACGAGCATCCGAGGCGTTCGCGCCTCGGCCTCATTGAAGCTGCCACAGGTTCGGCTTGCCTGCCCCACCATACCACAGCATCCGAGGCGTTCGCGCCTCGGCCTCATTGAAGCTCGGCATAGATGCGATAGCCTGGATTAGCCGCGTCCGCATCCGAGGCGTTCGCGCCTCGGCCTCATTGAAGCATGGCGCGCGACATCGCACGGGAGCCCCGATTATCGGCATCCGAGGCGTTCGCGCCTCGGCCTCATTGAAGCGTTTTCGCCATCCCCTTCCTCCGCTAAAAAATAAAATGCATCCGAGGCGTTCGCGCCTCGGCCTCATTGAAGCAGCCGCGTGGGTGATGACGTGATCCGCCGCCTCATTTGCATCCGAGGCGTTCGCGCCTCGGCCTCATTGAAGCCAATCAGGTCGTGTCGCAGATCGGCGGTACTCCCGGGCATCCGAGGCGTTCGCGCCTCGGCCTCATTGAAGCTGACGAACAACCGATACATCGATTGGACCGTTTCCTGGCATCCGAGGCGTTCGCGCCTCGGCCTCATTGAAGCACTCCGTTGTTGAGGCCCGCGCGCAACGCGTCGAGGTGCGCATCCGAGGCGTTCGCGCCTCGGCCTCATTGAAGCAAGCGCGGAAACGCTGTCCAGCCCTGGTCTGTGGCGTCGCATCCGAGGCGTTCGCGCCTCGGCCTCATTGAAGCACATACCGTGTAGCTCATGGTTGGCGCCTGGATGCCGCGCATCCGAGGCGTTCGCGCCTCGGCCTCATTGAAGCCGCCAGCTCTTGGGCGAATAACTCATGCTTTGGATGCATCCGAGGCGTTCGCGCCTCGGCCTCATTGAAGCAACGAGGCGGTGGGGCTGACCAACTTCCTCGTGAAGCATCCGAGGCGTTCGCGCCTCGGCCTCATTGAAGCGATCTGACGGATGGCACGTTCACGCTCCGCGTGGAGCATCCGAGGCGTTCGCGCCTCGGCCTCATTGAAGCCGGGAAACGGCTCGGTCGAGGTGGCGCCCGGCGCGAGCATCCGAGGCGTTCGCGCCTCGGCCTCATTGAAGCAGCGAAACAGGCGGCCGCGAAATTCGCGCGCATCAAGCATCCGAGGCGTTCGCGCCTCGGCCTCATTGAAGCAGGCCCTGTTCGAGCAGATTGTCGTCCAGACCGGCGGCCGCATCCGAGGCGTTCGCGCCTCGGCCTCATTGAAGCCATTTTAAACAATGGGGTGAGTGGGCGCCCGGCGAAGCATCCGAGGCGTTCGCGCCTCGGCCTCATTGAAGCAGGGCGAGGGGTTGTCATGACATCGGACCATGGCGCGCATCCGAGGCGTTCGCGCCTCGGCCTCATTGAAGCACCAGCGTTATCCTCGGCTCGCCACTCGCTTCGACCCCGCATCCGAGGCGTTCGCGCCTCGGCCTCATTGAAGCTCCAGGGTGTGAGCCGAAGTCGCTGACATTTATTCCGCATCCGAGGCGTTCGCGCCTCGGCCTCATTGAAGCTCTACCTTCTGAGCCGCAATCGCTCGACGTGCGGGGGCATCCGAGGCGTTCGCGCCTCGGCCTCATTGAAGCGGATGAACCACGATATGCGGCGTGCCATATGGGATGGATGCATCCGAGGCGTTCGCGCCTCGGCCTCATTGAAGCCGCGTCGCGGCCCAGTGCATCATCGCGCCGGCGGCCGGCATCCGAGGCGTTCGCGCCTCGGCCTCATTGAAGCACCAGCGTTCTCTCGACCTCGCTAGGGCCAACCCTGGCATCCGAGGCGTTCGCGCCTCGGCCTCATTGAAGCGTTGAGGGTGGCGTTGCCGGACAGACGATCGCGATGATGCATCCGAGGCGTTCGCGCCTCGGCCTCATTGAAGCTTTCGGCCGCCGGAAGCGCACCAGGCGGTTGGGGCGGGCATCCGAGGCGTTCGCGCCTCGGCCTCATTGAAGCTTGCCGCTGTCAAAATCGCGCTCCTGGGCTTGGCGCGAGCATCCGAGGCGTTCGCGCCTCGGCCTCATTGAAGCAGATAGCGCCCGATCTTTTCCAGCGCGGCCATCTTGCATCCGAGGCGTTCGCGCCTCGGCCTCATTGAAGCCGCGGATTATCGAGGTTGACGGCGACAGCATGGAGCCGCATCCGAGGCGTTCGCGCCTCGGCCTCATTGAAGCTCGGTCGATCGTGCCCCTACGCGTGGTGTAGGAGCGGCTATATCATTGCGGTCTTCGGCGTGTCTGGCCGAGACTGTCAAGCGGCCTGAAGGGGCAGCATGACGGTTTGATCATCGCCGAGTTGAGCGATAGTTTCCAGGGTCAT
>DATCDN010000029.1:0-19472 GCA_036510675.1 Allostellaceae bacterium
ACACCCGCGCCCAATGATGCGCCCCGCCGCACGCTTCGATCCCCACCGAAGTCGGCGCCAGCGCCGCGAAAAACGCCACCATCTCCTTGCGCCGCGGCTTCTTGCGCAGCACAGGCTCCTCGTCCGCGTTCACGCCATGCAACTGAAAAACACTCTTCGACGCATCCATGCCGATTCCGATAATCTTCTCCATGGACGGCTCCCGTGGTTTGAGATCTCAACGACCTCACTCTGGCACATCGATGCCGTCGGGGGCCGTCCACCCCAACATGGTGCAACGGCTCGATGGATACCGGCGTTCGCCGGTAAGGGAAAAAATGTTTCAATTTGGGTGTATCGGACACTAGGAGCGCACTCTCGCTAGACCAGCGCCGCGGCGGCCTTGCGGCGGCGGGCGCGATCGGTCATCGAGTTCAGCGCCAGCGCCACCAGCAGAATCGCGCCATAAGCGATCTGGATGTAGTAGATCGAGACCTGCGCCAGCGAGAACAGATTCTCGATCAGGAACAACAGCGCGCCGCCCGCCGCCGCGCCGAGGAGCCCGCCCCGCCCGCCGCTGAACGCGATGCCGCCCAGCGCCACGCCGGCGATCGAGGTCAGGATGTAGGGCGTGCCGATGGTCGGGTCGGCCGACGCCAGCGTCGCCGTAAAGACGATGCCGGTGATCGCGGCAAGGAGGCCGGCGATGACGAACGCCACGATGCGCACGGCGATGACGTTGATGCCGGCGGTATAGGCGGCCCGGATGTCGCCGCCAACCGCGAGCAGGTTGCGCCGATAGGCCGTCTTCCCCAGCAGCCACCAGGCGATCGCGATCAAAATGAAAACGAACAGCACGCCGGGCACGCCCAGGATGTTGCCGGAGATCACCTGCATCCAGGGCGGCGCGCTGCCGCCGGCGATCGGCAGCAATTCGAGCGTCAGCCCCTGGTAGGTCAGGAACGTGCCGAGTGTCGCGATGATCGGCTGGACCCGCACGATGGTCACCAGGAACCCGTTGAGCAAGCCTGACGCGAGACCGATGGCGAGCGCGATGCCGATCATCGAAAACGGATCCGTGATGCCCATGCTTGGCAGCGTGTACGCCAGCACGGCGTTGACCAGCCCGGCCAGCGGTCCGACGGACAGGTCGAGATCGCCATTGCCGGACATGATCGGAACGGTCTGCGCCCAGGTGGTAAGGATGAACGGCGCCGCGCCCAGCAGCACGGGGCGCCAATTGTCGTGCTCGATAAAGATCGGATTGGCGACGATATTGGCGATGAATAGGATCGCGAAGCCGGCCAGCGCCGGCCAGTAATAGGCCTGGGGGTCGAATTTGAATTTCATACGGCCTCCTTCGCCGGGACGGCGTGGCCGAACATGGCCGCGATCAACGCTTGCACGTCCAGTGTTTCGCGCTCGATGACCGCAAACAGCGCGCGGTTATGGAACACCGCGACTCGGTCGCACAGCAGGCACAGTTCGGCGAGCTCCGTCGACAGCAGCATCACCGCGCCGCCGGCGGCGGAAAATTGCTCGAGGATTTTGTAGATATCCTGCTTGGCGCCGAGATCGACGCCGCGCATCGGATCGTTCAGCACCAGCGCGCGCGGCTCCAGCGCCAGGAGGCGACCGAGGAACACTTTTTGCTGATTGCCGCCGCTCAGCGCCGAGATCGGCGTGTTGAGTCCGGGGGTCGCGACATGCGATTGCTTGATGAGCCGCGCGCCCGCCGCGCGGCGGCGCGCCTCGGCCAGCAAGCCGGCGCGGGAGAAACGATCGAGCGCCGAGATGGTCAAATTATCGAGCACCGACAGGGGCGCGAAAATGCCCTCGGTCTTTCGCTCGCGTGGCAAATAGGCGATGCCCGCCCGTGCCGCGTTGCCGAACGAGGTCACCGGCCCGCGATCCGTTTCGATGGTGCCCCGCGACGGCGGGCGCAAACCGGCGATCGCTTCGACGAACGCGACCTGGCCATGGCCCTCGAGACCGGCGATGCCGACGATTTCGCCGGCGCGCGCCGCGAGATCGAACGCGGCGGCGCTGGACGACAGCGCGATCCCCTTGGCCGCCACCACCGGCGGGCCGATGGCGCGACGGGGCGCCACCGCGGCGGCGCCGCCCGCCGCCCGTGCTTCCTCGTGCGTCGACATCAGGTCGAGCAGAATTTCGGTCGTGGTCTCGGCCTTTGCCACGGTCGCGACGCCGCGACCCGAGCGCAGCACGGTGGACCGATCGGCGATGTCGAGAATTTCATCCATCCGGTGCGACACGAACAGGATCGAGCGACCATCGGCGCGAAAGCGGCGCAACGCCGCGAACAGGCGATCGCGCGCATCGACATCGAGCGCCGACGTCGATTCATCGAGCACCAACAGCCGCCACGGGCGCAGCAGCGCGCGGGCGATGGTAATGCCTTGCCGCTGCGCCAGCGACAGCGCGGCCACCGGCATGTCGAGATCGAGCGCGGCCACGCCGATCGCTTCCAGCGCGCCCCGCACCAGCCGGCTTTCGTCCGCCGGCGATTGCGCGCGGCGGAACAGGCGATCGAGTCCGAGGGCGACATTGTCGCGAACCGATAGCTGGTCGAGGACCAGCGTCTCCTGGAACACCGTCGCGATGCCGGCCTGGTGCGCGGCGCGCGGGTCGCGGATGCGGGTAACCTTGCCGTCCCAGACGAGATCGCCGCCGCTTTGCGGCAGAATGCCACTGAGGATTTTGATCAGCGTGCTCTTGCCCGAGCCGTTCTCGCCGACCAGCGCGTGGATTTCCCCCGGCACGATATCGAACGAGCAATCGGCCAGCGCGATCGTCTCGCCGAAATTGCGCCGCAGCCCGCGGAAGCTGACGAGGGGCGTGACCGTCGGCCCTGGACGCGGCGTCGCCTCGGTCGCCACCCCGGTCATATCTGCATTCTCACATGCGTCTCGCGGCCATAGATCGCGACCAGGGCGACGATCAGCACGCCAAGGCATATTTGCTGCGCCGCTTCGTCGAGACCGAGCCCGATCAGCAACATGGTCAGCTCCGTAATGATGAAACAGCCGGCGACGGTGCGCGCATATCCGCCGCGCCCGCCGATGATCGGCGTGCCGCCGATCACGACGGCGGAAAGGGTGGTGAACAGATAGGCGTCGCCGACCTGCGGATTGGCGGCGCCGCTGAAGCCCGCCAGCAGAATCCCGGCGACCGCGGAAAGGCCGCCGCTGATCGCGAACACCACGGTCCACAGCAGCAGGGATGGAATTCGCGCCAGCTCCGCCGCGCCGGGATTGGCGCCCGAGGCATAGATCCAGCGGCCGAGCACGCTGCGCCGCTCCAGCACGATGAAGGCCACGACGAGCAGCGCCCACAGGATCACCGAGCCCGGCAACGGAATTGGGCCGGTCCACCCGATCACAGAGACGAAATCGGTGACGCCGGCCGGCACGCTGCCGCGATTGTCGCCCTTGGTCTGCGCCCAGATCGCGCCATAGATGATGGTCGCGGTGGCCAGCGTCACGATCAGCGAATTGACCCGCAAGGCCCGCGAGATCAGCCCGTTGATCGCGCCGATGATGATGCCGGCGACGATCACCGCCGGCCCGCCGATCCAGGGCGACACGCCCTGACCGTAGGAGACGGCGAAGCCGACACAGGCCAGGCCGATCACCGCCGGCACCGAAAGATCGATGCCCCCCATGATGATCGTCAAGGTCTGGCCGGCGGAGGCAATGCCGAGGAGGCTCGCCAGCAATAAGAGCGAGCGGATGCTGACGATGTTGCCATAGCCAGGGATGACCGCGGCGGTCACCAGAAAAAGCCCGACCGCGATGGCGAACGGCGCCATCACATCCAGTCGTCGTCGCAGCCACATCATGGAAAACCCGGCGTGCTCTGGTTCAGCGGAGGAGCGACGATGCGATATCCTTGTCACGACGGGGCGACGGATTCATTGTCCGTCGCCCCACCGGAAATCAACCAGAGATCAAGGCTTCGGCGTGGGCGAAATCGGCTTGCCGCCGGAGAAGAACGCGTCGATATAGGAATCCGCGACCAGATGGTGGTCCGGCTGGTCCGCCCAGCAGGTGCTGGTCGAGGTGATGCCCGGATAAGCCTGATAGAGCTTTTCCGCGCTCGCATCGTTCAGCGCCGGCAACGGGAACCAGACCATGTTGGTCGAGGGCTTCGCGCCGTTCAGCATCTTCAAGGCGACATAGAACGCCTCGTAACCGTTCGAGCCGCCACCCGCCAGCAAGGCCAGCGTGTGCAGCTTCTTCTCGTGCCAATAAGCGATATACGCGCATTCGTTGGTGCCGTCGGCCTGCATGACCGGCGGGCGGCCCGATTGCGCCAGCGCCTCGTCGGCCGCCACCGCCATGTCGCCATACGACACGATGCCATCGAGTTTCTGCGGATGTGTCGCTAGCCACTTCACCATTTCGGTCTTGGACGTGGCTTCGTTCCAGAAGCCGTAGACCGTGCCGACGATCTTGATCCCGGGATATTTGGCGAACGCCGCCTTCGATCCCGCTTCAAGGCCGATGGTCGTCGAAATGCCGGGCACGCCGCTGAGGATCAGGACATTGCCCTTGCCGTTGAGCGCCTTGCCAACCCAGTCCGCCAACTCGCGGCCGCCATAATACTGGTTGGCACCGACATTCATCGCGTCGTTGCAATTGACCGGCGATTGCACGGTGATGCTGAGCACGCCCTTTTGCAACGCGTCGTGCATCCCCGAGCACAGGCCCGTCGGATTGCTGGGCGTCGAGATGATGACGTTGCAGCCCTGGCGCGACAGGTTGTTGAATTGGGTGAGCTGGACGCCGATGTTGTTGTTGGAGTCCGTCGTCAGCACATCCGCCTTGGTCAGGCCGGCTGCATGATATTGGGCGTTCAGCTTCTTCACTTCGTTCATCAGATCGGTGCGCCATGACGTGCCCAGCATCGAATCGTTGATGCAGAACTGCCAGGGCGGCGGCGGCGGGGTCCAGTTGGCATAGGGATTGGCCGCGACCGGCGCGTTGTACCAATAGTGATCGTAATATTGCCGCGCCCCTGCCGGCACATGCGCCAACGCCGCATTCTGCTCGGCTTGGGTCGGCTCGCTGGCGGCAAAGCTCTGCTTGCCGCCGAAGGCGATGGCGGCCGTCAGCCCCAAAACCAGGGCGCAACGCCACACCGTACTCCTAAATGTCATATCGTCCTCCCTCCTCGTTCGCCGGACCGTTGCGTCGGTGTAGGCGTGTTTTGGCCGCTATCCCCGTGGGTTCAGCCAATTATATATTTCCCAATCACTCATAGATGCTCTGGCATATCGCGTCAATTGGCCCCCTGCATCGATTTCACCGCCGCGCTCAGCCCCACAATTCCTTACTGGCGATGCGCGCCGAGCATGCCGTCGGCCGGATCGGGCTGACGGTTTATTTCATGATGGCCCGGCGCGAATTATGTATCCATAAATTCTGACTTCCTAGTACCAATTCAAGACTTTCTCGGCGGCCTCGCATTTCTTTATCGAGATGATTGGATACAATCATGGCAAGAATGTCTTGCCGGATTGAGGGGACTCACATGACGGGGGGAAAAATCATGTCTCGCAGCGACACGGATTTGTTCGAGCCGGTACAAGCCGGCCGCTATCGATTGCGCAACCGCCTGATCATGGCGGCGATGACGCGCAACCGCTCGCCGGGCGAAATTCCGGGCGATCTCAATGTCGACTATTACGGCCAGCGCGCGACGGCGGGCCTGATCGTCGCGGAATCGACCGCGATCTCGGAGCAAGGCATCGGGTGGCGCGACACGCCGGGCATTTACACGGACGCGATGATCGCAGGCTGGCGGCGCGTGACCGACGCGATCCATCGCAACGGGGGCCGCACATTCCTTCAGCTCTGGCATTGCGGCCGCTGTTCGCATCCGGACTGGCGCCCGGACGGATCGCACCCGGTGGCGCCGTCGGCGGTCCAATCGATCGGCGGCATGACCACGGCGAACGGCCGGCAACAACATGCGATGCCACGCGCGCTGGAGCTTCACGAATTGCCCGGCATCGTCGATCAATACCGGCAGGCGACGGTCAACGCGCTCGCCGCCGGCTTCGACGGCGTCGAGGTCCATGCCGGCAACGGCTATCTGATCGACCAATTCCTGCAAGACGCCAGTAACCGGCGTACCGACCATTACGGTGGGTCGATCGAAAACCGCTGCCGGTTGTTGTGGGAAGTCCTCGACGCGGTGATCGGGGTCGCCGGGGCCGATCGCGTCGGCATCCATATCTCGCCAACCAACGTGCATCACGGCATTTCCGACGGCGATCCGGAAAAATTGTTCGCGGTCGTGGTCGATCGCCTGAACGGCTATGGCCTCGCCTATCTCAATGTCGTCGAGGGCGCGACCGATCCGACCGAGACGGAAATTCCGTTCGACTGGCAGGCGCTGCGCCGGCGCTATCGCGGCATCTACATCGCCAACAACAATTATGATCTGGCCCGGGCGATCGAGGCGCTGCGGCAGGATCACGCCGATCTGTTCTCGTTCGGGCGGCTCTATATCGCCAATCCCGATCTGGTGGCGCGGTTCCGCGAGGGCGCGCCGCTGAACCCGCTTCACATTCCGGGCATCATCGCCGAGGGACCGGTCGGCTATACCGACTACCCGTCACTCGGAGATTAGGGTGTGGAAGGGACGCGCGCGCGTCCCTTCCACTGTCGCTTTAAGCGGCCTTCGGCACCGGCGGGTTGAACGGATCGATGGTCTTCCAATCCTCGCCCTTCGGATAGGCAAAGGAGAGCGCGCGGATACGCTTGAAGTCGATCTCCGGCGCCACGAAGGATAGGGTGCCGTCCTTCTGGAATTGATGGATCGCATCGAGCAGGATCTTGCGCGAGCGCACGATCACCACATCGCAAGTGCCGAGAAACTCCTGGCTGCGGTCGACGATCGGCCCCATCGATTCCTGGACGATGAAATCCTCATAGGCGTTGCCGCGGCCGAGAATGCCGGTCCAATGGCCCTCGGCCATCGCCTTGCGGTCCTGGAACCACATATTCTGGAGGCTGCCCATGTCGGAATTGAAGAAATCGGGGTCGCCCGAATCCTGGCCGGTGATCGCCCGCGCCTGCGTGTTAAACGGCTTGGTGGTGTCGAAGCCGACATACCATTGCGCCGTCCATTCATCGTCGATCGGGATCGAGAAACAGACGAGGCCGAAGCCGCCCGGCGGTGCCGGAATGAACGAGGCAAAGGGAAACGCGACCTCGCGGATGCGGGCATAGGTCTTGCCGTCGGGCTGGTCGCGCAGCGCGCCTTCGCGGAAGCCGTAGGGCTTCTGGATGAACTCGAACACCGGCGCGCCGGTCGAGAGCATGTAATCGGCTTCCTTTTTATAGAAATCCTTGCCGGTCGAGCTGCCGAGGCCCGAGGCGTGCAGGAACGTGACATGCGCCGAATCGAGTAGCGCCTCGAGACCCTGTAGCCAGTTGCAGTTGATGACGCCGCGACGCGGCGCGACATGGCTCGCCGGCAGATGGGTGAACTCGAAATCGTGGAAGCGCGGTGGGTTGTCTTGATGCTTGCCGAGATAGACCCAGATCAGGCCGCCCGCCTCGTGAACCGCGTAATGCTTCACCGGCACGCGCGCGGCGAACGCCTCGCGGCGGTCCTCGGGTTCGGTCGGCGTATCGACGCATTTGCCGCTGACGTCGAATTTCCAGCCGTGAAAGATGCAGCGCAGGCCGTTACCCTCGTTGCGCGCCAGCGCCAGCGAGGCACAGCGATGGGGACAGCCTTCGTTGAAGAACCCGACGCGCCCATCGGTCGCGCGAAAGGCCACGAAATTTTCGGCGAACAGGCGGATGCGCGCCGGCGCCCCATCGGGCTCCAGCTTGGCGGCGCGGCAGGCCGGCACCCAATATTCGCGCAGCATCGCGCCCATCGGCGTGCCCGGCCCGATCCGCGTCAGCAATTCATTGTCTTCGTGATTCAGCATTTTCCATCTCCACACAGTCTATTCCAAAGACGGCTTTGGATACATCATTGGCGCAAACTTCCGGCCGAACAAGCCAAAATTACGGAAGGCGCGCGTTGACAAACCAAGGGCATTGGATACAAACCGACGCATGATCACCCGCCAGAACCGCGCCATCGTGCAGATTCGCGAATTGATTCTGCGCGGTGAACTCGGTCCGGGCGAGCGTATCACGGAGGAAGGTCTGGGCGAGCGCCTGGCCATGTCGCGCACGCCGATCCGCGCCGCCCTGCCGGCGCTGGCGCGGGAAGGCTTGCTGACCCCCTCCGAGACGCGCGGCTATTTCGTCCGCGCGTTCAGCCAACTCGACGTGGTCGATGCCATCGACCTGCGGGGCTTGTTGGAAGGCATGGCCGCCCGCATCGTCGCCGAGCGCGGCGCCCCGCCGGCGATGCTGCAGGCGTTGCGGACCTGTCTTGGCGAGGGTGACGGGATTTTCACCAAGGATCGCTTCGCTGACGGCGACGAGGAGCTGTTCGCGTCGATGAACGGGCGCTTTCACGCGATCATCGTCGAAGCAGCCAACAGCAAGGTGGTCGCCGACGCGATCGTGGCCAACGACCGCGTGCCGTTCGCCGCGGCGGGCGCGGTTGCCTTCGACAAAATGCCCGCGACCTTCATGTTCGAGCTGCTGCGCTATGCCCATCGCCAGCATCACGCCATCGTGCACGCGCTCGCCAACGGCCAAAGCGGCCGCATCGAGACATTGATTCGGGAGCACGCGCACATCGTGACGGAAAGCCTCAACCTGCCGCAACCCAAGGATGGGCCGGTGCCGCTGTTCGCCAAGGCCAATCGCGCCGGCCAATAGACCGATCGCCTAATCGCCGGCGAAGAATTTTGCGGCAAAAGAGGATGGCCCGGCGGAAAATATGTTTCCGGCCCGAACCCCGTGCTAGGTTTGGGCAATGGGAGGAACCGCATGAAATTCAGCGAACCCGACGCGGCCTCGGCGCCGGAAGGCGGCGCGCGCACCCAGTCGTCGGCGCTGGTCGAGCGGGTGCGCACCGACATTGTCGGCGGCATGCTGGCGCCGGGATCGCGGCTCAAGCTGCCCGATCTCGCCGAGCGCTATCGCTCCGGCATCAATCCCTTGCGCGAGGCGCTGGCGCGCCTTTCGGCCACCGGTCTCGTCCTGCTGGAGGACCAGAAGGGCTTTCGCGTCGCGCCGGTATCGCGCGAGGATCTGCTCGACCTGACCCGCGTGCGCATCGACATCGAATGCCTGGCGCTGCGCCAGTCGATCGCCCATGGCGATGTCGAATGGGAAGCGCGGATTATCGCGACCCACCATCGCCTGACCCGGATGAAACTGATCGCGGCCAACGACCCGAAGCGCCTCTCCGACGCGTGGGAGACCATTCACCAGGATTTCCATCTGGCGCTGATCTCGGCCTGTCAGTCGCGCTGGCTCATTCAATTTCATAGCCAATTGGCCGAGCAGAGCGCGCGTTATCGCCGCCTCGCGATCGACTTCGCCACCAGCAAGCGCGACATCGCCGGCGAGCATGCCGATATCGTCAAGGCGGTGCTCGACCGCGACGCCGATCGCGCCTGCCGCCTGATCGGGGCGCATTTTTCGCGCACCACGGACATCGTGCTGGACGAACCGGGATCGCCCGAGGCCCGTTTTCCCAGCCCCACGACGCGGGCAATTCCGACGTAACTTTTGGGCATCACGCTGGTATCACGCCGGTATCAATATCGTATACATCCTGGCATCGGATATAAGTCAGGCGCCATCATCCATCGATATTGCCCTCGCCGATCCAATGGTGTTATGCGTTGGAAGGTACCCGCCCATGATCTGGGCGCGGCCAAGACGCTAAGGAATAAATTCGGGAGGTACCATGAAGAAGATGATCGCGGCCGCGATTGCGGCCGTTGGCCTGTGCGCCAATTTCGTGCCCGCGCCCAGTCACGCGGCCGAACCCACGGTCGGCATCGTGGCGGCCTTCTCGGGCGCCTATGCCGAATGGGGTGAAGCCTATAAACGCGAAATCGATCTCGCGATGTCGGAGCTGGACGGCAAGAACGGCAATCCCAAGATTCATCTGATCCTGCGCGACGCGCCCGGCGCGTCGGACATCGCGCGGACCAAGCAAGTGGTCCAGGAATTCATCACCCGCGACGGTGCCGTCGTGATCGGCGGCGGCGAGTTCACGCCCGAGGCGCTGGCGGTGGCATCCCTCGTCACCGAGGCCAAGGTCCCCTACGTCATCTTCAACGGGTCGACCTCGTCCAATACCGATCACTCGCCGTATCTTTTGCTGATCGGCTTCACCACCTGGCAGCCCGACGTCCCCATCGCGGAATATGCCGCGACACATGGCTGCAAGCGGGTCACCATGATCGTCGCCGACTACGCGCCCGGCGCCGACACGATCGCGGCGTTTTCCTATGGGTTCGAGAAGCATGGCGGCAAGATCGCCGCGATCATCAAGGTGCCGCTCGGCACCAGCGACTTCTCGGCCTATTTGCAGCGCATCAAGGATTCGCATCCGCAATGCGTGTTTCCCTTCATGCCCGGCGGCCCGATGTCGCTGGCCTTCATCAAGCAATATTCCCAGCAGGGCTTCCCCAAGCAGGGCATCGTCTATTATGACGCCGGCACCGTCGCGGAAAATCAGCTCGACCCGATCGGCGACGCGGCGCTCGGGATCATCTCGTCCGGCTTCTACAGCACCTACCTCGACAACCCGACCAACAAGGCATTCATCGCGGCGCTGGCGAAGAAAGACCCGAACATCCGGCGCAAATTCGTGCCGGTCGACGCCTATGACGGCATGCATCTGATCTTCCACATGCTGAAGGCGACCGAGGGCCATCGCAGCGGTGACGCGATGATGGCGGCTGCCAAGGGCTATCACTGGATGAGCCCGCGCGGCCCGATTTCGATCGACCCGGCGACGCGCGACATCGTGCAGAACATCTATATCCGCAAGGTCGTGAAGGACAAAAACGGGGTCCTCTATAACAAGGAATTCCTGACCTATCCGAATGTCCACGACCAATGGCACGAAGTGCAGGCAGCGAAAGCGAAAAAATAACCGCGTAGCAAGCGCGGGCCGCCACGATATCGCGCATCGTGGCGGCCTCGCAGCGGGACTCAAGTCACATATTTGTTCAGGGTCTCGGCCAGCTCGATCGGCATGTCGACCATGACATCGTGGCTCGACGGCAGCTTGACCACGTCCCACCCTGGCGCGCCGGTATACGTCGCGGCGAAATGGCGGAACGGGCTGGGGTCCCAGCCATCGGCCAGGATATAGAGCCGGCGCTTGATGCTGTCGATCTTGCCGGTCAGCAACACCGGCATCTCGAAGGTGGCGAGCGCCTGCGGCACGCAGCGGCGATTGACCCATTCGCGATTGGCCATCGCGATGTTGAACATCTCCGCCGGGATCGGCGCGGTCAGGCCGCCGCTGTCACGGGCGGCGCCGCGAAAGCCGGCGAGGAACTGGGCCGCGACCGGCGGCTCCAGCGCCTTGGTCAGCAGCCCGATCAGCGAATCGCCGTCCCCTGGCACGAAGGCGTCGAGATAGACCAGCGCCTTGATGCGGGCCGCCATGCGGTCGGCGACGCCGGTGATGACCATGCCGCCATAGGAATGGCCGACCAGGATGATGTCGTTCAACTCCTCCGCTTCGATGCAGCCGACGACGTCGCGGATATGGGTTTCCAGCGTGATGTTCTCGCCCGATTGATGGGCGCGCTCGCCGACGCCGCTATGGGTCGGCGTGAAAACCTCGTGCCCCATGTTGCGCAGCGCCGCCGCAGTATGCCGATAGCACCAGCCGCCATGCCAGGCGCCATGCACCAAGACGAAATTCGCCATGATCGATCACCCTCCCTTTGTTTAATTGGCGTCAGTCTAAGCGCGCGGGCGAACCGCCGCCAGCCTCAGGTCGAACGCGGGAGAAGGCGCGTGACGTGACCCATCTTGCGGCCCGGCGGCGCGCTGGTCTTGCCATAGAGGTGCAGCTTCGCGCCCGGCTCGGCGATGAGATCGCGCCAGCGCGCGACCTCGGGGCCAATGAGATTGGTCATCACCGCGTCGGCATGGCGCGCCGAGGAGCCGAGCGGCAGGCCGCACACCGCGCGCACATGTTGCTCGAACTGGCTGGTCTCGCAGGCATCGATCGTCCAGTGACCGGAATTATGGGGCCGCGGCGCCAGCTCGTTGACCAGCACCGCGCCGTCGCGGGTGACGAACATTTCCACCGCCAGCACCCCGACGAGATCGAGCGCGGTCGCGATGTCGCGGGCGATTTCCGTCGCCCGCGCCATGGTCACGGCGTCGATCCGGGCCGGCGCGACGGTGACATCGAGGATGCCATGGACATGCCGATTCTCGACCGGCGGAAAAGCGGCGATCGCGCCATCCGCGCCGCGCGCCAGGACGACCGAGACCTCGCAGGCAAAATCGACCCGCGCCTCGAGAATAGCTTCGTCGGCGGCGACGCTCGCCCACGCCGCCATCGCATCGGTGTCTGGCTCGATCGCGATCTGGCCCTTGCCATCATAGCCCCAACGCACCGTCTTGAGGATCGCGCGCGACCCGATCTCCGCCCAGGCGGCGCCGAGGTCGGCGGCGCTCATGATTCGGCGATATTGCGTCGTTGCGATCCCCAGCCCGCGCACGAAGTTTTTTTCGCGCAGGCGGTCCTGACAGATTGCCAGCACCTCGGGGCGGGGATGCACCGGCCGGCGCGCCGCCAGCAGCGCCGTGGTCGCCGCCGGAACATTCTCGAATTCGAAGGTCACGACATCGACGGCATCGGCGAACCGCGCCAGCGCCGCCGCATCCTCATAGCCGGCGATGGTGGCGAGCGGCGTGACCTGCATCGCCGGACTGTCCGGCTCTGGGCAGAAAATGTGACAGTGATAGCCGAGAGTGGCGGCCGCCAGCGCGATCATGCGGCCAAGCTGGCCGCCGCCCAGAATCCCAATGGTCCCCCCTGGCGCGATCACCAAGGGTCAGCCCTGGACCGGGGTCTCGGCCACGGCGTCGGTGCGCCGCTGACGCCACGCATCGAGCGCGGCCGCGATGGCGGGATCGCCCAGCGCCAGGATCGATGCCGCCAGCAGCGCCGCGTTGATGGCGCCGGCCTTGCCGATGGCCAGCGTCCCGACCGGAACCCCGCCCGGCATCTGCACGATGGAGAGGAGACTATCCATGCCCTTCAGCGCGGCGCTTTCCACCGGCACGCCGAGCACCGGCAGCGGCGTCATCGAGGCCACCATGCCGGGGAGATGCGCGGCGCCGCCGGCGCCGGCGATGATCACCTTAAGGCCGCGCGCCCGCGCGCCCTCGGCATAGGAGACCAGCCGTTTCGGCGTGCGATGGGCGGAGACGATGCGGCTTTCATGCGCGATGCCCAGCGCGGTCAGGGTGTCGGCCGCGTGCCGCATCGTGTCCCAATCGGACTGACTGCCCATGACGATGCCGACCAGAGGCTGCAACGGCGCACCCACGAAATGATCCGAGGAAGCGGCGGATTATAGGGAGGCGCCGACGCGCGGCAAGGGCGCCGCGCGCGGCCGACGGACACTCCCTGCTTCCGGCGGTGCCCTTTCGTCGATTATGCTGACATGAATAAGCACGGGATCGGAATGATCAAAGCATTGCACGGTGTCCACCCTCTGGTGTTCCTGGTGATCGCGACCACGCTGGAAGTGAGCGGCGACGCCCTCGTCCGCATGGCGATCTATAACCATGTCGGCGCGATTCGCATCGGCCTGTTTCTCGCCGGCGCGGTCCTGCTGTTCGGCTATGGCTCGTTCCTCAACCTGGCCCCGCTGGAATTCGGCCAAGTGGTCGGCCTCTATATCGCGACCCTGTTCGTGGTATGGCAGATCGTCAATTTCATCGCGTTCCGCGCCGTGCCGACCGTGCCGATCCTGGTGGGCGGCACCCTGGTCGTCGCCGGCGGCTTGGTGATTTCATTCTGGAAAACCACGAATTAGGGGAGGCCCATGGCCCAGCTTACCGACAAGGTCTGCATCATTACCGGCGGCGCCGGCAGCCTCGGCTTCGCCAGCGCGCGGCTGTTCTTGGCGGAAGGCGCCAAGGTGATGCTGGTCGATCTGCGCGCGGCGGATCTCGCCCGCGCGCTGACCACGCTCGACAGCAAAAACGCCGCCTCCTGCGTGGCGGATGTCACCCGCGCCGCCGACGTTCAGGCTTATGTCGCCGCGACGGAGGCGAAATGGGGCAAGATCGACGTGCTGTTCAGCAACGCCGGCAATGCCGGCGTGGTGGCGGGTGTCGAGGATTATCCCGAGGACGCATTCGACGCGGTCATCGCGGTGCATGTGCGCGGCGCGTTCCTCGCCTGCAAATACGGGCTGCCCCGGATGAACGATGGCGGCAGCATCGTCATCACCTCCAGCATCGTCGGGGTGCGCGGCGACGGCGGCGGCAGCGTTGCCTATGTCACCGCCAAGCATGCGCAGGTCGGGCTGATGCGCAGCGTCTCGAAGAATGCGGCGCGACGCAATATCCGCGTCAACACGCTGCATCCGGGGCCGATCGACAATGAATTCCAGCTCAATATCGAACAGGGCATCGGCGCGCTGACCGGGCTCGACGGCACGGCGCTGTTGAACGATGCGATTCCGCTGCATCGCCATGCGCGCGCCGAGGAGATCGCGCGCGCCGCCTTGTTTCTTGCCTCCGACCAGAGCAGCTTCACCACCGGCTCGATTCTGATGGCCGATGGCGGCATGAGCACATGAAGGGGTATCGCATGAACCATAAAATATTGGCTGGATTTATGGCGCTGTCGCTGCTGTCGGCGGCGCCCGCCGCGATGGCGCAGACGGCACCGGACTATGCCGCGATCGTCGCCGCGCCCGATCGCAGCGCGGCGGATCGCCAGCTCGACACCAACCGCGCGCCGGCGGCGTGGCTGGCCTATCTCGGCGTCAAGCCGGGCATGAAGGTGCTCGATGTCTTCGCGGTCAATGGCTACAAGGCCGAGCTGATGGCGCGCGCCGGCGCCAAGGTCTATGCCCAGAATTCCGAAGGCGCGATGGCGCGCATCGGCGACAAGCTGGCGGCGCGGCTCAAGACCCCGGCCGGCGCCACCATCGTCTCGGTGGTGCGGCCGATCGATGACCCCGCCCCCGCCGGCATGCATGATTTCGATCTCGCGACGTTCTTCTTCGCCTATCACGACATAACCTATCTCGGCATCGACCGGCCCAAGATGCTGAAGGCGATTTATGCCGCGTTGAAGCCCGGCGGCTATTTCATCATGGCGACTGGTCAGCCAAGCCCGGCGCCGGCATCAGCGTGGTCAAGACGCTGCACCGCTCGGACGAGAAGCTGGTCACCGGCGAAATCGAGGCGGCCGGATTTAAGCTGGTCGGGCACGGCGATTTCCTGCGCCATCCCGAGGACAAGCGCGACACGCACTCGCACAGCGCCAGCATCGTCGATGGCTATGTGCTGAAGTTCCAGAAGCCGCTCTGAAAAAACGAAAGGCGGGCGATGTTCTCGCCCGCCTTCGTCCCGGTAACGCGAAAGCGCCTTAAACCGAGGCTTTATCCCGTCCCATCATCGCGTCGATGCTCCAGGGTCCCGGACCGGCGGCCGCGAGATACAAGAAGACGAAGCAGAACAGCACCGCCGCCTCGCCCATGTTCAGCAGCGGGTAGAACCCTTTCGGCGCATGGAACATGAAATACGCCACCGCCATTTCACCCGACAAGATGAAGGCGGAGAGCCGGGTCAACAGGCCGAAGAACAGCAGCAGGCCGAAAATCGTCTCGATGATGCCGGCGATGCCGAGGGGCCACGAGATCGGGTTCAAATGATCGAAATAGGCGACATGCGGAAAGCCGAGGAATTTCGATGCCGGATGCTGCAGAAAGACCAGCCCGACGGCGATGCGCATCACGCTCAATAGTTGCGGCCGGTAGGGTGCTAGAAAATTCATGACGTTCCCCCAAAGTTGATATCCCTATTGCCAGGGACCGGTGTTTTGTCAGCGGCGGATTCATAGCACAGGAGCTTAGATTGATCGATCAACTTCCTGTGGCTGCTGATTCTCCCGCCAGTTCAGCCAGGCACCATGGGCATGCGTGGCCGCCAGCAGCGTATCGGTTTTACCGCCGCCGGACCACAGCGTCAGGGTCAACGCGTAATCCGGTCCGGGATACTCAAGCGCGAGGTGCGCCAGCGGGCGATCCTTGGCGGCCGCCGCGCCGGCGGCTGCCAGCCGGTCCGTGATGCGGCGCTGCGTCTCCGCCGGCAAATATTGCCACACCACCGAATGATAGATCACTGTGGTTGTGCCCGCCGCTGACTCGGCCAGCCGCGCATCGATCCAGTCGGCGGCATCCCCGGCTGCCACCCGAATGTCGGCGGCCCACGCCAGCGCCAAGGCCGCATCGAGCCGCGCCAGCCGCTCAGTCTGATCGGGCCAGACATAGGCACGCAGGCGATCGCGCTGCGCCGGATCGCGAATGTCGATCGGCGCGCGGTCGCATCCGGCGCGTGATGCCACACGCACGGTCTGGCCAAGCGGGCCCGGCGCGCCCCGCCAGTCGCACGTCAACACGACCGGCGACGCCGGATCGCCCCAGCGTTGCGCGCCGTATCGGTATTGGTAGCGATCCCAGATCTGGTTCAACCCGGCACTGGCGCCGATTTCGAGGAGGCGCAGCGGCAGGCCGGTCGCGCCCGCGATGGTGAGGAAGCCGGGCAGCAGCAATGCCGAGCGGCCAACCTCGTTGGTCTGCGGCGGCGAGGCGAGATAGGTCGCAACATGGCCGGGATGGGCGGCCAGCGCCGCCTCGACCGCCCGCCACACCGCGTCGACGTCGGAGGCGTGCGGCGGATAGGTCGCGGCCAGCGCCGGATCGGCGCCCGACAGCACCAGCGCATGCAGCGCGCCGGCCACGCGCAACGGCAGGCCATCGGCGACGGGATCGCCCGGCCAGTCGCCGATCAGCGCCGCCAGCGGCCCGCCCGCTTCCAGCGCGATCGCGGCGCGGTCCATCAGCCGGGCCATGAAGGGCGAGCCGAGCCGCGCGGCCCAGCCAGCCTGGTCGCGAAACGATTGGACGATCCGCGCGCCGGTTGCCATGATCGCCGCCATCCTAGCCATTGCTGTTGAGAATTCCGCGATGAAAGTCTTTGTCTTCGATCTTCTGCCCTATGGCGAGCATCTCGATCACCTCAAGGTCGGCACCGAGCTGCCCTTCCCGCTTGAAAAGAAGCATTTCAATCCGGCGGTCGCGGCGAAGACCTATGCCGAGCATCTCGATGCTTGGGCGGAGCTGGATCGGCTCGGCTATGACGGCATCGGCTTCAACGAGCATCACACCTCGCCCTACGGACTGATGAATTCGCCGAACCTGCTGGCGGCGGCGGCGGCAATGCGGACCAAGAATATCAAGCTGCTGATCTATGGCAATCTGCTGCCGCTGCACGAGCCGCTGCGCATGGCGGAAGAGCTGGCGATGCTCGATTGCATGTCGAACGGGCGCCTCATCTCCGGTTTCGCGCGCGGCATTCCCCGCGAATACAATGTCTATGGCGTCAAGCAAAGCGAATCCCGCGCGCGCTATGAAGAGGCGCACGAGATCATCCTCAAGGCCTGGACCGAGGAGGCGTTTTCGTACCAGGGCAAATTCTGGTCGTACAAAGACGTCGCGATCTGGCCGCGCCCGCTGCAACAGCCGCATCCGCCGATCTGGATTCCGATCACGACGAGCAAGGAATCGATCGACTGGGCGGCGAAGCATAATGCGCCGATCACGCCCGGCCTGGGCGCGCCCGGCCTCACCGAGGACATTGTGCGCTATTACGCCAAGGCGCTGAAGCGCAACGGCTTCGCGGTGACGCCGCAACATCTGTCGCTCGGCGTCGGTGCCTATATCGCCGACAGCAAGGCACAAGCGGTGAAAGAGGCGGGACCGTACCATCTCTATTTCCACCGCACCTTGTTCAGCCACGGCAACATCACCGAAACCTCGGTCGCCAAGACCACCGGCTATGTCACCGACGCCTCGATGGATTATGTCCGGCCGGAAAACCTCAAATTCGCCGCGCGGTCGCGCGAGGATTTTCGCGGCATGACGATGGCGGATGTCGAGCGCTTCGCCGAGACCGCGCCCTGGGGCACGGCCGACGAGGTGCGCGACAAGATCATCGCCGCCGCCGAGCATGCCGGCGCCGAGACGGTGCTGGTCAGCATGAATCGCGGCGCCATGCCCCATGAGATGTTCATCGAGCAAATCCGCCGCTTCGCCCGCGAGGTGCTGCCGGCGCTCCAGGCCCACCAGATCACCCGCGTCCCGCCGGCGGAGGAGATGGCGGCCTGACCGCAAAATCAGGCTGGCGCCGGACCTTTTTCGCCGCCACGCGGGGAATAAACCCCGGCACGGCTGCGTTCTCGGTGTTCATCTCGGAGTGAGCACCATGAATTTCTCTCGCCGCGGCGTCTTCCGCGGCCTTGCCGCCGTCGTCGCCTTCGCCGCTGGTTCATCGGCGAAAGCTCCTCTCGCCGCCGCGAAAACCGTGGCGCTGGAATTCGCGATTGCCGGCGGCCAGTTCCATGGTCTCGACGCCGCGCTCGGCACATTGGCGATCGGCGAAACCCTCGATCTCCGGCGCGAGCCGCGCAATGAATTCGACCGCTTCGCCATCGCGGTGTACCGAGCCGACGGCGTCAAGCTCGGCTATGTTCCGCGCCGCGCCAATCAGACCCTGGCGCGGCTGATGGATGCCGGCTGGCCGACCGAAGCGGCAATCGCTGGCTTCGTCGATCGATCACGCGTGGATGGCATTGCCTTCACCGCAATGCGGGAGGGTGAGCCACGGGTGCGTGTCACTCTCCCGCCGGCGGCCTTTCGCGGCCCCCGCTAAGCCGCATTGGTCGGTTCTGGAATGAGTGGGGCGCGGCTCACCTCGCTACCAGTGGATTGACGACGATTAAGCCCGAAAAGCGGCTGAAGTCCCGGTCCGCCGACCATAATTCGGTGACGCCATGCTGCCGACAGAGGGCGGCGATCCGGGCATCATGCACTTGGGCCCCCACAACCCTGTTTGCCGCGAGGAACCCACGAAGTGTCGGCCAATGCGTGTCAGACTCCGTCAACGTCACCAGAGTCGGTGCCTCGAGCCAAGCGTCAACCTGGTCGAGAGCACGGGCTAGCGGGGTTGGCGGGGCATAAATACGCGGATGCGTCACGATGGCCAGGAACTCATGGAGACAGGGCCAGGGAATGGACCAATGTGCCAGGCCTTCGGCAAGCGCGGTTATGCATCGCGAGGCCGCTTTGTAGAACGGCGAGTCCTCACGATGCGCGTAGACGAGAATATTGATCGTGCCCCTACGCGTGGTGTAGGAGCGGCTATATCATTGCGGTCTTCGGCGTGTCTGGCCGAGACTGTCAAGCGGCCTGAAGGGGCAGCATGACGGTTTGATCATCGCCGAGTTGAGCGATAGTTTCCAGGGTCATG
>DATCDN010000030.1:0-62074 GCA_036510675.1 Allostellaceae bacterium
TGGCTCGGCAGGTGCAGACGGCTCGCGAAAGATTGGGAAAATCTCAACCGAAAAGGACTCGCATTCCTGCGCCTCGCCTCAATCCGCCTCATGCTGCGAAAACTTTGCAATCCCGTATGATCTCTTCGGACAGACTCTTAGGAACGTGGTTTATTGCCGTTAGTGCTATTTGGGGTGAAAAAATTCGAGGTTCGTTGTTTCAGCCGAAACTAAAGATCGCCCTCGGCAGCGAAATTGGCCAATACAGCCTGCAAGAACTTCAGACACCCGCCCATGACACAAGCTCTGGCATAATAAGGCAAGTATCCGCTAGGTATTTCCATGTTCATGTTTCAAATTTGTCGCTGTTCCCCGCCGCGCAAGATGTCGAGGTACAACTGCTTTCACTTGAGACCAGAGGTCCGGACGGCCAACGCCAACCATACTGGTCTGGGATATTGCCTCTTCAGTGGCAGTATGGGCTTTATCAAAAAGGACGAAATGTTGGACGTTCGACAGAAGCGCTCGCCGACTTATTTTTCGTGAACGAAGATGGAATGTTGCGGCTACTTCCGGTGCTAACGCCATTCAATCTCGGAGCTACGATGCAAGGAGAGCAGCATTTTTGGCTTACCGTCGTTGCTCGCGGGCAAAATGGCACTAGCAAACCACTTCGATTGCGGGTCGATTGGAATGGAAAGTGGGAGCGCGGCGATGCGGAGATGAGTCGGCATCTACGAATAACGTCCGAAGACGCATGATTGATCAGTAAGATGCAAACCTCGTTCACCCTGGCGCAACTCGCCGATCCCGAGATCGCGGCGGCTGATCCGATCCTGCGCGCCTGCGTGCATTGCGGCTTTTGCACCGCGACCTGCCCGACCTATGTGCTGCTGGGCGACGAGCTCGACGGGCCGCGCGGGCGCATCTATCTGATGAAGAACAATCTGGAGCTGGACGAGCCGCCCGGTCCGGAACTTGTAACCCATATCGATCGCTGTCTCTCGTGCTATGCCTGCATGACGACCTGCCCTTCGGGCGTCAATTACATGCATCTGGTCGAGCCGATGCGGCACCGGATCGAGCAGCATTATCGCCGCCCGTTCCTCGATCGCGCGGTGCGCGCGATGCTGAACTGGACGCTGCCCTATCCGACGCGTTTTCGCTGGGCGCTGTTCGGCGCGCAATTCGCCAAGCGCCTGGGCAATGTCCTGCCCGGCCGGCTCGGCGCGATGGTGGCGCTGGCGCCCGCCGCGATGCCGCGCCCGACCGCGCAGGAGCGGCCGCATTTCTATCCGGCCGAGGGCGAGCGGCGGATGCGCGTCGCGCTGCTGGCGGGTTGCGTGCAGCAAGTGGTGGCGCCGGAGATCAACGCCGCCACCATCCGCCTGCTGACGCGGCACGGCTGCGACGTCGCGGTGGTGGATGGCGTCCAATGTTGCGGCGCGCTGACGCATCATCTCGGCCGCGACGCGCTAGGCTTCGCGCGCGCCAATATCGATGCGTGGATGCGCGCGGTCGAGGGTGGCGGGCTGGATGCCATCGTCATCAACGCCTCGGGCTGCGGCACCACCGTCAAGGATTACGGCTTCATGCTGCGCACCGATCCCGCCTATGCCGACAAGGCGGCGCGCATCGCGGCGCTGGCCAAGGACGTGTCGGAGGTGATGGCGCGGCTCGGCGTGAAGCCTACGCGCGCAACCGGCCAGCGCGTCGCCTATCATTCCGCCTGCTCGATGCAGCACGGCCAGCGCATTCATGCCGAGCCGCGCGCGCTGCTGACCGCCGCCGGGTTCGAGTTGGCCGAGATCCCCGAGGGGCATCTGTGCTGCGGCTCGGCCGGCACCTACAACATTTTGCAGCCGGAATTGGCCGGCGCCTTGCGCGACCGCAAGCAGGTCAACATCGCCAGCACTGGCGCCGAGATCGTCGCGACCGGCAATATCGGCTGCATCACCCAACTGCAATCCCCGGCGCGGCCGATCGTGCATACCGTGGAGCTGTTGGATTGGGCGACCGGCGGCCCGCTGCCGCCGGCGCTGGCATGACCGCGCCCGCCGCCACCGCCGCCCTGGCCGACCGCCAGCCCGCGCTGGTGATGGGCGTGTCGCGGTGGAAGCGCACCTTCGTCCGCCCGTTCATCGCCGACCCCGCCGCCGATATCGTATTTCGCCAGCCGACCCGCGCGGCGCTGGACGAGGCGCGGCGCGCGGGGCGCCGGCTTTACATCTGGGCGGCGAAAGAGCCGCCCTGGCTCGCCGACGCGGCGGCCGAGGCGGCAGTGCCGCTGATCCGCATCGAAGATGGCTTCCTGCGCTCGGTCGGGCTCGGCTCGAACTTCACCCCCGCTTTGTCGCTGGTGGTTGACGAAAGCGGCATCTATTTCGATCCGTCGCGGCCGAGCGGCCTCGAGCACATCCTCGCCGATCCCGCCTTTCCGTCCGCGACGATGCGCGCCGACGCGGAGCGCCTCGGTGCGCGGCTGGTGGCGCAGGGCCTGACCAAATACAATGTGCGCGGCGATGGACCGATGACGCTGCCGGTGTCGCGGCCGGGCGCGAGGACCCTTCTGGTGCCCGGCCAGGTCGAGGACGACCAATCGATCCTGCGCGGCTCGCCCGCGATCCGGCGCAATCTCGATCTCCTGGTGGCGGTGCGCGCGGCCGCGCCCGACGCGATCATTCTCTATAAGCCCCATCCCGAGATCGAGGCCGGCAATCGGCCCGGCAAGGTGCCCGAGGCGGAGGCGCGGCGCTATGCCGACACCATCCTGACCGGCTGGACCATGCGTGCCGCCCTCGAGGTCGCGAACGAAATCCATACCCTGACCTCGCTGACCGGGTTCGAGGGGCTATTGCGCGGCATTCCGGTGACGGTCTATGGCCTGCCCTTCTATGCCGGCCTCGGCCTCACCGCCGACCGCCTGCCCTGGCCCCGGCCGCGCCGTCCGGTCGATCTCGCCACGCTGATCGCCGCCGTGCTGCTGGCCTATCCGCGCTATCGCGACCCCGTCACCAAAGCGGCGATCACCGCGTTCGACGTGCTCGACATTCTGGAGCGTCAGCGCGCGGCGGCGCCGCCGGCGCACGAGCCGCTGGCGCGCGCGGTGCGATGGCTTAGACTGACGGCCAACATCTGAGGGACGGGTTTCATTCATGATCGGCAAGCTCAATCATGTCGCGATCGCGGTGCCGGACGTGCGGGCCGCGGCTTCGCTGTACCGCGAGCGGCTGGGCGCCACCGTGTCGGACCCGGTGCCCCTGCCCGACAATGGCGTGACCACCGTGTTCGTCATTCTCGACAACACCAAGATCGAGCTGTTGGAGCCGCTGGGCGCGGAGTCGCCGATCGCGGCCTATTTGCAGCGCAACCCGGCGGGCGGCATGCATCATCTGTGCTATGAGGTCGCCGACATCATCGCCGCGCGCGACCATCTGCGCGCCACCGGGGCGCGCATCCTGGGCGACGGCGAGCCGAAGATCGGCGCGCACGGCAAGCCGGTGCTGTTCGTCCATCCGAAGGACATGCTCGGCACGCTGGTCGAGATCGAGCAAGCCTGACCGGCATGCGCTTTCTCGTCACCGGCACCGCGGGCTTCATCGGCTTTCACCTGGCGCGCCGCCTGCTGGCCGAGGGTCATACCGTCACCGGCATCGACGGCGTGACGCCCTATTACGATGTCGCGCTGAAGGAGGCGCGCAACGACATTCTCGCGGGCGAGCCCAACTACCGGCTCTATCGGCTGATGCTGGAGGACGGGCCGGCGCTGAACGACGCCGCGACCGAGGCCGATCCCGACATCGTCATCCATCTCGCGGCGCAAGCGGGGGTGCGCTACAGCCTCGAGCAGCCGCGCGCCTATATCGACAGCAACATCATCGGCACCTTCAATCTGGTCGAATTCTGCCGCCATCATCCGGTGCGGCATCTGCTGATCGCCTCGACCAGCTCGGCCTATGGCGGCAACACCAAGATGCCGTTCGCCGAGACCGATCCGGCGGTGCATCCCCTGACCATCTATGCCGCGTCGAAGAGCGCGAGCGAGCTGATCGCGCATTCCTATGCGCATCTGTGGCGCATACCGACCACGGTGTTCCGCCTGTTCACGGTCTATGGCCCGTGGGGACGGCCCGACATGGCGCTGTTCAAATTCACGGCGGCGATGCTGGCCGGAACGCCGATCGATATTTTCAACAACGGGCTGATGACCCGCGATTTCACCTATATCGATGACGCGGTGGCCGCGATCATCCGGCTAGTGGATGAAATCCCCGCCGAGGGCGTGCCGGTCGGCACCGCCGACACGGTCAGCCCGGTCGCGCCCTATCGGCTGGTCAATGTCGGCGGCGGCGCGCCGGTGCCGCTGATGGAGTTCATCGCCGCGATCGAGCGGGCGCTCGGCATCACCGCCCAGCGCCGCTATCTGCCAATGCAGCCCGGCGACGTGCCGAACACCCGCGCCTCGGCCGAGTTGCTGGAGACGCTGACCGGCAGCCGCCCGACGACTTCGGTTGAAACCGGCGTGCGCGCCTTCGTCGAATGGTATCGCGACTATTTCCAGGTGTGATCGCCGCCGGACCCAGTCCGGCGCCATTGGCATTGGCTAAGACCCGCATCATCGGCTAGCCTTCCCTCATCCATCGAGGGAGGCAAAGCCGTGACGGTAGAATCGTTCAAGGACGGGCTCACCATCCAAAAAGAGATTTTCGGCGAGGCATTTCCCCAGCGCGCGCTGGACCGCGCGTCGCCGTTGGCGCGCCAATATCAGGAGGCGCTGGTCGGCTTCACCTTCGGCGAAATCTGGAAGCGCGAAATCATCTCCCGCGCCGAGCGCAGCCTGGTGACCTGCGCGATGCTGATCGCGCTCAATCGCCCCGACCAGCTTCGCACCCATGTCAAAGGCGCGCTGAATAACGGCGTGCCCAAGGAAAAGCTGGTCGAGCTGTGCATCCACGCGCTCGCCTATTGCGGCGCGCCGCTGGCGGGCACCGCCTTTCAGGCGGTGATGGACGAGCTGCAGAAGGCCGGCCTCGAGCCGGTGCCGACCCTGCCGCCGCTGACCGCCGAGGTGAAGAAATGAGCACGGCGAAACCACGCCTGGGGTTCGTCGGCCTCGGCAATATGGGCGCGCCGATGACCAATAATCTGGTCAAGGGCGGCTATGGCGTCACCGGCTTCGATGTCGACCGCCCGCGCCTGCTCCAGCGTGCTCAGGAGATCGGCTTTCACGCCGCCGACAGCGCCGCCGATTGCGCCCGGCGCGCCGACATCGTCATCACCATGCTGCCCAACGGGCACATCGTGCGCGACGCGGTGTTCGGTGCCGCCGGCATCGCCGAGGGCCTGCCGAAGGGCAGCCTGATCATCGATATGAGCTCCGCCGGCGCGACCGGCACGGCGGCGCTGGGCAAGGAGCTGGCGACGAAGGGCATTGCCCTCCTCGACGCGCCGGTGTCGGGCGGCGTCACCGGCGCCGAGGCCGGCACCCTCGCCATCATGGTCGGCGGCAATGACGAGGCGGCGATCGAGCGCGCCTGGCCGCTCCTTGAAACCATGGGCAAGAAATTGTTCCGCGCCGGGCCGCTGGGCGCGGGGCATGCCGCGAAGTCGATCAACAATTATCTCGGCGCCACCAATTTGATCGCGATCGCCGAGGGGCTGATCGCCGGCACCAAATTCGGTCTCGATCCGGCCAATCTGCTGGCCATCATCAACGCCTCGACCGGCGCCAGCGGCACCTCGCAGGGCCTGTTTCCCGGCCAGGTGCTGAACCGCAAATTCGGTGCCGGCTTCGCGCTGGCGCTGATGGCGAAGGATGTCGGGCTCGCCGCCGAACTCGCCAAGGATGTCGGCATGAACGCCGAGGTGATCGCGCACACCGCCCAGGTCTGGGCGCGGGCGCGCGACACCATGCCGGGCAATCCCGATTTCACCGCCATCGTCCAGATGCTCGAAACCGATTTCGGCACCGAATTGGCGCCGCCGAAGGCGTAAGGAGGAAACCATGCTGTCGAAGGAAGACAATCAACTGCTGAGCCAAGTCGGAGCCGGCACCCCGATGGGCGAATTCATGCGGCGCTACTGGGTCCCAGCGATGCGCAGCGAGGGGCTGGAGGCGGGCGGCGCGCCGCAGAAGCTGCGCCTGCTCGGTGAGGACATGGTCGCGTTCCGCGCCGATGACGGCCGCGTCGGCGTGCTCGACGAGCGCTGTCCGCATCGCGGTGTGTCGCTGCTGCTGGCGCGCAATGCGGATTGCGCGCTGACCTGCATCTTCCATGGCTGGAAGATCGATCCCGAGGGCCACATCATCGACGTGCCCGCCGAGCCGGCGGAGCGGCGCGCCGCCTTCGCCAACCGCGTCAAGGCCAGGGCCTATCCCGCGCACGACCGCGCCGGCGTGATCTGGGTGTGGATGGGCGAGGGCGTTCCGGCGCCGCTGCCCAGCTTCCCATGGATGAACCTGCCGGCCGAGCATGTCGGCTCGCGCGTCGGCATCATCCGGGCCAACTGGCTGAACGGCCTCGAAGGCCAGCTCGACAGCGCGCATGTCGGCATCCTGCATCAGGATTGGGTGCGGGTGCTGCCGGGCCAGGTCGCCGATCTGGAGCGGGCGACGTTCGACCTCTCGCCGCGCTTCGAGTTCGAGGAAAAGCCCTATGGCTATCGCGAGGCGGCGGTGCGCAATTCGCAGGAGGGTGGCCTCTATGTCCGCATCCGCGAATTCGTCGCGCCGTGGTACTCGTTCATCCCGTCTTTCGGCGGCCTCGACAGCGGTCACCTCGTCACCATGTCGATCCCGGTCGACGATGAGAATTCGGTACAGTGGGATTTGTTCTACAATCCGACCACGCCGCTGGTGCGCCGCAATTCGCCCGATGACGGCCGCGACCAGAACAATCTCGCGCAAGGCATGGGCGACATCGGCGCGCGCTATGGCCAGAACCGCGAGCGCATGCGGGCGAATGCCAGCTTCTCCGGCTTCCCGATCCTGCGGCACGAGGATTACGCGGTCTCGATGGCGCAAGGCGTGTGGGCCGCGCGCGACAAGGAACAGCTGTCGTCGAGCGACGTGCCGATCGTGCGTGGTCGCCGCTTCCTGGTGAATGCCGCGCGCGACGAGAGCATCGGCAACGCCGTCTCCGCCGCCGCCGCGACCGAGCTGAGCCGCGTGCGGGCGTTCAGCGACCTCATTCCCAAGGAGGCCGACTGGCGCGACCTGCCGCTCTACGGCCCGGAATATTACGCGGGCTATAAAGAGGCGGCGGAATAGCACTTTTTGTCCCTCTCCGCCCCAGGGGGCGGAGAGGTTAGGTGAGGTGGGGGAATCGTCGCGATCGGACATTCCCACCTCACCCTCCCACGCCTTCGGCGCGGGCCCCTCCCTCTCCTCCCCAATGGGTGGAGAGGGATTTTTATTCCCTTACCCCTCGACCGCCGCCTTCAACTGCCCTTCGTAGTAATCGGCGAGCGCGTTGAGCGCCGCGACCGCGTCGCCGGTATAGACCGGGCCGTGCATCAGGGCGAGTTTGCGCGGCTTCAACGCCGCCAGCTTGCGGACTAGCGTGGCGGTTGTCGGCGTGATGCTGGTCGAGCCCGAGGCGGCTTCGAACGCGGTCCCTGAATCCACGATATCGCCCTCGGAAAACAGCGGCACCTCGCCCGGCTGGGCGAAGAGATCGCTGCAGAACAGCGTGCCGGTGGTCTCCTCGAACATCAGCCCCGCGTCCCAGCAATGCGGCAGATGCGGCGTCGCGATATAGCGCATGGTCTTGCCGCCGAGATCGATGGTCTCACCGTCCTTCAGCGCGCGCGGCGGCCGGATCGCGGTGTCGTTGAGCCAGATATTGCAGCCGATGCGGCCCTGCACCGCCGTGGCATGGGGCGCGGCGCCCAGCCACTCGTTCAGCGCCCCGGCCTCGTCGGCCTCGGCATGGGAATAGCCGACCCAGCGCAGCCGCTCGACCGGCATGACCCGCGCCAGCGCCGCCGCGCCCGACGCGAAGCGCTGACGATGGCCGCAATGAAACAGCATTGGCTCGTCGCCGCCGATCACGAATTCGCAAAAGGTAAAGCCTTGGGGGCCGCCGACGGTCGCGGCGAACGTCGCCATGCGATAGATGCCGTCGCCGATTTCGTCGATGCGCGTGTCCATGACATCACCTCAAAAGAAAAAAATTGAACCGCCAAGACGCCAAGACGCCAAGTTACGCTCGGCCCCTTACCGGCGAAAGCCGGTATCCATTGCTCCGCTGCGCGATGGGTCCCGGCCTGCGCCGGGACGGCGCTTATATTTTTTCCTTGGCGCCTTGGCGGTGAAAACCTTATTCCATCCGCCACGACGCGAAGCCGCAGCCGACATAGACCTCCGGCACCGGCCGATAATCCAGCAACTCGAAACCGCGGCTGCCGGCGGCGGCGTGGGCGATGAACCAGCTTCGCACTTCGTGGCCGCCATTGCCGGCGCCGGGCAGCTTCGCCTCGAAATAATCGATCATCGGCTGCTCGGCGCCGGCATCGAACAGGCGGATCGATTCCTCGTCGAATTCGACCTCGATGGCGCCCATGCTTGGCTCGCCGATGGAATGGCTGAGGCCGCCGCTCGCCAGGATCGCGACCCGGATATTTTCCGGGTAGGTGTCAATCGCCCGCGCGATCAGCCGGCCCCATTCGAGACAGCGCCGCACGCTGAGCATCGGCGGCTCGATCTCGTTCACCAGCACCGGCACGATCGGCGGCGGCGGCGTCAATCCGGCGCGCCACAGTGGAATGCAAAACCCGTGGTCGAGCGTCAGGCGATGCGACACCGCCGGCTCGAAATCGTCGGCCAGCGCCGTCTCCGCCAGGTGCCGACCTAGCCCCGCATGCCCGATCAATGTCGGATAGGGATAGACGCGGCGCATGAACGGCTCCGGCGGGCCGTCATTCTCGGCGCCGATGCCGATGCACACGCTGGGCAGATTATCGAGGAAGAAATTGACCCAATGGTCGGTCGCGATTTCGAGGATGACATCGGGCGCCGCGGCCTTGAGGCGCGCGCCGACCTTGTCATAGCCGACCGCCAGCCCTTCACGCACCGAGGGCGAAAAATTGTCCCAATCGCGCGCGACCAGTGGCGCGTGGCTCGCCGCGAATACGCCCACCAGGTCAGCCATTGAGATAATCCTTCGGCAGCGCGCGCAGGCCGGCGATGAACTCCGGGTCCTTGACCTCGCTATACTGGTAATAAAAGCGCAAAAGATAGGCGTTGACGCGCGGTGCTAGCACCGCGATGTCGTGCGTCTCCAGCGCGCGCAGCACCGCATCGTCAAGCTTGTACTTCGCCAGCACCGTCGCGCGGTCGGCGCGGTATGCCGCCCGGAGCGCCGGGTCCTGCAAATCATACATCAGCTTGGAGAGCCAATAATCGGTTGCCATGGGCGTATCTTGCTATGTCCGTTGCGTTTCGGCCAGTGCCGCCAGCGACGGCCACGCCGCTGGCGATTGCACGCGCGCCGCCGCCTCGGCGGGCGGCAGGCGCACATCCCAATCGCGCGCGATGAAGCGGAAGCCGGTCACGCCATCGGATTGCGGCGAGGCCAGCCACTGGATCGGCGGCCCCATCAGATCGGGCTTCAGCAATCTGTCGCGCGGAAATCCGGGCGGAAAAAACGCCGTATCGGTCGGCCCGCCCGGCACCAGGATGTTGGCGGTGACGCCGGTATCGGCCAATTCCTTGGCCCAGGTCGCGGTGTTCGCCTCCAGCGCCGCCTTGGCGGCGCCATAGGCGCTGAGGCCCGGCGCCATCATCGTGTCATAGCTGGTGGTGACGTTGACGATGCGGCCCCAGTGGCGCGCGATCATGTGCGGCGTCGCGGCATGCGCCATGAGAAAGGCGCCGGTGGCGTTGATCTGGATGATGCGCAGCCAGCCTTCCGGCACCGTCTCCCAGAACCGCGCGCGCGCCAGGCCCGTCGGCACCGCCGGCGCCATGCTGACGCCGGCATTGTTGACGAGAATGTCGAGCCCGCCGAACTGCTCCACTGTCCGCGCCACCACGCGCCGGCAATCCGCCAAGGCGCTGACATCGGCGGTGAGGCCGAGAAATATTTTTTCATTGTGCCGGCGGCGCCATTCGTCGCCCTGGCGATCGAGGCCGGCGGTATCGACATCGACGCCGACCACCCGCGCACCGGCCGCCAGCAGCGCGCCGGCCATCACGGCGCCCATGCCGCTCGCCGCGCCGGTGACGATGGCGATCTTGCCGTCGAGAGAGATTTTGTCGGTCATGTGAAATTCCTCACGCGACATTCATCCGGTCGCGCTGCGAGCAGGGATCGACCTCGATCAGGATTTTCCCGATATTCGCACGCGGAGCCTTGCGGCGACCATGCGATTCAAATGCAATGAACCCGCCGGCTTCCAATTTAGACAGTGTGCGCGTCAGGTTCGGTTCAGCGCGGCCGGTCATTTTCGACAATGCTGCGATCGAAGCAGGCTTACGATCGCGAATGACAGCAAGAAGCTGTCGATTCTCCGGCGTGAGCAGTCGAAACAGAGCGCCAATGGAATTGAAACTCATCCTTGCGGCGTCGGGAGGCGCTGGACGCTCACCCCTAGCGACCGCGGTCATTTCCTCGCGCAGCGACCTGAGGCTGCGAATTTTAGGTGGCTTGAACGTGACGCTCATTTTCGTTCCTCGCGGATCACCTCGAATTTAACGCCAAGTGACTTCAACACTCGCTCAACTTCATCCAAAAAATCTTCAATCAGCGTCGCGGAATCCTTATAAGCATATGGCTGTCCTGTATCGCGCTGCGCGCTATGCCAATGGTCGGTCGCCGCCTGTTGCGCCCTCCGTGCCCGGATACGGTGCGCATTGTCGAAACCAACCAATCGCTGGCCGTTCGGCGCATGAAGCGTGAACGAATATGACAGACCATGAGGTCGTCGAGTGGAAATCGCCACACGTCTGATCCGAAATTTCAAACGGTAGTCTTCTTCAAAAACGTAAACCAACCCGTCGAACGCCAGAAAAAACTCCAGGCCATGATCCCGTTCTACTTTCATATCATATCATGATATGATAATAAACATCATCGCCGTTAGAGACCCAAATACGCCTGCCGCACGCTGTCATTATGGAGCAGATCCTCGCCGCGGCCGGCGAGCACGATGCGGCCGTTTTCCAGCACATAGGCGTGCTCGGCGAGCTTCAGCGACACGGCGACATTCTGCTCGACCAGGACGATGGTCAGGCCCTCCGCGTGCAGGCGGCGGATGACGCGAAACACGTCCTGCACCAGGGCCGGGGCGAGGCCCTGCGACGGCTCGTCGAACATGATCAGATCGGGTCCCGCCATCAGGCAGCGGCCGATCGCGACCATCTGCTGCTCGCCGCCCGACAGCGTGCCGGCAAGCTGGCGTTCGCGCTCCTTCAGGCGCGGAAACAGCTCCAGCACATAGCCGAGCCGTTCGGCCGCGCGGGCGCGCGCCGCCTTCCCCACCGCGCCCAACGCCAGATTGTCGGCGACGGAGAGCGTGGGGAAAATCTGGCGCCCTTCCGCCACCTGTCCGATGCCCAGCGCGCAGACGCGATGCGCCGGCCAGCCGGCAATGTCCTGGCCCTTGAATCGGATCGTGCCGCGCGCCGGACGCTCCATCCCGGCGATGGCGCGGATCAGCGAGCTTTTGCCCGCGCCATTGGCCCCGATGATGGCGACGATCTCGCCGTCCGGCACCTCGACCGAGACATCGCTCAGCGCCTGTGCGTCGCCGTAAAAGAGATCGAGATGCGCGATCGACAGCATCAGACCGCTTCCTCGCCGAGATAGCATTCCAGCACGGCGGGGTCGCGCACCACCTGTTGCGGCGCGCCCTCGGCGATCTTCTCGCCGTGGTTCAGCACCACGATATGCTGGGCCAGCGCCATCACCGCGCGCATGACATGTTCGGTCAAGAGGATGGTCACGCCGAGATCGCGATTGATGGCGCGGAAGAACGCCACCATCTGGTCGGTCTCCACCGGACGTAGGCCCGCCATTACTTCGTCGAGCAGCAGAATCTTCGGCCGGGTGCCGAGCGCGCGCGCCACCTCGAGCCGCTTGCGGTCGGGCAGCGTCAGGCTCGACGCCAGGCGCCGGCGCTGCTCCCACAGGCCAAGCTTTTGCAGGATGTCGCGAGCGGCATCGCGGGCGCGGCCGATATCGCGCTCGCCGTGAAGACAGCCGACCAGCACATTGTCGGCGACATCGAGCTCGCCGAACGGCCGCACGAGCTGAAATGTCCGCGCCACGCCGGCGGCGCAGATGCGGTGCGGCGGCAGGCGGTCGAGCCGGAGGCCGTCGAGGCTAATCTCGCCCCCGTCGGCGCGAATGGCGCCCGCGATCAGGTTGAAGGTGGTGGTCTTGCCGGCGCCGTTGGGACCGATCAGCGCGACGATGCCGCGATCCGGCACCTCGAATGACACCGAATTCACCGCCTGGAGACCGCGAAAGCGCTTGGAGAGGTGGCGGACCGACAGCGCGCTCATGACCGGTCGTCGCGCCGTGATTCGAGGTGAAAGAGGCGCGCCAGCCAGGGCCACACGCCACGACGCTGGAACACGACGATGGCGATGACGGCCAACCCATAGAACACCTGCTTGATGCCGTCGAGATGCAGGCCGCCCTGCTGCAGCGGCTGCACCAAAATCGTCAGCCCCTCGCCCATCGGCGTCAGGATGAAGGCGCCGACGATCGGCCCCATCAGCGTGCCGACGCCGCCGATGGTGGCGCCGAGCAGCATCTCCACCGAGCGCCCGACATTGAAGGTCGTCGCCGGAAAGAGATTGTTGTTATAGAAGGCGTAGATCACCCCGCCGACCGCGGTCAGTGCCGCCGACAGCACCACCGCCCCCATCTTATAGCGGAAGACGTTGATGCCTAGCGCCTGCGCCGCCTCCTGATCCTCGCGGATGGCGAGCCAGAAATAGCCGAGCCGGCTCGACAGCAGCCCCCGGCACAGCAGCAGCGCGCCGATGACGAAGGCCAGCCACAGATAATAAAACATCACCGGCGAGCCGCGCAGATTCCACAGATCGAACGCGTGCGGATCGCCGAGCTTGATGAAGAATCCGCCCGACGCGCCGGTATAGGCGAAATTATCCATCAGGATGCGGGCGAACTCGGCAAAGGCAATGGTCAGCAGCGCGAAATAGACGCCGGTGATGCGAAAGCGAAAGCCGAGCGCGCCGATGATCGCCCCCGCCACCGCCGCCAGCAACCCGCCCGCGATCATACCGATCCACGGCGAGACGCCGAAATTCATATAAAGCACGGCGCCGGTATAGGCGCCGATGCCGAAATAGAGCGCGTGGCCGATCGACAAGAGGCCCGCGAACCCCATCATGATGTTCCACGCCTGCCCCATATAGGCGACGTAGAGCACGATGATCAGCACCGACAGAACATAGGTATCGACGAACCACGGCGCCGCCAGCAGCAGCACCAGCACAATGAGGAGAAGAATTCGCGCGCGCGGCGGAATCGGCCCGAGCCAAGCGCGGATCATCCGATTCACGCTTGCCGGCCGAACAGGCCTTGCGGCCGCAACAGCAAAACCAGGATCAGCAGTGCGAAGCTGAACACCGATTTGAGCGAGGGCTGCACCAGAAGGCCGGCGACCGCCTCCGACACGCCGATCAGGACGCCCGCGATCAGCGCGCCGGCGAGACTGCCCAGACCGCCGACAATGACGATGACGAACGCGAGCAGCGTGTAGTCGGTCGCGAGATAGGGCTGCACATCGACCAGCAGCAAGAGGATGCAGCCGGCGACGCCGATGCAGCCGGCGCCGATGCCGAACGCCAGCGCGTAGAGCCGCTTGACGTTGAGGCCGATGACCACCGCGCCGGTCAGATTGTCACCGCAGGCGCGGATCGCCTTGCCGAGATAGGTCCAGCGGAAGAACGCCGCCAGCAGCGCCGCCACCACTAGCGCCGCGCCGCCCGCCATGATCTTCACCTTGTCCACCAGGATCGGCCCGATCTGGTAGGAATCATAGGCATAGGACAAAGGCGCGTTCTGCAAATCGGGGCCGAAGATCATCAGGCAGCTCGACACGATGACGATGGCGAGCGCCGCCAGCATGATGAACTGCATATGCTCCGGCACGCCGATCAGCCGGTTGATCAGCCCGCCCTGCAGCGCATAGCCCGCCGCGAACAGCACGCCGCCGACGATGGGGATGCTGAGCAGCGGATCGAGTCCGGCCCAGCGGAACAGCATCAGCGCCAGATACATCCCCACCACCATCATCTCGCCATGGGCGAAATTGATGATGCGGCAGACGCCGAAGATCACCGACAGGCCGAGCGCCGAGAGGCCATAGACGAGGCCGGTCAGAACGCCGCTGACGATCTGGTTGAGATAGACGTCGAGCATCGGATCAGCCCCCACCCGAAACGCGTCGCGTTTCCGCCCTCCCCCGCGCGCGGGGGTGGGTTGGGAGGGGGCCAGCCACCGGTGAGATGCTTACGCCCGGCCCTGCCATGCCGGTTGCGGAAACACCAGCTTTGCCTCGGCCGAGCCGATTGGCAGCACGACTTTCGGCTCGCCGTCGAGATTCTGTATCCCGGCCATGGGAATGCCGTTCACCTGCCCCTTGGCGTCGAAGAAAATACCCTTGGGATTGCCGATGGTGATGGTGTCCTTGGCCGGCAATTCGGTATGGCGCAGCGCTTCGGCCAGCGCCTGCGGCGCCGCCGAGCCGGCGCGCTTATAGGCGTCGGCGACGATCAGCAGCGCCTCGAACGTGTACATCGTGCTGCTGTCGACCGCCTGGCCGGGGAACTTCTTCGCCAGCGTCGCCAGCACCTCTTTGGTGCGTGCCTTGGTCGGGTCCTGCCACGGCACCGTCGAGATGGGATAGTTGCCGAGCTTGCCCAGCGCCTTGCGATAGGATTGGTCGTACCAGCCCGGCCCCGCCGCCGCGATCGCCCAGGGCAGCCAGCGCTGTTTCACCATCTCCCGCGTCAGCAGGATGGCATCGTTCGCGACCGATACCGCCAGCACGAATTCGGCGCCAGTCGATTTCGCCTTCGCCACCTCGACCGAGAGATCGCGCGCCTGCGGATCGTAGGCGATGAACTCGACCACCTTATACGGCATGTTGAATTTCGGGATCATCGCATCGAGCGCTTTTTTGATCGCGTTGCCATAAGTGTCATTGCGATAGAGGCAGACGCATTTGTCGGGCACCTTGCCGGAGACCGCGAAGATCTGCTTGTGCACGGTCAGCGCGCCGCCGACGATGTCCGGGGCGCGCGGGAAATTGCGGAACACGAACTTATAGCCCTGCTCGGTAATCTGCGGCGCGCCGGCGATATCGATCATCAGCGGAATACCGCGCTGCTCGGCGGCCTGCGCCAGCGTCGTGGTCTGGCCGGAATCGAAGGCGCCGACCAGAATTTGCGCGCCATTGTCGATCAGCCGGTTGCCGGCGGCGCGGGAAATGTCGGGGTTGGTCTCGGTGTCGCCATACCGGATGTCGAGCTTGGGGTAGCCCCATTCCTCCAGCAGTGCCGGCGCGATCGCCGCGCCGCGATTGCAGATCTGCCCGATCAGCGCCATGAAGCCCGAGGTCGGATGGATGACGCCGACCTTCAGCGGCGGCAGCGCCGCGACCGCGCGGCCAATCGGCATCGCGGCGGTGATGGCGGCGGCGGACGTTCCGGCCAGGACGGCGCGGCGGCTGATGCGGTCGAGCGGCATCGTTTCCCTCCCAAAGGTCATTTGTTGGCGGCGATTGTGCGTCGCCAGCGCCCATCATCCAACTGAAATCTCGCCTTGCTAAGATGCGAAACGGGTTACTCTGAATCTTGCCAAGGAGGGTCCGCGCCATGCCGCCTCGCGCCAAGGATGTGAAAATCGACGCCCTTGCGGGGGCGGCCGAGCATGACGACGAATTCCGGCGTTTCGCCGCTCTGCTCTATCTCCATGTCGCGCCCGACGCGTTGGCGGCACGGCCGGCGGCGATGCTGCTGGCGGCGGCACGTTCGCTGTGGGCGCTCGCCGCGATGCGTCCGCCATGCAGCGTCAATCTGCGTGTCATCGAGGGGGCGGCCCCGGCGCATACCATCGTCGAAATCGTCAATGATGACATGCCGTTCCTGCTGGATTCGCTGACCATGGCGATCGCGGCCGAAGGGCTGACGCTGCTGCTCGCCATCCATCCCATCATGGCGGTGCGGCGCGACGAGGCCGGCGCGCTGACCGCCATCGGCGGCGAGCGCGCCGCGCCAGGATTTATCCCCGAATCGATCATGCGCCTCGACCTCGCCGAAGCCACCGATGCGGCGATGCGCGCCACGCTGGAACAGGATTTGCGCGGCGTGCTCGCCGAGGTGCGCGCGGCCGTCACCGATTGGCAGGCGATGCGCGATGCCGTCGCCGCGACGCAGGCGGCGCTTACCGCGCGGCCGCCGCGCGACAATGCGGCGCTGGTACCGGAGGCGGGGAATTTCCTCGCCTGGCTGCTCGATGAATATTTCGTCTTCCTCGGCAGCCGCCAGTATCGCTTCGGCACCGAGGGCGGCGATATCGTGCCGGACAGCGGCCGCGGCATCCTGCGCGACGAGGCGCGCTCGGTGTTCGAGGGGCTGCGCCGCTTCGTCGATCTGCCCGAAGCCACCCGCGCCTTTCTGCTGGCGCCGCGTATCGTCGAAGTATCGCGAGCGAGCGAGCGCAGCCGCGTGCTGCGCGCCGCGCCGATGGACGCCATCGCGGTGAAGCTGTTCGACGAGCGGGGCCTGCCGATCGGCGTGCAATTATTCGTCGGGCTGTTCACCTGGCACGCCTATCGCGTCAACCCGGCAACCGTGCCGCTGTTGGCCGGCAAGGTCGAGAATGTGCTGCGCCGCTCCGGCGCGGCGCCGGGCTCGCATGACCGGCGCGCGCTGGTGCATATCATCGAGAGCCTGCCGCGCGACGAGCTGTTCCAGATCGACGAGGATCGGCTTCTCGCCATGGTGCTGGGGATCCGCGATCTGGAGCAGCGGCCGCGCGTCGGGCTGTTCGTGCGGCGCGATCCGTTCGGCCGGTTCTACTCCTGCTTTGTCTTCGTGCCGCGCGAGCGGTATCGCACCGAGTTGCGCCAGCGTTTCGTCGCGGTGCTGACGGCCGCGCTCGATGCGACGCTCGACAATTTTCATGTCGCGCTGGACGATCGAGCGCTGGCGCGCGTGACCTTCTTCCTGCGCACCGAGCCCACGCACGAGGCCAGGATCGACGTCGCCGAAATCGAGCGGCGCCTGGCGGCGGCGGCGCGCAACTGGTCGGACGATCTGAGGGATGCGCTGATCGCGGCCCACGGCGAGGATGAAGCGACGGCACTGTTCGCGCGCTATCGTCACGCCTTCCCGGCCGGCTATCGCGCGCATCATGCCCCGGCGCAGGCCGTCGCCGACATGGCGCTGGCCGATCGGGTCGCGGCGGGCGCGCCCTTCGCCATCGCCTTCGCGCCCTCACCGGCAGGCGGGCAGAATGAGATCAAGTTCAAGCTGTTTCGTCCCGACGCGCCGATGCCGCTGTCCGATATCTTGCCGCTGCTGGAGCAACTCGGCTTGCGCGTCACCGAGGAAAATCCCTACCTCATCGCCCTGCCCGAGCGGCCGGTCGCATACCAGGAATTTTCCGCCGACAGCGCCACCGGCGCCATCGACATCGCCCGCGACGCGGCCCGGCTCGAAGCCGCGTTCGCGGCGATCCTCGCCGGCACCGCGGAGGCCGACGGCTTCAACCGGCTGTTGCTCGCCGCCGGCCTCGATGCGAGCGCGGTCGCGGTGCTGCGGCTCTATGCCCGCTTCCTGCGCCAGACCGGAACCAGCTTCAGCCTCGCCTATATGGAGCAGACGTTGGCGCGCCACGGCGGCATCGCGGCGAAGCTCGCCTTGCTGTTCCAGCGCCGCTTCGATCCCGCGCGGCCCGACGGCGCCGCCGAAACCGCGCGCATATCGGCCGAGATCGAGGGCGATCTCGACCAAGTGTCGAGCCTCGACGATGACCGCATCCTGCGCGCCTTCCTGACCCTGATCCGCCATTCGCTGCGCACCAATTTCTTCCAGCGTCGGCCCTATCTCTCGGTCAAGCTGGCGAGCGCCGAGCTCGACCTGTTGCCGCTGCCGCGTCCGCTGGTGGAGATTTTCGTCTCGGCGCCGTGGATGGAGGGCGTGCATCTGCGCGCCGGGCTGGTGGCGCGCGGCGGCATTCGCTGGTCCGACCGGCGCGAGGATTTCCGTACCGAAATCCTGGGCCTGATGAAGGCGCAGGTGGTGAAGAACGCGGTCATCGTGCCGACCGGCTCCAAGGGCGGCTTCGTCATCAAGCAGCCACCGTCGGATCGCGCGGCCTTGTCGGATGCGGCGATCCGCTGCTATCGCACGCTGCTGGATGGCATGCTCGACATCACCGACAATATCGTCGGCGATACGGTCGTGCCGCCGCCCGCAACGGTGCGCTATGACGGCGATGATCCCTATCTGGTGGTCGCGGCCGACAAGGGCACCGCGACCTTCTCTGACATCGCGAACGGCATGGCGCTGGAGCGCGGCTTCTGGCTCGGCGATGCGTTCGCGTCGGGCGGCTCCGAGGGCTATGACCACAAGGAGATGGGCATCACCGCCCGCGGCGCGTGGGAAGAGGTGAAGCGCCATTTCCGCGAGCGCGGCACCGATATTCAGAGCACCGACTTCACCGTGGCCGGGGTCGGCGACATGTCGGGCGACGTGTTCGGCAACGGCATGCTGCAATCGCGCCATATCCGGCTGGTCGCGGCGTTCGATCATCGCCACATCTTCCTCGACCCCAACCCCGACGCGGAAGCCAGCTTTCGTGAGCGCGAGCGGCTCTACCAATTGCCGCGCTCGAGCTGGGCCGATTACGATGCGCGACTGATCTCACCGGGCGGCGGCATCTTCCCGCGCGGCCTGAAATCGATCCCGCTGACGCCGCGGGTGCGCGCGCGGCTCGGCATCGGCGACACCGCGCTCGATCCCGCCGCCCTTATCCGCGCCATCCTCGCGGCGCCGGTGGACCTCCTGTGGTTCGGCGGCATCGGCACCTACATCAAAGCCGCGAGCGAGCGCCCCGCCGATGTCGGCGACCGCGCCAACGATGCCTGCCGTGTCGATGGGCGCGACGTGCGCGCGCCGGTGATCGGCGAAGGCGCGAATCTCGGCGTCACGCAATTGGGCCGGGTCGAATACGCGCTGAAGGGCGGCCGCATCGATACGGACTCCATCGACAATTCCGCCGGCGTCGATACCTCCGACCGCGAGGTCAATATCAAGATCGCGCTCGACGCGCTGGTACGCGGCGGCACGCTCGGCGCTGGCGAACGGCACGAGATGCTGCACGCGTTGACCGACGAGGTAGCGGCGCTGGTGCTGGCGGATAATGACGCGCAAGGCCAGGCGCTGACGCTGGCCGAGACCGCGAAGCGCGAGCGGTTCGAGGCCGATGTGCGGCTGATGCGCGATCTCGAACGCCGCAAGCAAGTCGATCGCGCGGTCGATTTTCTGCCCGATGATGAGACCGTGGCGGCGCGCGCCAAATCCGGTGCCTATCTGACGCGGCCGGAATTATGCGTGTTGCTGTCGCATGCTAAGAATGCGCTGGTCGGCGCGCTGATGGCCAGCGACCTGCCCGACGATCCGCGCGCCGCCGCGGAGGTCTTCGCCTATTTTCCGCCGCGCCTCGTGGCGGCGCATCCCGATGCGCTGCGGGCGCACCGGCTGCGGCGTGAGATCGTCGCCACTGTCGCCGCGAACGAGTTGGTCAATCGCGGCGGCATCGCCTTCGCCAATGAGCAGATGGCGGAAAGCGGCCGCGATGCCGGCGATGTCGCCCGCGCCTTCGCCATCGCGCGCGGCGCCTTCGCGCTCGACGAGATTTGGACGGCGGTGGCGGCGCTCGACAATCGGGTCGCCGCGGCGACCCAGACCGAGATGCTGCACGCCTGGCGGCGGCTGGCGCGGCTCGCCACCGGCTGGCTGTTGCGGCGACGCCCGACGCTCGATGTCGCGACCGATATCGCCCGTTATCGCCCGGGCGTGGCGGCACTCGCCGCGCGGCTGTCCGACGCGGCGGCGCCCGAGGCCCTCGACGCCTTCGCCCATCGGCGCGACGCGCTGTGCGCCGAGGGCGTGCCGGAGCCGCTGGCCGCCCGCATCGCCGCCCTCGATCTGCTCGACCCCGCGCTCGCGATCGTCGAACTGGCTAGCATCATGGCGCTCGACCCGATCGTCGCCGCCAGGCAGTTCTTCGCCGTTGGATCGCGTCTGCGGCTCGATCCCATCGTCGCCAGGCTGCGCACCCTCCACGGCGCGGGGTTATGGCAGGGCCGCGCCGGCGAAAGCCTGATCGAGGAGCTTTATGTCGGCCAGGCGGCGCTGACCCGCCTCGCTGGCGGCGGCGATCTCGACGCGCTGCTGGCCCGGCGGCGCCTTGCCGCTAATCACTACTTCGCCATCGCCGACGAGATCGAGACGGCGCCGACGCCCGATCTCGCCCGCCTGCTGCTGGCGTGCCAGGCGCTGGGCGCGCTGGCCGCCACGGGAGAATAGATTGCGCTCCCCCATTGCACTTACCGACTATTGCCGCCATTTTCTATGATGGGCAATGGGGACGGATTGATGGAAGCGCTTCTGGGTAACGTTGCGGCACCGCCGAATGCCGCCGATCTGATCAAGAACGGCAATACGGCGAGCTTCATGGTCGATGTGATCGAAGGCTCGAAGGACCAGGCGGTCATCGTCGATTTCTGGGCGCCGTGGTGCGGCCCGTGCAAGCAGCTCGGCCCGGCGCTGGAGAAGGCGGTGAAGGACGCGCGCGGCGCCGTTCGCCTGGTCAAGATCAATATCGACGAGAATCAGGAACTGGCGACGCAGATGCGCATCCAGTCGATTCCCGCCGTCTATGCCTTCAAGGACGGACGCCCGGTCGATGGCTTCGTCGGCGCGCTGCCCGAAAGCCAGATCAAGCAATTCGTCGCCAAGCAGGCGGCCGGGGTCGCCGCCGGCCCCTCGCCCATCGACGAGGCGTTGGCAATGGCCAAGGAGGCGATCGCGGCCGGCGACCAGGCCCAGGCCGACGAGATCTATGGCCAGATCCTGGAGCACGAGCCGGAGAATGCCGAGGCGATCGCCGGGCTGACCCGGAGCGCCATCGCGCGTCACGATCTGGAGGTGGCCAAGGCGCATCTCGCCGATCTGCCGCCGGCGGTCGCGAGCCATGCCGAGATTCAGGCGGCGCGGGCCGCCCTGGAACTCGCCGAGGCCGGGCAGAAGAGCGAGGGCGAATTCGGCGAATTGGAAGCCCGGCTCAAGGCCGACCCGCAGGATCACCCGGCACGGCTCGACCTCGCCGCGGCGCTGTTCGCGGGCGGCCAGCGCGAGCGCGCGGTCGACGAGACGCTGGACCTGGTGCGGCGCGCGCGCGAGTGGAACGAGCAGGCCGCGCGCAAGCAACTGGTCAAATTCTTCGAGGCGATGGGGCATGCCGATCCCCTGACCGTGGACGCCCGCAAGCGCCTGTCCTCCATCCTGTTTTCATGATGCGTCGATGAGCAAGGGTCCGTTCGAGCCACGCTTCGAGGATTTGCCCGAACGGATTCCGCTCTTTCCCCTGGGCGGCGTGCTGTTGCTGCCGCGCGGGCGCCTGCCGCTGAACATCTTCGAGACGCGCTATCTCGCCATGATCCGCGACGCGCTGGCGAGCCCGCTGCGCCTCATCGGCATGGTGCAGCCGAAATCCGATGAGGGCATCGGGGCCGGAATCATTCCGGGCAATCCGGAATTGTGCCATGTTGGCTGCGCCGGGCGCATCGTCTCCTTCGCCGAGACCGGCGACGGCCGCTATCTGATCGAGTTGAAGGGCGTGGCGCGGTTCGGCGTCGGCGCCGCCGCGCACGGCGACCGGCCCTATCGCCTGGTCGCCGCCGACTGGACGCATTACGCCGGCGATCTCGATGAGACGCCGCAAGTCATCGACCGCGACAAGCTGACCGAGACACTGAGGCCCTATTTCCATCAGCTCGGCATCAAGCCCGACTGGCGCGCGCTGGAGGGGCTGATGGATGACCGGCTGGTGACCACCGTCGCGATGCTGGCGCCGTTCGCGCCCCAGGAAAAGCAGGCGCTGCTGGAAGCCGCCGACACCAAGGCGCGCGCGGAATTGCTGATCGGCCTCCTGGAAATGGCGGTGAGGGCCAATGCCGGCCCGCCGAGCCAGCTCAATTGATTGGCGTGATTTTGGCGCCATGAGCGATCTCGATCCCAAGCTCCTCGAAATCCTGGTCTGCCCGCTGACCAAGGCGACGCTGATCTATGACCGCGAGCGGCAGGAACTAGTCAGCGCCGACGCCGGCCTCGCCTACCCCATTCGCGACGGCATCCCGATCATGCTGGCGGACGAGGCGCGGCGGCTCGACGATGCCGAGCAAGCGCGCCATCAAGGCAAGCCCGGCCCGGCGTGATGGCAGGCGCGCGGCCGGTCGAAATCCGCCTCAAGCGCGCGGAAAAAATTCTCGAGATTCAGTTCGACGATGGCGAGACCTATCGCCTGCCAGCCGAATTGCTGCGGGTCGAAAGCCCCTCCGCCGAGGTGCAGGGCCATTCGCCCGAGCAACGCCAGCTCGTCGCGGGCGCGGCGGGCGTCGGCATCTCACGGTTGGAGCAAGTCGGCAATTACGCCATTCGCATCGTGTTCGACGACGGCCACGATACCGGCCTCTTCACCTGGCCCTATCTCTATGAACTGGGCCGCGACCGGGAAGCGCGCTGGGGAAAATACGTCGCGGCGATGGATCAGGCGGGATTGAGTCGGGAATAAAGTTGGCGAGCGGCCCGGACAGCAACGGCGTCGCCCGTATCGCCATCGGCATTGTCGCGGCCGCCCTGCCCTTCTTCGCTTATGGTTTTTTCATTCTCGATCACTTCTATCGCGCCGGCGGCCTGCTCAACGATGCGGGCTATCTTGCGCATATGATGTTCGCGGGCGGCCCATCGCTGTTGGTCGGCAAGGCCGTGCTGCTCGGCAATCCCAGCTTCTATGCGTTCCATGTCGCGCCGCTGTTCACGCTGACCTCGTTCGTGAGCGCGCCGGCGCCCCTTTCGATACCGCAATGGTTCGCGCTCTATGTCGGCGCCGGTCATGCGCTGCTGACGGTTGGCGTTTTCTGGTTCTTGACCGGGCCTTGCCGCATGCGGTCGCCGGGTCAGGCATTGCTCGCCGGCTTGCTGGCCGTTGGCTTCGGCTTCAACGGCATTGCCATCGGCATGATCAAATTTCCGCATTTCGAAATCCTGATCCCCGCCGCGATCATCTTGTTCCTGATCGCGTGGAGCCAGGGCCGCCTTATCCTCGCCGGCGTTTGGTTCGCGCTCGCGCTTGCGGTGCGCGAGGATGTGGGGTTCCAGATCGCGGCCTTACTCATCGTCTTGACCGCGCTCGACCATTGGCTCGGTGTGGCGGCGCGCGAGAAAGCAACGCTCGCATTCATCGCGGCCGGGTTGATCTATTCGCTCGCCATCGGCGGCGCGCAGCGCGCGATTTTCCCCGATACCTCGCTCCTGATATGGAATTATGTCGGCAACCCGCCCTTCGCGCATTTGTCCTGGCCTTTGGTGGCGACGCGCTTCTTCGGCTATTTCACCTATCGCAGCTACATCATGCTTCCGGCGGTGGTCGCGATTGTCTGGGCGATCGCCGCGCGCAACCCCTATATCGTCGTCGGCTATGTCGCGTTCCTGCCCTGGTTCGTGCTGCAGATGCTGGCTGTGAACGACGCGATCGGCACCATCCCGTATCATTACGCCTATCCCTTCATCATCGCGTCATTCTGGCCGTTGCTGGCGATGCGCCTCGCGGCACGGCGCGGCAACACGCCAATGAATCGCCCCGCCACACTGGCGGGCTTCGCGGCGATGCTGCTTGCTTCCTATATCGGCATCGGGCGGCAAGCGAACCCGAGCGGGGCCGATCCGTGGCTGGCCTTCACGAGTATTCCATCACTTTCCGAGGAACGCGCCGTCGATCGCGCCATCCGTGTTCTGCACGACGCGCACGGCGAACTCGGGCGTATCGCGGCGGAAGACGGTGTTGCCGCGCTCGCGACGGCGGATTACGCGGAGGCGGAGACCTTCTGGCCCCAACCGCCGCGTACCGCGGACACCGTGATCTATTTCCCGCGCGGCTATTGCGCCAACGCCGCGCGGGCGCTGATCGCGTCGGCGCGGCTCAACCATGTCTATACAATTGTCGGCACGCCGATGATTTTGGCGACCGATCGCGGCTTGGCCGACATGCCGATTCTGGCGCCGCTGCTAGCGCCGGTGAGCCGCGATTAGTCTACAGCGCCTCTCCCCGCACCAATCTCGGCAATTCCCCGACCATGCCCATCGCGTGACGCATGAAGAAATGCTTGAGCGGCGGGACACGTCCGACCGCGGCAAGGCCGAGATCGCGCGCCAGTTTCACCGGCGGGACCGAATTGGAGAACAGGCGATTGAGCGCGTCGGTCACGCCCGCCAGCATGAGGGTATCGACGCGGCGCCAATTCTCATAGCGCCGCAGGATGGCGGCGTCGGCCAGATCGAGGCCGAGGCGGCGGCCATCGATCAGGCATTCCGCCAGCGCCGCGGTGTCGCGAATGCCGAGATTGAGGCCCTGCCCCGCGATGGGATGAATGACATGCGCGGCCTCGCCGACTAGCACCAGGCGGTGCGCGGCATAGGCATTGGCATGGAGGAAGACCAGTGGATAGGACCAGCGCGGGCCCTCGACCGCGACCGCGCCGAGAAAATCGCCGAAGCGCGACGCGAGTTCGGCATGGAACGCGGCATCGTCCAGCGCCAGTAACGCCGGCGCGCTGTCCGCGCGCTCCGTCCACACAATGGAGGAGCGGTTCTCGGTCATCGGCAAAATCGCGAACGGGCCGGCGGGCAGGAAATGCTCGACCGCGATGCCGTGATGCGGCCGCTCATGCCGTACCGTCACGACGATGCCGATCTGCGGATAGGTCCAGGACACGGTCCTGATGCCGGCCGCCGCGCGCAACGGCGAATTCTTGCCGTCGGCGGCGGCGATCAGCTCGGCCCGCACGGTGTCGCCATTTGCCAGCGATAGCGTCGCGGCGGCGGCCGCCCGCTCGGCGCCAGCGACGCGCATCGGCGCGATCAGCCTCAAATTGGCCAGCGCACCCGCCCGGTCATGCAGCGCGCGGCGCAGGTCGCGATTCTCGACGATCCAGCCTAGTTTCTGATCGCCGAGTTCGCGATGGTCATAATGGAGGAACAGCGGCGATGAATTGTCGGCGACGCGAATCTCGTTGATCGGCTGCGCGCGCGCCGCTACCAGCGGCCACACGCCGATGCCGTCGAGCACCCGCATCGAGCCATAGGCGATGGCGCTGGTGCGGCCGTCGAAGGCCGCGCCAAGCATGGTCGCCGGGTCTTCGCGATCGATCACCGCGACGCTCAACCCGGCCGATGCGCAGGCGATGGCCAGCGTCAGGCCGTTGAGGCCGCCGCCGACCACGCCGAGTTCAACCGGGATCATCGCCATGGAAGCGAGGATGGCGGCTGGGCAGCACCCTGTCCAGCGTCCGCGCCGCGCCCGTTCCAACCCCATGCGAAAATTGCTCGTGCAATTGGGGTTCGTCGATGCTTTCTTAACGCCGTGCCGGCGGGCGGATCGGTCGGGGCGGCACGGGGGTGGATGGGCATGGCGCTGATTCTCGTGATCGACGACCAGGACATGGTGCGCTTCACCGTGAAGCGGATGCTTGCGAGCAAGGGGCACGAGGTGATCGAGGCGGCGAGCGGCGATGCCGGCGTCGCGCTGTGCCGCGCGCACGGGCCGGCGCTGGTGGTGACCGACATGATCATGCCCGACAAGGCCGGCGGCGAGACGATTCAGGAATTGCGCCAATCGGGGTCGCTGGCGAAAATCCTCGCAATATCGGGCGGCGCCGATCTCGACATGGCGACGCGGCTCGGGGCCGACGCGGTGCTGGAAAAGCCGTTCCGCGCCGAAGCATTGCTGGAGACCGTGGCGAGACTGATCGGCTGAGAAGGAGAGCGAGCCATGCCGGGATACGAGGATCTGTCGCGCACCCTGCCCGCGATCGAAACCACCCTCCACTATATCGACCCGCAAGCGCCGATCGGCGGCATCAACGATGTCGAGCGCGAAAAATCGACCTTCCGGCTGCTGCCCTACCAGACCGCGATCCGCGACATGCGTCCGATCGCGAAATCGCTGTCGCTCGACCGCACCGGCTTCGTGCTGGTGGAGCGGCTGAGCCGGGTGACCGATTTCTACGATCCGAAGCAGGTCGAGGAGATTTATTACCCCGAGATCGAGGCGATGATCCGCGAGCTGACCGGCGCCGATCGCGTGCTGATTTTCGGCACGCTGCTGCGGAACAATTCGCCCGATGCGCCGACGGTCGCCCATAAATCGGTTCATAACGCGCATATCGATTACGATCTGCGCACGGTGCGCGGTGGCGGACCGGCTGCTGCCCGAAAGCGACCGCGCCCGCTATGCCAACGGCCGGATCATGCTGATCAATATCTGGCGGCCGATCGTTCCGGTGGAGAGCTGTCCGCTGGCGCTGTGCGATTCATCCAGCATCGTGAAGGGCGACCTGGTCTATGGGCCGATCGGCGGCAAGAGCCAGGCCGCGGTGCCGGACCCGGCGGGCTACAATGTCGCCTACAATGCCAATCATCGCTGGTACTACGTCCCAGGCATGCGGCCGGCCGAGGCGTTCGTATTCCGGCTGTGCGATTCCGACACGGACGCGCAGCAATGGGCGGCGCACACGTCGTTCATCGACCCGACCAGCGGCCCCGGCGCCGCGCCGCGCCAAAGCATCGAACTGCGCACACTGGCGCTATTCGCGGGTTGATACGCGCGTCATTCCCGCAGGGACGACGCCGAAAATAAATTGGCGCATTACTTCAAGAGGCGACCCCCGTGAAGCTCAGCACCGACCGCATTCTCACCACCCATGTCGGCAGCCTGCCGCGTTCGCCCGAACTGTCCGCGCTGCTGTTGAAGAAGGACCATGGCGAACCGTACGACGCGGCCGACCTGACGCGGCTGGTGCGCGAGGGGGTCGCCGCCATCGTCGCGCGCCAGGTCGCGACCGGCATCGACATCGTCAGCGACGGCGAGACCGGCAAGGTCGGCTATTCGACCTATATCCATGAGCGGCTGACCGGCTTTTCCGGCGCCAACACCGCCAAACCCAATCTCGATGTCGCGCCCTATCCCGAATTTCGCCGCCGCATGGCGCTGATGACCGGCGCGCCCGGCATCGTGCGCATGTTCTGCACCGGGCCGATCGCGCTGCGCGACGGCAACGCGGTCAAGGTCGATGTCGCCAACATGAAGGCGGCGATGGCGGCGGCGAAGCCGGTCGACGGCTTCATGCCCGCCGCCTCGCCCGGCGTGGTGTCATCGTTCCAGCCCAACAAATATTATCCGACGCATCGCGCCTATATCGAGGCGGTCGGCGATGCGATGAAGGCGGAATATGATGCCATCGCCGGCGCCGGCATCGTGCTGCAGATCGATTGTCCCGACCTCGCCATGTCGCGCCACACCGGCTTTCAGGATTTGACCGAGGCCGAGTTCCTGGCGCGCGCGACCGAGCAGGTCGAGGTCCTGAACCACGCGGTGCGCGACATTCCGGCCGACCGCATGCGGCTGCATCTGTGCTGGGGCAATTACGAAGGCCCGCACGATCACGATATCGATGTGGCGAAGATCATCCCGATTGCGATGCGGGCCAAGCCACAAGCGATCTCGTTCGAGGCCGCCAATCCCCGTCACGCCCATGAATGGGCGGTGTGGCGCGACGCCAAGGCGGCGCTGCCCGAGGACAAGGTGCTGATCCCCGGCGTGATCGATTCCTGTTCCAACTATGTCGAGCATCCGGAGCTGGTGGCCCAGCGCATCGGCCAGTTCGCCGATATCGTCGGGCGCGAGCGCGTGCTGGCCGGCGTCGATTGCGGCTTCGGCACCTTCGCCGGCGTCGGCAAGATCGACCCCGAGATCGCGTTCAAGAAACTGGGCGCGCTGACGGCGGGCGCGGCCCTCGCCTCGGCGCGCCTCTGGGCGCGATGAAGCTCTATACCAAGGACAAGACCGAGCTGATGGATGTCGGCGCGGTGGAGCGCGACGGCAACGCGCTGCTGATCAAGGGCAAGATCTTCGGCACCATGCCGATGACCGCGCGGCTCAGCCCGGCGGAGGCGCGCCGCGGCCTGCGCCTGCTCAATCCGCGGCTGGTGCTGTTCCTGCTGACCTTTCTGTTCCGCAGCTCATAGAGGAGACGCGCATGGACCTGCAACTCACGGGCAAGAAGGCGATCGTGACCGGCGGCACGCGCGGCATCGGCCGCGCCATCGCCGAGGCGCTGGCGGCCGAGGGCTGCGGCGTCGCGATCTGCGCGCGCAACGAGGGCCAGGTCCACGAGGCGGTGGCGGCGCTGGACGCCACCGGGGGCAAGGCGTGGGGCCGCGCCGTCGATGTCGCGAACACGGCCGCGCTGGTCTCCTTCGTCAACGACGCCGCCGGCGCGCTGGGCGGCCTCGACATCTATATCTCCAATGTCAGCGCCTTCGGCCGCGGCAGCGACGAGGCAAGCTGGCGCCAGAGCTTCGAGACCGACATGCTCGGCACGGTAATGGGGGTGCAGACCGCGCTGCCGCATCTCGAGAAGGCGGGCGGCGGCGCCATCATCGCCATCGGCAGCGTCGGCGCGGTCGAGCCGGCGGCCAGCCATCCCCGCCCCTATCCCTCGATGAAGGCGATGCTGCTGCCGTTCATGAAGTCGCTGGCGGTGCATTACGCGCCGAAGAACATCCGCGCCAATGTCGTGTCGCCCGGCACCATCTATGTCGAGGATGGCGCGCATGGCCGGAATCGCCGCGAGAACCCGGCGGCCTATCAGGCGATGCTGGCGAAGAACCCGATGGGCCGCATGGGGCGCCCCGACGAGATCGCGAATGTCGTCGCCTTCCTGGTCAGTCCGCGCGCCAGCTTCGTCACCGGCAGCAACATCATGGTCGATGGCGGCGGCACCCAGCGCGTCCAGTATTGAGTGCGCGCCAACCTCTTTCCTTTCCGTTTTTCTCTCCCATATCTTTGCGGCGCGGCGGCCCCCACCCTGACCCTCCCCCGCTTGCGGGGGATGGAAGACCGCGAGGACCCGACCGGCGGAGGATAAGGCGTCGCATTTTTTTTTGCAGGAACGAAGCCAATTTTCGTTGGCGCGCCTCGCTTTTTCGGGCGAAACGAAGCCAATTTGCGCGCCGCGGCGGCCCCCACCCCTGCCCCTCCCCCGCAGGCGGGGGAGGGAAGTAACGTGTGGCGCATCGGTCGGAAAGATATGCTACATAACCGTTGCGACCGGCGAGCGATGACGCCCTGACGCGGCACCGCGAGAACGTCGGCAAACCGAGCGAGGAGCAGCGCCATGGCCGAGCCGATCCGTTTTCCCGATGTGCCGACCTATCAGGGCTGGGGGGCGCCGGTGCGGCTCGAGAGCGAGCTGCGCGACCTGGAGGTCATCCAGGGCGCGGTGCCGGCGGATTTGAACGGCACGCTCTATCGCTGCGGTCCCGATCCGCAATATCCGCCGATGCAGGGCGACAGCGTCTTCATCGACGGCGAGGGCCTCGTCAGCATGTTCCGCTTCGATCATGGCCATGTCGATTTCCGCACCCGCTATGTCCATAACGAGCGCTTCAAACGACAGGAAGAGTCACGCCGCTCGCTGTTCGGGCGCTATCGCAACCGCTATACCAACGACCCCAGCGTCGCCGGCGCCAACATGGGCACGGCCAACACCAACGCCATCTGGCATGGCGGCAAGCTGCTGATCCTCAAAGAGGATTCGCTGCCGTGGGAGGTCGATCCCGATACCCTCGAAACCCTGCGCCAATGGGATTACGACGGCGCGGTGACGGCGGTCAGCCTGACCGCGCACCCGAAGCTCGACCTGGGCACCGGCGAGCTGCTGACCTTCTCCTATCAGGCCAAGGGCGACGCCACCACCGATGTCGCGTTCTACACCATCGACCGCGACGGCAAGGTCCGCCACGAAATCTGGTTCAACGCGCCCTGGGCGCCGATGGTGCATGATTTCGCGGTGACCGAAACCCATGTGGTGATTCCGTTCTTTCCGCTCGCGACCGATCTCGCTGTCATCAAAGCGGGCGGCCCGTTCTATCAATGGCACCCGGAGCGCGAGACCATGGTCGCGGTGATTCCGCGCCGCGGCACGGCGGATCAAATTCGCTGGTTCCGCGGCCCCGCCACCAGCGCCGGCCATATGCTGAACGCGATCGACGACGGCACCAAGCTGCATCTCGATCTCTGTCTCTATGCCGGCAATTGCTTTCCGTTCTTCCCGACGCCGGACGGCAAAGAGACGGCGCCGGTGCCGCCGCTGCTGACGCGCATGACCTTCGATCTCGCCGGCAATGGCGACGGCTATACCACGACGCAACTATCGCCGATGCCGTGCGAGATGCCGCGCACCGACGATCGCTTTCAGGGCCGGCCCTATCGCCACGGCTATATGATGTGCTTCGGGCCGGACCGCGCCCAGGGCAGCATGATCGGCCATCTCGACCTCGCGACCGGCAAGCTCGAGACGTGGCATCCGGGCGAGGCGTCGAGCATGCAGGAGCCGTGCTTCGTGCCGCGCCACCCCGACGCCGCGGAGGGCGACGGCTATCTGATCGCGCTGGTCAATCGCATGAAGGAGATGCGCAGCGACCTCGTCATCCTCGACGCCCAAAACATCACCGCCGGGCCGGTGGCGCTGATCAAGCTGCCGACCCGCGTGCGCTCGACCTTCCATGGCATGTGGGTGCCGGCGCAGGCGCTGGCAACCGGGCAATATCCCTATACGCTGTTGCAGGATGCGAAGCTGGCGGAGGCACGCGCGTGACGGCGCGGCAAAGCGGCCTCACCGTCGAGGATCGGCTCGATATCGAGGAATTGTTCGCCAAGTATTCCTGGGGCATCGACCTCGCGGATGCCGAACTCGCGCTCGCCTGTTTCACCAAGGATGCCTGGTTCGATCATCTGTGGCAGGGCCGCGTGCAAGGCCACGCGGCGATCCGCAAGAACCTCGAAGAGCTGTGGTACGACCGCCAGCATTGGTGGTACGGGCGCCAGCATCTGTTCAATCATTTCCTGATGAATGCGATGACCACAGAGCAAGGCGAAGCCGGCGCCCGCGTGCGCTGCTTCTTTCAGATCATCCAGTTCAACGTCGAATACCGGACCAATTTCGTGTTCGGCATCGGCACCCGCGACGATGTCTGCGTCAAGCGCGACGATGTCTGGCGATTCCAGCAGCTTCGCATCAACGCCTGGTCGACCCGCGAAGCCGTGCCGTGGCAAGGCGAGATGATGCTGACGCCGGCGCCGGGGCAGCCGCCTCGCCCAGCGCAGACCGGGACCTGATCCCTGCGCCGCGTCGCCCTTCTTCTCGCCGGCTTGTTGCTCGCGGCACCGGCCGTGCACGCCAAGGAACTCGTCGCCTATTATGAGGCGAGCTGGGCCTCGCTGCCGGCGGCGACGATGATCCTCAGCCTGGGCGATGACGGCGCCGCCTATCGCGATGTGCTGCATATCGAAACCGTCGGCGCGCCGCGCTGGCTCATCCATTTCCGCGCGCATATCGACGCCGCCGGCACATTCAGCGCCGACGGCAAGCCGACCCCGGCGCATTACGGGCTCGATTACGATCTGCGCCGCTCTCGCAACCAGCATGTCCGGGTGAATTTCGTCGCGCGCGACGGCAACCTCATCGCCGAGCGCACGGTCGACGATTCATCGAGCAAGCCGCCGCTGCCGGAGGTTTATCGCCGCAACATCATCGACCCGTTGACCGCCTTCGCGGTGATCCGCGAGCATCTGCTGCATCACCGGGTCGCGGCCCGCGACCGCTTCACCCTGCCGGTGTTCGACGACGTCCGCCGGTTCGATATCGCGGTGTCGGTGGTCTCGATCGACCCGATCGCCAAGCTGATCCACCTCCATCTCGATCTCATCGCGATCGCCGGCTTCAAGGACAAGAAGGCCGACAATCACGATCCCGAGGACGCGCCGCGACCGATCGAGCTGACCTTCCGCGACGATGCCGACATGATGCCGCAACGGCTCGAGGTCGCGGTCGGCTGGCTGCCGCTGGTGATCCGCTTCGATCATCGCTGCGCCGACGCCGGACATTGCGACACGCCGGCGCGGTGACATTACGCGATGAAGATCGTCTTGATGTTGACGAACTCGCGGATGCCGTAAATCGACAGCTCGCGGCCGTAACCCGATTCCTTGATGCCGCCGAACGGCAGGCGGGGGTCGGAGCGCACCGCCTCGTTGACGAAGACCGTGCCTGCCTCCATGCGTTCCACCGCGAGCCGTTCCGCCCGGGCGAGATCGCGGCCGATGATCGCGCCGCCCAGCCCGAACACGCTGTCATTCGCGACCGCGAACGCCCGGTCCTCGTCGGCGACCGGGATGATCGACGCCACCGGCCCGAACATCTCCTCGTCATAGGCCGGCATGCCCGGCGTCACATTGGTGAGGATCGTCGGCGGATAGAAGGCGCCCTTATTGTTGGGAATGGCGCCGCCCAGCAGGCATTTGGCGCCCTTGGCGATGCTGTCCTGAACCTGGCGATGGAGATCGTCGCGCAAATCGTGGCGCGCCTGCGGGCCGGGCGCGTTGGCCTCGTCCAAGGGATCGCCCATGGTCACGGCGCTCATTTCCTTGACGAAGGCCGCCTCGAACGCGGCGCGGGTCTTGCCGGTGACGATGAAGCGTTTGGCGGCGATGCAGCTCTGGCCGGAATTGACCAGGCGGCCCTTGGTGCAGATCCGCGCCGCCTGGTCGATATCGGCATCGTCGAGAACGACATAGGCGTCACTGCCGCCCAATTCCAGCACCGTCTTTTTCAGCATGTGCCCCGCCTTCGCCGCCACCGCCCGCCCCGCCGCGGTCGACCCGGTCAGCGTCACGGCGCGCACCAGCGGATGCTCGATCACCGCATCGACGCCCTTGCTGCCGATCATCAGGGTGCGGAACAAGCCCTCGGGAAAGCCCGCCTCGGCGAAGATTTTTTCGATCGCCAGCGCACAGCCAGGCACGTTCGACGCATGCTTCAGCACGCAGGCATTGCCCGCCATCAGACCCGGCGCGGCGAACCGGAAGACCTGCCAGAACGGGAAATTCCACGGCATCACCGCCAGCACGATTCCGATCGGCTGAAACGCGATGAAGCTTTTCCGCGCGTCCGTCGCCACGGTTTCCGGCGCCAGGAATTGCTCGGCATGGTCGGCATAATAGTCGCAGCCCAGCGCCGACTTGTTCGCCTCCCCGATGCCGTCCTTGATCGGCTTGCCCATCTCCTCCGCCATCAGGCGCCCATAATCCTTGGCGTTGGCGCGCAGGATCGCCGCCGCCTTGTGCATCAGCCCGGCGCGGTGCGCGAACGCGGTGGTCCGCCACGCCAGGAACTGTTCATGCGCGCGCTCGATGGCGTGCGCCACCGCGTCGGCCGACATCTCGTCATAGCGCGCGATGCGCTGGCCGGTGGTGGGGTTGATGGCTTCAATCATGATGTTCGCTCCTGGACGGCGCCGCTGTTATCCGACGAACCTACCCCTCCGCGGCGCGATCCGCGAGGCATCGCACGAGCGCGATCACGATATTGCGACCGATTATTAGGATCAAAGTTGTTGCGAATGATTGTCGATTGCATTAGCAATCGGGGCATGAACACGCACGCTCTTACGCCACGACGGCTCGCGATCGCGGTCGTTATCGGTGCCTTCGGGTGCCTTGGCACCCTCGCCCCGCCCGCCTGGGCGGATGATCACACGATCACCATTACGATCAAGGACCATCAGTTTCAGCCCGCCGAGGTCACCGCGTCCGCCGGCGAGAAACTGAAAATCGTGGTGCGCAATCAGGGCACCACCACGTCCGAATTTGAAAGCTCGGATTTTCATCGGGAAAAAGTGGTGCTGGCCGGCGGCGAGATCGCGCTCTATGTCGGACCGCTCAGCGCGGGTTCCTATGAGTTTTTCGATGATTTCCATCCGGAAACGCGCGGTCATCTGACCATTAAATAGCGCGGCCAAGAGCCCGCGAACCGGGCCTTCGGGTTAGACGTAAATTTGGGGGGTACTGATGCTGGCACGGAATTTCGCCGGTCGGACAGTCGTGATCGCAACATTGTTGCTGGCGGCCGCCGGGACCGCCCACGCCGATTTCAAGGTATGGACGCCCGACGTCAGCAAGGGCGAATTCGCCTTCGAGCATGTCGGCGATGCCGGCTTCGACGGCAATTCGGCCAAGAACGGCGAGCGCAGCTACACCGCCGAAATGGAATATGGCGTCACCTCCTGGTGGCAAACCGAGCTGGAGCTGGAATTCGAGCGTGATCCCGGCCCACATGTCGGGACCTTTTTCAGCCAGATCACGTCCGAAAATCTCTTCCAGTTCACCCAGCGCGGGCAGTATTGGGCCGATTTCGGCTTCTTCGCCGAGTATGGCCATGGGCTGTTGAAGAGTGACCCCGACGAGACCACGTTCGGCCCCGTGCTGCGCAAGGATTTCTGGGGCCTCAGCAACAGCATCAATCTGTTCATCGAAAAGGATCTGGGCCAGCACGCTTCCGGCCGGCCGCAATTCCTGTGGGCCTGGGAGACGCGTATCGATGCCTGGCAAGTGAAATTCGGTCGGCAATTCGTGGTCGAGCCGGGTTTCCAAATCTATGGCGAGCCCGGCGCGTTCGGTCATTTCGCCAAGTGGAGCGACCAGGATAATCGCGGCGGCCCGCAATTGTTCGGCAAGATTTTTGATATCGGCCCCGGCACGCTCGAATGGAATGGCGGCATCCTGATCGGCATGACCAAGGCGGTGCCCGTGGTGAACCCCCCGCTGGCAGTTGGAATACGAAATTCACTATTAGCGTCGGAACGTCAGCCTTGTATGGTGCCGGCTAACAGGCCCTTGGGAGGCGGCACCATGCAAGAATATGATTACATCATTGTCGGCGCCGGTTCGGCGGGATGCGTGCTCGCCAACCGCATCACCGCCGACCCGAAGCTCAAAGTGCTGGTGCTGGAGGCGGGCGGGCGCGACCTGCACCCCTTTGTCCACATGCCGCTGACCTGGCGCACCATCTGGCAGGGCCCGCTGTACAATTGGATGTACCAGACCGAGCCGGAGGCCTATCTCGACAATCGCCAGGTGGCGCTGCCGCGCGGCAAAGTGCTGGGCGGCTCCTCCACCATCAACGGCCTTCTCTACATTCGCGGCAATGCGCGCGATTACGACACCTGGCGTCAGCTCGGCAATTACGGCTGGAGCTATGATCAGGTCCTGCCCTATTTCAAGCGCTCGGAAAATAATTGGCGCGGTGAAACCAAGGTGCATGGCGCCGGCGGGCCGCTCCAGGTCACGCCCGTCGACGTCACGCACTACAGCTACGAGCCGATGATGCAGGCGGCGGTGAATTCGGGCATCCGGCTGACGCATGATTTCGCCGACGATCCCGAGGGCTTCAACCGGCTCGATGTCACGGTCGGCAACGGGCGCCGCTCCAGCGCGGCGCGCGCCTATCTTTATCCGGCGATGAAGCGCCCCAATCTTTTCATCATGATCAACGCGCTGTCCCAGCGCGTCATTATCGAGAATGGCCGCGCCGTTGGCATCGAGTATGTTCAGAAGGGACAGCGATTCAAGGCTTGGGCGCGGCGCGAGGTCATTCTATCGGGCGGCTCCTATAACTCGCCGCAATTGCTGATGCTATCGGGGATCGGACCCGCCGACGAGATCGCGGCCCACGGCATCACGCCGGTCCATGATCTGCCGGGCGTCGGCAAGAACCTGTCGGAGCATCCGATCGTCCCAATGCAGTTCGAGGCTTCGACCAAGGACACCTTCGTCCAACAATTGCGCTTCGACCGGCTGGCGCTGCAGGCCATACGCTATGCCGCGACGCGCGGCGGCCCGTTCGGCAATCAGGTCATAACCGCCAACGCCTTCGTCCGTACCCGGCCCGAGCTCGACACGCCGGACATGCAATTGTTCTTCAGCCCGGTCAGCTTCAATACCAGGGTCTGGATGCCCGGCATCCGCAAGGCGGAGACGGTCGGCCTGGGCGGCTCGGCCTGTCTCTTGCGGCCGGAAAGCCGGGGTCACGTCACGCTGCGTTCGGCCAACCCGTCCGATCCGCCGAAGATCACGCTCAACTTCATGAAGGAGCGCGCCGACCGCGACGCGACACGCGAGGGCCTGCGGATGCTGCGCAAGGTGTTCAACACCAAGCCGCTCTCCGACATGGTGAAACAGGAAACCATGCCCGGCGGCTATGTCACATCGGACAGCGATCTCGACGGCTATATCCGCAAGATGGCCGAGGTCTGCCACCATCCCGTCGGCACCTGCAGCATGGGGGTGAACGGACATTCGGTGGTCGATCCCGAACTGCGCGTTCACGGCATCGAGGGATTGCGGGTGGTCGATGCCTCGGTGATGCCGATGGTCCCGAGCGGCAACACCAACGCGCCCACCATCATGATCGCGGAAAAGGCCTCGGACATGATATTGGGCAAGGCCCCGCTGCCGGCGGCGGAGCTGTAAGGCTCAGACCAGCCGTTCGTCCGCGATCACCTTGCCGTCATTGGGCAGCGTGCCGGGCGGCACCAGCTCGACCGTGCCCTTGAGCTTCGTCACCGCCTGCAGTGTCGCCGCGATCCCCTCAGCAAGGGCGGCATCGGCGCCGGCGGCCTCCGCGCGCAAATTCATGGCATCGAGTTCGTGCGCGCGCGATACGACGAGGCGCAGCCGGCCCAGTTCGGGATGGCGGCGGGCGATCGCCGCGATCTGATCGGGGCGCACGAACATGCCCTTGATCTTGGCGGTTTGATCGGCGCGCCCCAGCCAGCCACGCAGGCGATGATTGGTGCGGCCGCAGGCGCTGACCCCCGGCATGATCGCCGAGAGATCGCCGAGCGCGAGCCGGAACATCGGATGGCGCGGATCGAGCGACGTGACGACGACCTCGCCCACCTCGCCATCGGGCACCGGATCGCCGGTGCCGGGCCGCACGATCTCGACGACGAGGTCTTCGCTGATGACCAGACCGTCGCGCGCCGGCGTCTCATAAGCGACGATGCCGAATTCGGCGACCGCATAGGCCTGATAGGCGTCGATGCCGCGCGCCGCGAAGCTCTTTTGCAGCGAGGGCGGAAACGCCGCGCCCGACACCAGCGCCTTGACGATGCACCCGGCATCGCCGCCGCGCGCCGCCGCGGCCTCGAGCAGGATGTTGAGAAAATCGGGCGTGCCGGCATACCCCGTCGGACGATAGGCGGTGATGACATCGAGTTGCTGCTCGGTGTTGCCGGGGCCGGCGGGGATCACCGCGCAGCCGATCGCGCGCGCGCCCGAATCCATGATGAAGCCGCCGGGCGTCAGGTGATAGGAGAAGGTGTTGAGCACGATGTCGCCGGCGCGAAATCCGGCGGCGAACAGGGCGCGCGCCGCATGCCATGGGTCGGCGTCGCGCGGCTCCGCCTCATAGATCGGGCCCGGCGAGGTAAAGAGGCGGGCAAAATCGGTGACCGGCACCGGTGCCAAGCCGGCGAAGGGCAACGACGCGCGCTGCATAGCCGGCAGGTCGGATTTGCGCAGGATCGGCAATCGCGCCAACGCCGCGCGGTCGGTGACGGTGCGCGGCTCGATGGCGACCAGATGGTCGCGCCAGCCCGACGCCGCCAGCGCGGCTTCGAGCACGCGCGGCAGCCGGAAGAACAGCGACGTCTCGCGGTCGCGCGGATCGCGGGTCTCGGCGGCGTCGTAATGATCGGTCATGCTCATGCCAGCCACCGTTTGCGCCGGCGATAGGATTTCACGTCCCGGAACGAGCGGCGCCCGCGTTCCGACACGCCGAGATAAAATTCCTTCACGTCCGCGTTCTCACTGAGGCTCTTGGCATCGCCATCCATCACCACCCGCCCGGTTTCGAGAATGTAGCCATGGGTCGCGTATTGCAGCGCCAGATGCGCGTTCTGCTCAGCCAACAGAAACGACACGCCGTCGCGCCGATTGAGGCCGCGCACGATCTCGAAAATTTCCCGCACCACCTGCGGCGCCAGGCCCATCGATGGCTCGTCGAGCAGCACCATCGACGGGCGCGACATCATCGCGCGGCCGATCGCGCACATTTGCTGCTCGCCGCCCGAGGTATAGCCGGCGGTCGCGCGCCGCCGATTGCGCAGCGGCGGGAAGCTCTCGTAAATCATCTCGAGATCGCGGCGAATCGCGGCATTGCCGTCGCGCCGCGAAAAGGCACCCGTCAGCAGATTTTCCTCGATGGTGAGATGGCCGAAGCACAGGCGCCCCTCCAGCACCTGGATGCAGCCACGCCGCACCAATTCGTTCGGTGTCAGCCGGTCGATGCGCGTGCCATTGAAAACGATCGAACCCTTGGTGACCTCGCCGCGCTCGGCGCGCAGCAGATTGGAAATCGCCTTCAGCGTGGTGGTCTTGCCGGCGCCGTTGGCACCGAGCAGGGCGACGATGCCGCCTTTCGGCACCGTCAGCGACACGCCCTTCAGCACCAGAATCACATGGTCGTAGACGACTTCGATATTGTTGACGGCGAGAACCGGCGCCGCCGCCTCGGTGGAAGCGGCGGCGTCGATCTCGTTAAGCGCAATCGGCATCAACTGGTATGGTCGCACGCCTCCGTGCGCTTCGGCCAGCCGGCGTTCTTATCGACATAGTCCTTGGCCGCCGCCGCCAGGATCGGCGCGATGACATCGGTCATCGGGGCGATCTCGCCCGAGACCTTGGTCCATTTGGTGCCGTCCCATTCCTGGACGAACAGCTTGCCATGGCCATTGTGATCGGCGCAGGACAGGGTCAGCGCGTTGGCGAAACCGCCCAGACCGAGCGCCTTCCACCGCGTCGCCGACAGGTTGAGATTTTCGAGCCCGCGACGGACATCCGCCCCGGTCACGTCCTTCTTCCCGGTCAGCTTCTGCGCATCGGTGATCGCCTCGGCGATCAGGACCGAATTATAGACGCCGCGATCATAGAGTTCCTCGCCGAATTCCCCGGCGGACGCCTTGCTCATCCCTTTGTCGATCACATATTTCTTGACGTCACTGAGTGCCGGGAAATCGGCGCCGACCGCATGCCAGTTCAGATTCTTGAAACCCTTGGCACCCGGACCCGCGCCGCGCACATCGTTTTCACCCGGCCACCAGACCGAATAGAAATTCCCCATCGGATAGCCGGTCTTGACGGCTTCCTTGACGGCGGTCGGCTGCATCGCGCCCCAGCCCCACATGATCATGTAGGCCGGATGGTCGCGCCGCACCTTCAGCCATTGCGATGACTGATTCTGCATCTCGCTGCCGGCGACGGGATAGAGCTTCGCGGTGAAGCCATATTTTTCCGCCAGTTGCTGCAGCAGCGGAATCGGCTCCTTGCCATAGGGCGCATCGAGATAAATGTAGCCGATGGTCTTGCCCTTCAGCTTGTCGAGACCGCCTTCCTTGGCCGCGATCTCTTTGACGATGACGGAGAGCCCATCCCAGTAGGTATCGGGCGGGTTGAAGACCCAGGGAAAGGTATCGCCCAGCGCCGACGCCGACAGGCCATAGGCCATCGACAGGATCGGAATCTTATCGACGGCGGCATGCGGGATCAGCGCCAGCGAAATGCCGGTGGACCAAGGGTTGACCACCACCGGGTTCTTGCCCTTCACGGCCTCATAGCACTCGATGCCCTTCTTGGTGTCGTAGCCGGTCTCGCATTCTTCCAGCGCCAGCCGGATGCCGCCAATGCCGCCATCGCGCGCGTTCAGCATGGCGAGATAGTCATGCATGCCGTCGGCGATCGGGATACCCGATCCGGCATAGGGACCGGTGCGATAGGAAAATAACGGAATATAGAGCTGGTCCGCCGCCATCGCCGGCAGCGCCATTCCCAACAAGATCGCCGCGGTCGCGGCAATCGATGTCCATTTCAGCGACATGCTTTACCTCCCAATTGTCGCCGCGGCGTCTAATAGGGAAACGGCCAGACCCGCAGCTTTTGCTTTCCCGTCTGCCACAGCCGCGCAAGACCGAACGGCTCGGCAACCAGGAACAGGATAATGAGAGCGCCCACAATCATCAAGTTGAGGTGCTCGACGGTCGAGGAGCCGATATCAAGGCCGAGCGCCGGCGGCACGCCCCGCAGCAGAATCGGCAACACATGGATCAGCGCCGCGCCAAGAAAACAGCCGAGCAGGCTGCCCAGCCCGCCGATGATCACCATGAACAGGATGGTGAAGGAGAGATCGATCGAGAACACCGATGGCTCGGCGCTGCCGTACCAGAGAAACACCAGCATCGCCCCCGCGACGCCGCAGATATAGGACGAGACGGCGAACGACAGCAGCTTGGTCGGCAGCAGCGAAATGCCGATCAGCTCGGCAGCGATGTCCATGTCGCGCACCGCCATCCACGAACGGCCAATGCGGCCATGCACCAGGTTCGAGGCCAGCCAGGTCAGCACCACCACGATGCACAGCGCCACCTCGTAGCGCGTCACCGGGGTCGCCGTCGCGCCGGTTATCGGCAGGCCCAGCAGCGTGCGGGTCGGCACCTCGATGGTGCCCGAGACATTGTTGTTATAGAGCCAGGGCACGCGCTCGAACGCCCACTGCAAAAAGAACTGCGCCGCCAGCGTCGCCACCAGGAGATAGAAGCCCTTGATGCGCAGGCTCGGCACACCGAATAGCGCGCCGACCGCCGCCGCCGCGAAGCCCCCCGTTAAAATCCAGACGATGATATCCACGTCCGGAAACCAAGTCGTCAGCTTGTAGCAGGTATAGGCGCCGATCCCCATGAAGCCGCCGGTGCCGAGCGACAAGAGGCCGGTATAGCCGGTCAGCAGATTGAGGCCGATGGCGGCCAGCGCATAGATCAGGAACGGGATCGCCACCACATCGAGAAAGAACGAGCCGCCGACCAGCGGCACGACGAGAAAGGCGATCGCCAGAATGATTGCGAGGCCGATGCGGTCCTGGCGGATCGGGAAGATCGCCATATCGGCGCGGTAATTGGTGCGGTACTGGCCGACTTCGCGATAGAGCATTGGCTAGATCCGCTCGATGATGACTTCGCCGAACAATCCGTGCGGCCGGAAAAACAGGACGATCAGCGCCACGACATAGGCGAACCAAGCTTCGGTGCCGCCGCCGACCAGCGGTCCCCAATAAAGCTCGAACAATTTTTCGCTGAGGCCGATGATCAGGCCGCCGACGATGGCGCCGGGTATCGACGTGAAGCCGCCCAGGATCAGCACCGGCAGCGCCTTTAGCGCCACCACCTCAAGCGCGAACGACACTTCGGAGCGCGCGCCCCACATGATGCCGGTCGCCAGCGCGACGATGCCGGCCGCGAACCACACGATGACCCAGATCTGGTTCAGCGAAATGCCGACCGACAGGGCGGCGCGGTGGCTGTCGGCGACGGCGCGCAAGGCGCGGCCGATCCGCGTGTATTGAAAGACGAAGGCCAGCGCCGCCACCATCAGCGAGGCGATGATCGCCGCCGCGATATCCAGTTTCTGCAGGGTCACGATTCCGCCCAAAATGTGGAGATCGATGGCCCCGGCCGGCAGATAAAGCTGCGCGGTGATCATCTGCTTGGTGTCGCCGCCGAACACCAGCTCGCCGAAGCCGATCAGGAAATAGGTCAGTCCGAACGTCGCCATGAACAAAATGATATCGGGCCGGTTCACCAGCGGGCGCAGCACCAGCCGTTCCACCGCGACCGCCAGCACGAACATCACGCCGACCGTTATCGCCAGCGCCAGCAGCGCCGGCACACCCGCCGCATAAAGTCCAACGAGGGTCAGCGCCGAGAACACCACCATGATGCCCTGGGCAAAATTGAACACGCCCGACGCCTTGTAGATCAGCACGAAGCCCAGCGCGATCAGCGCATAAAGCACCCCCGACACCAGCCCTTCCCACAGGGTCTGCGCCAGCAAATCCGGCGCCGCGCCCATCTGCGCAAATGGGTCGATCAGAATGAGATAGAGAAGATGCATCGCGCCGCCCTAGCCCGCGACGCCGAGATAGGCGGCGATGACGGCCGGGTCCTGCTTCACCACCGCCGGCACGTCATCGGCGATCTTGCGGCCATAGTCGAGCACCACGACGCGGTTCGACAAATCCATCACCACCCCCATATCGTGCTCGATCAGCGCGATGGTGGTGCCGAACTGGCTGTTCACCTCGAGGATATAGCGGCACATATCCTCCTTCTCCTCGAGGTTCATGCCGGTCATCGGCTCGTCGAGCAGCAGCAGCTCCGGCTCCATCGCCAGCGCGCGGCCCAGTTCGACGCGCTTTTGCAGGCCATAGGGCAGCCGGCCCACCGGCACGCGGCGGATCGCCTCGATTTCGAGAAAATCGATGATCTCCTCGACCGCGCGGCGCTGCTCGATCTCCTCACGCATCGCGGGACCGTGGCGCAGCAATTGCCAGAAAAAGCCGCGCCGCATTTTCAGCGCGCGGCCCGCCATCAGATTGTCGAGCGTCGTCATGCCGCGAAACAGCGCGACATTCTGGAACGTGCGCGCGATGCCGTGGCGCGCGGCAAAGCCCGGCCGCATCCGCGACAGACGATGGCCGCCGAAATCGATCCGGCCCGCCTGCGGATGATAGAAGCCATTGATGACGTTCAGCATCGAGGTCTTGCCGGCGCCGTTGGGGCCGATGATCGCCCGGATTTCGCCGCGCCTGATATCGAAGGAAACATCGCTCAGCGCCTGGACACCGCCGAAGCGCAGCGAGATTCCCGCCACCCCCAGCAGCGTCTCGCCGGCGCCGGCGCCGCTCATGCCGCCAGCTCGGCCGGGGCCGCCTCCGCCGTCACGTCGCAAATCCTGATCCGCGCCGCGATGATGCCCTTGCGGCCATCGTCGAACATCACCTCGGTTGAAATGTCGGCGCTGACGGCGCCGCTGAACAGCGCCTCCATCAGCACCGCATACCGGTCGGCGATGAAGCCGCGACGGACCTTCTGCGTGCGGGTCAATTCGCCATCGTCGGCATCGAGTTCCTTATGCAGCACCAGAAAGCGTCGGATTTGCGCGGCCGCCGTCGCCGGCTCGGCCGCGAGGTCGCGGTTCACCGCGCGGACATGCGCGGCGAGAAGCGCAATCACCCGGTCATTCCCCGCCAGCTCCTGGTACGAGCCATAGATCACGCCGTTGCGTTCGGCCCAATCGCCGACCGCGGTCAGGTCGATGTTGAGCAAGCAGGTGACGAAGTCGCGGCCATCGCCGAACGCCACCGCCTCGCGGATATTGGGAAAGAATTTCAGCTTGTTCTCGATGTATTTGGGCGCGAACAGCGCGCCGCCGCGCAGCCGCCCGACATCCTTGGCACGGTCGATGATGTGGAGCTGGCCGGCCTCGTCGAAAAACCCGGCATCGCCGGTCTTGACGAAGCCGTCCGGCGTCATCGCGTCCGCCGTCTTCTCCGGCTCCTTGAGATAGCCGACGAACTGGCCCGGGCTTTTATATTGCACCTCGCCATCGGCGGCGATGCGCAGATCGACATGCGGCGAGACGCGGCCGACCGTGTCGGCGCGGATTTCGCCATCGAGCTGCGCCGTCAGATAAAGGAAGGCTTCGGTCTGGCCATAGAATTGCTTCAGGTTGAGGCCGATGGAGCGATAGAACGCAAACAAATCCGGCCCGATCGCCTCCCCTGCGGTATAGGCCACGCGCACCCGGGAAAAGCCCTGCACGTTCTTGAACGGATCATAGATCAGCACCCGGCCCAGCGCATAAAGCAGCCGCGCGTGAAACGGCACCGGCTCGCGGTTCAGAATCTTCTCGCCATGATTCCGCGCCACGCCGATGAAAAAGCGATAGAGCACGCGCTTCACGGCGCCGGCATCCGCCATACGCACGGTGGTTGTCGTCAGCAGGGTCTCGAAAATTCGCGGCGGGCCGAAATAAAAGGTGGGGCCGATCTCGCGCAGATTTTCCAGCACCGTCTCGGGACTCTCGGGGCATGACACGCAATAGCCCGCGCTCAGCCCCTGAGCGAAGGTCAGGTAGTGATCGCCCACCCAGGCCAGCGGCAAATAGGCTAGCACCTCGTCGGTCTCGTCCAGGCGATCGAAGGCGATCGAATCCACCACGGCGGCGATCGCCCGGCCGGCGGCGATTTCGACCCCTTTGGGCCGGCCGGTGGTGCCGGAGGTGTAGAGAATGACCGAGATATCGGCTTCCGTGCCCGCGGCCATCTCCGCCGCCAGCCAGGCATCGAGCGCCGGGTCTTCGGCAAACGCGCGGTGGCCGGCGGCGATGATCTCATCGAGCGCGTGCAGACTGGCATGATCGTATTCGCGCAGGCCACGCGGCTCGTCATAGACGATGGTTCGCAGCGCGGGCACGCGCGCCGCGATGGCGATGATCTTATCGACCTGCTCCTGGTCCTGCGCCACGGCGATGCGCGCGTCGGCATGGGCCAGCACATAGGCCATCTCGTCGGCGATGGCGTCGGCATAGACCGGCACCGGCACCGCGCCCAGCCACTGCGCCGCGAGGAACGCCCAATAGAGCTTGGGCCGGTTATTGCCGACGATGGCGAGCGTATCGCCACGTTTCAAACCAAGCCGCGACAGTCCGATGGCGAAGGCGCGGACCTCGGCCTCTACCTCGGCCCAGCTCCAGCTATGCCAGATACCGCGATCCTTGTGGCGATAGGCGGGGCGCGCGGCGAAGCGCACGGCGTTGCGCGCCAGCAGCTTCGGAAAGGTGTCCGCGTCGCCGAAATCGCTCGCCAGCATTTCCTCCCCTGCGTGGCGCCATACCAGTCTTGCCGCCGGTCGGTACCGCTACTTCTTCTAATTACGGGGAGTGTAGCGCCAGTTTGCCGGATTGGGGAGACCGACCGTACGGCCATGAAAGAGCCCCCACCCGTTGCCGGGCGGGGGCTTTTTATCCCGCGGTTGGCGTTAGCGGCCAACCGCGCGCAGCGTCACGTCGGCGATGCCGGCGGCGACGTTGAGGCCGCGATTGCCCTCAATGCTCAGCGGCTGCAGTTGGATGGTGTTGCCATTGCCGCCGATCAGCGCGTTGGCGGCGAGACCGACCACGGCGGTCACGCCGGCGGTCGCCCCGCCGTAATGCCCCGCCAGCGCGCCCGGAGCGAGATTGCTCGACGGCGCGACCACCGTCCACACGATCACCGCGGCGTGGGTGAAGCCGATATCGACACCGTATTTATTGATGGTGCCGACATATTGCTCGCCGGTGGTCGAATAGATGCAATTCAGCTCACGCGACGAGCCGAAAATGAAACCGACGCCGCTGCTGACATTGCACGTCAGCACGCCGGCGGTGACCCCCGCCTGCGCATGCGCCGGCGTGTCGATGGCGACCCCACCAGCCGCGATGGTGCCCGCCGCCAATAACGCCAAACCAAATTTCTTAAGCATCCTTCACCTCTGTTTTGCGGACACGCCACGCTGTCCAATCGACCGGCCGCTTGGAATAAGCGGCACTACAATTAGGCGATCTGAACGCCGCCGCCAAGCCTTCCCATTTGCACAGGCAAGTCCGGTCGCGCGCGCCTCCATGAATTCCGCCCACCCTCTCGGAACGTCACCTGACCGGGGTCCGTTCCCGGGTGTGATGACGGGGCGCGGCGGGAAGGATAGAGTAGGCTGGGCAGCGAGGGAGAGAGACCATGTCCGACACCATGATCGCCGGGGATCGCGTTCAGTTCGACGTGCCGATGCGGTTCATTGATCCCGACGCCGCGCCGGGCTTCGTCTATCTCAACGCCTATGACCAGAACACGATGAAATTTCAGACGCATCGGGTCGTGGTGACGGATGCGCGCCCGATGGCGGATAATTTCATCCTCGACCGCAACGGCTTCGCGCTGGTGCGCCGGCCGACGGAATTCACCCAGTTCGACGATCCCGCGCGTGCCGAGGCGGTCTATTATCCCGAGATCGCCGCGCTGGTGCGCGAGGTCCTGGGCGCCGAGAAGGTGCTGGTGTTCCACCCGGCGCTGCGCCGCGACGTGCCGTCGTCGCGCCAGCGTCCCGCGCGCAATGCCCATCTGGATTATCCGGTCATCACTTATCGCCGCTGGGCGGAACAGTTGATGGGCGCGGACGCGGCGGCCGAATGGCTGCAACGCCGCTTCGTCGGCATCAATATCTGGCGCCCGCTGAAGCCGGTCCTGGCCTCGCCGCTCGCGGTGTGCGACGGCGCCACGCTGTCCACGCAGGATTTGCGCATCGGCTACGCCGCCAACGAGACCGACAATACCGACCCGCGAGCGACGTTCAATCTCGCCTACAATCCGGCCCAGCGCTGGTATTATTTCCGGCACATGCGGCCCGACGAGGTGCTGCTGATCAAAATCGCCGACAGCGACGCCAGCCGGGTACAGGGGGCGCCACATTCGGCGATCGACGACCCGACCAGCGCCCCGGATGCGCCACCCCGCGAAAGCTATGAGATTCGCGCCCTCGCCTTCATGCCGGCCTGAGCGCGCTAACCCACCGTGTAATAGGTGAACATGGTGTGGTCGGGATCGGTGTGGCGGACACCGGTTCCGACAATGACGGTGCGCGTCAGCCAATCATGCTTGCCCTTGGCGACATCGAAGGTCGGCGTGATGGCGAAATAATGCGGGATTTCCGGGCCGCCGGGTCCGGGCCGGACATTGCCCTTGCCGTCGTGGCGGAAGAGATAGCCGCGATTCTGGATGTAGATCGGGGTGCCGTCGTCGGCCTCCAGCATGTAATGAGCGTTCAGCTCCAGCACACCGTCGGGCCGCACCCAGGCCCAGTCGGCGCCGCTATAGCCCAAGACCTTGCCCTTGAGGCGCGGCCCGTCGATCCAGCCGCCGGTCGGCGGGACATAGCCGCGGCCGCCGCGCGGCGTCTCGCCGAACAGCACGCGTTCGCGAAAATCGACCCGGATTTGAAAGGCAAAATCGGTCTTGAGGTCCGGAATCATGCGGCATCCTTTCGTTGATCGACCTTTACGCGGTCCGGGAGCGCTGGACAGAGATCAGCCCGCGATGTCGTCCAGGCTGACATTAAGCGCGGCGGCAATCTTCTTTAGCGTCTCGACAGTTCCGGCCCTTTGGCCGTTCTCGATCTGTGAGATATAGGCTTGGGCCACGCTACTTGTGTCGGCGATATCCTTTTCGGTCAGCCCGCGATATTGCCGCCAGACCTTGATGGGGTTTTCCCCCGCAACGATGCGCTTCACCATATCGGCGGGAAGCAATTCTTCCTCGCCCGAGGCCAACTTCCGCGTGACGGCATCGAAGGCGGCGACATCTTCGATCGTTTCGCGCGCCTCAATGAGGCGGTCGAAATCATCTTTGGGCACCAGGACGAGGCACTCGCCGCCCGGCGTCGTGATGGTTTGATAGTTCATTTCCAGGCCCGCCTTGGCTTATTTGTAGATACCGTCGCGAGACGTGCCCATTAGGCACGCATCGCCATCGGCTGAACGTCTTGCTCGATTTCTTTGCGATGTTCGGATCGGGCTTTGGTTAGATCGTACATGGCCTGAAGGTTGATCCAGAATTCATCCGAGGTATTGAAGTAGCGCCCGAGAAGCATGGCGGTATCCGCCGAGACAGAGCGATCCCCGGCTATGATCTCGCTGATGCGATTGGGCGGAACGCGCAACGCGCGCGCCAGCGCATTCATGCTTATATCGAGAGGGATCAGGAATTCCTCTCGCAAGATTTCCCCCGGATGCGTGGTCACGCGGTTGGTCGGGATCATTGTGGTTCCCATATTATATCAAGCGTAATACAGAATTAACGAGAGTCGGCAATCCAGCGCGCGGCGGCCTCATCGTCGCTGGCCTCGGCCGCCACCCAGCGCGACCCCTCCGGCGTTTCTTCGTGTTTCCAAAACGGCGCCTTGGTCTTGAGGTAATCCATCAGAAACTCGCACGCCGCGAAGGCCGCGGCGCGATGCGCGGCCGCGGTCGCGACCAGCACGATCTGGTCGCCCGGCAGCAGCCGGCCGTGGCGGTGGATCACCAGCGACGCGATCAGCGGCCAGCGCCGTTGCGCCTCGGCCTCGATGCGGGCGAGCTCGCGCTCGGTCATGCCGGGATAATGTTCCAGCGTCATGGCATGGATCGTCTTGTCGCCGGCGACATCGCGCATCAGCCCGATGAACGAGGCGACGCCGCCAATGCCGGTCTTGCCGCGGGTCAGCGCCGCCAGCTCCTTGCCGACGTCGAAATCCTCGGCCTGCACGCGGATCATGGCTCAGCCGCCCGTCACCGGCGGGAACAGCGCGACCTCGTCGCCGGCCTGGACCGGATGCTGCCAGCCGACATAGGTCTGGTTCACCGCGACGCGCAGCGCCTGGCGATTGCCGAGCGCGTCGGCGAACCGCGGTCCCCGCCCCGTCAGCCAGTCGACCAGCCCCGCCACGTCGCTGACACCAGGCGGCGGATCGAGCGTTTCCTCGGCGGTGCCGATCTTGGTGCGAAGATGCGCGAAATAGAGGAGTTTCATAGCGCTAGAGCTAGGCGGTTCGCGGCGCGCGCGCAAGGGAGCGAGCGTCTTACCGACGACCGATAATTTTCTCGACGAAATCCGCGATCGCGGTGATGTCGTTCCAATCGAAGCGCGGCACCGCCAAGCCGGCGATCGGCACATCCGAGGCAATGGCGACGATATCGGGATCGTCCGGCGCCAGCAGCGGCTTGCCCAGCGCGACGCGGTGGACCTCGATCTTCGGAATGGGATCGCGCTTGAACCCCTCGACGATCACCAGATCGACCGCGCTCATCCGCGCCAACAGGTCCGCCATGGTGAGTTCCGTCGGGCCGCGCATTTCATGAATCAGCGCCCAGCGCTTGGGCGATGAGACCATCACCTCGGCGGCGCCGGCCTGGCGGTGGCGCCAGGAATCCTTGCCCGGCCGGTCGACATCGAAATCCTTATGGGCGTGCTTCAGGGTGGAAACGCGCAGGCCCCGGCCGATCAAAACCGGCAGCAATTTCTCGATGAGGGTGGTCTTGCCGCTGCCGCTCCAGCCGGCAAACCCGAAGACCGGCCCCCGATGCGCCATGATCAGGGGGCGGTGCCCGGCTTTGCCGCCTTCGGCGCGTCGGCGGCGCCGATATGGGTCATGCCGGCGCGCAGATAATCATAACCGGTGACGATAGTCAGCACCGCGGCGATCCACAACAGCGCCTCGCCGAAGGTCCGCACCGGAATGGTCACGGGACCGGAATCGCCGACCATCAGCACGCCGATCGCGATCATCTGAATCCCGGTCTTCCACTTCGCCAGCCGCGACACCGGCAGCGGGACGTGGAGCATGGCCAGATGCTCGCGCAGGCCCGACACCAGGATCTCGCGCGCCAGGATCACCAGCGCCGGAAACACCGTGACCGGGGTGATGCGCTGCAGCGCCGCCAGCATGAAGAGGATGGTCGCGACCAGCAGCTTGTCCGCGATCGGATCGAGCACGCGGCCCCAGGACGATTGCTGGTTCCAGCGGCGCGCCAATTGACCGTCGAGCCAATCGGTCACCCCGGCCAGCGCGAACAGCACGACCCCCGACCACGGGCCGACCGGCGGCGGCAGGTAGAACGTGAAAATGACGAGGGGAATCGCCACGATCCGGGACAGCGTCAACAGATTGGGCAAATTCATCGGCATCGGCACAATTCCTTCGGCGCGATCCTCGAGCCGGATCGCTTTCGGCGAAATCGCATTCGCGATTTCCGCCGCGTGAACCCGCCTCTATTCAATGCGTAGAGGGCGATTTCTCCGGCTGAAAGGGCGCACGGGGTGCGTCCTTCTGGGCGGATCGCACTCTAACCGCCGGAATGAAAATGATCATAGATTTTTTTGGCGACATTTTTGCTGATGCCGGCGACCCGTTCCAAATCGACTAGCCCGGCACGCGCGACGCTGCGCGCCGAGCCGAAATGATGCAGCAGCGCCTTTTTGCGCCGCGCGCCGATGCCGACGATTTCGTCGAGGGTCGAGATGCCGATCGCCTTGGTCCGCCGCGCCCGATGGGTCCCGATGGCGAAGCGATGCGCCTCGTCGCGCAGGCGCTGGAGGAAATACAAAACCGGATCGCGCGGCTCGAGGCTCATTGGCGCGTGACCGGGGCGAAAGAAACGCTCGCGCCCGGCATCGCGGTCGGGCCCCTTGGCGATGCCGATGAGGGCCAGATCGCCGATGCCGAGGTCGGCCAACACCGCGCTGGCGGCGGTGAGCTGACCGGCGCCGCCATCGATCAGCACCAGATCGGGCCAGGTGCCGTTATCGCGGCCGGGATCCTCCTTCAGCGCCCGGGCGAAGCGCCGGGTCAGCACCTCGCGCATCATGGCGTAGTCGTCGCCGGGGGTCAGCGCCTCGCGGATGTTGAATTTGCGGTAGGCGTTCTTCATGAAGCCTTCAGGGCCGGCCACGATCATGCCACCCACGGCATAGCTCCCTTGGATGTGGGAATTGTCATAGACCTCGATCCGCTTGGGCGGCGCCTCGAGCCCGAAGGTCTCGGCGACGCCCGCCAGCAGCTTTTGCTGGGCCGAGCTTTCCGCCAGCCGCCGGCCCAGCGCCTCCCGCGCATTCACCAGCGCCTGATTGACCAGTTGCAGCTTGTCGCCGCGCTGGGGCACCTGCAACTCCACCCGGGCGCCGGCGCGCGACGACAGCGCCTCCGCCAAGAGGCTCGCCTCCTCCCCCGGCGCGTGGCTCAGCAGGATCAGGCGCGGCGGCACCTTGTCCTCATAGAATTGGCCGAGGAACGCCGCGACGATCTCCGCCAGCTCCAGATCCCGCGCATGCGCGGGATAATAGGGCCGGTTTCCCCAATTCTGCCCGCCGCGGAAAAAGAACACCTGAATGCAGGTCTGCCCGCCGGCCTGATGCGCCGCGATGACATCGGCATCGCCGAGATCGCGGATGTTGACGTCCTGGTGCCCCTGGATCTGGGTCAGCGCGCGAATCCGGTCGCGCACCATGGCCGCCGCCTCGTATTGCTGGCCGTCGGACAGCGCCTGCATCTCGGTCGCCAGCCGCTGCTGCACATCCTGGCTGCGCCCGGAGAGGAAATTCTTGGCCTCGGCGACCAGCCGGTCATAGCCGGGCTTGTCGATGCGCCCGACGCAGGGGCCGCTGCACCGCTTGATCTGATAGAGCAGGCACGGCCGGGTGCGGCTGGCGAAGATATTGTCGCTGCACGAGCGTAAGAGGAACGCGCGCTGCAAGGCGATCAGGGTGCCGTTGACCGATCCCGCCGAGGCGAAGGGGCCGAAGAAATCGCCCTCCCGGTCATGGGCGCCGCGATGCTTGGTTAGCAGCGGAAAGTCGGTGCCGCCGGTCAGATGAATATAGGGGAACGATTTGTCGTCCCGCAGGACGATGTTATAGCGCGGCTCCAGATGCTTGATCAGGTTGCTTTCAAGCAGCAGCGCCTCGACCTCGGTGTGGGTCAGGATGATCTCGAGGCGCCGGGTCTCAGACACCATGCGCTTCAGCCGATGCGACAGCGCGGCGAAATGGGTGTAGTTCGCGACCCGCGCCTTCAGATTGCGCGCCTTGCCGACATAGAGCGCGTCGCCCTTGGCGCTCAGCATCCGATAAACGCCCGGCGACGGCGGCAGGGTCGCCAGAACCGCCTTGATCACACCCACGCCTTGAGCGCCCGGCCCGGCATCGTCGGCGACGCGCTCATCTTCCGGTAATACATTGTCGATCACGTCATCGCCCTCGCAGATATCCACCAAATCTGTGGATAAACCTGTTGGCAACCAGCCGCGTCGGACTGCCGCAGGCAGCAAAGCCTCGGGTTTCCGAGACTTGCACAATATTTAGGCATATAGCTAACACTTTGAAATGCTTTGGTTTTAATTTTGTCAAGCCGGATAGTGTCAAGATTATGTCGGTTTATTTCAGAGTGTTGCTTGGTTCACACGCCGGTCCGGCGGTGTGAACAAGTCGGCGCTTCAGCGCCTCGCGCGGCCTGGAACATCATGAAAACGCCCATAATATCCATAATTTAGCCATGGTGATTGAACCGCTCGATTTCAACGCCGACGATAGTGCCGTCGGGATAGATATCGAGCTTCTCGACCCGCGCCCGCACCGACCGCACCCGGCGGTCGGCGAGGCAGAGGGCGGCGACCCCCTCGGCCAGCGTCTCGACCAGGTTGATCCGCCCCCGCTCGATCAGTCGCCGGATGCCGTCGATGATGTCGCCATAGGAGACGGTGGCGGCCAGTCTGTCCTCGATCGCCTGCCCGCCCTCGGCGATATCGAGGGTCAGGTTGATGCGAACCCGCTGTTTCTTGCCATGTTCGTCGGGAAAGACCCCGATCTCGCATGGCACGATCAGATCGCGCACCAGGATATGGCGGCTACCCTCGGTCATGGGCCATGTCCCAGCACTTCCTCATAGACGGCGATGGTGCGGCGCGTCATCAACGCCCGGCTGAAGCGGCCGCCGATCGCGGCGATGGCGCGGTCGGCCAGCGCATGGCGCTGACCCGGATCGAGCGCCAGCGCCTCGCGCAAGGTCAGCGCCAGCGCCTGGGCGTCGCCCGGCGGCACCAGCCAGCCGGTGACGCAATGCTCGACGACCTCGCCGGCGCCGCCATGGTCGGTGGCGATCACCGGGCGGCCCATCGCCAGCCCCTCGGCGATGACGCGGCCGAACCCCTCGGGGCGGATCGAGGCGGAGACCACGACATCCGCCAGCATGTAGGCGGCCGGCATGTCGGCGCAATGATCGATGAAGCGGCACACGCCGGTCAGACCGCGCTCCGCGATGCGCCGCTCAACCACCTTGCGATAGCCGCCGCGGCCCGCGCCGATGAACAGGCAATGCAGATCCTGCCGGCCGAGCCGGGCCAGCGCATCGACCAGCACGAGGTGGCCCTTTAACTCAGTGACGCGCGCCGGCATCATCACCACCGGCTTGCCGTCATCGAGCCGCCACGCCTTCGCCAGCTGGATGATGCGCGGCGCCGCGACGCGATCGGGATTGAACAGGTCGAGATCGACGCCGCGCTCGATCACGCGAATGCGGTCGGGCGCGATCGCATAGCGCTCGGCCGCGTGCACGGCGATGAAGCGCGAGATCGCGATTACCCGCTCGCCGCGCGCCATCACCGAATTATAGCGCCGCTTCAGCGCCGAGCGCGCGCTGTAGGCGCCGTGGAAGGTGGTGACGAAGTGCCGGCTGGTGCGGCGCGCCGCCAGCATCGCGCTCCAGGCCGGGGCGCGGCTACGCGCATGCACGATGTCGATATCCTCGCGCACGATGACCGACACCAGCCGCTGGACATTGGCCATGATGATCGCGGGGTTCTTCGACGCCAGCGGCAAGGTGACATGGCGGCCGCCCACGCGCTCGATCTCGTGGACCAGCCGCCCGCCCGCCGACGCCACCACCGCGCGCCAGCCCGCCTCGGTCAGCGCCGCCGCGACCTCGACCGTGCCGCGCTCGACGCCGCCCTGATCGAGGCGCGGCAGAATCTGCAGCACGGCGGGACCGTGACGCCGCGTTTCCGCGTCCGGCCGCGCGATGCTAGGCTCGGCGCCGTTCCGGAACGGAGGGTCGCCAGATGATCGAAACGAGACCGCCACGATGGGATGTCACCTATGCCCGATGAGCCGGGACCAGCCGCGATTTTAACACGCGCGGACGGCGCGACAATCGCCTACCGGGCCCGCGCCGGCACCGGGCCGGGCATCGTCTTCCTGGGCGGGTTCATGTCGGACATGAACGGCACCAAGGCCAACTTTCTCGATGCCTATGCGGCGGCGCGCGGCCGCGCCTTCCTGCGCTTCGACGCCTACGCGCACGGCGCCTCGTCGGGCGATTTCAATATCGCGACCGTGGGGCGCTGGCGCGGCGATGCCGCCGCCATCCTCGACCAGCTTACTGAGGGCCCGCAAATCCTGGTCGGATCGAGCCTCGGTGGCTGGATCATGCTGCTGGCGGCGCTCGACCGACCGGCGCGCATCACGGCGCTGGTTGGCATCGCCGCCGCGCCCGACGCGACCGAGGCGCTGATGTGGCGGCAATTTCCGCCCGAGACGCAGACGCGCCTGATGCGCGACGGCCATGTCGATCTGCCCTCCCAATATGGCGAGCTTCCCTATCGCTTCACCCGCACGCTGATCGAGGAGGGCCGCCATCACCTGGTGATGAACGCGCCCGTGCCGATCGCCTGCCCGGTGCGCCTTTTGCAGGGCATGCAGGACCCTGACGTGCCGTGGCGGACCGCGCTCGACCTGGCCGACCGACTGGCCGGCACCGATGTCGCGGTGACGCTGGTGAAGGACGGCGACCACCGCCTGTCGCGCCCGCGCGATCTCGACCTGCTGGCGCGGACGCTGGATGCGCTGAGTTAAATTGCGACGGACGATTCGACCTGACCAAGAGGCGTGTCGGCGCGGATCGCAGCTCCGAGACGGGTAATCTCATTGGCAGCCGCGCGTAGATCGCGCCCGACAAATAGGGCACTGCCGGGCATCTTGCGCAATTCTTCAACGATATCGCCAGGAGCGAGATCAGGTGGCAAAATGATCGTCTCAGGCAGCGCCTCACGCCATTTTCCACCGAAGCCGATTTCCAAAATTGGCCCCCATTCCGGATCGCTGCTTGCCTTGACCCAAAGTTGGAGACTTTCGGGTGAGGGCGTTCGCATCGCAGGCGGATCGTCCCATTCGATCGGCGGTGCCGGCGGCCGCGCCAAGGCGCGCGCGAATTGGGTGATATAGGCGATGGCGCGCAGCGCGCGCTCGGGGGAGGGAAAATAGGGATAGCCGCGCTTACGGCATTCCTCGACCAGTTCCGGCGCGACGCCGCCATCGAAGGCAAGATTAGTCATGATGATGGGCTTGGTGGCGCCTTTGACGGCATCCAGAATGCGCTGGCCCTTGACCAAGGCGAAGCCGGTCGTGCCCATGATCGGCGCCAGGATCAGGCTGCCGATGGCCGGGTCCGCCAACAGCAGCGGCAGTGACTTGTCGTACATTTCCGGCTCTTTGATCGCCTGCGCGGTCATGTCGAGCGGGTTCGAGGGCGGCGCATAGACCGGCATCACCGGCTCGAGGGCCTGATGGATATGCGGCGATAATCTCGGGATATCGATGCCGATCTTCTCGGCATAGTCCAGCGCATGGCCCTTGAAGGCGCCGGAATCCGCCATGATCGCCGGCCCCATGGTCGGCGGCGACGGGAAATAGAGGAACAGCTCGGCGACATCGAGCAATTCCTCGATCTTGTCCACCACCACCACGCCCGCGCGCGCGGTCAGCGCCCGCATCGCGCGATAATTCCGGGTGATCGAGTAGGTATGGGTGATCGAGGATTCGCGCGCGATCGCGGTCGAGCCGGCATGCAGCATCACCAGCGGCTTGCCCAGCGCCCGCGCCCGCGCCGCGAGCGCGAGAAACCTCGGCGGATCGCGCAGTTGCTCGATATACATCGCGACGGTGCCGACCGCCGGATCGTCGAGCATATAGTCGAGATAATCCTCGCAGGTGAGGCCGGCCTCGTTGCCCGACGAGATACTGTAGGACACCGGCAAGCCGCGATTCTGGATCGAGACGCGGAAGATGCCGGCCAGCGCGCCGCTCTGCGCGATGATGCCCAGCGTCGGCCGCGCGCCGGTTATTTTCTTCACATCGGCGGTGCCGAAGGTCAGCGGCACGCCGCCCGGCAGTGAATTGGTGACGCCGAGACAGTTCGGCCCGACAATGCCCATCGCGGCGGCGCGCGCGACCTCGTGAATGCGCTGTTGCGCCACGATGCCGGCGCCGCCCACCTCGGCGAAGCCGGCGGCGAAGATCATGACATTGCCCATGCGCTTGCGCGCGCACGCTTCAACCGCCTCGACCACCGCGCGCTCCGGGATGCACAGCACCACGACATCGATGCCGTCGGGCAGCTCGTCGATGGTGCGCACGCAGGGATGGCCGAACACCTCGGTCCGGTTGCGGCTGACGAGATGCAGCGAACCGGTGAACCCGACATTCTCCAGGTTGCGGATGATGTTGCCCCCGGGCTGGCCCGGCTCGGGCGACACGCCGACGATGCCGACCGAACGCGGCTTCATCAGGCGGGCAACGGCATCGCGCATGGTGGCACCCAGCACGGCATTTCTCCCCTGTTGTTTTTCCTGTTGCGTCATGCCGTCAAAACATATGACATTTCGCGTCACCAAGAATAGAGGAAGCTCGATGGCATCCGGTTCGCTCGCCCGCAAATCCTCACCAGCTTCGCCAACGTCAAGATCGTGCTGCCGCTGGAGCAATTGGCGCTCAGCTCGCGATGTGGATTTTCCTCGACGCTCGAAGGCAACAAGATCACGGTCGAGGAAGAGATCGCGAAGTTGAAACTGGTGGTGGAGACCGCGCGCGAGGTTTGGGGCGACTGACGCGGCGGCATAATTGGAGGATACGGGCATGGCAAAATTGGCGGCGGCGTTCGGCTCCTCGCACAGCGTGATGCTGGTGTGCCAGGAGGAGGATTGGATCGGGAAATTCCCGCCCTCCGACAAGCGCATGACGCATCACGATTTCAACGGCGAGCTGATTTCATACGATGATCTGGTCACGAAATTCGCCGACCATGCGGCGCCGCTGATCACGCCCGACGCCATCTCCAAACGCTGGCACAAGACGCAGGCGGCGATGGACCGCCAGCGCGACGAAATTCAAGGCGCCCAGCTCGACGCGCTGATTATCGTCGGCGACGACCAACATGAATTGTTTCCGCCACAGCACAATCCGGCCATCGCCATCTATTACGGCGAGACCATCCGCAACATCGCGGCGCGCACCGATCTGCCGGCGGATGATTGGTATCACCGCGCGCAACAGCGCCGGCGCGAGGACGGCCAGGATGTCGATTATCCGGTGCATGCCGGCCTCGCCAAGCATCTGATCGAGGGGCTGACCCAGCGCGAATTCGACATCACCGCGATCAGCGCGCTGACCCCTGGCCAGGCCGAGGGGCACGCCTATTCCTTCATCCACCGGCGCTATCTCAAGGGCTATCGGCTGCCAATCGTGCCGATCTTCGTCAACACCTATTACGAGCCGAACCCGGTGACGCCGCGGCGCTGCATCGAGCTCGGTAAGGAAATCGGCAAGCTGATCGCCAGCTTCCCCGAAAATATCCGCGTCGGCTTCCTCGGCTCGGGCGGCCTCTCCCATTTCGTCGTCGACGAGAAACTGGATCATGACGTGATCGAGGCGCTGAAGCGCAACGATCTCGACTGGCTGGCGGCGCTGACGCCCAAGCGGCTCCAGGCCGGCACCTCGGAGATTCGCAACTGGCTGGTGGTTGCCGGCGCGGTCGCCGAGACCGGCATGAAAATCACCTGGTCCGATTACATTCCCGGCTATCGCACGCCGGCCCTGACCGGCACCGGCCTAGGCTTCGTGCGCTGGAGCTGAAGGAGCGAGGATCATGCGGCAACAAAGCATTCATCTGCCCGGCGTTGGTCACAACGCGCCGATCCCGCTGGGTGCGCGGGTCGGCCCGATCCTCGCGACCGGCGGCGTCAGCGGCATCGATCCCGCGACCGGCAAAATCGCCGACGGCGCCGAGAACCAGGCGAAGCACGCCTTTCAGAATATGGGCAATATCCTGAAGGAAGGCGGCATGGATTGGGGCGACGTGGTCAAGCTGACCGTGTTCCTGGTCGATGATGCGCATCGCGGCGCCATCAATAAGCACTGGCTCGAAATTTATCCCGACGAACATCATCGCCCGGCGCGGCATTCGCTGGTGCAATCACTGCGCGGCGGGGTATTGTTGCAGTTGGAAGTGCTGGCGGTGGCGAAAGACGCCTAACCTCGCAACATGAGATTCAGCGGCGCATAAGAAAGCCGCAACTTGGGGGGCGCCTTCGGGCGCCCTTTTTTTGCAGTAGGTGCTCGGCTCAACGCCAATCGCCTTGCGCGGGCTTGGCCCGCGCATCCACGAATGCGTTTTGGATCAAGCACTCGCGGCCGGTGCCGTCATAAGACGAAAATTCGTGGGCGGCCGGGCCAAGCCCGGCCGAAGCGGCAGGAATTGTCGCCGAGGCATGAACGGGCAGATCAGGAACACAAAATCCCCGCAATCATACCGTGGTTTCGGTCGCCGCCGGTTCTACCCCAATCGGGACGCCTGGGAGCTGTTTCGCCGCGCGAATCGCCAGCATCGAGCGCACATGCGCGACGTTCGGCGCCGCCGTCAGTTGCGTCGTCAGGAAACGCTGATAGGTATCCCAATCTGTGGCGACGATCTTCAACAGGAAATCCGTTTCGCCCGCCAGCATCTGGGTTTCGCGCACCTCGTCCCAGCCTAGCGTCAGTTGCTCGAACGCGCGCAAATCCGGCTCGGCTTGGCTCTGCAACCCGACCTGGGCGAAGACGGTGACGCCAAAGCCCACCTCCTCGGCATTGACGTTGGCGTGATAGCCGCGAATGACCCCGGCCTCTTCCAGCGCCCGCACCCGGCGCAAACAGGGCGGCGCCGAAATGCCGGCGCGCCTCGCCAGTTCGACATTGGTCATGCGCCCGCTTTCCTGCAGGTCGCGCAGAATCTGACGGTCGATGCGATCGAGCTTAACGCGGCGCATGATGCTTCCTTCTAAATCCAAAACCCGGCGCGGCGATGGAACCGGCCGCACGCCTGGCCCCGATGTTTGGCTTCCCCACGCGTAATTATATTGCAAATCGGGGGCCACGCGACACATCTTGCTCGGCGCCCGCCGCGCGGCAAAGAACGACAGGAAATGCCAAATCCGCCAATTGTTTGGGCGCTTCACGACGGCAAACCCGGCATGGCCAGCCAAGCAATGGGCCTGGCCGAGGCGTTGCAGTACCCGATCGTCGAGAAGCGCCTTGCCGTGCGCGCGCCGTGGCGCCATCTGCCGCCGCAATTGTGGCTGATGCCGCTCAACGCGCTGAGCGGCGCGGGTGATCGGCTGGCCCCGCCCTGGCCGGATATCGTCATCGGGTGCGGGCGGAATTCCGCGGCGCCCGCGCGCGCCGTCAAGCGCGCCAGCGGCGGCGCGGCCTTCTGGGTCCAGGTTCAGGACCCGCATGTCGCGCGCGCCGAGATCGATCTGATGGTGGTGCCGAGCCACGATCCCGCCAGCGGACCCAATGTGTTTCACACCCTCGGCGCGGTGCATCGCGTAACGCCGGCGAAGCTGGCGCTCGACAGCGTGCGGCTGGCGGTGGCGCTCGCCGATTTGCCGCGGCCACTGATCGCGGTGCTGCTGGGCGGCGGCAATCGCGCCTATCGCGTCACCGCCGAGCGCATCGATGCCTTCGCGGCACAACTCGCCGCCCTCGCCGACCGGCATTATGGGCTGGCGATCACCCCGTCACGCCGCACCGCGCCCGAGACGATCGCGGTCTTACGCGCGACGCTGGCGGGCCGCGCTTATTTTCTCTGGGACGGCACCGGCGACAATCCCTATTTCGGGCTGCTGGGTTCGGCCGATGCGATCATCGTCACCGCCGATTCCGTGTCGATGATCAGCGAAGCCGCGGCGACCGGAAAGCCGGTGCATATCGCCGACCTGGCGGGCGGCTCCGCCAAGTTCGATCGCTTCCACGCCGGCATGCGCGAGGCGGGCATCACGCGGCCCTTCACCGGCGCGATCGAGGAATGGACCTACGATCCGCCCGACGACACCGTGCGCGCCGCCGCCGAGATCAAGCGCCGGCTCGCCTTGCGCGCCGCCGCCGCCGCTTGATATGACGATTCGCCCCGGCATTGCGATCTATGCCGGGCTGGCGGTGCTGGCGGCGGCGGTCTTCACGGTCGCACCGGGCATCGATCTGTGGGCGGCGGCCCTCTTCTATCGCGGCGGGTTTTACCTGGCGGGCGACCCAATCCTGCGCGTGCTCTACCGCCTGGTCTTCGTCGTCACCGACGCGTTGGCGATCTTGCTGCCGCTGGCGCTGATCGTGATTCTGGTCCGGCGCAGGAAGCTCGTTGGCCTCGACCGGCGCGCGGCGCTGTTCCTCATCGTGGCGCTGGTGCTGGGGCCGGGCCTCGTCGTCAACACCGCGCTGAAGGACCATTGGGGACGCGCGCGGCCCAGCCAGATCGTGGAATTCGGCGGCACCAAACACTTCACCCCGGCGCTGCTGCCGAGCGACCAATGCGCGCGCAATTGCTCCTTCCCGGCCGGCCATCCCGCGATCGGATTCTATTTCCTGTCGTTCGCCCTGCTGATCCCGGCGGTCAGGCCGCGGCGGCTCGTGTTCGCCGGCGCGATCCTCGCGGGCGGTTTGCTCGGCGTGATGCGCATGGCACAGGGCGGGCATTTCCTCTCGGATGTCGTATTCTCCGGCCTGATCGTGATGGGGGTAAGTTGGATGGCGCATGATGTGGTGGTACGGCGCGGCGGCCTCGGCGCCGTGTCGGGCTGGCGGCGGGTGGTGGCGGTCGGGCTGCTCTGCCTCGCCATCGGTGCCGCCTCGTTCGCGTTCTACGATCGGCCGATCGCGATCTGGGCGCACGGTCTCGGCCCGGCCGGCCATGGCATTTTCGCCATCATCACCCAATTCGGCCAGTCCTATGGCTATCTGATCCTGTGCGCGATCGCGTTCGTCGTCTGCTATTTTATCGTGCCCCGGCGGCGAGCCGATGCGTGGCGCGCGGCATTCATTTTCACCAATGTCGCGGCGTCGGGCATCGCGGTCGATCTGGTGAAGGTGGTGGTCGGGCGGGCGCGGCCGAAATTATGGTTCAGCGAGCAGCTCTATGGCTTCACCTGGTTCGGCGGCGGCTCCGACCATTGGTCGTTTCCCTCGGGCCATGCCGCGACCGCGACGGCGCTGGCGCTGTCCCTCACCGCGCTGTGGCCCCGCTGGTGGCCGCTCTGGTGGCTATGCGCGCTGCTGATTTTCGCCAGCCGGCTGTTTCTCGGCGCGCATTACCCCAGCGATCTGCTGGGCGGGTTCTATGTCGCCTTCATGACCTTCTGGGGGGTCAAAACGATATTCGATCGATATCGCTTGATACCTAGTTGAAGCCCTTAAAGCCCTTCAAAAAATAGACCGTGTAGTGGCGCTGCTCCGCCGGCGAGGCGACCGCGCCGGTGCGGCCGATGAAGATGGTGATGGTCTGGGGCGGCGACGCGGCGGCGAAGCGCGCCAGGATCGGCGCGACGCCGCCCGGATTTTGACTGACCAGCACGAAATTCGCGCCGAGATCCAGCGCCGGCCGCTGGGCCAGCTCGAACTGGTCGTGAACCTCGCCGCTCGGGTTCCACTCCAAGGCATTGAGCGGATGCGGCTTGACATAAAACATCAGCGCCGCCAGCAACTCGCGGTCGTCCGCCATCAGCAGCGCGCCGGGATGCTGCGATAGCTGGGCGGTGATGGCGCGGCCGAGGCTGCGCCACCCCTGCAAGCGATGCAGCGGATCGTATTTGACCGGCAGCGTCACCCCCGCCACCGCGGCGACATTGCGCAAGCCCACCGCGACCAGCAAGGCCGCCGCCAGATGCAGCGCGATCGACGCGATGATGATGACACGGCGCCCTTCGGCCAGCAGCCACGCCACCACCAGGATGGTCGCCGCGATATAGGCGGGCGCCGCCCAGTTGGCCTGCGCCCGCGACAGCAGGCTCAATCCGAGCATCAGCGCCAGCGGCGGCAGGGTGAAGCAGATCAGCAGCGCCGCGCGCATGTCCCTCACCGTGCGGCCGGCCAGAGCGATCATCACGATCAGCGCGGCGAACAGCAGCGGCCCGAACACCCCGAATTGCGCGCCGAAGAAGGCGAGGAGATGTTCCGGGTGAAACAGCGTTCCGCCGAGCGCGGCATTGGCCTCGGTGTGGTGATAGGAGACGAAGCCGTTGCCGTAATTCCACAGGAAATTGGGCGCGTAGATGATGAGGCCCAGCGCGGTCGCGCCGAGCAACATCGGCAGGTGCCTCCGCTCGCCGCGATAAAGCGC
>DATCDN010000031.1:0-22685 GCA_036510675.1 Allostellaceae bacterium
CACCGGCATTGAGGATGCGCGCAAGCTGCATCTCCATGCGCGCGCGCTGGCGATGCCGCATCCCAATGGCGGCACCCTCAAAATCGTGGCGCCACTGCCGCCGCACATGAAGCGGACCTGGAAATTCTTCGGCTTCGATGAAAGCGACGAGCGCGATCCCTTCGCGGGCTTCCCGGAGAGCGATTAGGTGAAGCGGTTCTATCGGGAGGCGCGGGCAACGGCGCATGCGGATGGCCATGGCGTGGCACTCGATGCCAAGCCGCTGTGCACGCCCGCCAAGGCCGAACTGGTGGTGCCGAGCCGCCCCCTCGCCGAGGCCATTGCGCAGGAATGGCATGAGCAAGGCGACGCGATCGCAACGGCGTCGATGCCGCTGACCCGGCTCGCCAGCACCGCCATCGACCTCGTCGTGCCGCGCCGCGATGCCGTGATCGCCGAGACCGCGAATTACGCCGGCACCGACCTTGTCTGCTACCGCGCTGCGCTCCCCCCTGAACTGGCGCGGCGACAGCACGAGGCTTGGCAGCCGCTGCTCGATTGGGCGCGGGCGCGCTATGATGCGCCACTGATGGTCACCACCGGCGTCGCGCCGCTGGCGCAACCGCCCGCGAGCCTCGCCGCGTTCAAGGCGGCGGTCGCGGCGCACGATGCGATGATGCTGGCGGCGCTGCGTCTCGCAACCGCGGCCAGCGGCTCGCTGGTGATCGCGCTGGCGCTGACGCAGCGGCGGCTCGATGCCGACAATGCCTTCGCGGTCGCCGAACTCGACGAGAGTTTCCAGATCGAGCGCTGGGGCGAAGACAGCGAACAAACCAAGCGCCGTGCCGGCTTGCGCGACGATCTCGCGATCGCCGAACGGTTCGCGGCCCTCCTGAAGGAATGATGGCGCCGCCGCGCCCCAGATGTTATTCCGGAATGAGGGGACCCGTGTGATGCCGGACATTCTACAGCAACTCGAGGAGAAGCGCGCGGCCGCGCGGCTGGGCGGCGGCGCCAGACGCATCGAGCAACAGCACGCCAAGGGCAAGCTGACCGCGCGCGAGCGGCTCGACTTGCTGTTCGATCCCGGTTCCTTCGAGGAATGGGACATGTTCGTCGAGCATCGCAGCGGCGATTTCGGCATGGCGGAAAACAGGATCCCCGGCGACGGCGTCGTCACCGGCCACGGCACGGTGAATGGCCGGCTGGTCTTCGCCTTCAGCCAGGATTTCACCGTGCTCGGCGGCGCGCTCGGCGAGGCGCATGCCGAAAAAATCTGCAAGATCATGGACAAGGCGATGCTGGTCGGCGCGCCGGTCGTGGGCCTCAACGATTCGGGCGGCGCGCGCATCCAGGAAGGCGTCGCCTCGCTCGCCGGCTATGCCGATGTGTTTCAGCGCAATGTCGACGCCTCGGGCGTGGTGCCGCAAATCTCACTGATCATGGGGCCGTGCGCCGGCGGCGCGGTCTATTCGCCGGCGATGACCGACTTCATCTTCATGGTGAAGGATTCGTCGTACATGTTCGTCACCGGCCCCGACGTGGTGAAGACGGTGACGCATGAGACCGTGACGCATGAGGAGCTGGGCGGCGCCATGACGCACAGCACGAAATCGGGCGTCGCGGATCTCGCCTTCGAGAACGATGTCGAGGCGCTGCTGCAACTGCGGCGGCTGGTGGATTTCCTACCGTCGAGCAATCGCGTGCGCGCGCCGTTCCGCAACACCGCCGACCCGGCCACCCGCGTCGAGCCGTCGCTCGACACGCTGGTGCCGGCCAATAACAACCAGCCCTATGACATGCACGAGCTGATCGCCAAGGTGGTCGATGAGGGCGATTTCTTCGAGATCGCGCCAGCCTTCGCCCGCAACATCCTGGTCGGTTTCGCGCGCATGGAAGGCGCCACGATCGGCATCGTCGCCAATCAGCCTTTGGTGCTCGCCGGCTGCCTCGATATCGATTCGGCGCGCAAGGCAGCGCGCTTCGTGCGGTTCTGCGATTGCTTCGAGATTCCGATCGTGACGTTTGTCGACGTGCCCGGTTTCTTGCCCGGCACCGCGCAGGAATTCGGCGGCATCATCAAGCACGGCGCCAAGCTGTTATTTGCGTTCGCCGAGGCCACGGTGCCCAAGGTCACGGTGATCACCCGCAAGGCCTATGGCGGTGCCTATGACGTGATGAGCTCGAAGCATATTCGCGGCGACGTGAATTACGCGTGGCCCTCGGCCGAGATCGCGGTGATGGGCCCGAAGGGCGCGGTGGAGATCATCTTCCGCGCCGATATCGGCGATGACGCTAAGATCGCGGCGCGCACCGAGGAATATCGCGCCAAATTCGCCAATCCCTTCGTCGCCGGCGCGCGCGGCTTCATCGACGATGTCATCGCGCCGCGCGACACACGGCACCGCCTCTGCCGCTCGCTCGCGATGCTGCGCGAGAAGAAGCTGCGGAACCCATGGAAAAAACACGACAACATCCCGCTGTGAAAAGAAAATAACGTGAACCGCCAAGACGCCAAGACGCCAAGTCTCGCTCTCCAATCAATCGCCCTGTTTTCCGCTTCCCCGTCCCGGCGAAGGCCGGGACCCATTCCTGCCGTGGATACCGGCTTTCGCCGGTATGGTGAAATCAGGTCGATATGTTCGAGGATATTGCTTGGCATCTTGGCATCTTGGCGGTTCAAATCTTTGCTCGTTGGCTCCGATGTTTAGCAAAATCCTCGTCGCCAATCGCGGTGAAATCGCGCGGCGCGTGATCCGCGGCGCGCGGCGCATGGGCATCGCAACTGTCGCGGTTTATTCCGAGGCCGATGCCAACGCGGTGCATGTTCGCGAGGCCGACGAGGCGGTGCTAATCGGGCCGGCGCCGTCGCGCGATAGCTATCTGCGCATCGACCGCATCGTCGAGGCGTGCCGCCAGACCGGAGCCGAGGCGGTGCATCCCGGCTATGGCTTCCTCTCGGAGAATCACACCTTCGCGGAGGCGCTGGCGGCGGCCGACATCGTCTTCATCGGCCCCTCGCCGCATGCCATCGCCGCGATGGGCGACAAGATCGAATCGAAGAAGCTGGCTCGGGCGGCGGGCGTCTCGGGCGTTCCGGGCTTTCTCGATGTCATTCCTGACGCCGAGGCCACGGTGCGCATCGCGCGCGATATCGGCTATCCGGTGATGATCAAGGCATCGGCCGGCGGCGGCGGCAAGGGCATGCGCATCGCGCATAATGACGATGAGGCGCGCGAGGGATTCCGCTCTGCCACCGCCGAGGCCAGATCCAGTTTCGGCGACGACCGCGTGTTCCTGGAAAAATATATCGAGGAGCCACGCCATATCGAAATCCAGGTGCTGGGCGACGCCTTCGGCCACATCATCCATCTGGGGGAGCGCGAATGCTCGATCCAGCGCCGCCACCAGAAGGTCATCGAAGAATCGCCCAGCCCGTTCCTCGACGCCGCGACGCGCGCCGCGATGGGCGCGCAGGCGGTGGCGCTGGCCCGCGCGGTCGATTACCGCTCCGCCGGCACGGTCGAGTTCATCGTCGACAAGAATCGTAAATTCTATTTCCTTGAAATGAACACGCGGCTGCAGGTCGAGCATCCGGTGACGGAGCTGGTCACCGGCCTCGATCTGGTGGAGTGGATGATCCGCATCGCGGCCGGCGAGAAGCTGACTATCCAGCAGAGCGACGTGGTGGCGAACGGCTGGGCGATCGAGGCGCGAATCTACGCCGAAGATCCGCGCCGCAATTTTCTGCCGTCGATCGGGCGGCTAGTGCGCTATCGCGAGCCGAGCGGCGCCGGCGTCCGGGTCGATGCCGGCGTCGATGAGGGATCGGAGATCGGGATCAATTACGATCCGATGATCGCGAAACTGGCTGCGCATGGTGCCACGCGCGCCGAGGCAACGGCGCGGCTGCGGGATGCGCTCGACGCCTTCTATATCCGCGGCCCCAAGCACAATGTCGATTTTCTGGCGTCGGTGCTGGCGAAGAAGCGGTTCGCCGATGGCCGGCTCTCCACCGATTTTATCGCGCAAGAATTTCCCGACGGGTTCGCGGCCGCCGCGCCGGACAAGAAAGCGGCCGATCGGTGCATCGCCATCGCGGCCATCGTGCAATTCATCGCCGCCGCGCGCGACGGTAGCCCCGCCGCCGATTGGGTCGTGTGTCATGGCCGCGCGCGGCACGCCGTCACCGTGACGCGCGAGGACGGCGTGTTCATTGTGGTGCGCGACGGGGTCCGGCTTGCCGTCACCACCGACTGGCAACCCGGTCAATCTCTGCTGCACGCCCGTATCGGCCGCGGGCGGGAGATTTTCCAAATCGATCGCGACGGCATTGGCTTCATCGCGACCCATGGCGGGGTGGCGCTGTCGGTCAAGGTTTTGATCCCGCGCGCCGCGGAACTATTATCGCGCATGCCGGAGAAGCGGCCGCCCGATCTGTCGCGGTTTCTGTTGTCGCCGATGCCGGGCTTGCTGGTATCGCTTGCCATTGGCGAGGATCAACCGGTCCATGCCGGCGACGAGCTTGCCGTGGTGGAGGCGATGAAGATGATGAATGTGTTGCGCGCCGAGCGTGACGGCCGGGTCAAGACACTGCGCGCCAAGCCGGGTGATTCGCTGGGCGTCGATCAGATCATCCTCGAATTTGCGTGAGGCGCGATATGGCGCGGAATGCTTTTGTCATCATCGTCACCGGCCGCGTCCAGGGCGTCGGCTTTCGCGCCTTCGTCCGGCGGCGCGCGGCCGAGCTCGGACTCGATGGCTGGGTGCGCAATCGCCGCGACGGCAGTGTCGAGATCGCGGCGATGGGCGATCCGGAACTGGTCGATCAATTGATGGAGCAGTGCACCAACGGCCCGCTCCTCGCCAAGGTCGAAGAGCTTACCGTGCGTGGCGCCGAGGATGACGGCACCACCGGCTTTCATGAGCGGCCGACTCTTTAAGTATTGCCGCGGTATCGCACCACTATCCATCGCCCTCGCCCGTTAACCTTAAAGCGCCGTTAACGAATGACTTGGGATGCCGGCGCCCATTGATCGTTATTATTTCATGAAGCGCCGAAACTATCGGTGCCAAGCAGCCGGAAACGCGACGGGAACCGCGGCCGGCTGGGAATAAGAACGAGCGGGGCGCATATTGGGCGAATTTCTTCGTGTGCACGCGCTGAATCTGCTGTGCTACGGCGCGATGGTCGGGTTGTTCGCGCTGATCGAATGGGTGCGTCCAGTCGAGAAGCAATCGCCGCGCGCCTTCGTCTTCAATTTGTCGCTGTTCTCGCTGCTTTATTTAGGGCTTTCGGGTTATTACTATGAAATGGCGCGGCTGCACCATTATGTTGAAGAATTTCGTCAGGTTCGCTTTGGCCTGTCCAATTTCGTCGGCCGTGATCTGAGCACGGTCGGGCTAATCGGCCGCTTCATCGTATTCATCCTGGCCGCGGATTTCATCAAATATTGGATGCACCGCGCAATGCATCGCGTGCCATTGCTGTGGCGTTTCCATCGCGCCCATCACAGCGACCGCCATGTCAACGCCAGCACCAATTTGCGCGAACAATGGGCCGGCGCCCTCTATGGCGACTTGGTGTTCACGGTGATCTCGGCGCCGCTGTTCGGAGTCTTGTCCCTCCCCGTCCCCTTGACCGCCGCCTATATCGCCTATGGATTTTTCGCGCACGCCAATTTGCGCCTGCCGCTGGGCCCACTGACCCCGATCATCGTCGGGCCGCATTACCACCGTATTCATCATTCGCGGCTCGCGCACCATACCAATGTCAACTTCGCCAGCTTCTTTCCGGTGTTCGACATTTTGTTCGGCACCTATTACGCGCCGGCACCGGACGAATTTCCGCCGACCGGCTTGGTCGGCGAGCAGCATACCAGCCTCTGGGGCATTCAATTGCTGCCCTTCCAGGGAGCCGCTATCCCGATAACGCTGGCGGCGCCCGGCGCGGTCGACAAGGACCCTAGCGCGGGCCAATCGGCCAAGGGTTTAATCTACTAAATCTATGCAATAAATTATTTGACAACCTAAAATCGGGGATAGGATGCGCCGATCGCCATCACGCTGGTCATCGCGTGGGCAATCGCGATGATCTTCGTCCTGCCGTTCGCCGCCAGCGTGCTGCATTTGCCAGCGGGCGTTGGCGGCGCCTGGATCGGCACCTCGGAATTCGCCGATGCCGCTGGGTTCGCCGCCGCGCAGACCTATGGCGCCGTCGCCGAGCATGGTCAGCGCGGCGGCACCCAGGACCAGGCGGTGTGGGCCTTCACCCTGATGAAGGTGGTGGGGCGCGATGTCCGGATCGGCATCTGGGCGTTCGTGATGGCGCTGATCGCCAGCACACCGGCATCGAGGGCAAGCCTGAACTCGGCCAGATCTGGTGGCGCTTTCCAAAATTCGTCCTCGGCTTCATCATCGCGTCGCTAATCGTCTCGGCGGTGACCAGCGGGTATAGTCTTGCCGACTTCAACCGGCAGGTAAATCCGAGCCTGGTCGCGCCGATCAAGGACCTGCGCACCTGGGCCTTCATTTTTTGCTTTTTCAGCATCGGTCTGACGACCCGCTTCAAGGGATTGGCCAGCGCCGGCCGCAAGCCGTTCCTCGCCTTTACCTCAGGGGTCGTGGTCAATGTCATCCTGGGCTTCATCCTGTCGGCGCTGGTGTTCGCGTCGTACTGGACCGGGCTCGCGCGTTGATCATGCCCGGCCGCTGCCTCGCCTGCGCGAATTTCCGCAACCATCCCGCCGCGCTGGAAGCCGCGCTGCCGGGCTTTGCTTCTCTGTCATCGGCGAACAACGCGTCCCGCGCCGATGACGGGCTGTGCCTCGCGCACGATCACTAGGTCGCGGCCGGCGCGGCCGGCGCCGATTTCGTCGGAATTGCTATCGGCGACGCGAGCGCCAGGAAACCGCGCTCACTCTACAGCGCGGCGCTGAGCATGCTCTCGTGGATGCCGCACTCGTTCTTGTCGGTGCCCTGCCAGCGGCCGGAGCGCCGGTCCGCGCCGGGTGCCACCCGCGCCGAGCAGGTATAGCAGCCGACCGACAGGAACCCCTCCGCCTCAAGCGGGTGGCGCGGCAGATGGTGCGTCTCGAAGGCCGCCTCGATCTCGGCAAGGTTCATGCCGGCCAGCGGATTGATCTTGACGAAGCCGGCATCGGCTTCGATCGGCTGAAGCGTCGCGCGCGAGCCGCCCTGGAACCGCTTGCGGCCGGTGATCCAGGCATCGAATCCCTTGATCGCCTGAGCCAGCGGCTCGACCTTGCGGGTGAAGCAGCATTTGTCGGGGTCGCTCTGCCACAGCGATTGCTCGGGATCCACCTCGGCCAGCTTGAGCCCGGTTGGCCGCACGGTTCGCACATCGCTGAGACCCAGCAATGTCACCAATTCGTCGCGATAGCGCAGCGTTTCGCCGAACAGCTTGCCGGTATCAATAAAAAGGACCGGCAAATTCCGGTCGATCGCCGTCACCATTTGCAGCAACACGGCGGATTCGGTGCCGAAGGACGAAACCAGCGCGATGCGGCCCTTGAATTCGCGCTCGATAAGCGGGCGCAGCAGCGCCTCGCCGTGGAGACCGTGATAGGTTTGCGACAGGGCCTCGACGCGCTGCGCCAAGGTCGGCGGCTGATCGAACAAGGGAAACCTCCTCCAGGCCAGCGGCGACGACGGAATTCCAACCGATTCCATCGCCGCCCATCATATCTAGCCCTCCCCCGGCGTATTTTCAAACCACAAATACAGAATAAGAAAGTTATTATCAGATATTTCACAATATAATTGTGTTTTATTGACACCCGACGATGGAGGAATGTCCGTCCGAAAAACGGCCCCGGCGCTAACCTTAAATTAACTAAGCTTCTTCAGACTAGGGGCATGGCCGACGAACGCCGCCTCACCACCCGCATGATCGCGACATGGAAAACCGTTTCGCAGGCCAAAGGTTTGCCACGGCGCGCCGATTTGCGCCCTGAAACATTCGGTGCGGACGCGCCCCATTGTTTCTACCTCGCGCTCGACGCCGCCCTGCCCCAGTCGCGCCTGCTCTATGTCGGGGACCGGCTGCGCCCAGCCGTCTGGGCGCCCGAGACGCACCGACGCCTCACGGACTATCTTGAAAATTCGCTGGTTCGGCTGACCGCGGCGAAGATTCCGGCGGCGCTCGCGAAGGGTGGACCGATTTCGTTCGGCGGCACCGGCGTGCGCGATGTCACGGCGATTCTCTATCGCGCAATCCTCTTGCCGCTGGCCGATGATGGCGAGACCATCGATTGCTTCGTTGGCGCAATCAATTTCCGCGACATCTCCGCGGTGCAGGAGTACGGCGAGGAACCAATGCCGCCGCCCCCGGCCGCGCCGGACCGGGTCGAGGCCTACATTGCCTTTTCGAGCCGCCGCGTCACCTTCGCGCCATCGGTCGCGAAGAAGCCGATGCTGGTCACCATCAAGTAGGACGAATCGTCAGGCAGCGGCTTCGGCGGTCTCGGTCTCGTCGACGGCCTGCTTGGGCCCAGAATCGAGCCCCTTGGCATCGGGATCGCGATCCACCAGTTCGATGACCGCCATGGCCGCCGCATCGCCGTGGCGGAACCCCGCCTTCAGAATCCGCGTGTAGCCGCCGGCGCGATTGGCATACCGTTCGGCCAGCGTCGTCAGCACCTTGTCGGCGATCTTGGCGTCTTGCAGATCCGCGATCAAGCGGCGGCGCGCCGCGAGGCCGCCATGCTTGCCGGTGGTGATCATGCGCTCCACCACCGGGCGCAAATCCTTAGCCTTGGGCAGGGTGGTGGTGATCTGCTCATGCTTCAGCAGCGCATGGCACAGAGTCTCGAACATCGCCTTGCGATGGGCCGAGCTGCGGCTGAAGCTGCGGCCATTCATACGGTGACGCATAACGAACTCCCCGACGGCGTGGTCTTAGTACGGTTCCTCGAGGCGCTTCGCCAGTTCCTCGATATTTTCCGGCGGCCAGTTGGGAATCTCCATGCCAAGATGGAGACCCATTTGCGCCAGTACTTCCTTGATCTCGTTCAGCGACTTGCGGCCGAAATTCGGCGTCCGCAGCATCTCCGGCTCGGTCTTCTGCACCAGATCGCCGATATAGACGATATTGTCGTTCTTCAGGCAATTGGCCGAACGGACCGACAATTCGAGCTCGTCCACCTTGCGCAGGAGGTTCTTGTTGAACGGCAGCTCGCTCGGCCGCTCCTCGGAGCTCGCGGCGCGCGGCTCGTCGAAATTGATGAAGAGCTGAAGCTGGTCCTGCAGGATGCGGGCCCCCAGCGCCACCGCGTCTTCCGGCGTCACCGCGCCGTTGGTCTCGATGTGCATCGACAGCTTGTCGTAATCGGTGCGCTGGCCGACGCGGGTATTATCCACCTTGTAACTGATCTTGCGCACCGGGCTGTACAGCGCATCGACCGGTATGAGACCGATCGGCGCATCCTCTGCACGATTGTCGGTCGCCGGCTTGTAGCCGGTCCCGGCATCGACCGTCAACTCCATCGTGATCTTGGCGCCGGTATCAAGCGTGCAGATCAGATGTTCGGGGTTGAGGACCTCGATATCGTGACCGGTCTCGATGGCGCCGGCGCGCACTTCGCCAGGGCCATTGGTCTTGAGGCGCATACGCTTCGGCCCCTCGCCATGCATGCGCAGCGCGACGCCCTTCAGATTGAGGACAATGTCGGTGACGTCTTCCAGCACACCCGGAATCGAGGAGAATTCATGCAGTACGCCCTCGATCTGCACCGAGACGATGGCGGCGCCCTGCAGCGACGACATCAGCACGCGACGCAGCGCGTTGCCAAGCGTCAGGCCGAAGCCGCGCTCCAATGGCTCCGCCACCACGGTGGCGACGCGGTGCGGATCGTCGCCCGGCTCGACGGCGAGCTGCTTCGGTTTGATGAGATTTTGCCAGTTCTTTTGAATCACGGGATAGCGACCTCTTGTCCGTAGGCCCGGGCGGATAGCGCCACAGGACGAAGCCGGCTCAAGTGCCGGCTATTCGGTTTATATATCGTGGCTCAAACCCGGCGCCGCTTGGGCGGCCGGCAGCCATTATGCGGAATCGCGGTCACATCCCGGATCGACGTCACGGTGAAGCCGACGGCCTGCAGCGAGCGCAGCGCCGATTCGCGGCCCGATCCCGGCCCCTTGACCTCGACCTCGATGGTGCGCATGCCATGTTCCATTGCCTTGCGGCCGGCATCCTCGGCGGCGACCTGGGCGGCATAGGGCGTCGATTTGCGCGACCCCTTGAAGCCCTTGGTGCCGGACGACGACCAGGCGATGGTGTTGCCCTGCGCGTCGGTAATGGTGATCATCGTATTGTTGAAGGTGGCGTTCACATGCGCCACGCCGGAAGTGATGTTCTTCCGTTCGCGCCGTTTGACACGCTGTCCCTGAGCGGGCTTCGCCATGATGCTTCCCTGTATCCGAGTCTATCGCCAGGAACCGGCTATTTCGTCGCCATTTTCTTGCCGGCAATCGGCCGCGCCGGCCCCTTGCGGGTGCGCGCATTGGTATGCGTGCGCTGGCCCCGAACCGGCAGGCCCTTGCGATGCCGCAAGCCGCGATAGCAGCCGAGATCGGTCAGCCGCTTGATGTTCATTGCCACTTGCCGTCGCAGATCGCCTTCGACGGTATATTCGCGATCGATCACCTCACGAATTCGCAATACCTCGTCGTCGGTCAGCTCATGCACGCGCCGTGCATCCGGGATGCTCAGCTCCTGGCAAATTTTATCCGCGGTTGTGCGTCCGATGCCGTGAATATAGGTCAGGCCGATCGGAACACGTTTTTGATTGGGAATGTTGACGCCAGCAATACGCGCCACTTGCGTCTCTCCATGCGTGGGGGCGGGCGAGAAGATCTACTTCATGCCGAAGGGGCGGAATATAACAATCACCGGCGTGGAGTCAACCCGTCGTTCAACCGCGAAGGTCCGCCAGAACCGATTCGATCTGTCGCGTGACATCGTCGATGTCGGCCATGCCGTTGATCTGAGTCAGGATGCCCTTGCCCCGGTAATAAGGCAGGATCGGCGCCGTCTGCCGGCGATAGGCATCGAGCCGGGTCTTCACCGCCTCGGGCTTGTCGTCGGCGCGGCGCACAAAATCCTTGCTGCCGCAAACATCGCACACCCCTTCTTGTTTCGGGTGGTGATTGCGGTCGTGATAGGAGGCGCCGCATTTGGCACAGGTGAAGCGGCCAGCCAGGCGATCGACCAGCGCCGTCTCGTCGACGGTCATCTCAATCACGCGGTCGAGCTTAAGTCCCTTATGCGCGAGCATGGTGTCGAGCGCCTCGGCCTGTGGCACGGTGCGCGGAAATCCGTCGAGAATGAAGCCCAGGCCGCTGCCACCGATGCGACTCGCGATCATGTCGATCATGATGTCGTCGGAGACGAGATTGCCGGCATCCATGATCGCCTGGACGCGGCGGCCGAGCTCGCTGCCTGATACGCGTTCCGCCCGCAACATGTCGCCCGTCGCGAGTTGAACCAGTCCGTATTTTTCTTCCAGCCGTTTCGCCTGGGTGCCCTTCCCGGCCCCGGGCGGCCCCAGCAGAATGATGTTCAACCGCGTTTCCCCCGCAGCTTCGATTTCTTGATCAGGCCTTCATATTGATGGGCAAGAAGATGCGACTGGATTTGCGCCACCGTGTCCATTGTCACACTGACCACGATGAGGATGCTGGTGCCGCCGAAATAGAACGGCAGCGAGTAGCGCGAGATCAGGACTTCCGGCAGGACGCAGACCGCCGCCAGATAGATGGCGCCGACCACGGTGAGGCGCGTCAAGACGTAATCGAGATAATCCGCCGTCGATTTTCCCGGTCGGATACCGGGGAGGAATCCGCCATATTTGCGCAGATTGTCCGCCGTCTCGCCGGGGTTGAAGACGATCGCCGTATAGAAGAAGGCGAAGAAGATGACCAGCGCGACATAGATCGCGAGATAGGCCGGCTGGCCTCGCCCTAGATAGAGTGTGAACCAGGACATCCAGCCGCTGGTCGAATCCGGGCTGAAACCGGCCAGCGTCGCCGGCAGCAGCAGTAGCGACGAGGCGAAGATCGGCGGAATGACGCCCGAGGTATTGAGTTTCAGCGGCAAGTGCGAGCTGTCGCCGCCAAAGACCTTGTTGCCGACCTGTCGCTTGGGATACTGGACCAAGAGGCGACGCTGGGCGCGCTCCATGAAGACGATGAACGCGATCACCGCCACCGATCCGACCAGGAAGGCGATGACGAAGAATGGCGACAGCGCGCCGGTGCGGCTCAGTTCCAGGAGCTGCGCCAGCGCCGACGGCACGCGCGCCACGATGCCGGCCATGATGATCAGCGAAATGCCGTTGCCGACGCCGCGCGCGGTGATCTGCTCGCCCAGCCACATCAGGAACACGGTGCCGCCGGTCAGCGTGATGACCGTGGTCAGGCGGAAGAAATAGCCGGGGTCGATGACCGCCGAGCCGCCATCGCCGCGCAGCCCCTCCAGCCCCACCGCGATGCCGTAGGCCTGAACCATCGCCAGGACCACCGTGCCATAGCGCGTGTACTGGTTCATTTTCTTGCGGCCCGATTCGCCCTCTTTCTTGAGGGCCTCGAGCTGCGGCGAGACCGCCGTCAGAAGCTGGACGATGATCGATGCGGAAATATACGGCATGATGTTGAGGGCGAAGATCGTCATGCGCGACAAGGCGCCGCCCGAAAACATATCGAACATGCCGAGAATGCCCCCGGCATTGCGCGAGAACACTTCTTTCAGTATCTGCGGATCGATGCCGGGCAGCGGAATGTACGTTCCCAGCCGGTAGATCACCAGCGCACCCAGCGTAAACCAGATTCGATTCTTAAGTTCCGTCGCCTTGGCGAACGCGGAAAAATTGATGGAGGAGGCAAGTTGCTCGGCGGCGGAAGCCATCAGCTCATCCTAAGCTAAACAGGGCCGGCGTCCGGTCCTTAAACACCCAATAAATGATAATGGGTCACCAGGAAGTACACGACGTAAATCCAGCCAAGGACACCGTCGATGATGGTCCAGACAATGGTATGGCCTGGCTGGCTCCAGGAGATGACCGCCGCCAACACCATGCCGACAGCGATGCCGAGATTTCTCATCGGGCCGTTTCCTCTGGTTCTTTTTTTGCGGCCGGCGCGGTCACGGTGACCGTGCCGCCAGCCTTTTCGACGGCCGCGATCGCCGCCTTCGACGCGCCAGCGACGGTGAAATTGACTGTCGCCGTCAATTCGCCTTTGGCTAACAGACGGATGCCGTCGCCGCTGCGGCGCAGTAGCCCGGCGGCGATCAGCGCCGCGCCGTCAATGGTGTCACCAGCCTTGAACTTGCCGGCGTCGATGGCCGATTGCACCCGGCCCAGATTGACGACGTGAAAGGTTGATTGCAGCATCTTGCGGCTGAAGCCGCGCTTCGGAAGCCGGCGATGCAGCGGCGTCTGGCCGCCTTCGAAGCCGTTGATGACATAGCCCGAGCGCGCCGATTGGCCCTTGCCGCCGCGCCCGGCGGTCTTGCCCTTGCCGGAGCCGATGCCGCGGCCGACTGCCTTGAATTTATAGTGCGCGCCGGGATTGTCCCGGATCTCGTTTAGCTTCATGACCCTACCCTTATGATCCGGTTTCGATGCGGATCAAATGCTGGACGCGCGCGATCATGCCGCGCACCGACGGCGTATCCCGCAGTGTGCTGACACGATTGATCTTGTCGAGACCAAGGCCCCGCAGCGTGGCGCGCTGATAGGCTTGCCGGCCGGCGCCGCTGGCGATCTGGCGCAGGGTGACGGTCTTGGGTGCCGACCCGTGGTCGGCGTGGTCCGTGGCGGCGGTCATGCTGTGCTACTCCCGTGCGTCCGCGCCCACGTCGCGCCGGCCCAGCACGTCGCTGACCTTGCGGCCCCGGCGCGCCGCGACGCTGCGCGGGCTGGTGGAGCGACCCAATGCCTGGAACGTCGCCTTAATCATGTTGTGGGGATTGGAGGTGCCGACCGACTTCGCCACCACATCCTGAACGCCCAGCGCCTCGAAGATGGCACGCATCGGACCGCCGGCGATGATGCCGGTGCCTTGCGGCGCCGCGCGCATGATGACCTCGCCCGCGCCGTACTTGCCGATAATGTCGTGATGCAGCGTGCGCCCTTCGCGCAGCGGCACGCGGATCAGCGACCGTCGCGCCTGCTCGGTCGCCTTGCGGATCGCCTCCGGCACTTCACGCGCCTTGCCGGAGCCGTAGCCGACCCGGCCCTTGCTGTCGCCGACCACCACCAGCGCCGCGAAACCGAAACGCCGGCCACCCTTCACCACCTTGGCAACGCGGTTGATCGAGACCAGCTTCTCGACGAACTCCGTCTCCTCGCGGTCGCGCCCCTGGCCGCCGTCACGACGGCCGCCGTCCCGGCCTCGGCCAGAGCCGCCGCCTTCGCTGCGTCCGCGCCGCGGCCGCTGTGGGGTATCGCCTGTTGGTCCAGCCATTAAATGCCTCGTCTCAGAAAGCGAGCCCGCCTTCGCGGGCCGCGTCGGCCAGGGCTTTCACCCGGCCGTGGAACATATAGCCGCCGCGATCGAACACCACGGCACCGACACCGGCCGCCTTGGCGCGCTCGGCGATCAGCTTGCCGACCGCGATAGCGGCCGCCTTATCGGCGCCGGTCTTGAGGTCGGTCTTCACGCCTTTCTCCAGGCTCGACGCAGCCGCCAGGGTCGTCCCCGCGGCATCGTCGATGATTTGCGCGTAGATGTGCCGCGACGAGCGGAACACTGAGAGGCGGAGCCGGCCGTTAGCGGCCTTGCCGATGCGATGCCGCGTGCGCTTGACGCGCCGGGTAAACAGGATCTTAGATTTTTCCGACATGGCGGCCTACTTCTTCTTGCCTTCCTTGCGGCGGACGGTTTCGGTCTCGTATTTGATGCCTTTGCCCTTATAGGGCTCGGGCTTGCGATACTCACGAATCTCGGCCGCGATCTGCCCGACCCGCTGCTTGTCCGCGCCGGTGACGCGTATCGCGGTCGGCTTTTCGCACACGATCTTGATGTCGTCCGGGATCGGGAATTGAACGTCGTGGCTATAGCCGAGTTGCAAAACCAGGTTCTTCCCCTGCACTTGGGCGCGATAGCCGACGCCGTTGATTTCGAGATTGACGGTATAACCGACCGACACGCCGTGCATCATGTTGTTGACCAGCGCGCGCGTCGTGCCCCATTCCATGCGCGCCTGCTTGGTGTCGTTGCGCGGGCGGATCGTCACGCGGCCATCGGCCACCACGGTCTCCACCTCGCCGCCCAACGGCACGTCGAGCGCGCCCAGCTTGCCCTTCGCGGTCAGTCTTTGTCCCGCGATGGCGACCTGAACGCCTGGCGGAATGACCACCGGATTTTTTCCGACGCGTGACATGTTATTTCTCTCGGTCCCCGCCTAGAATACGCGGCACAGAATTTCACCGCCGACATGGGCGGCACGGGCCTCGTTGTCCGACATCACGCCCCGTGGCGTCGATAGAATCGAAATGCCGAGCCCATTATAGACCCGAGGCAGATCGCCGATGCGAGAATAGACGCGTCGGCCGGGCTTCGAGACGCGCGTGATTTCGCGAATCACCGGCTCGCCATCGACATATTTCAGCTCGATCTTGAACGCGCTGATCCCCGGGCGTTCGTCGGCACGGGCATAGCCGCGAATATAGCCTTCGCGCTGTAGCACTTCCAGAACGCTGGCGCGAACCTTCGAGGCGGGCGACAGCACGCTGTCCTTGTGCGCCTGTTGTCCGTTGCGAATGCGCGTCAGCAGATCGCTTACCGGATCGGTCATCGACATTACTGTCGTCTCCTCACCAACTCGACTTGACCATACCGGGAATCTGGCCTTGCGACGCCAAATCACGGAGCGCGATGCGCGACAATTTGAATTTTCGATAAGTCCCGCGCGGCCGCCCGGTCAACGCGCAGCGATTGCGAATCCGCGTGGCCGAACTGTTGCGCGGCAATTCCGCCAGCCGGAGGCGCGCGGCGAAACGCTCCTCCTGGGTCAGCGAGCGATCTTCCGCGAGCGCTTTAAGCCGTCGGCGCTTCGGCGCAAAACGCTTGGTCATCGCCTCGCGCCGCAGATTCTTATTGATCGAACTGGTTTTCGCCATCGAAGTGCCTTCTCCGCCCTTAGTTGACGAACGGCATGTCGAAACCGCGCAGCAAGGCTTTTGCCTCGGCATCGGTTCGCGCCGTGGTGCAAATCACGATGTCCATGCCACGCACGGCATCGACATTGTCGTAATTGATTTCCGGAAACACGAGCTGCTCCTTGAGGCCGAGCGCGAAATTGCCCCGCCCATCGAAACTCTTGCCCGACACGCCGCGAAAATCGCGAACCCTCGGCAGCGCGATATTCACCAGCCGGTCGAGAAATTCGTACATGCGTACGCGGCGCAGCGTCACCTTGGCGCCGATCGGCATATTCTCGCGCAACTTGAACGTCGCGATCGAAACCTTGGCCTTGGTGATGATCGCCTTCTGGCCGGTGATGGTCGCGAGATCTTTCGCCGCCGCATCGACCTTCTTGGCATCCTGGGTGGCTTCGCCGACGCCCATATTGACGACGATCTTGTCGAGCCGGGGCACCGCCATCGCATTGTCGTAGCCGAACTCCTTCATCAGGGCCGGGCGCACGATCTTGTCGTAATGTTCCTGCAATCTGGTCATGGCTTATGCCTCAGCGATCGATGGTTTCGCCGGAACCCCGGGCGAACCGGACCTTGCGGCCATCATCGAGAAATTTATAGCCGACGCGCGTCGGCTTATCGCTCTTGGGGTCGGAGATCGCGACATTCGAGATGTGGATCGAGCCTTCCTTTTCGAGGATGCCGCCGGTCTGACCGGGGGTTTGCTTGGTATGGCGCTTCATCATGTGCACGCCCTGCACCACGACGCGGTTCTGGTCGCGCAGCACGCGGAGCACCTCACCCGACCGGCCCTTGTCGCGGCCGGTGATGACGACGACGCGGTCGCCCTTCTTGATCTTGAATTTAGCCGCCATGGCCTACAGCACCTCGGGCGCCAGCGAGACGATTTTCATGAATTGCCGGGCACGCAGCTCGCGCGTCACCGGCCCGAAAATGCGCGTGCCGATCGGCTCGTTCTGCGGCGAGATCAGCACCGCGGCATTGCGGTCGAAGCGAATGGAGCTGCCATCGGCGCGCCGGATTTCCTTCGCGGTACGCACGATGACGGCGCGATGGACGTCGCCCTTCTTGACGCGGCCGCGCGGAATCGCCTCCTTCACCGACACCACGATGATGTCACCGATCACGGCATATTTCCGCTTGGAGCCGCCCAGCACCTTGATGCACTGGACCCGACGGGCGCCGGAATTGTCGGCGACATCGAGATTGGACTGCATCTGGATCATGACGCGGCGCTCGCTTCCCCGACCACCGTCCAGCGCTTGCGCTTGGAGATGGGGCGGCTTTCCTCGATGCGCACGACGTCACCGACCTTGTGCGCGTTGGCTTCGTCATGCGCCGCGTATTTCTTCGAGCGCGTGATGAATTTTTTATACATCGGATGCATGACGCGACGCTCGACGCTGACGATGATCGTCTTGTCGGATTTGTCGCTGACCACGACACCCTGGAGGATTCGTTTCGGCATGTCGCTATCCCCTAGGCCCGCGCGCGCTCGGCCAGAATGGTCCGGATGCGCGCGACGTCGCGGCGCACCGCGCGTATGCGGTCGGTATTTTCCAACTGGCCGCTGGCGCGTTGAAAACGCAGATTGAAAGTCTCCTTGCCAAGCTTCTCGATCTCGCCCTTGAGCTCGTCGACCGTCTTGGCGCGCACGTCGCCCGCCTTCATGACGCGCCTCCTTCGCCTAGCCGGGTCACGATCCGGGTGCTGATCGGCAGCTTCGCCGCGCCGAGGAGGAATGCTTCCTTAGCCAGCGCCGCCGGCACGCCGTCCAGCTCGAACAGGATGCGGCCAGGCTTCACCCGGGCCACCCAGAATTCGGGCGACCCCTTGCCGCTGCCCATGCGCACTTCGGCTGGCTTCACCGACACCGGTACGTCCGGGAAAATGCGAATCCACACCCGCCCGACGCGGCGGATATGGCGGGTGATGGCGCGGCGCGAGGCCTCGATCTGGCGCGCGGTGACACGGCCAGGCTCGATCGCCTTGAGGCCGAACGCGCCGAAATTCAACTCGGTGCCGCCCTTGGCGACGCCGTGAATGCGCCCCTTATGGGCCTTGCGATATTTGGTGCGTGAAGGCTGTAGCATGGGATTGCCTCTGGTTACGCCCGCGCCTGCTGCTGCTCGGCGACGCGCTTGTCCTGGGCCATCGGGTCATGCGCCATCACTTCGCCCTTGAACACCCACACCTTGACGCCGCAGGTGCCGTAGGTGGTCTTGGCGGTGCCGTAGCCGAAATCGACATCGGCACGCAGCGTATGCAGCGGCACGCGGCCTTCGCGATACCATTCCATCCGCGCGATTTCGGCGCCGCCCAGCCGGCCGGAGCAGTTGATCCGAATGCCCAGCGCGCCGAGCCGCATCGCCGATTGCACCGCGCGCTTCATGGCGCGGCGAAACGCGACGCGACGCTCCAATTGCTGCGCGATGCCGTCCGCGATCAACTTGGCGTCGATCTCGGGCTTGCGAATCTCGACGATGTTGAGGCTGACCTCGCTGGTCGTCATCTTGCCGATATCGGTGCGCAGCTTTTCGATATCCGCGCCCTTCTTGCCAATGACCACGCCGGGCCGCGCCGAATGGATGGTGATGCGCGCCTTCTTGGCGGCGCGCTCGACCACGATGCGGCTGACACCGGCTTGCTGCAGCCGGCCCGTAAGGAACTTGCGCAGCTTGATGTCTTCATGAAGCAGCGCGCTGTAATCCTTGCGCGCGAACCAGCGCGAATCCCAGGTGCGATTGATGCCGAGCCGCAGCCCAACCGGATTGACTTTTTGACCCATCAGGCCTGCTCCTGCTCGCGCGCTTCTTCTTGTTCGCGAACGATGACGGTGAGATTGGCGTAGGATTTTTCGACGCGTGACGCACGGCCGCGGCCACGGGCATGAAACCGCTTCAACACGAAGGCGCGCCCGACGCTCGCCTCCTTGACGACGAGGCGATCGACATCGAGCTGGTGGTTGTTTTCGGCGTTGGCGATCGCCGCTTGCAGCACCTTCTTGACGTCGCGGGCGATGCGGCGCTTGGAGAAGTCGAGCTCGGCCAGCGCGGCGTTCGCGCTCATGCCGCGGATCGACGTCGCCACCAGGTTGAGCTTGCGCGCGCTGATCTTGATGGCGCGGGCAAACGCCATCGCCTCGGTCTCGGTCACGCGGCGGGCATTGGCTTTCTGGCTCATCAGTCGGTCCGCTTCGCTTTCTTGTCCGCGGCGGTATGCCCGCGGAAGATGCGGGTCGGCGCGAACTCGCCGAATTTGTGGCCGATCATATGTTCGGTCACCAGCACCGGCACGAATTTGTTGCCGTTATAGACGCCGAAGGTCAGCCCGACGAATTGCGGGAAGATGGTCGAGCGCCGCGACCATGTCTTGATGATTTCGTTGCGCGTCGATGCCCGCGCCTTCTCCGCCTTGCGAAGAAGATAGCCATCGACGAACGGGCCTTTCCAAACCGAGCGAGTCACGCCGCCCCTCCGTTACTTCTGCCGCCGGCGCCGCACGATCATGCGGTCCGTCGATTTGTTATGCCGGGTCTTCAGTCCCTTGGCATTCTGGCCCCACGGCGATACCGGATGACGGCCACCCTTGGTGCGGCCGCCGAGTGGATGGTCGACGGGGTTCATCGCCTCGCCGCGAACATGGCCGCGCCAGCCCTTCCAGCGATTGCGCCCGGCCTTGCCGATCGAGACGTTCTGCTGGTCAGGGTTCGACACCGCGCCGATGGTGGCGCGGCACTCGGCGCGCACCATGCGCACCTCGCCCGAGGCGAGGCGCAGCAGCGCGTTGCCGGCGTCGCGGCCAACCAGCTGGACATAGGTTCCGGCGGAACGGGCGAGCTGGCCGCCCTTGCCCGGTTTCAGCTCGACATTGTGGATGATGGTGCCGAGCGGGATGCTGCTGATTGGCATCGAATTGCCGGGCTTCACATCGACGCGCTCGCCCGCCACGACCTTGTCGCCCGGCGCCAGGCGCTGCGGCGCCAGGATATAGGCCTGCTCGCCGTCCTCGTACTTGATCAGGGCGATGAAGGCGGTGCGGTTCGGGTCATATTCGATCCGCACCACCTCGGCCGGCAGGGTCTTGGTGCGCTTGAAATCGACGATGCGGTAGCGCTGCTTATGACCACCACCACGGTATCGCGAGGTTATCCTGCCGGTATTATTTCGACCACCAGAGGACTTCAGACCTTCGGTCAGTTCCTTGACGGGACCGCCCTTCCATAATTCGGAACGGTCAACCAGGATGAGCTGGCGCTGCCCTGGCGTGGTCGGATTGTAGTTTTTAAGCGCCATGGATCAGACCCCTGCCGTCACGTCGATCTTCGAACCCTCGGCCAGGGTGACGATCGCCTTCTTATAGTCCGAGCGCTGGCCGACGCGGCCCTTGGTCGCCTTGCGCTTGCCCTTCATGCGCACGGTGTTGACCGCCTTGACCTTGACCTTGAACAGGCTCTCGATCGCGACCTTGACCGCGCGCTTGTCGGCGGTCAGCGGCACGCGGAACGTCACCTGATTATGCTCCGACCCCATCGTCGCCTTTTCGGTGATGACGGGAGCGCGCACGATATCGTACATGGCGGCGCGCGACAGGATCGGCGGCGCCTTCGGAATTACGCGGAACCGACTCATTTGAGGCGCGCCTCCAGATGCTCGATGGCGCTGCGCGTCAGCACCAGCATGTCGCGGCGCATGATGTCATAGACGTTGGCGCCTTGTTGCGGCAGCACGTCGACGCGCGGCAGATTGCGCGCGGCGCGGGCGAAATTCAGGTCGAGTTCCGGCCCGTCGATGATCAGCACCGACTCCCAGCCCAGCGACTTGAACTGGGCCGCCAATGCCTTGGTCTTGGCGCCTTCGACCTTCGCGGTATCCAGCACGATCAGCTTGCCCTCGGCCTGCTTCGCCGACAGCGCGGTCTTCAGCGCCAGCCGTCGCACCTTCTTTTGCAGACCGAATTCATGACTGCGCACCACCGGCCCGAAGATCACCGCGCCGCCGCGAAACTGTGGCGAGCGCAGACTGCCCTGGCGCGCACGGCCGGTGCCCTTCTGCTTGTAGGGCTTCTTGGTCGTGCCCTGGACATCGCCGATCTGCTTGGCCTTGTGGGTGCCGGCCCGGCGCTTTGCGAGCTGCCAGTTCACCATGCGCGCCAGGATGTCCTTGCGCACCGGCAGGCCGAAAATCGCGTCGGCAAGGTCGATCTCGCCCGCGCCCTGATTATCGAGGCTGGTGACGTTGAGTTTCATTGCCCCGCCCCTTCCGTCGCGCCGGCCTCGGGTGTCGCGGCCGCGCCACGCAGCGCCGCCGGAAATGGCAGCCCCGATGGTGCCTTGCGCTTCGATGCGTCCTTGATCAGGACATAGCCGCCCTCGGCACCCGGCACCGCGCCTTCGACCATGATCAGGCCGCGCTCGGCATCGGCGCTGACGATTCGCAGATTTTGCGTGGTGACGCGGCTGTCGCCGAGATGACCCGCCATCTTCTTGCCGCGGAACACCTTGCCGGGATCCTGGCGCTGGCCGGTCGAGCCATGGCTGCGATGCGAGACCGAGACACCGTGCGTCGCCCGCAAGCCGCCAAAATGATGGCGCTTGATGACGCCCTGGAAACCCTTGCCCTTGGTGGTGCCGACGACATCGACGAACTGGCCGACCAGGAAATGCCCGGCGGTGATTTCGGCGCCAACATCGATCAACGCGTCGGGGGTGACGCGGAACTCCACCAGCTTGCGCTTGGGCTCGACCTTCGCCTTGGCGAAATGGCCGCGCATCGGCTGGGTGACGTTCTTGACCTTGGCCTTGCCGACGCCGAGCTGAACGGCGGTGTAGCCATCCTTTTCCTCGGTGCGCACGGCAACCACCTGGCACTGGTCGATTTCCAGCACGGTGACCGGCACATGGTTGCCATCATCGGCGAACACACGCGTCATCCCGAGCTTTTTGGCGATGAGACCCGTACGCATCACCCGTATCCTTAGAGCTTGATCTCGACATCGACGCCGGCGGCGAGGTCGAGCTTCATCAGCGCGTCCACCGTCTGCGGCGTCGGATCGACGATATCGAGCACGCGCTTATGCGTGCGAATTTCAAATTGCTCGCGTGATTTCTTGTCGATGTGCGGCGAGCGCAGCACCGTGAATTTCTCGATCCGGGTCGGCAGCGGAATCGGCCCGCGCACGCGCGCGCCGGTCCGCTTGGCGGTGTTGACGATTTCGCTGGTCGATTGATCGAGCACGCGATGATCGTAGGCCCGCAAGCGGATCCGGATGTTTTGACTGTCATTTGCCATCGTTCTATATGCCTGTTCCGCTTACCGTTTGCTCTGGACCCCGGCTTTCGCCGGGGTGAGGGCGTAGAGTTAATGCCTGTTTAACTCGCCCTCACTTTATGATTTTGGCGACGACGCCGGCGCCGACGGTGCGGCCGCCCTCGCGGATGGCGAAGCGCAGGCCCTCATCCATGGCGATCGGCGTGATCAGCTCGACCTCCATCTGGATGTTGTCCCCCGGCATCACCATCTC
>DATCDN010000032.1:0-6376 GCA_036510675.1 Allostellaceae bacterium
CCTGCCGCCCTACTCCCCCGACCTCAATCCCATCGAACAGGTCTTCGCAAAACTCAAGACCCTGCTGCGAAAAGCCGCCGAGCGAACCGTCGAGACAACATGGAAACGCATCGGAACCCTGCTCAACGCCTTCTCATCCCAAGAATGCGCCAACTACCTCAGAAACTCCGGATACGCTTCAATCTAGATGGATCAGACTCTAGGGGAGATTCCCGAGGAACTCTACAAGACCCCGGACATGGTCGAGGCGGCCTGATCGCGCTCTCGCCGCACCGCTTGGTGCGGCGAGAAGCGCCGTTGCGCGGTAGGACGGCTCCCAAAGACGCGCGCAGCGCAGCGCTCGCAGACGGGTAGAGCGCGGCCGGGCGTAGCCGGCGTCTAGGGCCGGATTGAGACCCGACAATCAATCACGCAGGGCGGCGGTTTGGTATTCGGCCGCGCCTATTTGTATCGGTCGAGATGCGGGAAGGCGCTGAGCGCGGTCGGCCAAGTCACCGGCTGCGCCGGGGCGAGACAGAAGCGATCGACCTGCGACAGGCTGGTCACGCCCATCAGCATCATGTCCTTGGTGATTTCCTCCTCGAGGAGATTGAGGAGTAGCGTCATGCCGGCCTCGCCGCCGGCCGACAGCGCCCAGGCCTGCAGCTTGCCGATCCCGACCGCCTTCGCGCCCAGCGCCACCGCCTTGATGATATCGGTGCCGCGCACGAAGCCACCATCGATCACCAATTCGGCGTGGCCGTTCACCGCCTCGACGATCGGCGGCAGCATCTCCAGCGTGCCTTGGCTGTGATCGAGCTGGCGCCCGCCATGGTTCGAGACATAGACCACCGCGACGCCGTGATCGACCGCGATCCGCGCATCCTCGGCGGTGGCGATGCCCTTGATGATGATCGGCAGATCGAATTTCTTGGCGACGCGCGCGATGTCCTTCCAGGAAAATCGCTCCTGATGCTCGCGGCCGGCGGCGCTCATGACGCCGGTGCGGCCGCCGGTGATCAGCGGCCCGCCCTGGAAAAAGCGGTTGAGCTGATTGCGCTCGCGCCGGCTATAGGCGTCGGTATCGACCGTGAAGCAGATGGCGCGGCAGCCCGCGCGCGCCGCGCGCTCGACATAGGCATCGACCCAATCGGCATCGCCGCGAATATAAAGCTGCAGCACCAACCGGCCATCGGCCTCGGGCGCCGCGAGGTCGATATCGGGCTCGGTAACAGAGCTGATGAAGGTCATGGTGCCGAATTGCGCGGCTGCCCGCACCGGCCCGAGCGCGCCCAGCGGATCGAGCATGGTCATGCCGCCGACCGGCGCGAAGATCACCGGAATGCGCAGCTTAATGCCGAGGACGCTCGATGACGGATCGATCGATTCCTGCAACACGTCGCGCAGTACCCGAGGCCGCAGCGCCCATGAATCCAGCGCCAGGCGGTTGCGCGCCAGCGTCGCCTCGGTCTCGCTGCCGCCGGCGACGAAGTCCCAAGAATGCGGGTGCAGCTTGCGCCGCGCCTCCGCCACCATTTCGGTGGTGGTGAGGAAGCGCCGCCCGACCTCGTCGATCTGTTCTTGCGTCGGCCCCGGCGGCCAATTGCTTAACGCGTCACCCATCAGCTTTTCTTCTTCGGGTTCAGTTCGTGCCACAGCTCCTTCACATTGTGATAGGTGAAGAAGTCCTTGTTATAGAGCGTGCCGTCCGGCCGCTTTTCGACACGGCGGACATACATGTTCTGCGTCAGCTCGCGGGTATTGGGATCGACCGACACCGGGCCGCGCGGGCTGTCCCACGCATAGCCCTTGATCGCCGCCATCATCGCGTCGCCATCGGGCTTGCCGCCGGTCGCCTTCACCATATGCATCAGCGCCATCATGCCGTCCCAGGCCAGCACGGTCTGGAAGGTCGGCATCTGATTACCGAACTTGGCGCGATAGGCGGCGACGAATGCCGTGTTGGTGGGATTGTCGAGATAGGGCCCATAGCACATCGAGCTGATGATCCCGAGCGCGGCGTCGCCGACCTGCTTCAGGTCGCGCTCCTCGGTCTCGGCGGCGGCCATCAACTGGACCTTCTTGCCGAGGCCGCCGAGCGCGAACGCCTTCACCAGCCCGACCGACATCGGGCCGTTGGGCATGAACATGTAGAGACCCTGAACATTATCGTCGCGAACGCGCTGGAGATAGGGCGAGAAATCCGCCGTGCCCAGCGGCACGCGGATGACATTGGCGACCGCGCCGCCACCCTCGGTAAAGACCTTGGAGAAGGCGTTGACCGCGTCGGTGCCCGGCGCGTAATCCGCCGCCACGATATCGACCTTGGCGATCTTGTTTTGCAACGCCCATTTCGCGTCGGGAATGGTGTTGGTCCACAGCGTGAAGGCGGCGCGCACGAAGTAGGGCGAGCGGTCGGTGATGAAGCCGGTCGCGGCGTTGAAGATCACGAACGGCATCTTGGCTTCGTTTATGACATCGGTCATCGCCAGCGCGTTGGGCGTGAATTCCTCGCCGCCCAGCACCGCGACATGGTCGCGGACGATCAGTTCTTGGGCCAGTTGCTTGGCGCGCGCCGGATTGTCGCCGCCATCGTCGCGATAGACGATCTCGACCTGAGGGTTGCCGTCCTTGCCATTATACTTGTCGAGAAACAGCTCGATGCCGCGCTTGTATTCGGTGCCCCAGATCGAATAGGGACCGGTGAAGGCGGCAACGATACCGATCTTCACTGGTCCGGTTTCCGCCTGGGCGCCGGTCACCGCCAGCACGAAGGCGACCATCGCGGACGCCAGCACCCCGAACCTCGTCATCGGCCACTCCTCCCCGAGCGGCGGCCCGCCGCCGCCGCTCCCCCGTTCGATCGATCAGCCTTTCTGCGGGTGCAGGTCATGCCACTGGTCATGCACCGCCGGAATGGTCTCGAACGCCTTGTTATACATAACGCCGTTTTCCTTCACCACTTTGCGGATGTAGATGTTGCGGACATTGTCGCGGGTCTTGGGGTCGATCGACATCGGTCCGCTGGGTCCGGTCCACGAAAAGCCCTTGATCGCGGCGATTGCCTTGTCACCGTCGCGCTCGCCATTGGTCGCCTTCAGCATGTGGAAAATGATCGCCATGCCGTCATAGCCAAAGGTGGTGATGTACTTGTCGAGTACCTGCGGGTCCGCCTTCTTCAGCCCGGCGATGAAGCTCTTGTTCATCGGATTGTCGAGATAGGGGCTGTAATACCAGGCCGTAACCAGGCCGAGCGCCGCGTCGCCGATGGCCGGCAGATAGTTCTCGGACGTCTCTGCGGTGCCATAGTTCGGCACCGTCTTGGACAGGCCGGAATCGACATAGGCGTGGACATAGCCGAGCACCATCGGGCCGCCGGGCAGGAACGGATAGAGACATTGCGGCTTATAGTCCTTGGCCTTTTGCATATAGGCCGAGAAGTCGGTGGTGCCGATCGGCACCTTAATCACATCGACCTGCTTGCCGCCGGCGCCCATGAACCCGTACTTGAACGCCTCGATCGAATCCGCCCCCGGCGCATAGTCGGTGATGATCAGGGTGGCGTGCGTGCAGCCATGCTTGGCGGCATATTGCGCGATCGGCACGGTCGGCTGCCAATTGGTGTTGCCGATCCGCACGATATAGGGCGATTTGTCGACGATCGACGATGTCGCGCCGTTAAAGACCACCCACGGCACCTTGGCCTCGGTGACCAGATCGGCGACCGCGAACGCCTCGGGCGTGAACTCACCGCCGCCGGCCACCGAGACATCGTCGCGGGTGATGAATTCCTGGACGATCTGCTTGGTGCGCGCGACATCGGTGCCGGGCGCGTCGCGCAGGATCAGGTTGATTTTCGGATTGCCGTCCTTGCCATTGTGCTGAAGCATGTAGAGGTCGATTTCGCGCTTGTAGGATTGACCCCATTGCGCATAGGCGCCCGAGAACGCCGCGACGATGCCGACCTTATAGTCGGACGCCTGGGCGCCGGCCGAAGCCGCGCATAGAAGACCGCCCGCCAACAGGGTCGCCATCAGATTTCTTATCGTCATTTGGAACTCCTCCCTAAAAGTCGCGACGGTCGCCGTCCCCGTTGTTCGGGGTCCGGGCGACCGCCGCACCGGATAAATCACTTCGCCGGATGCAGATCGTGCCACTGGTCATGGACGTTCGGAATGGTCTTGAATTCCTTGTTGTACAGCACGCCGTCCTTGTCCTTCACGACCTTGCGGATATAGATGTTCTGGACGATGTCGCGGGTCTTGGCGTCGATCGACACCGGACCGCGCGGGCTCATCCAGTGATAGCCCTTGATCGAGGCGATCGCCTTGTCGCCATCGCGCTGGCCGTTGGTCGCCTTCAGCATGTGGAAGATCACTTCCATGCCGTCATAGGCGAAGGTCGGCTGAAACTCGCGCTTGACCTTGGGGTCCTTCTTTTCGAGGGCCGCGATGAACGCCTTGTTCATCGGGTTGTCGAGATAGGTGCTGTAGAACGAGGTGGTGATGATGCCCAGCGCATCGTCGCCGATGGCGTCGAGATAATTCTCGCCGGTCTCGCCGGTGCCGTAATCGGTAATGCCCTGCTTGACGAAGCCGCTTTGCGCGAAGCTCTTGATGTAGTTCAGCGCCATTGGGCCGCCGGGCATGAAGGGGAAGACGCATTGCGGCTTCGAATCCTTGATGCGCTGCATATAGCTGGAGAAGTCGTTGGTGCCAAGCGGCACCTTGATGACATCGGCGACGGTGCCGCCATGCTTCTCGAAGCCGTATTTGAAGGCGGCGATGGAATCCGCGCCGGGGGCGTAATCGGCGACGATCATCGTCACCTTCTTGCAGCCATGCTCCGCGGCATATTCCGCGATCGGCACCGTCGGCTGCCAGATGGTATAGCCGACGCGCACCAGATAGGGCGACTTGTCGACGATGAACGAGGTGGCGCCGTTGAAGATGACGTAGGGGACCTTGGCTTCCGTGACCAGCGGCGCCACCGCCAACGCCTCGGGCGTGAACTCGCCGCCGCCGACCACCGCCGCGTTGTCGCGGGTGATGAATTCCTGCACCACCTGCTTGGTGCGTGGAACATCCGACGCGCCCGGCGCGTCGCGCAGAATCAGGTTGATCTTCGGATTGCCGTCCTTGCCATTATGCTGAAACATGTACAAGTCGATCTCGCGCTTGTACGCCGCGCCCCATTCCGCATAGGCGCCCGAAAATGCCGCGACGATGCCGACCGTCGGCTCCGCCGCGCGGCTTGGCGCGACGGCGAAATTGGCGAGAATTCCAATGGCCGCAACCCCGGCAAATGCCGTCTTGATCATGTTACCTCCCGGTGGGCGCGCGAATTTCTTGCCCAGCCGGGCCGGCGCCTCGGCCCAGTCAATAGCATCATTGGCGCGGCGGGAGCAATCGCCGGAACCATGATCGGGCCTCCCCAATCCTTGCCACGCGCCGGGCCGGATGCCAGCATGGTTACCAAGATCACTCACGCAAGAGAGGGTAGCCGTGCATCTCATTTTCGTCAGGTTCAAGATCAAGCCCGAGCATGTCGACGATTTCAAAACCGAGATCGCCCGCCATATCGGCTATACCCGCCAGCATGAGCCGGGCTGTGTCCAGTTCGACGTCGCGACCGACAAGACCGACCCGCGCACCTTCTACCTGGTCGAGATTTACCGCGACGACGACGCCCTGACCCATCATCGCGCCTCGGCGTCGCTCGACATCTTCCGACCGAAGATCAAGCAATATGCCGAGGAAAGCGACGCCAAACAGGCCGAGACCTGGCCGGCGATCGCCGGTTGAAACGTTGTCGAGGGAGGGAAAAGAAATGAACAATCCGGTAAGACGCGTGGTGACCGGCCACGATGCCAGCGGCAAAGCGATCGTGCTGATGGACGGGCCGTCGCCGACCTGGAGCCGCAACGCCGCCAGCGACACCGAATCTGGCCTGGTGTGGGTGACGGATGCGACCCCGGCCGACGTCGCCGGCACCGCCGATCAGAGCGCGCGCAAGATCGGCATTCCGCCGCCGGCGAACGGCTCGATCTGTCGGGTCGTCGAGTTCGGGCCAACGACCAAGGAGATGGAGGCGCTGCCGGTCACACATTTCTCCAGCTCATTGGGCGATGGCCACGTCGCCAAGGGCCGGCCGCCGAGCCATCCCTTCATGCATCGCACCAAAAGCATCGATTACGCCATCGTGCTGTCGGGCGAGATCGATATGCTGCTTGACGATTCCGAGGTGCATCTGAAGGCCGGCGACGTGCTGGTGCAGCAGGCGACCAACCATGCCTGGGTCAACCGCTCCAAGGCGCCGTGCCGCATCTGCTTCGTGCTGATCGACGCCAAGGAATAGCGCGACCGGTTTTGCCGGCCGGCGGGCGCCGCTGCCCGCC
>DATCDN010000033.1:0-2063 GCA_036510675.1 Allostellaceae bacterium
GAGGCGGCCCGAATTGCTCGTGGCGATCGACGACAGCGAGAGGCTGGCGGCGATCATTGTCGTCGCCGTCGGCTCGGTCCAGAATTCCGCGGCGAAGCGGATGCCGACGGCGCTGCCCTGGAGACGGTTGCCCGGATCGTCCGGCCACAATTTGTGTCGCTCGAAATCGAAGCCGAAAAAGATCTTGGCTTCAACGCCATGCCGCTTGATGCGAAAGCCCGGTAGGAACTGCGCCGTCGCTTCCGCGCCCACCACGTTTTCGCCGCCGAGATCGCCGGCGGTGTAGCGATAGAGGCCGCCCGAGAGCAGGACCTTCAGCAGCAGCCCGTCGTCGTTGAAGCCGCCTGGAGCGGTGAGGAAACCGCCATAGGCAAAGAGGCCGTTGCGCCAGAGGTCTCGGCCGGAGAACAGGATGACCGTAGCGTCGTCAACGCCGCCGGCCATGCTCGCGAAGCACGACAGCCACAAGGCCGCGGCGGCGAACACCGCGCTCCAGCCCCAACGCATGACGCCCCACCGACGCAACGGTACAACCGATCTAGATACGGATACAATCTAGACGGGAGGCCGTGCACGTGTCCACCGCGGACCTTCGGATCTCAGCCGGGCTGCCGGGTCAGGCGCCGCGGTGGCTGGCCCAAGGTGCGGTGGATCATCGCCGAGAAGGCGCTGGGGCTGGCGTAGCCGACAAGAACGGCGACTTCGGCGACTGAGGCGCCATCAGCGAGCCGGGCAAGACCGTCGACAGCCCGCAAACGCGCCCGCCACTCGGCAAAGCCGAGGCCCGTCTCGCTACGGAACAGGCGGGCGAGTGTGCGGCGGCTGGCGCCGGCTTCATCCGCCCAGCGGTCGAGATCGTGGCCGACGCTGGCATCGTCGAGCAGGGCGCGGGCGATGCGCAGCGCACGCTGATCGCGCGGCATCGGCACGTCGAGGCGGCGCTCCTTCAGCCGCGCCATCTCGCTCAGGATCAGCCGGGCGATATTGCCGCCCCGGCCGTCCTCGTCGTAATCCGCCGGCTCGCCGAGCAACGCGAGGATCAGTTCGCGCAGCAGGCCGGAGATCTCGACCATGACGGGCTGCGCCGGCAGCGCGCCGCAGACGCCCGGGTCGAAGTAGATCGTGCGCATCTCGACATGGCTGCGCATGGTGACGCTGTGCGGCAATTCCGCCGGCAGCCACAGCGCGCGCGCCGGCGGCACGATCCAGGCGGCGGCCTCGGTCTCGACGCGCATGATGCCGGTGGTGGCGTGCAGGAGCTGCGCCCGCCGATGGATGTGCAGGGGGATGTGCTCGCCAAGCTTCCAGGCGCGCGCCATGACGGCGACGCGGCGCGGGGCATCGTCGAGGTTTCGACGGTATTGAGGTAGTCTCTGTGCCATGGCCCGATCGCGACGAAATTCGACCGAACATCGTCCATTGGCAAGGGGTATATCGGGTCTCGAATCCCGGGAATCGCACCTCATGACAACCGCCGTTGCCGACGAGCACGCCAAGCGCCGCACCATCGGCTTTCTCAACTGGGCGCATGGGATCGATCATTTCGTCCTGCTGATCTACCCGACGGTGGTGCTTGGCCTCGGTGCCGTTTACGGCCGGCCCTATTCCGAACTGATCGTGTTCTCGACCGCCGCCTTCATCGCCTTCGGCGCCTGCTCGTTGCCGGCCGGCCTGCTCGCCGACCGCTGGAGCCGCCGCAACATGATGGCGATCTTCTATATCGGCGTCGGCTTCTCGCTGGCGCTCGCCGGCTTCTCACCGAACCTGGTCGTGCTGGCGGTCGCGCTGTTTGCGATCGGCGTGTTCGCCTCGATCTATCACCCGGTCGGCATGGCGATGCTCATCGAGGCGTCGCAGGCGAAAGGGCGCACGCTCGCCTTCAACGGCGTCTGCGGCAATCTCGGCGTCTCGCTCGCCGCCGGCGTCAGCGCCTTTCTCGCCGCCTGGTTCGGCTGGCGCGTGGCTTTCCTCGCGCCTGCCGTGGTCGCGGTGGTGACGGGCGTGGTCTATCTCTGGCTCACGCCCGACGACCGCCATCATCGCAAGGCCCGCAAGAAGACGGC
>DATCDN010000034.1:0-19325 GCA_036510675.1 Allostellaceae bacterium
TGACGCCTTGGGTGGCCACGGGTTCTCCCGATCCTCGGATCGACCGATCACCATCTCTTCGTTCTCTTGCAAGCATCCGGCTCGGCGCGACGGGCTAGGCCATCGTCGGGCGATGGCGGTAGATGTCGGCGCGCATCATGATGGCCAGGCGATGCGGGCGGTTTTGTTGGCGAGCGCGACGGCCACCAATTTCTTGGGCTCGCGGGCGAGCATGGCAAGCAGCCACGGCGCGGCGCGTCCGGGCTTGGCGGCGCGAATGACCGCCATGGCGCCGGTGACGAGCAGGCGTCGCACGGTCTCATCGCCGGCGCGCGTGATCACCCCGAGCCGCTGTCGTCCCGCCGTGGAGTGGTCTTTGGGCGTCAAGCCGAGCCAGGCCGCGAAGTGGCGGCCGGAGCGGAACTGGCCCGGATCGGGCACCTTCATCGCCAATGCCGTGGCGCCGATCGGTCCGATGCCGGGGATGGTTGCCAGACGGCGGCTTCGGTCCTCGCCGCGATGCCATGCCAGCAGCTTGGTCTCGAGGTCGCGAAGCTGCCGCGCGATGGTTGCCAGCTGCTCGGCCAGCCGCGCGAAGATCGCGCGCGCCAGTTCCGGAACCGCCGCGTTGCCGTCGATGTCAGCCAGCAATTCCGTCACCCGGCCGACGCCCGTCGCCGCGGTCACGCCGAACTCCGCCGCATGTCCTCGAATCGCGTTCGCCAACATCGTCCGCTGCTTGGACGGTCTCCTTCTGCTTGATTGCAAAACAAGCTTGGCACATACGATGCCGTTCGGGGACCGTCCACCCCAACACGAACTTTTGGTTTTTCGACAGCCGCGACGCGTACGAAGAGGCAAACATAGTCGTGGATGCGCGGGCCACCCCCGGATCACAGTCCGGGGGCGCGCAAAGCGATTAGAGCGAGTCCCGCAAACCTCTTAAGACAACCTCTTTCGCTAAACCGGACAGCCGTGGGTCAAGTCGTGGGAGGGACCCACGGTGCAACGGCACGATGGATACCGGCGTTCGCCGGTAAGGGGAAACCGTGTTTCAATTTTGGTATATCAAACATCTAGGGCGCGCTTTCTGCCAGCCCATTCGTCTTGCCCGCGCGTCCGCCCCGCCGTCTTAAGAAATAAGGTCGGGAATACCGCGCGCGATCCCCTATAAGTTCCTCTAACGACAGAATAACACCAGTATAACGCTGGTTAAATTAACCTCTATTCTTAGAGGCGCGGGGATTGGATCAGGCACGGAACAAGCATCGATTCGCCGTGCTCGACGGCTGGCGTGGCGTCGCCGCGCTGGCGGTCGCGGTTTATCACTTTCACGTCTATTCCCACGTCGCCGGCGCGCGTTTGACTCAGGGCGCCTATCTCTTCGTCGATCTGTTCTTCGTCCTCAGCGGTTTTGTCATCTCCTACAGCTATGGCGGCCGGCTAACGCAGGGTAGCGACATCGCCATCTTCATGATCCGGCGCTTCGGCCGCCTCTGGCCGCTCCATGCCGCGACGCTGCTATTCCTCTTTGTGTTCGAAGGGTTGAAGCTCTATGCCGCCCAGCGCGGCTGGCTCCATCCCGCCCATCCGCCATTCGATCCGGCTGGCTTCGCCACCTGGACGACCCTGCCCACCAATCTCGTGCTGATGCAGGCGCTGGGCCTCCACGACAATTTAAGTTGGAACGTCCCGGCCTGGAGCATCTGCGTCGAGTTCTGGACCTATCTGGTGTTCGCGACGCTGTGCTGGTCGGGGCGGCGGTCGCTGACGATCGGCGCCGGCGCCGGCGTCCTATTCGGCTTCCTGATCGTGCTGCTCGCCGGCAAGGGAATGGATGTCAGCTACGATTACGGCTTCTTCCGCTGTCTCTTCGGCTTCTTCCTTGGCCATTTCGCGTTCCGCCTATGGCAAGGCTGGGAGGGAAGGCCGCCGCGCTGGCTGGGGCACTGCGAGCTCCCGGCCCTGGCCGCGACGGTGCTGTTCGTCGCCTTTGCCGGCGGCGGCAAGACCGCATCCTTGTTCGCCCCGCTTCTCTTCGCGCCGGTCGTGCTGGTCTTCGCCGCGGAACAGGGCGCGGTATCCTCTGCGATGCGGGCACAGCCGATCGCGCGGCTCGGCGCCTGGTCCTATTCCATCTACATGGTGCACGCGCCGATCACGGATATCGTGCAATGGCTGGCGGCGAGCGCGGAGCGGGTGCTGCACGTTCCCTTGCGCGCGACTTTCGCCGGCTTCGGCGACGTGCCGATCCTGTCGGCCGGCGGCAATCTCTATCTCGGCGACGCCGCCTATCCCGTGTACATCGCCGCCATCCTTCTGGTGTCGGCGGCGACCTATCGCTGGATCGAGAAGCCCGGCCGGCGCTTCTTCAACGCCGTCGCGATGCGGCGGGTTCTGCCAGCGGAATAGGGACGCCCGCCGCCCTAAGGGCCTTGGCCTGGCGTTTCGCCAGCGCGTCGGCATCGAAATCCGCGATCAAATCGTTGAACAGCCGGTGCCAGTTGATCGACGCCCGCAAATGCATGAACACCGAGCCGAGGCCCACCGCGGCCCGGTCCATGAACACGAATTCGCGCGGCGGCGTGACCCCGCCCAGCCGCTTCACTTCGCGGTGCACCTCGGCGGCGACCGCGCGGCCATTGCCGTTATCGCCATCGTCGATGGCGCGGCGGCGATCGTCCAACAGCGGCGCATAGAGAAACCGCGCCCAGCGGTTCAGGACATCGACCATCTCGCGATCGAGATTCTTGAAGCCCCAATTCTCATAGGCCGAGACCGCGAGATCGCGATCGTCGGTCTCGAAGGCGCGATAGAGATCGATCACGCCCTTGACGAAACGCGCCGGAAAAATCCGCACGCAGCCAAGGTCGAACAGATTGATGCCGTCATCGGCGCGCACGCTGTAATTGCCGAGATGCGGGTCGCCATGGATCGCGCCATATTCATAGAATGGCACATACCAGGCGCGGAACATGGCGCGCGCGATGGCATCGCGGCGCTCCTGCGGCGCCTCGGCGAATTGCAGCAGCGGCTTGCCGTCGAGCCAGTTCATGGTCAGCAGCCGCCGCGTCGACAATGCCGCCACCGGTTCCGGCACCGTCACCAGTTTCTCGCGGCGAAGCACGATGCGATAAAAGCGCAAATGCGACGCCTCGCGCGAATAGTCGAGTTCCTCGCGCAGCCGCTCGGCGATTTCGGCGTGGATTTCCTCGGTCGATACCGCGCGATCCCAGCGCTCATACAGCGACAGGATCAGCTTCAATTGTTTCAAATCGGCTTCGACCGCCGACGCCATGTCGGGATATTGCAGCTTGCACGCCAGCGCCGCCCCATCGACCGACCGTGCGCGATGCACCTGGCCCAGCGAGGCGGCATGCGCCGCCTCGTGCTCGAATTGGGCGAAACGCTTTTCCCAATCGGGGCCGAGTTCGCCGACCATCCGGCGCCGGACGAAATTCCAGCCCATCGCCGGGGCATCCGATTGCAGCGTCGCAAGCTGACGCGCGTAATCGTCGGGCAGCGCCTCGGGAATAGTGGCCAGCAACTGCGCCACCTTCATCAGCGGCCCCTTGACCCCGCCCAGCGCCTCGCGCAGATCGTTGGCGTGACGCGCCCGGTCGAGCGGCATGCCGAGATAGCGCTGGCCCGCCAGCCGCGCCGCCAGCCCGCCCATCGCCGTCGATACCCTGGCGTAGCGCCGCACCCGTCCGGTCAGTGAATTGCCATCAGTCATCAGGGCCGCCGATAGACATCGCCGCGATGCCCCAGGCGTACCATCAGCACCCGCACCGCATCATCGTCGATCGCGCAGATGACCCGGTAGTCGCCGACGCGATAGCGCCATAAATTTCCCAAGGGACCCGTCAATGCTTTCCCCGCGCTTCGCGGATCGGCAAGCGGCGCGACGCGCGTATCCATATAGTCAAGCACGCGCCTGGCGATTTGGCGATCGAGCCGGCGGAGCTGATTAGTCGCGGTGTCGCCATAGTCAATCGTCCAGGCCAAGGTCGTGCCTTACCTCGGCCGCCGGGCGGGTCTTTTCCTCGCCATCGCGAACGCGCTTCAGCGCGTCGATGCCAAAATAATAGTCTTCGACATCGTCCAGGCCGCGTTCCACGATTTCGCGCAGAAAATAATCTTTGTCGCGTTGCGTTTCGGCGGCCAACCGTTCAAGGCGTCGTTCGAACTCCGGCGCGAGAGAAATCGATATTGTCATGAGCACCTCGAAAGCTGCGGCGACAGGCTAACGCAATTGGGGCCATATCGCCATCATTCCAGCGCTTCGAGCTGGTCGATGAAGCCGGAGATCATGTCGAGCCCACGCTTCCAGAAAGTCGGATCGGAGGCGTCGAGGCCGAACGGCGCCAGCAGCTCCTTGTGGCGCTTGGTGCCGCCCGCGCGCAGCAGGTCGAGATATTTTTCGGCGAAGCCGGGCGCCGCCCCTTGATAGACGGCATAAAGCGAATTCACCAGGCAATCGCCGAACGCATACGCATAGACATAGAACGGCGTATGGATGAAATGCGGAATATAGGTCCAATAGTGGCGATATTCGTCCTCGAACCGGATCGCGGGGCCGAGGCTTTCGGCCTGGATGTCGAGCCAGATTTGCCCGATGCGCTCCGCCGACAATTCGCCCTCGCGGCGCTCGTCGTGGACGCGGCGCTCGAACTCGACGAACGCCACCTGCCGCACCACCGTGTTGAGCATGTCCTCTACCTTCGCGGCGATCATGAATTTCCGCCGCGCGGGGTCGGACTCCGCCTTGAGGATCGACTGGAAGGTCAGCATTTCGCCGAACACCGACGCGGTCTCGGCCAGCGTCAGCGGCGTGTCGGACATCAGCGCGCCTTGCGGCCCCGCCAGCACCTGATGCACGCCGTGTCCCAGCTCATGCGCCAGGGTCATCACATCGCGAATCTTGCCCTGATAATTCAGCAACAGGTAGGGATGCGCGCTTGGCACCGTCGGATGCGCGAAGGCACCCGGCGACTTTCCCGGGCGCGCCGGCGCGTCGATCCAGCGCGACGTGAAAAACCGCCGCCCCACCGCCGCCATGTCAGGCGAGAACGCGGCATAGGCGTCAAGCACGATCTTCTCGGCATCGGGCCACGGGATGGTCCGGTCCTGGTCATCGGGCAGCGGCGCGTTGCGGTCCCAATAAGGCAACACCTCGACCCCGAACCATTTCGCCTTCAGCCGGTAATAGCGATGCGACAGAGTGGGATAGGATTGGCGCACCGCCGCGATCAGCGCGTCGACCACCTCGTCCTCGACGAAATTGGCGAGATTGCGCGATGAGATCGGCCGCGCGAAATGGCGCCAGCGATCCTCAATCTCCTTGTCCTTGGCCAGCGTGTTGGTGATCTGGGCGAATACCCGAACATTCTCGCCGAACACCTTGCCGATGGCCTTCGCCGCGCGCTCGCGCACCGTGGCGTCGGTATCGGACAGGAGATGGAGGGCCTCGGCGCTGGTCAATTTCTTGCCGCCGATGGGAAAGCGCAAGGCCGCCGAGGTCTCATCGAACAGGCGCTGCCACGCCGCCGCCCCGGTCACCGATTTTTCATGCAGCAGCTTTTCCAGCTCGTCTGATAATTGATGCGGGCGAAACGCGCGTACATCGCGCAGCCAGGGCCGATAGTGTGCCAATTCGGCGCTGTGCATCCTCTCCTCGAGGCTGGATTCATCGATCCTATTAAGCTCCAAGGTAAAGAAAAGCAGCGCTGTTGATACCGTGTTGATACGCTCTTGCATATTCTGGAAGAACCGCCCGCGGGTCGAATCTTCCATGTTCGCGGCGTAATAAAGCGAGGCGTAGGACATGACCCGCCCGACCGCGTCACTCAGCATTTCATAGGCGCGGATCGCGGCGCCGAGCTCATCCCCCGGCAACGCGGCGAGCTTGCCGGCATACCGGTCGCGAAAGGCGCTGGCATCGGCGGCGGCGCGGTCGAGATCGGATTTAAGCGCGGGCGCGTCGGGGCCGGCATAGAGATCGCCCAGATCCCATTCCGGCAATTGGCCTAAATCCTTGTTTTTCGCCGCCTTGCTTCGCGCCATGCCGAGCTCCTGTGTTGCCCCTTAGATAGGGCTTTGGAGCGTCCGGCGCCAGCGCGCCTCAGGCGATTTGAGCCGCCAGGGCGGCGGCGGTCGGGTTGCCGGCGAAGTCGCACCACGCGCCCAAATCGTAATCGTAGAGCTTGCAGGCGCGCATCGTGGCGAGGAGATAGCGCGGCGAAAAATCCTCGACCAGAGCCCGCTCGCCCAGCAATTCATTGAGCCGCGCCTGCGCCGCCGCCAAGCGATAGAGCGGAATGCGCGGCTGAATATGGTGCGCCGGGTGTTCCATGATGTGATGCGAGACGAGGCCGTACCAGCGCGGCACGCGCAGATGCACGGTAACGTCCTCGTCACGGGCGGCACCGCGCCACGCCGCCTCGGACGCGAACCACGGGGCGCGGCGGCTGGTATGCTGAAGATAGGTCGTCGCGCCCATCATCATGTTCCAGATCAGGAACGGCACGACGACGCCAAGCATGATCGCGGTGATACCGCCCGCCCAAAACAGCAGCGCGGTCAGCGCCGCCAGATAGAGGCACGGCAGCGCGAAATCCCGCCCCGCCGCGCCGCGAGCGACCCCCGGCACATCCGCGCGCGGGAAGAATTTGTCGCGCCACCAGCGTTCGACCAGATAATAGGGCGCGAAGCCCAACGGCGATCGGTACAGCCGCTCCACCAGGCGGCGCCCCGGCGACAGCGCGTGAAATTCCGCAGGGCTGAGCGGCGACCAGGAATTGGCGCCCTTCACATTGGGGTGCCGATGGTGCTGGCGATTATGCACCGCTACCCACAGGCTGTAATTATGCAGCGAGGGCAAAAACGCCACGCGCGCAATCATGGCATTGGCGCGCGCGCCAGCCATATAGGCGCCATGGGCCGAATCATGGCCGATCACGAACAAGGAAGGAATCGCCGCGCCCGCGACGATGGCGGCAAGCCCGCGCAGCCCTAGCGGCGCCGCGCCGACGCCGGTGAGGGAGACAGCGCCCACATAGACCGCGAGCGTGACCAGGAACAGCGCCCAGGCAAGGCCCCGCGACGGCGCGACGTATGGCAGCAACGCCTGGCGTAATGCTTTCGGATTCGCAGTTTCTAAACTCATATTTTGCAATGAGTTAAGATAGTTAACGGAGATTCGAGTTTAGCGCCTGCCGGGCGTGGCATCAAGCCGCTAGCGAATGAATTTACTTCGCCGACGCCTTCGCGAAAAACTGGATGATATTGCCGTCAGGGTCGCGGCTGGTGAGGGTGCTACCGTGGCCGCCCATGTCGCGGGTCGCGAGGATCGGCGCGCCCGCGCCTTCAAGCGCCGTGCGGGCGGCGGCGAGATCATCGACCTCGAACACCACCACGGTGCGCGACGCGGCGGCGGCGCCCGCCTCCTCCGGCGAGCCGAGGGCGAAGCGCGCGCCTTGAGCGTCAAGTTGCGCCCATTTGTCGCCGTCCTGAAACTTCATCTTCATGCCCAGGAGATCACGATAAAAGCTCAATGACCGGGTCATATCGGATGTCACCTGATAAACATTTTGTATCTTTACCTGCATCATTTACCTCCAAATGATGAACGGCGCGGTATTGCCGCGCCGTTCATAACATCGCACCTGAAAGCGTCAGGCGGCGAGGAATTCCCCGATCGCCTTCACCGCTTCCGGCTTCTCGTTCAGCACCAGATGGCCGGCGGGCGAGAAGGTTTGGAGCTTCGAGCCTTTGACCAGCTTGGTCCAGGTGGCCGACTGCGCCTCGGGGATGATCCTGTCCTGCTTGCCCCACACGAACAGGGTCGGCACGGTGATGCGGTGGAGATATTTCGGCAGCTTGGAATCGTAAATCCGCTCCCACGCAATGCGCGCCAGACTGGTCTGCTCGCGATAGGCGTTGACGATGAAGTCGATATCGGTCGGATCGGGCGGCGGCCCCAGCGCCGCGAGATTCTCGGCGAGATAGGGCGCGATCTCCTCGGGCTTGATCTTGAACAGATCGAGCGTCGGATGTTCCTTCACCCGCAGCCCCGCCGGCGCCACCAGCACCAGCTTTTTCAGCCGCTCGCTATGTTGCGTGGCGAAGGTCGAGGCGAACCACCCGCCCATCGAAAACCCGACCAGATCGACCTTGCCGAGCTTCATCAGGTCGAGCAGCTCAAGGTAATGCATGACGAAATCCTGGGTCGTCGTCATGCTGGTTTCGTCGGCTGAGCCACCCCAGCCGGGATGGTAGGGCAAGTAGACCTTGAATTTTTCCGTCAGCGGCGCCAGGAAATCCCAGCCGCCGCCGGTACCGGCGCCATGCCAGAACATCAGCGGCTCGCCCTTGCCGGCACTCAAGACCTGGGTCTTGACGCCGTTGACGGTGTGCTCCTCCGCTTTCCACTCGATCGACATTTATTTCGCCCCCTGCAGCGTCGGCGCGGGCGCGGCCGCGGCTTTCTTCCGGGTGCGCAGCCGCGGGATCACCTCTTCCGCGAACAGCGTCATGTTCTTCACCACCTTCCAATGCGGCATGTCGCCAATATGGTGGTGGACCAGCACGCGCGACGAATTGGCGCTCTCGCACCATTTGCCGAGCGTGTTCGCGACCTTTTCCGGGGTGCCGAACACCACACGCCATTGCTGGGTCAGCGCCTCCCAATCGAAGCCGCCATGGGACGCGGTCGCCGCCGCGCGCATGCGCAACTGCTCCGCCGAGATATAGCCTGGCGGCGACAGATAGCGCGCCGTGGTGCGGGTCGCGTCCTCAAAGAAGAACTGGACATGCTCCTTGCATTCCCGCTCGGCGATCTCGTCGGTCTCGGCGACATAGACGATGGCGTTGAAGATCGCCTTGTCGGGCGTGAATTCATGCCCGTATTTCGGCATTTCCTCGCGCAGCTTGGCGAAGGTCTTTTCCTGCGCCACGATCGGCACGAAGACCGATGAATAGGCATAGCCGTGCTCGGCCGCGATCTGAATGGTCTCGGGGCTGCCGGTGCCCACGATCGCGATCTTCGGGTGCGGCTTCTGCATCGGCTTCGGCCATGGATTGAGATAGCGATAGGAATAGAACTCGCCGTCATAGGAGGTCGGCCCGTCCTGAGTCCAAGCCTGCAACAGCACCTCAAGCCCCTCGCGGAAGCGCGCGCGCGCCACGGCAGGATTAATCGAATTGGCCCAATATTCCATGCCGGTGCCGAGCGGCAGCGCGATCTCGAGGCGCCCGTTCGACATCACGTCGAGCATGGCATAGGCCTCGGCGAGGCGGTTCGGCATCTCAAGATTAAGCGGCACGCCGAAGACGCAAATTTTGGCGTTCTTGGTCTGCGGAATCAGCGCGGCCGCCATGATCGTCACGACCGGGTTCAGGCTGTAGACCGTATTGTGATGCTCGTTCAGCGCCAGCCCGTCATAGCCCAGCCGGTCGGCCAGCACCATTTCGGCCATATAGCGCTGATACAGCGCATGGCCCTTCTTGGCGTCGAAATTTTTGTTGGAAAAATCCACCCACAGCGAATCGTATTTCTTCTGGTCCGCCGGCAGGTCCGTGTAGTGCATAAAATGGAAGGTGTAGAATTGCAGATCGTCTTGCCACGTCGCCATGGAATCCTCCTAAGCGGTTTCGGCGGTCAGCACGAACAAGTCGCGACGGCCCGCCGCCGGGGGCGCGAGCACATCGTCATATGCCGGGGGTTAAACGTCGAACTTCCTCACCGGTATGTTTTATAATTTGTTGGGCGATTAAACTTTCGCCCCGATTCCTTGTCAAGGATGGCGGGTCCGCTAAACGCCGGCGTGACAAAGCGTGCGCTAGAGTCGGATCGCCTTTGATGGAATCGCATTCGCGATTCCATCAGGCGTGAATCCGCCGCTAATTCAATGATTAGAGTGCGATTTCTCCGGCCGGACGGAAGCAAGAGTGCTTCCGTCTGGCGGATCGCACTCTAGGCGAATTCGGTGATTCGGACGATGGACCCGAATTCAACTAACGCGAAGACGCGAAGACGCAAAGGGCACGAGGGATCGCTTTGTGTCTTCGCGCCTTTGCGTCTTTGCGTTAATGGTTGAACGACGACGGTCCGACGCGCGTCCTTCGATCGCCCGCGCGCTCGGGACGGGTTGAGGTGCCAGATTCGAGGAGAACAATCATGCCCACCCTCACCCACGATGGCGCGGAAATCTATTACGAGGAGTCTGGTTCCGGCTATCCGCTGCTGCTGTTCGCGCCTGGCGGCTTGCGGTCGGCAATTTCCTGGTGGCATGCGCCGGCGGGCGGGCCGCCGCGACCGTGGATGGACCCGACGATCGAACTCGCCGGTAAATTTCGCGTCATCGCGATGGATCAGCGCAACGCCGAGCACAGCCACGCGCCGATTCGGCCCGGTGATGGCTGGCAGAGCTATGCCGGCGACCATATCGCGCTGATGAATCATCTGCGCATTGAGCGCTGTCATCTCATGGGTGGCTGCATCGGCTCATCGTTCTGCCTGACGCTGTGTGAGATGATTCCGGAGCGGATCAGCGCGGCGGTGCTGCAGAACCCGATCGGCTTCGACAAATAATCGCCAAGTGTTCGCCGAGACGTTCAAGGGCTGGTCGCAGGCGATGCGCGAACGCGACCCCAACCTCGATCAGGCGACGCTCGACGGGTTCTTCGAGAAGATGTTCGGCGGCGATTTCACCTTCAACACCGCGCGCGACTTCGTCCGGCAATGCCCGACGCCGCTGCTGGTGATGCCCGGCGACGACCCGCCGCACCCGAAAGTGATCGGCGAGGAAATCGCCAAAATCGCGCCATTCGCCGAAGTGCTGCGCGACTGGAAAGGCGCCGACAAGCTCGCCACCGTGCGGGCGGCGGTGGAGGATTTTCTGACGCGGCACACGCCGGCGGAATAGGGATCAGGCCGGCAGCCGCTTGCGCGGCAATTTCGCCGCCTTGCGCAGCGCGTCATTGACCCGCGACTGCCACCCCGGGCCGGTGGCGCGATAATGCGCCACGAGATCGGCGTCGAGACGGATATTCACGGGTTCTTTCGGCGTGTCGGATTTCGGACGACCCCCTTTGCGGATAAGCTTGCCGCCTTCATAGAGATCGGCGCTCGCAAACCATTCTTCAGTCAGTTCCGGAGCGTCGTCAGGATCAATCCAAATACGCTTTGAATCGCTCTTTTTCCCAGTCATGACCGTACCTCAAGGAGATAATACGTCTTCCGCCGCTGCGAGACGTCCATACGACGACAACAAAACGATCGGACAAAAAACCAACGGTAATGTAGCGAGTTTCACCGTACTCGCGGCGACCGTCTTGCCGAGTGAAATACTTGCCCGCGAAAATCCGTTCGGCATCGGTGAAATCGAGGCCACGCTCCCGAAGGGTCCGCGCGCGCTTGGCTTCATCCCACTCGTTCATGAATTAATGTATATACGAAAACGCCCCCGTCAAGAGCGCTTCTCGCGTCCCATCGCATAGAATTCATCGTTGGGCCGCATGTCGATGGCGCTGGCCATGCGGTTGGAGAGCGCGAACAGCGCGGCGATGGCCGCGATATCCCATGCCTCGTCGCGGCCGAAGCCATGGCGCTCCAGCGTCTCGTAATCGGCATCGGCGATCAGCCATGGCGTCACCGCGATCGTCACCGCGAAATCGAGCATCGCCTTATCGCGCGCATCGAGATCGGCCTTGCGGTAATTGATCGCGACCTGGTCCGCGATCAGTGGGTTCTTGGCGCGAATGCGCAGAATCGCGCCATGCGCGATGATGCAGTAATGGCACTGATTGGCGGCACTGGTCGCGACCACGATCATCTCGCGCTGCGCCTTGGTCAGGCCACCCGGCTTTTCCATCAGCGCATCGTGATAGGCGAAGAAGGCACGGAATTCATCCGGCCGATGGGCCATCGCCAGGAACACATTCGGCACGAAGCCGGATTTTTCCTGCACCGCCTCGACCCGCGACCGGATGTCCGCCGGCAACTCGTCCAGCGTCGGTACCGGAAAGCGGCTGATCGGTGCCGACGCCATGGCCGCTACTCCGCCGCTTGCCGCACCGCGAAGCGGTCGAGGCCATAGAGCTTCGCCGCGTTGTCGCGGGTCAGCTTGCGCCGCAGCTCGGGCGAGAAATGTTTCATCTGGCGCTCGACGGTGGCGTGGCTGTTGGGCCAGATGCTGTCCGGGTGCGGATAATCCGACGCCCACAGCACATTGTCCTCGCCATAATATTTCAGCAAATCCATGGCGACATAATCTTCCTGAAAGGTCGCGTAGATCTGGCGCTTGAAAATCTCGCTCGGCTTGGTGACGAGGTCGATGCCGCCCTTATCGGCCCAAAACTCCTTCGCCTCCCACAGCCGCCAGTGCCGGTAGTCGAGTTCCTGTACCACCCATGGCAGCCAGCCCAGCCCGCCCTCGACCAGCACCAGCTTCAGCTTGGGATGGCGCTCCAGAATGCCCCACGCGAACAGATCGACGAACGGATCGAGGAACTGGCCGATCAGCGCCTTGGTGACAGTGAACGTGCCGGCGATCTTGCCCTGCCCCGGGTCCGGGGTCCCGGCGCCAAGAAACACCGTGACATGCCACGAGAGGATCATCCCGGTCTCCTCGAGCGCGGTCCAGAATGGTTCCCACGCCGGATCGTGGAGGCGCGGCTTCGCCAGCGCCACCTGCATCACCACCTGGCGGAAGCAGCCCTTCTTCACCAGCCGGTGCAGCTCCGCCAGCGCCGCTTCGGGATATTCCGGCAGCATCGGCACGCCGATCAGCCGGTCCGGCGCGACCGAGCAAAATTCCTCCAGCCAGTCATTATAGGCGCGATAGCACGCATCGCGCAGTTCGGCATCGGGGAGATCGATCGAGGTCACCGGGCCGAACATGACATGCGATTCGACGCCGTCGCGATCCATATCGGCGAGGCGCAGTTCGGAGACGGCGGGGCGCCGCTCGCTCTGATCGGCGATGCCGCCGCGATCGAAGGCATTGAAGAACGGCAGCTTCGCCCGCGTCGGCACGATGCCGTCCAGCCGGCCGCCCCAGCCGCCCCAGATCTTGTCCTGACACACCCAGACCGCGCGGCCGTCGCGCCGTTCGACATGCGGCGCCCGGTCGCGCAAATGCGCGGGCAGCCGCGAGGTCCACAGATCGGCCGGCAGATTGTTGAGGTCGAGATGGTCGTCGCAGGAAATGAAGCGATATTCCACGGCGCGAATCCTTCCACGAAATCGATATGCCGAATCAATACCCGGTCCGCAAATGGGTCAAGAGCGCAAAAAATGAGCGCTAACAAATGGCCGCACCCATCGCGGGGCGCGGCCATTTGTTCGGAGAGCGTCGCCGACTATTCGTCGTCGTCGCGGGTGGTCGTGGTCGTCGTGGTGGTCCGCGACGGCACCAGCGGGATAGGCGCCGGGTCGGTGACCCGACGCGTCATCGTCTCCACGCGATAGCTCGGCGCCGAACCCGGTGGCGGCGGTGGCGGCATGGAGCCGACATCGGCCGATTGTTCCTCATACTGGCCGTCATTGGGCGGCGCCATGTCCGGCGCGCCGATCCGTGTCGGCTCGCCGATCACCGGCGCGTCGACCGGGCCCGGCGCCGTCGTCGTGGTGGTCGTCGTCGAGCGCGAGCTGGAGCCGAATGGCGTCGTCAGTGTCGTGGTTTTATTGTAATTGTAATAGCTGCTGTCCTGGGCGTACGCCGCGCCGGTCATCAGGGCGACCGCCGCGATCCCGCCAATCAAGCCTCGAATCATGGCACATCTCCTTCGCGAATCGGCCGAGCGCCGAGGCGCCCGGCCAACACACCTGCTTAATCGTCCGAGTCCGCCGGGGCCACGCGCGTGCTGGAATGCGTATGCGTGGTGGTCGCCGCACCGCCGTCCGGCGTCATCGCCTGACTCTTCTCCATACGGTCGCGGTGTTCCGTCTGATTGCCATAGGAATCGGTCGATTTCTCCGTCCGGGTCTTGCTGTAGGAATCGCCCGTCGGGGCCACCGGCGCCGCTGGGGCGACCACGGTGGTGCTCTGCGAATAGGTTTCGTTCGCCAACGCCGCGCCCGTCATGAGGGCCAACGCCGCAACACCCGCGAGTAAGTTGCGGATCATGCCAGTCTCTCCTTTAATCGGTTCGCGGGCGGATTGCCCGCATGTCCGATCAACGCCGCGTTCCTTCCCTTGTTCCTCGCGCATGACTGCATCAACCCTCGATCGTTGCGCTGAGTGGCGTGACGCCACCATGCGGGGCGCTTGTCTGCGCGCGGGAGAGCGAACAGGATGCGCCAAATGCCAGCAAGGGAGGAATGCGATGAAGGCGGCGGAGATGTACAAGGTGGCGGATTATGGCGTGATCGTAACTGGCGGCGCGTCAGGCATCGGGCTGTCCTTCACCGAAGTGATGGCCGAGAACGGCGCGCGCGTGACGATGTTGGATATCCATCCGGAGCGGCTCGAGACCGAGACCAAGCGTCTAACCGCGAAGGGCTGGGACGTGCGCGGCATGCGGGCCGACGTCACCGATCATGCGGCGCTCAACCGTGCCTTCGACGAGACGGCTGGCCTTTATGGGCGCCTCGATGTCTGTTTCGCCAATGCCGGCGTCGATCCGGGTATCGGCTTCGTCACGCTCGATCGCCGCAAACGCATCCCGGAAGGCGCGATCGAGAATTACGAGGACGAACGCTGGAACCACGTCATCGACATCAATCTGAACGGCGTGTTCGCTACCATCCGCGCGGCGGCGAAACATATGAAGCCGCGCCGATCGGGCCGTATCATCGTCACCACCTCGATGGCGGCGCTCTATGTCGAAGCGGGCATCGGCGCCGCCTACATGGCGGCGAAGGCCGGCGCCGCGCATCTGATGCGCAACGCCGCGTTGGAACTCGCCAAATACAATATCCCGGTCAACGCGATCGCGCCCGGCCCGTTCATCACCAATATCGGCGGCGGCTGGATGCATACCAAGGAAGTGCAGGACGCGTTCGCCCAAGGCGTGCCGCTGGGCCGTCCCGCCTCGACGGAAGAGATGAAGGGCCTGGCGCTGTTCCTCGCCTCGCCCGCCTCGAGCTACATCACCGGCGCGCAGATCCCGATTGATGGCGGTTGCCTGCTCGGTAATGTCGCCGATTAGATTGTAACGCAAGGGGAATAAGTCATGATCGTCGTTCATCATTTAAATAATTCGCGCTCGCAGCGCGTGTTATGGCTGCTGGAGGAATTGGGCCTCGAATACGAGATTAAATTCTATCAGCGCGAGCCGTCGATGCGCGCGCCGGCCTCGTTGCGCGCGGTGCATCCGCTCGGCAAGTCGCCGGTCATCACCGATGGCGAGAACACCATCGCCGAGACCGGCGCCATCGTCGAATATCTGGTGGATGGCTATGGCAAGGGGCGGCTGATCCCGCCGCCCGACACCAAGGCGCGGCTGCAATATACCTATTGGCTGCATTACGCCGAGGGCTCGCTGATGCCGCCCTTGCTGATGGGATTGATCGCCGGCCGCATCGCCGGACCGCAGGTGCCATGGTTCGTTCGACCGGTAGCGAAGCGCATATCGGCAACCCTGCGCGACAGCTACATCGCGCCATCATTGAAGCTTCATTTCGACTTCATCGAGGATGAATTGGGATCGCGCGCCTATTTCACGGGCGATGAATTTACCGCCGCCGATGTGATGATGAGCTTTCCGCTGGAGGCGGCATCGGTGCGCGCCGGGCTGGATCAGGGCCGCCCCAAGACTTGGGACTGGCTGCAACGGATTCATGCCCGTCCCGCCTATCAGCGCGCGCTGGAAAAAGGTGGCAAGTACGAATTGCTGCGCTGAAGGCTTCGGCGCCGCCGCGCATTGGCGACGGCGCCGGCCCATTGTTCCGCTTTAGAACGGATAGTAGCGGAAGCTGGTCATCACGATGTTCTCATTGGTCGAGGGCGCGCCGCCGATGCCGGCGAAGGTGCCGACATTGACATAGGCATAGGAGGCGCCAAGCGCCATCCGACCATACTCACCCTTGTAGAAATTCAACCAGGCGCCGACCTGGCCTTCCCATAGCTGATCGACATTGCACGAGGCCGACTTCGCCTTGTTGAAGCTGAGATTGCCGTAGGAGCAGCCGGTGTTCAGATAGTTGGGATTGCCATAGCCGAGCGGCACGCCGCCGGCGCCGGTGAAGGCTTCCTTCCGTGCCTGCTCGATACCCCAATAGCCATAGACATCGACCGTCGGAGTCGGATGCCCGATCAGGCCGACCATGGCCTCGATCTCGGTGATCGGCTTCGGGTTGCCGGCGCCGTCGAATGCCAGATCGGGAAGCTGGCCCGAGGCATATTTGCCGATGCCGGCGCCATAGAGGCCCGACAGTGTCACATCCAGCCGATGCGGCACGACCGGCAGGATCGCGCCAAAGCCGATGCCGCCGCCGAACGCGCTTTTCGTGGAACTGCTCGGGAAGATGGGAACACCGGTCGCGGTCACCTGATCGCGGAATTGCCGAGCGAGGCCGTACACCTCGAAATGGCCCCAGCCGGGCTCGGCCGCGACCTTGGCGACGATGTCTGGCATGCCGTCGAACGAGAAGGTCGTGCCCGAGGCGTTCAGCAAGCCGCCGCCGCCGCCCGCCTCCTTGACGTTGAGCGTCTCGCCAGGGATGCCGGCGAACAGGCCGCCCGGCGTGGTGAGCTGCGGGTTCTCGAACGACACCGCCGCCCACAGGCCGGGCGCGAAGCGTTCCGTCAACCGCACTTGCGGCTGCCGCATCCAGTTGAAGCCGACATTGTACTGCGCGTCGATCGATAGCGGCGTCACGACCTTGAAGGGATCGAGGCCGGCGCCATCCAGCGTCGCCAGACTCCAGGTCTGGCCGGCGAGCAGATTGAAGCGCCAATCGGAGCGGTCATACGCCATGAAGGCATGCCGCATGCGCAGATTATAGCTGTTGCTTTCGTTGGAATTGGCGGTGTCGCCCTGGCCAAGAAAATCGTTTTCCCAATAGGCGGTCAGCGTCGTGACATCGTCGGGCTTGCCGGTCGCTAACAGCGAGAGGCGCGACTGGCGCGCGCTTTCGCGGAATTCGCCCAGACCGCGATTATTGCCGGTGGTCTGCCCGGTGCCGAACGGAATGCCGTTGCCGGCGCCGTTGCTGCCGAGGATGCTGCCGACATCGGCGGTCTCGTTGCTCGACCGATAGATGGTCGCGGATTCGATGAAGCCCCCGACCGTCAGCGTCACGCCGCCGACATGATAGGTGCCCTTCAAGCCGCCGGTGCTGGCCTTCTTGACCTCGGCCTGGGTCCGTGCCGCCTGCTCGCGCACCATCTCGGCCTGTTCGGCCTTTTGGCGCTGCTGATTCTTCAACCGATCGACTTGGATCTGCAAATTTTGAATTTGTGACTGGTAATTCTGCTGCAATTGCTGAATCTGGTTTTCCAGCACCTGCACCGAGGTTCTGCGGTCACTGGTCTGGGCATGGACACTACCGGCGGTAAACGCCAGCAACGCCCCGACCGCGACGCCGCCAATCAAGGTGAGCTTCAACGACATAATGGGTATCCCCCGTTTTTTGCCACGCGGATGCCGGGTTGGCGGCATCCCTGTGGGCGAGGGAATAGGATCGGGGTGTTGCGGATATGTTAGGGTTTTGTTGCGGTTCGATGACATTCGACGACGGGCCGCCGCCTGTGGCAATTTTGCCTCGCCCCCTTTGCGCGATCGAGCGAGATGCGCCTGCCCGATTATCTGCGAACCTCGACCTTCCGCCTCGCCGTGTCGTTCGCGGTGATGTTCGCGATCTCGGTGTTGCTGCTGTTCGCGTTCATCTACTGGCAGACCGCGCTATACGAGACCGTGCGGATCGACCGTTTCCTGGTCAGCGACGCGGCCCTGATCGCGCGCCAGCCGACGCAGGAGGTTTATCGCGCGGTATCGCTGCGCAATCTGGGCGATCTGCATCGCATCACCTATGCGGCCCTGTTCGATGGCGAGGGCCGGCTGCTGGTCGGGAATCTGGCGGCGGTGCCGCCCGAGCTGTCGCTCGACGGCCGCGCCCACGCGCTCGAATGGCTGCCGGCCTCGGCGAATAATCTCGATGTCGGCGCGGCACGGGTGGTCGGCCGCCGCCTGCTCAGCGGCGATGTCCTGGTGGTCGGCCGCAATGTCGATGCCTTGGTGACCCTGTCGAATATCGTGTGGCGCGCGCTGGAACTCGGCGTCATCCCGGCGCTGATCCTGGCGATCGCGGCCGGCGCCTTCGTCAGCTGGCGCGCGCAACAGCGCGTCAAGACGGTGCACCAGGCGGCCGAGCGCATCCTGTTCGGCGACCTGCGCGAGCGCCTGCCGGTGCGCGGCACCGCCGATGATTTCGACCGGCTGTCCCACAGCGTCAATCTGATGCTCGACGAGATCGGCCGCCTGATCCCCAGCGTCAAGGAAGCCGGCACCGATATCGCGCACGATCTGCGCGCGCCGCTGGCGCGGCTGCGCACCCGGCTGGAGCGCGGCAAGGAAACCGCGTCGAGCCACGATGATTTGCGCGATCTGGCGGATAGCGCCGTCGCCGAGCTCGACCGCGCGCTGGCGGTGATCACAACGCTGCTGCGTATCGCCGAAATCGAATCGGGGCGCGCCCATGCCGACGCGACACCATTCGAGCTGGGCGCCCTGGTGGAGGAAGTCGGCCAGATCTATCAGCCGCTGGCCGAGGATGCCGGCCTGGTGCTCGACATATCGGCCGAGGCCAAGATGGCAATCACCGCGCATCGCGACCTGATGCTGGAGGCGATCGCCAACCTGGCGCAGAACGCGATCAAATTCACGCCGCCGGGCGGGCATGTACGGCTTGCCGCGCTGGCGACGCCGGAGGGGCCGGTGGTGCGGGTCGGCGATACCGGGCCGGGCATTCCCCCGGCGGCGCGCGGCCGGATTTTCGAGCGTTTCTACCGGCTCGACCCGGACCACGAACAGGAGGGCAGCGGCCTGGGCCTTAGCCTGGTGGCGGCGATCACGAAATTCCATGGGTTCGCAGTGACCGTGGACAGCGCCGAACCCGGCAGCGTCTTCACCATCCTCTGCCGCCCCCAAGAGCCGCTGGCGGCCGCGAGCGGGTAGGCGGATTGTCGTGCGTCCCTCGACTACGCCCTTCGGACGCGCTCGGGATGAGGAATATTTTGCAGGTTCCCATCATTTTCCCTTACCGGCGAAGGTGTTTGGTCCCGGAAGGTTGGCTGGAGCGAATTGGTGTATTGTCTGGCATTGCTTGGCTGGAGGGACGCCGATGCTGGTGAAGTTGCATGCCAACGCGGCGACCACGCCGAAGATGCGGGCCTACA
>DATCDN010000035.1:0-39848 GCA_036510675.1 Allostellaceae bacterium
CCGCTATTCGAGTCGGTGGCCGAGTCGGGGCCTTGGCGCGACGGCCCCCGACCGCGCCGGGATGGCGGCCGGGGAAGAAGAGGGCGGCCGGCGACCGCCCTACTTTTACGGCAGGACGCGGGTCAGCATCTTCTCGGGCACGCGCTCGCCCCATTGCGAGGCGAGGCCGATTTCCGCCGACACCAGATTCGAGCCATTGTGGATATTGATGCGGTCGCTGTCGGCCCAATGCTCATGCACCCGGCCCCACGGATCGGCCCAATAATCGTAAATCTGGCTGCCCAGCACATGGCGGCCGATGCCCCACATATGCTCGTACTTGGCTTTGCTTTCGAGATATTCGTGGCCGATGAAGACATCGTCGATGTCGTAGACCTCGAACGAGACATGATTGAGGCCGGCATGCGGGGGGTATGACAAGACGAACAATGAATGATGATCGACATATTCCTCGCCCCGGTCGAGGCGGTTGAACGAGCCGATCAGATTGTCCTTGTCGCCGGCATAGACATCGTCGGAGCCGACAAAGCCCAGCGTGTCGCGAAACCAGGCCAGCGTCTCGCGCAGCTTCGGCGTGCCGATGACGGCGTGGCCAATGCGCTTAATGCGCGCCGGCCCGCGCTTCGGCCGCATCAGCACCCCGGCGCGCCGCAGCGGGTGAAAGCCGCTATTGAGCTGCTGTTCCTCGACCGGCAGCGGGTCCAGCGTCGCGATACCGTGGACCACCTCGATGGTGTAGCCGTTCGGCTCGGTCAGGCGGACGCGTTTGCCGCCCCCCGGCTCGTCGATGGCCTCGATCGGCGAGGCGCCGGGGACGCGCGCGACGCGGTCCAAATCCTCTTCGCTCGCCGCCTCATAGGCGAAGCCCGCCAGCCGCGGCTCACCCAGTTCGGTGATGTGCAGATGGTGGGGCGCGTCCATGCCGCGCATATAAAGCGCGGTCGGCGTGCGCGCACTGCGCACGAGGCCGAAATCCGTGAGGAATTCTTCCATCACGTCGAGATCGGGCGCCCGCAGCCGGGCGTAGGATAGATCCTTTACTTTGATGACCGGCATGGCCGCCTCCCGCTATGTCTACCGGCGGCCATGATGGCACGCTCGGCGCGTCGCACAAGGGGCGAGCGGCGCTAATCGCAGGTCGGCTTGGGCAGCGGCTCGATGCGCTCCAGCCGGGCATTCACGACATAATCGCCGTAATCGAGCGCCATGTCCTGCGACACGCCATTATCCATCAGCCGCATGCCAAGCTCATAATCCGGCGTCTCGGATTTGCTCTCGGCCGGGAAGAAGCCGAGACGCATGCGCCAGGACGGCCGGTCCAGCAGCGGCGACTTGATCGGATGCTCGTCGGCCGCCTCCTCGCCGGGCTTCAGCGTCGGCCCGATCACCGCGGAGATCGTGGTCGCGTCGTCGACCGTGGTGCCGTCGAACACCTGGCGCACCACGAACGGCACGCCGGCCTGCGCCTGCTCGATCAGATAGAGCGTGTGCGCCGTCGGAAACAGTACGTCGGGCTTCAGCGCGATGGTCGCCTGTTCGGGCTTGGTGAATTCCGCGACACCGCCGCGCTTCGCCGGATCAAGATAGATTTCGACCGCGTGCTCGGGCGGCTTGCCGGTGGTTTCCTGGGCCGCCAGCGTCGCCAGCGGACCGGAAACGCCGGGCGCCACCTGGACCGAGGTGGCGGGCACGCCGTCATGGATCAGCTCGGCGCGAACCGCCTCGGCGCGGCGCTTGGAGAGCCGCTCATCCTCGGCCTTGGCGCCCTTCACCCCGGCGGCGTTGGCGGAGCCGGCGCGGCTCACCACCAGCACATGAAAGCTCGGCTCGCGCCGGCTGGCGGCGGCGGCCTGCTCGACGGTGGCGCGCGCCACGGCGCCGAGTTTGGCGGTGCCGCCGTCGAAGCCAAGCACATAGCTTTGCGGAATGTCGATATGGGCCTCGCCCTTGATCTCCTGGTCCAGCTCGCCGTTGCGCATGCGCCGCTCGTTGAAGCGATAGCGCGCGCCGTCCTTCGATTCCCAGGTCACCAGGTTGGAGGTGATCTGCGTCGCGTCCTGGTCGGCATATTCGAGCCGCAGGCGAAAGCGCTGCTCGACGGTCCAGCCGCCACAGGTCTCGCCCCAGGCATAGGTCATGGCGCCGTCGGCACCCAGCACGCCGCTGGCGGTCTTGGCGGTGCCCAGCGACAAGGTATAGAGGGCGCGGTGCGGTTGAATATCGGCGGCGAGGGCGGGGCCGGCCAGGAGAGCGATCACCGAAGCCAGCGACAGGAAGCGCGGGGAAGACAGAATCATCATCGCCAGTATCTCATCATCGATCGCTGGATAATAGGGCGCGCGGCGGGAAATTCATCCCCCGGTCTTGCCCACCACCGGTGGCAGCGCCAGGCGAATCGACAATTCCTTAAGCCGCTCCGGCGGCACCTCGGCGGGCGCCTGCATCATCAGATCCTGGGCCTGCTGGTTCATCGGGAAGGCCACCACCTCGCGGATATTGGGGGTGTCCGCCAGCAGCATCACGATCCGGTCGATGCCCGGCGCCGAGCCGCCATGGGGCGGCGCGCCGAAGCGAAAAGCATCCAAAAGCCCGCCGAATCGGGCCTCGACCTCGGCGGCGGGATAGCCGGCGATGGCGAACGCCTTCATCATGATCTCGGGGCGGTGATTGCGGATCGCGCCCGAGCTCAATTCGGTGCCGTTGCAGACGATATCGTACTGGAATGCCTTGATGGTCAGCGGGTCCTGCGTCTCCAGCGCCTCGATGCCACCCTGCGGCATCGAGAAGGGATTGTGGCTGAACACGATCTGCTTGGTTTCCTCGTCCCGCTCATACATCGGGAAATCGACGATCCAGCAGAATTTGAACACGCCCTCTTCGTTGAGATTCAATTCGCGCCCCAGCCGCTGTCGCGCGGCGCCGGCGAAGGCGGTGAAGACCTTGGGCACGCCGGCGACGAAAAACACCGCATCGCCATCCTTGAGGCCGAGTTGCGCGCGCAATTTCTCGCTGCGCTCCGGTCCGATATTGTTGGCGACCGGCCCGGCGCCGCCATCGGCGCGATAGAAAATATAGCCGAGGCCGGGCTGGCCCTCGCCCTGCGCCCAGCTGTTCATGCGGTCGCAGAAGGCGCGATTGCCGCCGGTCGGCGCCGGAATCGCCCAGACGCGGGCGTTGGCGTCCTTGGCGATCATGTTGGCGAACACCTTGAAGCCGGAGCCGGCGAAAATCTCGGTAACGTCGCTCATCTCGATCGGGTTGCGCAAATCGGGCTTGTCGGTGCCGTATTTGCTCAGCGCCTCGTCATAGGGAATGCGCGGGAATGGGTTGGCGGTGACCGCGCGGCCCTTGCCGAATTCCTGGAACACACCGGCCAGCACCGGCTCGATCGCCGCGAACACATCCTCCTGGGTCACGAACGACATCTCGAAATCGAGCTGGTAGAATTCGCCGGGCGAGCGGTCGGCGCGGCTGGCCTCGTCGCGGAAGCACGGCGCCACCTGAAAATAGCGGTCGAACCCCGCCACCATCAGCAATTGCTTGAATTGCTGCGGCGCCTGCGGCAGCGCATAGAATTTGCCGGGATGCAGCCGGCTCGGCACCAGGTAATCGCGCGCGCCTTCGGGCGAGCTGGCGGTCAGGATCGGGGTCTGGAACTCGGTGAAACCCTGGTCGATCATGCGCCGGCGCAGGCTGGCGATGACCTGCGCCCGCAGCATGATGTTGGCATGGACGGTCTCGCGCCGCAGATCGAGGAAGCGGTATTTGAGCCGCATGTCCTCGGGATAGTCGGCCTCGGCATTGACCGGAAACGGCAGCGGCTCGGCGGTGCCCTGAACCTCGATACCCGCGATCCGGACCTCGACCGTGCCGGTCGCGAGCTTCGGGTTGACCGTGTCGGCGGACCGCTCCACCACCGCGCCGGTGATGGTCACCACGTTTTCGAGGCGCTGGGCATCGACCGCGGCGAATAGCGGGTTCGATATGTCGACGACGCATTGCGTCACGCCGTAATGGTCGCGCAGATCGATGAACAGCAACTGGCCATGGTCGCGCTTGCGATGCACCCAGCCCGAGAGACGGACGGTCTTGCCGGTATCGGCAAGGCGCAGTTGGCCGCAATTATGGGTTCGATAGAGATGCATAGGGTGGTTCCGGGAAGGCGCGGCGGGCGCCGGATCAGCCGGTTTGTCGCCCGTTCGGCCGAAAATGTCCACCCTATGTCACGGTTTTATGCGCGGCCGATTGGGTGTATAGCGGGAGGCGATGAATCTGATCACCGATAGCGGCGCGCTGGCCGAATTCCGCGCCGGCCTCCATGGCGCCGCGTTTGTCACCATCGATACCGAATTCATGCGGGAAAAGACCTATTGGCCGATTCTCTGCCTGATCCAGATCGCCGGGCCGAACGGCGGCGCCGCGATCGACCCGCTGGTGCCGGGTATCGACCTCGCGCCGGTATTCGATCTGTTGGCCGATACCAGCGTGCTGAAGGTATTTCACGCGCCGCGCCAGGACATCGAGATTTTCGTGCATATGACCGGCGTGGTGCCGCACCCGATCTTCGACACCCAGATCGCCGCCATGGTGTGCGGCTTCGGCGAATCGGCCAGCTATGAGACGCTGGCGGCGAAGCTGGCCGGCGCCGCGATCGACAAATCCTCGCGCTTCACCGATTGGGCGCACCGGCCGCTGAGCGAGCGCCAGTTGCAATATGCGCTGGCCGACGTGATCCCGCTGCGCAAGGTCTATGAGCGCCTGTCCGCGCGGCTGGAGAAGACCGGGCGGGCAACATGGGTCGCCGACGAGATGGCGGTGCTGTCCGACCCCAAGACCTATCGCCCCGACCCAACCGATGCGTGGCGGCGCCTCAAGCCACGCACCAACAGCCGCCGCACCCTCGCCATGATCCGCGAGCTGGCGGCGTGGCGCGAGCTGGCGGCGCAGAAGCGCGACCTGCCGCGCAATCGGCTGGTGCGCGACGAGGCACTGCTGGAGATCGCGTCGCATCCGCCGAAGGATGTCGAGGATTTGGCCCGCATCCGCGCCCTGGGTCGCTCGCTGGCCGAGGGGCGGCTGGGCGCGGAAATCCTGGCGGCGGTTGAGCGCGCGCGCACCCTGCCGGAGGCGGATTGTCCCGAATTGCCGGCCCAGCGCCACCTGCCCCCCGGCATCGGCCCACTGGTTGAGTTGCTGCGTGTCCTGTTGCGGCTATGCGCCGAGGAAAGCGATGTCGCGCCGCGCCTCATCGCCGACAATGACGATCTCGAAGCGATCGCGGCGGATGACAGCGCCACTGTGCCGGCGCTTCAGGGCTGGCGCGCCGAGATTTTCGGGCGCGACGCGCTGGACCTGAAACACGGGCGCCTCGCCCTCACCGCGTCGGGCAAGAAGATCGAGCGCCTGCATCTCGGCGCCACCGCGGCGGCGGCGCAATAGCAGCCCCCGGTCCGCTGTGCGCGGGCTTGGCCCGCGCATCCACGAATTTTCCGCGAAGACCGAAAGTCGTGGATGGCCGGGACAAGCCCGGCCAAGGCGATTTTTTTTAAAATCGTCGGCGCGCTTACTTCCATAATTCCTTGCTCGCCACCGCCGCGCCCTGCGCCAGCGCTTCGAGCTTGGCCCAGGCGATTTGCGCATGGACGCGGCCGCCGAGGCCGCAATCGGTGGCGGCGATGACCCGCTCGCGCCCGACCGCCTTGGCAAAGCGTTCGATGCGCTGGGCCACCAGCTCCGGGTGCTCGATGACGTTGGTGGCGTGGCTGACGACACCCGGCAGCAGGATCTTGTCGTCCGGCAGCTTGACCTCTTCCCACACCTTCCATTCATGCTCGTGGCGGACGTTCCCGGCCTCGAACGAATAGCCCTGGCACTTCACCGCCAGCATCACCTCGACGATGTCGCGCATCGGCAGATCGGTCGAGTGCGGACCGTGCCAGCTGCCCCAGCACAGATGAAAGCGGATGCGCTCCGGCGGCAGGCCGCGGATCGCGTGGTTGATCGCCTCGACCCAGCGCATCGCGTATTTGCGATATTCGGCGGGGCTGGGCTCGGGCACCACCTGGTCCCAGCCTTCGGCGACCAGCGGATCGTCGAGCTGGAGGATCAGCCCGGCATCGACAATGGCCTTGTATTCCTCGCGCATCGCCTCGGCGCCGGCCATCAGGAATTCGTCGTCGGTCTTATAGTATTCGTTGGCCATGCGCACCGCGCTGCCGGGCGCGACCGAGGTCATGAACCCTTCCGCGATGCCGGCGGCGGCCAGCGCCGCCTTCATGTTGGCAATGTCGGCGGCGATGGCGGCCTGGCCGGTATATTTTATCGGGCCGATGCAGGCCGGAAGCTGGAACGCCTCCGGTCCCATATAGATGCCGGATTCGGGATCGGCGTAGGCGCCGGCGAATTTCCGCCAGTCGCGGCGCTGGTCGAAGGTGGTCAGCTCGAAGCCGCCCTTGCCGGTGATACTCGATGGGATCGGGACGCCCGGCCGGATGATCGCCGCATCGGCGAGCCGCAGCCCGGTCAGCCGCTGGAAGGCATAGTTCCACCAGGCGCCGTAATTGACGCTATAGGCCATGGATTTGCCGAATTCGCCGTCGCCCGGCACGTCGATGCCGAGTTCCTGCTGGCGGCGCACCACATCGACGGTGGCGGCACGCAACTGTTCCTGAAAGGCGCGCTCGTCGCTGCCCTTCCCGTCCTTGCGTGCGCGATTGGCGTCGAGCAATTCCCGCGGACGCGGCAGGCTGCCGGCATGACTGGTCAGAATATGCGTGCTGCTGTTTCGCATCGTTGCCTCCCGTGTCGCATTCGCGGGATGGTAATCCCGAGCGCTCGCGGGGATCAACTAGACGCGGATTTCCGTCTTCCTGCCCAGCGCGCGGCCCAGCGCGTCGAGGCGGCGCTGCACGCTTTCGCCGAACCGCTGGCCGCTGTCCCGGCGCAGCGACAGGGTCAGCGTGCCGTTGTCGAGCGCGAGCTTGCTGCCCGCGAGAAGGCCCGGCACGCCGCCCGTGAGCGTATTGCCGAGCCGCAGCGAGAGGCCGACGGCGCGTGCCGCCGCCAGCCGCTCGCTATCGAGAAGCCGGCGCACCATGTCGCCCGGATCGGCGCCGCCATAGCGCGCGTGAAGGGTCGCCGCGAGAAACGCGCGCCCCGGATGATCGATGCCCGGCAGCGGCATGAAAAGGGTCATGCGCAGCGCCTGCTCGGCGCGATAATCGGGATGCTCGGCCCAGGCGACATCGCTGAGCAGCGCCGCCGCGTGCCGCAGCCGCCGCTGCTCGGAATCCTCATCGGCATGAAGCGATGTGGTCCACGCGAACAAATCCTCGCCGTCGGCACCGAAGCGGCGATGGCTTTGCGCCATCGCGGCGGCGCCGGCAAGCAGCGGGTCTTCCCGCCGCGTCGCCGCGTCCAGCAGGGTATAGAGGTGCCCCTCGCGCAAGCCATAGGCGGAAAACACCAGCCGCTTGGGCTGGGTCCGACGCAGCACGCGGAACAGGATGCGCGCCGCGAACGACACCGTCTCAAGTCGCTTGCGCGAGACGCCCGGCATTTTTTCCAGCGATTTGCGTGACTGATGCGCCACCACATCGAGAAAGCCCTCGGCGGCGCTCCGCGTCAGCCCATATTGCTGAATGACGTGCAGCGGATAGCCGCTTTGCTCCATGTGGATGCGGGCCAGCGCGCGCCACGCCCCGCCGACCGCATAAAAGGACCCGAACGCGCCACCTTGCAGCCACGGCAATTCGTCGAGATGGCGATCGATGGTCTCGCGCAGGCGGCGCTCGTCATCGGCGATGTCGGCGAGGCGCAGGGGACCGATCGGCAGCGACGCCGCCGTGCCGACCCCCTCATCGGCGACCGACACCAGCTCGACGCTGCCGCCGCCGAGATCGCCGACCAGACCATCGGCGCCGGGAATGCTGGCGATCACGCCAAAGGCGGACATCCGCCCTTCCTCGACGCCCGACAGAATCTTGGCGCGGATGCCGAGGCCGCGCTCGATCTTGCGCATGAACGCGGCGCCATCCTCGGCATCGCGCACCGCCGACGTCGCCAGCACATGGAGCCGCGACACCGGAACGGCCCGCGCCAGCGAGACGAAGCGGCGCAGATTCTCGCTCGCCAGCTTCACCCCCTCGGGGTGAAGCTTGTTGGTCGCGGCGATACCGCGTCCCAAGCCGCATAGAACTTTTTCGTTGAACAGCATGCGCGGCGACCGGCTCAGCCGGTCATAGATCACGAGGCGCAGGGAATTGGAGCCGATATCGATAACCGCCACCGGGCCGCGCCGGCGCCCGCCCGCTTGCCGCCCTGCCGCTTGGCTCACGTTTTAGCGGGAATGAGGCGCGGCGCGTGGCGGGGGCGCTGCGGCGTCAGGGCGCTGCCACGGCCAGAGAGCGACGGATTGGTCATGAAATAAGTATGGACGCTGAAGGCGTTGGGCTCCCGGCTCTCATGCTCATAGGTGCCGTCGGCGTTCAAGCGCCAACTTTGTGCCTTGTCCTTGAGGTTCGCGACCATGATTTCGTCGAGAACTTGACGGTGCACGGTCTCGTTTTCAATCGGAACCAGCGACTCGACCCGCCAATCGAGATTGCGCGGCATCCAGTCGGCCGACGAGATGAAAACCGTGGCCTGCGGCGACGGCAGTTTCTTGCCGTTGCCGAAACACACGATGCGGCCATGTTCGAGAAAGCGGCCGACGATGCTCTTGACGCGGATATGCTCGGAGAGGCCCGGCACGCCCGGCCGCAAACAGCAGATGCCGCGCACCACCAGGTCGATCTCGACCCCGGCCGCCGAGGCCCGATACAGCAGGTCGATGATGGCGGGATCGACCAGGGCATTCATCTTGGCCCAGATCTGCGCCGGCTTGCCGGCGACGGCGGCGGCGATCTCCGCCTCGATCATCTCGTTGAGGCGCGAGCGCAGGCTGATCGGCGCCACCGCGATCTTCTCCAGCACCGCCGGCCGCGCGTATCCGGTCATGTAGTTGAAGAGCCGCGCGGCGTCGCGGCACAGTGCCTCGTCACAGGTGAAGAAGCTGAGGTCGGTATAAACCTTGGCGGTATAGGGGTGATAGTTGCCGGTGCCGAAATGGACATAGGAACGGAGCTGCCCGGCCTCGCGCCGCACCACCAGCGAGACCTTGGCGTGGGTCTTCAGTTCGAGAAACCCGTACACCACCTGCACGCCGGCGCGCTCCAGATCGCGCGCCCAGCGGATGTTGGCCTCCTCGTCGAACCGCGCCTTGAGCTCGACCAGCGCGGTCACCGACTTGCCGGCCTCCGCCGCCTCGATCAGCGCGCGCACGATCGGGCTGTCGTCGCTGGTGCGATAGAGCGTCTGCTTGATCGCGACCGCCGCCGGATCGCGCGCCGCCTGGCGCACGAACTGCACCACCACGTCGAAGCTCTCATAGGGATGGTGGACGATGATGTCCTTCTGGCGAATGGCGGCGAAGCAATCGCCGCCATAGTCGCGAATCCGTTCCGGGAAGCGCGCGTTATAGGGCGGGAACAACAGGTCGGGCCGCTCATCGACGATCAGCTGCTTGACATCGCCGAGGCCGATCAGCCCGTCGAGCGCGAAGACATCGTCGGGCGACACGTCGAGCCGCTCGATCAGGAAGTCGCGCAGATCGTCCGGCATCGTGGCTTCGATGCTGAGCCGGATGACATTGCCGAGCCGCCGCCGCTTCAGCGCGCTTTCATAGACGCGGACCAGATCCTCCGCCTCTTCCGCCAGCTCCACCTCGCTGTCGCGCAAGATGCGGAACATGCCCTGCCCGATCAGCGAAAAGCCGGGAAACAGCCGGTCCATGAACAGGCCGATCATCTGCTCCACCGGAATGAAGCGCAGGCCCTTGCCCGGCAGGCGGATGAAGCGGTTGATCGCCGGCGGGATCAGGATCAGCGCCTGCATCGTGTCGTGGTCCGGATCGGGCACGCGGCCGCCGGTGCGCGCCAGCCGCAGCGCCATGCCGAGACCGAGATTGGCGATGAAGGGAAAGGGATGCGCGGGGTCGATCGCGAGCGGCGTCAGCACCGGAAAAATGTCGGCCATGAACCGCTCGTCGAGCCAGGCGCGCTCCTCGGGCGCGAGGTCGGCCGGGCCGATCACCGAGACGCCGGCCTCGTCGAGGACGCGGCGCAGCTCGCGCCACGTCACCTGCTGCGCCTGCATAAGATTGGAGGCGCGCAGGTTGATTTCCGTCAATTGCTGGGCCGGGGTCAAGCCGTCCTGGCTCGGCGCCAGCACCCCCGCCAGCACCTGGCCGTTCAGGCCGGCGACCCGCACCATGTAGAATTCGTCGAGATTGGTTTCCGAGATCGAGAGAAAGCGCAATCGCTCCAGCAGCGGATGATTCTGGTTGTCGGCCTCGGCGAGGACCCGCTCGTTGAAGGCCAGCCACGATAATTCGCGATTGATGAAGCGCCCCGGCTCCGCCGCCGTGAATGCCGGTATTTCCGTTCGTGCGGAACCTTCCACGCCAAGCTCCCGTTTGCAGTGCGAGGGCGGAAGCTTATAACGGTTGCGTGACAAAGTCATGGCGCCGCCCCGAGGGAGACGGGCCGTTATGAGCGAACTCTACCTGCTGCGTCATGCCAAGGCCGTCCCCGCCGACACCGGCACCCGGGACAGCGATCGCGTGCTCGACGCGCTCGGCCACGATGGCGCGCGCGCCATCGCCCGGTGGATCGCGCGCCACGGGCTGCAACCCGACCTGGTGCTGTGCTCGACCGCGACGCGCACGCGGGAGACGCTGGACCTGGTCGTCGGCGCCTTTCCCCGGCGGCCCGACATCCGGTTCGAGGGCGAGCTCTATCTCGCCAGCGCCGACCGGCTGATGGCGCGGCTGCGGGGGGGCGCCGTCGAAACCCAACGGCTGATGATGGTCGGGCACAATCCCGGCCTCCACGAGTTGGCGCAGTCGCTGGCCGACGTCACCACCGGGCCGCTGGCGTCGCGCCTCGCGACCAATCTGCCGACGGCGGGGCTGGTGCGCTTCGAGATCGCGGTCGAATGGGCGGGCGTTCAGCGGCGTTGCGCGCGCCTCGTCGCCTTCGTCACGCCGATGGATGAGCCGTCGGCGGCGATGTAGGCGCCTCCTCTTCCTCCGCCTGGAGCTTCAGAACTTGGCCGGCGAGCGGCACCGTCAGCGGACGGAATTCCGCCGTCGCCGCGTGATCGAGCGCCACCACCGCCTGCTGCGCCGCGGCGAAGCTGCGCGGCAGGCGCAGGGTCAGGTACGAGATCAGCTCGCGCGAGACCGGCCGGCGGCGATCGGAAAAAAGCTTGGCGAGCACCGCGCCGATCAGCGCCGCGTCGGGCGCCGCCACCCCGACCGCCGGCAAGGCCACGAGCCGCGAGCGCAGATCGGCGAGGCCGATGCCCCAGCGCGACGGCGGCTCGCGCGCGACGAGCAGGAGCGAGCCGCCCTGCTCGCGCACCATGTTGAAAAGATGCAGCAGCGGCTCCTCTGCCGCGCGGTCGGCGCCGTCGATCAGCACCGCCCTCCGGTCGCCGGAAAGCTCCGTCGGCCCATCCTGCGACAGCGCCTCGGGCGTCAGCTCGACCGCTCGCGCGCGGTCGAGCCAGATTTGCGCGAGATGGCTCTTGCCGGCGCCGGCCGGGCCGTGGATCGCCACCGCCGCGGCCGGCCAGTCCGGCCAACGTTCGATCCAGCCCAGCGCCGCTTCGTTCGCGGGCGCCGCGACGAAATCCGCCTGGGACAGGGCATTCTCATACTGCAGGTCGAGGACATACTGATCGCCGGGCGCGCCGGGACCGCCCCTACGCGGCGGCGTCACGGTGCTGGTCACGTTGATCGTCGAGCGTCAGGGTTTGCGGCGGCGGCAGCCGATAAAGCGGGCTGGCGAGATAGCGGCTCAGGGCGAACCGCACCAGGACGCCGGTCACCGCCGCCGCCGGCAGCGCGATCAGCACGCCGAGGAAGCCGAACAGCGAGCCGAACGCCAGCAAGGCGAAGATCACCCACACCGGATGCAAGCGCACGCGCTCGCCGACCAGCTTGGGCGAGAGAAAGCTCGATTCCAGCACCTCACCGATGGCAAAGATCACCAGCACCCATACCACCCCCATGCCCCAGCCGAATTGTAAGAGGGCAAGCCCGATCGCCAGCACGAAGCCGCTGGCGAACCCGATATAGGGAATGAACGCCAGGATGCCGGTCAGGATGCCGACGATGAGGCCGAATTCCAGCCCGGTCGCGGTGAGCGCCGCAGCATAGAAAATGCCGAGCCCGAGGCATACCAAAAGCTGCCCTCGTATATATCCGCCGAGCATCGCATCGACCTGGATTGCTTGCTCGCGGATCGTGGCAAGATGGCCGCGCGGCAGCCAGCTGTCGCACAGCGCGATGATACGGTTCCAGTCGCGCAGCAGGAAGAACGCGACCACCGGCGTGATCACCACCAGCGACAGGAGATTGGCCAGCGCGAGGCCACTGGTGACGATGCGCTGCACTTGGCGGACCGCCCAGGCCAGCACGTCGCCCATGCTGCCGCTGATCGTGCCTTGCAGCTTCTTGAACTCCTCTGCCGGCAGCGTCTTCGCGGCGTGCGCCATCCCCTGGTCGAGCCAGTGCTGCGCCTGGCTGAACAGCGCCGGCAGCCGATCCAGCAGCTCCACCGCCTGGAGGCGCAGCAGCGGCACGATCAGCGCGATCAACAGCGTCACGAACAGGCCAAACAGCAGCAGAATGACCAGCGCCGCGAGCCAGCGCGGCCAGCGCCACCGGGTCAGCCACACCGCCGCCGGATCGAGGAAATAGGCCACGATGCCGCCGGCGACGAACGGCAGCAGAATCGGGCTCAGCAGATAGAGCAGCAGGAAAAAGCCAGCGAGAATGCCAAGCCAGAAGAGGATTTCCTGCCGTGACGTGCGGGTCATGGCCGGATTTCCGCGCCGGCGAGCGAGCGCCCCCATCGCACCAGATAGGCGGCCCCCGACAAGAGCGTGGTGGCACCGACGATATAGGTCAACACCAGACAGACATTATGATCCTCGACCCCGAAGGCAAGCCGGCCCAGCGTCGCCAAGATCAGGCAGATTTGCGCGGCGGTGTTGATCTTGCTGATGATCAGCGGGTCGGAGCGGATGTGCTGGCCCAGCGCCGTCCAGAACAGGAAACCGCCGATGATCATGATGTCGCGAAATACCACCAGGATGACGACCCAGGCGGGGAGGTGATGGGCGACGCCCAGCGTAATGAACAGGCTGACCAGCATCGCCTTGTCCGCCACCGGGTCGAGCATCGCCCCCAATACCGAGCGTTGATCGAACCGCTTGGCGATGAAGCCGTCGACCGCGTCGGAGAAGCCCGCCAGCGCGAACACCACCAGCGCCGCCTTCAGCGCCCCAGTCAGGACCAGCCAGACGATGATGGGAACCGATAACAGCCGCGCGAGAGTAATGAGGTTCGGCAGGCTCACGGGTGGGGAGCGGCCTGGCGCAGCGGATCGGGCGCCGCCCGATCCGGCGGCGCCGAGTCAGCCGGCGGGGTGGATTCCTTAGCGGGCGCGGCAGCCGCCAGCGCCAGATTCCAGTCGGGATCGCTGCCGGTGAGATCGAGACTATGCTCGCGCAGCGCGGCGCGGAGCCGATCGAGGTCGCCGGCATAGCGGATCGCGATATGAATCCGCGCCCGGTCGAACGAGATCAACTCGGTCGACCGCACCGCTGGAATGCCGCGCAGCCGGTTGCGTACCGCGATCCAGTCCGACAGCGCGCCCGACGGCACCACGGCATTGAGCGTACCGCCGCTGTTGGGGTCGAAGGTGTTGGCCGCCTTCCACGATTGGCCAAGCTGGGCGATGGTGCTGGCGACCGCGCGCGCCATCAGCGCATTGTCGCTTTCATCCGGCTTGGCAGCGGTGGTAACGGTAACGGTTCGGGGCGTCTCGGGGTTGGCCATCGAATAGCGCGCGGCGGTCACGTCGAAACGGTGCGGCTCGGCGACCAGCTTGCCCTGCGCCACCAGCACGTCGTCATTGTGATAGCGCGCGGAAATCCCCTTCAGGGCCGCCGTGTCGCCGGCGATCGCCTTAGGCGCGTCGATGATCGACACATCGGGCAGATCGCCGACCGGAATCACCACCGGCAGCGCGCCCTCGCTGACATGCGCGGCCCAGGCATCGCGCCAGGGGTTGGGATCATCCCACAGCACGGCACGGCCATCCTCCGAATAGACCGGCAGCACCACCACCGGCTTCGCCGGCTCGACATAGGCGAGCGAGGAATCCTGCAACAGCCGCCGGATCGCGCCCGGCTTGAAGTGAAAGGTGTAGTCGGCGACGTAACGCACCGAGGAGGTCCGCTCGTTCGCGACTTCGAAACCGGCGACCAGATCGGTGATCCGCGCCGCGCCGACATGCGGCGTCTTACCGTTGGCGATCCGGCTCATCAGCGTCGCGAACGCGTGCTGCTGGCCTTCCGCCTGCGCCTGATCGCGCGCGGCCAGCGCGCTCGCCGCCGTGACATCCTCATGGACGCCGCTGACGGTGAACGAATCGTCTTCCGCCGCGCTGGCCGGCGGGGCGGCGACGAGGACAATCAGCAGCGCGACGCAGCCGGCGAACCCTAGCCATCGATCGAGCATTGCAAAGCGTTCCCGGTAAAGTATTGTGCCCCCCTTGGCCGAACCGCAATCTCGGCGCCAACTGATTATAATGCCGCAGGGCCGCAGACCGCGCCAAAATTCGCGCCTAAATTCCAGCCAGAGTTATCGGGGCGCCGGAGTCGACATCGACGCCGGCAACGCCCTGGTCGAGGCGCTGAAGCCGCTGGCGCGCGCCACCGCCCGCGCCGGCACTGCCGCCAGCCTGGGCGGCTTCGGGGCCCTGTTCGATCTCAAGGCGGCCGGGTTTCGCGATCCGATCCTAGTCTCGACCACCGATGGGGTCGGCACCAAGCTGAAAATCGCGCAGGCCGTCGGCAAGCACGACACGATCGGCATCGATCTGGTCGCGATGTGCGTCAACGATCTCATCGTTCAGGGCGCGGAGCCATTGTTTTTTCTCGATTATTTCGCAACGGGCAAACTCGATAACGGGATCGCGGAGGCGGTGCTGGCCGGCATTGCCGGCGCCTGCCGCGAGACCCGCTGTGCCCTTGTCGGCGGCGAGACGGCGGAGATGCCGGGCATGTATCCGCCCGGCGAATACGATCTCGCCGGCTTCGCGGTGGGCGCGGCCGAGCGCGACCGCATCATCGACGGCAGCCGGGTCGAGATTGGCGATATCGTGCTCGGCCTCGCGTCGAGCGGGCTTCATTCCAACGGTTTTTCCCTGGTGCGCCGGCTGGTGGAGCAATCGGGCCTCGGCTATGCGGCGCCGGCGCCCTTCGCGCCGGAGCAAACGCTGGGCGAGGCGCTGCTGACGCCGACGCGGCTCTATGTCGGGAGCTGCCTCGCCGCGATCGCGACCGGCGACGTCAAGGCCCTGGCCCATATCACTGGCGGCGGCCTGATGGAGAACATTCCCCGCGTGCTGCCGCCCGGTGCCGCCGCCGAGATCGACACGCGAGCCTGGCCGCTGCCGCCGGTATTCGCCTGGCTGATGCAGCAAGGCGCGATCGACGCCACGGAAATGGCCCGAACCTTCAATTGCGGGATCGGCATGGTCGTCATAACGACACCAGGTAAACAACAGAATCTAAAGCAAATTCTGGAGGAAGCCGGCGAGACTATCTACCCGATCGGGCGGATCGTCGCTGCCGTTGATCCGCCGCGGACCGCGCTTCTCCATGCCGAGACGCAATGGCCCGGCTGAGGCTCGGGATCCTGATTTCGGGGCGCGGCTCCAACCTCCAGGCGCTGATCGACGCCTGCGCAGCGCCCAGCTTTCCGGCGACCGTCGCGCTGGTGATTTCCAATAAGGCGGAAGCCGCCGGCCTCGACCGCGCGCGCGCGGCGGCGATTCCGTCCCAAGTGATTTCGCATCGCGAGCCGGATTTCGAGGCGGCGATCGACGCGGCGCTGCGTGGCGCGGGGGTCGAGCTGGTCTGCCTCGCCGGCTTCATGCGCATCTTGGGCGCGGACTTCGTCAACGGATGGCGAGACCGGCTGATCAATATTCATCCCTCGCTGCTACCCGCCTTCCCGGGACTCGGGACCCATCGTCGCGTGCTGGCGGCCGGGGAGGCGGTCGCCGGCTGCACCGTGCATTTCGTCCGGCCCGAGATCGATGCCGGGCCGATCATCCTGCGCGAGACCGTGCCGGTGCTACCGGGCGATACCGAGACGAGCCTTGCCGCCCGGGTGCTCGCCGCCGAGCATCGGCTCTACCCGGCGGCGGTGAGACAGGTCGCCAAGATGCTTGCCAAGGACGGCGGCTCCGCTATATCTCTGCGCCGGAATTGATCGGAGATTGCGTTATGTCGGCTGACCAGGACCTTGTCCGTCACCAGGAAATCTATCGTGGCTTCACCAAGTTTCTGACCTGGGGCTCGGCTTGCGTGATCGTGGTGATCGTGATCCTGGCATTCGTAACGCTGTAGCGCCCGCCGCCCCTCAGGGGCAGATTTCAATACCGGAAAAGAAATAGGCGATTTCCGTCTGGGCGTTCTCGGCGGAATCGGAGCCATGCACCGAATTCGCCTCGATCGATTCGGCGAAATCCTTGCGGATCGTGCCGGCCGCGGCGTTGGCGGGATTGGTCGCGCCCATGATCTCGCGATTGAGCGCCACGGCATTGTCGCCTTCCAGCACCTGCACCACCACCGAGCCCGAGATCATGAATTTCACGAGGTCGGCGAAGAAGCCGCGCTCGCGGTGCACGCCATAGAATTGCTCGGCCTGGTCGCGGCTTAGGGCGAGGCGCTTTTGCGCTACAACGCGCAGGCCGCGATCCTCGAAGCGCTGGTTGATCTTGCCCGTGAGATTGCGGCGCGTCGCGTCCGGCTTGATGATCGACAGGGTACGTTCGATGGCCATGACGCGAAGCTTCCTCGATTTTAGTGGCTGGCGCGCGGGGTTATAGCGGCGACGCGTGCCGCCATCAACCGGCTTCCGCCTTCTTTTCCCAGCCGCGCTCGGTTTGCTGCCAGTAGGTCAGCCCGTGACCGGCGGCCTTGGCCTCGGTCCAGCGTTGGCGTGCGGCCGCCACCGCGTCGGTATCATTGCCGTCGAAGATATCGAAGCAGCGGGCATAGCGCGCGAGGTCGGCGCGCGCGCCATCGATCAGCATCACCAGCGTGGCACCATTGGGATTTTCGTCGGTGGGCGTCAGCCAGATCGGCTGACGATCCGCATGGCCGTCGCGGGCGGCACCGTGCGGCAGGAAGCCGGCATCGTCATAGGTCCATAACAGGCTGTTGAGGGAATCGACCCGCTGCGCCGACCCGGCAACCACCACCACGCGCTGGCCGCCATCGACCGCGCGCTCCAGCAGTTTCGGCAGCGCGCGCTCCAGCGGCATCGTCAGGAGATGGTAGAAGCCGACCTCCGCCATCGGGTTCCGCCCTCACTCCTCGTAATTATCCGCGACCAGCCGATCCAGGAGGCGCACGCCGAACGAAGTGGCGCCCTTGGGCACCGTGGCGGCGTCTTTCTTCGACCAGGTGGTGCCGGCGATATCGAGATGCGCCCACGGCACGTCGTTGGTGAAGCGCTTGAGGAATTGGGCGGCGACGATGCTGCCGGCATCGCGGCCGCCGCCGATATTCTTCACGTCCGCGGCGTCGCTGTCGATCATCCGGTCATAGGTATCGTGCAGCGGCATGCGCCACAATTTCTCGCCGACCACCTCGCCGGCCGCAACGAGCTGCTTCGCCAGCCGGTCGTCGCTGGAATACATGCCGGCATATTCGCTGCCCAGGGCCACGATGATGGCGCCGGTCAGGGTGGCGAGATCGATCATGAAGCGCGGTTTGAAGCGATCCTGGCAATACCACAGCGCATCGGCGAGCACGAGCCGCCCCTCGGCGTCCGTATTCAGCACCTCGATGGTCTGGCCGGACATCGAGGTCACGATGTCGCCCGGGCGCTGGGCATTGCCGCCGGGCATGTTTTCGACGAGGCCGCCGATGCCGATGGCATTGACCTTGGCCTTGCGTCCGGCCAGGGCGCGCATCAGCCCGATTACCACGCCGGCGCCCGCCATGTCCCATTTCATATCCTCCATGCCGCCAGCCGGCTTGATGGAGATTCCGCCCGTGTCGAAGGTGACCCCCTTGCCGACAAAGGCCAGCGGCCGCTGATCCTTGGCCTCGGGCGCGCCTTTCCATTGCATCACCAGCAGGCGCGGCGGGCGCTCGCTGCCCTGCCCGACGCCGAGGATCGCGCCCATGCCGAGCTTCTTCATTTCCTTGCGGCCCAGCACCTCGACCTCGACGCCGAGCGCCTCCAGCTCGCGCGCACGGTCGGCCAGCGATTCGGGATAGATGATGTTGGCCGGCTCCGACACGATGTCGCGGGTGAAGAACACCGCATCGGCGATCTTGTCGAGCGAGGCGAATTTCTTCCGCGCCTCACCCGAATCGGCGACCGTGACCGTCAGATTCTTCAGGGTCGGCTTGCGTTCCGGCTTTTCCTTGGTGCGATATTTGTCGAAGCGATAGGAACGCAGGCGCGCGCCATAGGCGAGCTCGGCCGCCGCGTCCGCCGGCGCGATCTTGGCGCCCTCGACGGCGTCGATATCGACCTGGGCGCTGGTTTCGCCAACCCCGTTGAGCTGCGCCACGATCCGGCCGCCGACGCTCTGATAGGCGGTGGCGTCGAGCGCCGCCGGCTTGCCGAGGCCGATCAGCACCACTCGCGCCAGGTCGAGGCCGGCCGGCGCCACGATCTCCAGCACATCGTCCTTCCGGCCCTTGAACCGGCTCGCCGCCATGGCCCGCGTCAATGTGCCGCCGCTATCCTTGTCGAGGCGCTGGGCGGCCACCGTCAATTTCCGCTCGTCGAGAACCCCGACCACGATGCTGCCGGTTTTCGGCACGGACGGCTCGGCAAAGGCGATTTTCATGAACGGCCCCATCAGCGATAGCGCGATTTTTCCGATCCGATAGACGCCACAAGCAGGGCGAGTGTCAATCCCGTGGACGGCGATATCCGGCATGACCGCGCCGCCTGCGAACTTCACGCTGTCTCCCCGCGACTCGGCCTTCTATAATCGATCCATGTCCCAATTGACGCGTTACATTCTGCGCCAGACCTTCGGCATCACGCTCGTGGTCGCGGTGGTGTTCACCGCCGCCGTCTGGCTGGTGCAGTCGCTGCGCCTGATCGACCTGATCGTCAATCGCGGGCTGTCGCTGGGGCTGTTTCTTTATCTGGCGATGCTGATCCTGCCGCGTTTCGTCGACGCGGTGCTGCCGATCGCGGTCTTCATCGCGGTGCTGTTCACCTATAATCGGCTGATCGCGGAGAGCGAGCTGGTGGTGATGCGCTCCGCCGGCGCCAGCCAGTTCGCGCTGGCGCGCCCGGCGATGCTGGCGGCGGTCGCCGCGACCGCCATCCTCGCCCTGATGTCGCTCTATTTCCTGCCCGCCTCCAATCGCGCCTTCAAGGATCTGCAATTCGCGATCCGCAACAAGATCGCCTCGGTCCTGCTGCTGGAAGGCACCTTCAACACGATCTCCGACAGCGTCACGATCTATGTGCGCGCCCGCGACAAGGAGGGCGATCTCTCCGGCATCGTGATCTACGATAGCCGCGACCACCAGAAGCCGATCACCATCGTCGCCGAGCGCGGCGCCTTCGTCGAGACCGACCAGGGTCCGCGGCTGCTGATGATCAAGGGCAGCCGCCAGAGCTATGAGCGCGCCAGCGGCCACCTCTCGGTACTGAGCTTCGACCAGTACACGCTCGATCTCGACAAATTCCGTGAGGCGCCAGGCTTCCGCGACCGCCAGCCCGAGGAACGCTATCTCCACGAATTGCTGGCGGCGAGCCCCGGTGAATCGCCGATGGCGCGGCGCGCGCGGCTGGTGGAGCTTAATTTTCGGCTGCTCAATCCGCTGACCGCGCTGGCCCTCGCCGCGATCCCGCTCGCGTGCCTGCTGACCGGCCAGTTCAACCGGCGCGGCCAGATCTTCCGGGTGCTGCTGGCGGTGGCCTTCGCGTTTCTGTTCGAGGCGATGGATATCGGCTTTAAGAACCTCGCGGTGCGCAACCCGTCCGCGATCCTGCCGCTCTACCTCAATGTCCTGGCGCCGTTGGTTGTCACCGCCTGGCTGCTCATGTGGCGGGGCGGCAACGGCTTCCGCTTGCCCCGGCGCGCCGCCGCCTGAAGCCCCGCCGCATGTCGCCTCGCACCACCTTGTCCCGCTATATCGCGGCCCGTTTCCTGGCCTGGTGCGCCACCGTCTTCGCCGCGATGACGCTGATCGTCTTCCTCTTGGATTATGTCGAGCTGATCCGGCGCGGCGCGTCGCGACCCGGCGCCACCCTGTTGACGCTCCTCGAAATGGCGGCGCTGAAACAGCCCTACATGGCGCAGCAGATCATGCCGTTCACGCTACTATTCGGCACTATGCTGCTGTTCTGGCGCATGACGCGGTCGAACGAGCTGGTTGTGGCGCGCGCGGCCGGGGTCTCGGCCTGGCAATTCCTGGCGCCGGCGATCGTGACCGCGTTCGTCATCGGCGTCATCGCGATCACGGTGTTCAATCCCATCGCGTCGGTGCTGCAGGCGCGCTATGAGGCGCTCGAAGCGCGCATTCTGCAGAGCAGTTCCAGCAACATGACCCTGTCGCACACCGGCTTCTGGTTGCGCCAGAGCGACGATGCCGGCGCCGCGGCAGTGATCCACGCCGACCGGATGCGCATGCCCAAGACGCATCTGACCGACGTCACCATCCTGACCTTCGCCAAGGACACGCAACTGACCGGCCGCATCGACGCCAAATCGGCCTCGCTCGGCGCCGGCGTCTGGCACATCACCGACGGAACGCACTGGTCCCCGTCGCAGGCGTCGACGCCCTTCACCGAGTTCGATCTGCCGACCAACCTGACGTCTCAGCGGATTCAAGAAGGGTTCGCGACACCCGAGACCATGTCGTTCTGGCAGTTGCCCGGCTTCATCGATCTTTTGGAGCGGTCGGGCTTTTCAGCCCAGCGCCACCGGCTCTATTTCGATGCCCTGCTGGCGCGGCCGATCCTCTTTACCGCCATCGTGGTGGTCGCCGCCGTGTTCAGCCTGCGCATGCCGCGGCGCGGCGGCGTCGGCTGGATGATCGCCATCGGCATCGGCGCTGGCTTCGCCCTCTACTTTCTCTCCGACGTGGTGTTCGCGCTGGGGCTGGCCGCCACCATTCCGGTGGTGCTGGCGGCCTGGCTTCCGGCCGGCGTCAGCTGGCTGGTGGGCGCGAGCCTCGTGTTCCATCTCGAGGACGGCTGATTGTTCCTGCGCCGCCTCATCGTCGGGTTCCTGGCGTTTCTTCTCGGCGCGCTGCCGCCGCTGGCGCATGCGGCGCAACTGCGCTCACAGCGCGACGCCGTATCGGCGCGGCTACCCTATCTCTTCGCCGCCGACCAGGTGGAATTCGATCAAGAACTTGGGCTGGTCGTGGCCAAGGGCCATGTCGAGATCAGCCAGGGCGACCAGATCCTGCTGGCCGACACGGTCACCTATAACCAGAAGACCGACACCGCCACTGCCTCGGGCCATGTCAGCCTGATGCAGCCGACCGGCGACGTCATGTTCGCCGATTTCGCCGAGCTTCACGATAATTTCAAGGACGGGTTCGTGCGCGATGTCCGCATGCTGATGAGCGACCGCTCGCGGCTCGCCGGCAATACCGCGCGGCGCGTCGATGGGACCCGGCTCGAGATTCGCCGGGCGGTCTATTCGCCCTGCGATCTCTGTGACAGCGATCCGACCCGCGCGCCGGTGTGGCAGATTCGCGCCGACCGCATCGTCGACGACAAAGAGCTGAAGACCATCGAATATTACGACGCACAGATGGATATCGATGGCGTGCCGGTGTTGTGGGTGCCCTATTTCACCACCCCCGATCCGTCGGCGAAGCGCGCCAGCGGCTTCCTGCCCGCCACCATCGGCTATAGCCAGAATCTGGGCGCCCACACCGAAATTCCCTATTACTGGGCGATCAGTCCCGACAAGGACATGACCATCGCGCCGCTGTTCACGTCGGACGCCGGCGTGGTGCTGATCGACCAATACCGCCAACGCTTCGCCAACGGCATGATCGACCTGACCGGCAGCATCGGGTTCGGCACCGCCGATATCGAGAACACGCCGACCGGCACGATCATCGCCAGCAACGCGATCCGGGGACATATCTTCGGCACCGGCGAATACGACATCAGCGACGATTGGCGCGCCACATTCGGGGTTCAGCGCGCCTCCGACATCACCTACCTGCTGCGCTACAGCTTTCCGTCGCCGCAGGATTTCCTCTCGACCTATGCGACGGTCGAAAATTTTCGGCCGAACAGCTATGCCAACATCACCGCCATGGGCTTTCAGAGTCTGTGGCCCGGCGTGCTCGACCGCACCGAGCCGTTCGCGGCGCCGGTGGCGGACTACATGTGGGTGATGCAGCCGCCGCGGATCGGCGGCCAATTCACGGTGTCGGCCAACGCCCTCGACCTGATCCGCCAGACCGGCACCAGCGAGCGCCGCCTCTCCGCCATGGCGGCGTGGCAGCGCCCGTTCGACGGGCTGATCGGCGATCGCTTCGAGTTCACGGCGAGCGTGCGCGGCGACGGCTATTATTCGACGGCGCTGCCCGATCCAACCTTCGGACCGGGCGCGACCCAGAACGCGTTCGCCGAGCGCGCCTTTCCCCAGGCCGCGTTGCTGTGGCGCTATCCCTGGGTGCGCCACGACGATCATCTGACCGAGTTGATCGAGCCGATGGTGATGGGCGTCGCCGGGCCCAATGCCGGCAATTTCAGCCGCATTCCCAACGAGGATTCCCAGGCGTTCGATTTCAACGATACCGATCTCTTCGTGCCCAATCGGTTTTCCGGCTTCGACCTCGTCGATACCGGCCAGCGGGTCGATTACGGGCTGCGCGGCGGCATCTATGCCGATAATGGCGCCAGCATGCGCTTCGTGGTCGGGCAAAGTTATGCCTTTCAGAACGATCCCGAATTCCTGCCCGGCTCCGGCCTCTCCACCCGCTTGTCGGACACGGTCGGGCGCGTCACCCTGACGCCGTTTCAGCAACTAAGCCTCATCTATCGGTTCCGCGTCGCCAGCGACGATTTCGCGATGCGCACCCAGGAGATCGCGGCCGTGCTGGGGCCGCCGCGCCTCAATCTCCGGCTTAGCTATACCCAGATCGCCGCCATCGCCGATTTTCCGGACAATGTGAGCCGCGAGGAAGTCGGCGTCGCGCTGGCCGTCGGCCTGACCCGCTACTGGTCGGCCGACTTGCAGGAAATTCGCGATTTCAGCAACAATGTGAACATCAATACCGGGGTCGGGCTGACCTATCGCGATGAATGCCTGTCGTTTACCGCCTCGGTGGGCCAATCCGGCATCCAGATCGGCGATGTCAAACCCGGCGTCTCCGTGCTCTTCACCTTCGTCTTCAAGAATCTCGGCGAATTCGGATTGCATGTCGCCTCGTTCGAGGATTAGTCGGCGGGCGCGGATGAGACAAAGGCGCGAACTTATGGTAGGCAGCGTCATCGCAACGACAGGAAGCAATGCCGTGTTTAAACGGGTTTTGATCGGATTGACCTTATCGCTGAGCCTCGTCGCGGCGGTCGCGGCCTTTCGCGCCGGCGCCGTACCGGCGGTCGCGCAGGATGTCCGCATCGCGGCGGTGGTCAATGACAGCATCATCACGACCAGCGATCTCAGTAATCGCAGCCTATTGATTCTGCGATCATCGGGGCTTCAAGACACCCCTGAGAACCGTCAGCGCCTGTCAGCCCGGGTTCTGCGCACCCTGATCGATGAAAAGCTGGAGACGCAGGAGGCCAAGCGCCTCAACATCACCGCCTCCAAGGAGGATATCGACGCCGCCGTCGAGCGGCTGGTCAAGCAGAACAATCTGCCCAAGGGCGGCATCGATAAGTTCCTGCAGAATCTCGGCATTCCGAAGGCGACGCTGATCGACCAGATCACCGCCTCGCTGACCTGGAACAAGGTCATCCAGACCCGCATCTCGGCGGATGTCAGCGTCGCCGACCAGGAAGTGAACGAGCTGATGCAGCGCGTCAAGGAAACCGGCGCAACGCCCCAAAGCAACGTCTCCGAGATTTTCCTCGCGGTCGATAGCCCCGCCCAGGATGACGAGGTGAAGCGCCTCGCCGACCGACTCGAACAGCAGCTCAAGTCCGGTGGCAGCTTTGCCAGCATCGCGCAGCAATTCTCGCAATCGCCGACCGCCGCGGATGGCGGCAGCCTTGGCTGGATCAATCCCAGCGAGATCAGTCCAGCGCTGGGAAAGACGCTGGAGACGCTATCGCCGGGCGAGATTTCACCGCCGGTTCGCGCCAGCGGCGGCTATTACATATTGGGCTTGTTGGATCGGCGGATTCCGGGACAGAGCAACCCTAACGAGGCGCAAGTATCGGTGATCGAGGCCGGCGCGCCGGTGCCGGCGACGGCGCCCGCCGAGTTTCGCGAGCGGCTGGCCAAGGCGTTGCAGGATCTGGCGCGCAACGCGACCTCGTGTCCCGCCTTCGCCGCGGCCGCGCGCAAACTGGGCCTGCCCTTCGTCAAGGACGCGCCCAACGTCATGGTCTCGACGATGGCGCCCAACATCCGGCACATCACCCTCGATCTCAAGATCGGGCAGATCAGCAAGCCGTTTCCGGTTCAAGGCGGCGTCGGGCTGGTGATGCTGTGCGGCCGCAAGGATGCGCCCCCGCCCCAGCCGCCGACCGCCGAGCAAGTGCGGCTGACGCTGGAGCGCGAGCATTTCGACATCCTGGCGCGGCGCTATCTGCGCGATCTGCGCCGCAACGCCTACGTCGATATCCGGGGATGATGGCGGCGCTCGCGCTCACCATGGGTGAGCCGGCGGGCATCGGTGGCGAAATCGCCCTGGGCGCCTGGCTGGCGCGCGACGAAAGCGGCGCCCCTCCATTCTTCATCATCGACGATCCCGACCGGCTGCGCCGGCTGGCGGCGCGGCTCGGTTGGACGGTGCCGATCGCGGTGGCCGAGCCGGAAACGGCGGCACGCCTCTTCGGCGCGGCCTTGCCGGTGGTGCCGATCGACCTGCCGCGCGCGCCCGTGCCCGGCACGCCCGATCCCGCCAATGCCGCCGCGACCATCCACGCCATCACCCTGGGCGTCCGCCTCGCCATGGCTGGCCGCGCGGCCGGACTGGTGACCAATCCGATCCAGAAAGAGACGCTTTACGCCGCCGGCTTCCCGCATCCCGGCCATACCGAATATCTGGCCGAGCTGGGCGGCGCGCCGGTGGCGATGATGCTGGTATGCGCCGAATTGCGCGTGGTGCCGGTGACGATTCATCAATCGCTGCGCAGCGCGATGGATGCTCTGACAACCGCGCGCATCGTGGCCACGGGCCGCATTGCCGCCGCCGGGCTGCGGCGCGATTTCGGCATTGCCCAGCCGCGCCTCGCGGTCGCCGGCCTCAACCCTCATGCCGGTGAGGGCGGGGCCATGGGCCGCGAGGAAATCGAGATCATCGCGCCCGCCATCGCGGCCTTGCGCGGCGACGGCATCGCGGTCACCGGCCCGTTCCCGGCCGACACGATGTTCCACGCCGCCGCCCGCCGGCGCTATGACGCCGCGCTGTGCATGTATCACGACCAGGCGCTGATCCCGCTGAAGACCATCGATTTCGACCACGGCGTCAACGTCACGCTGGGCCTGCCGTTCATCCGCACCTCGCCGGACCATGGCACCGCGCTCGACATTGCCGGGCGCGGCACCGCCAATCCCGCGAGCCTCATCGCGGCGCTGCGGCTCGCGGACGAGATGGCGCGCACGCATAATCGCGCCGCCGCTTGACCCCGGACCTGCCGCCGCTGGGCGAGGTGATCCGGCGCCATCGGCTGTCGGCGGTCAAGTCGCTGGGCCAGCATTTCCTGCTCGACGCCAATCTCACCGGGCGCATCGCGCGCGCCGCCGCGCCGCTGGACGCGAGCGAGATCATCGAGATCGGCCCTGGTCCAGGCGGCCTGACGCGCGCGCTGCTCGCCGCCGGCGCGCGGCATATCACCGCGATCGAGCGCGATCCGCGCGCGGTGGCGGCGCTGACCGAACTCGCGGAGGCTTTTCCGCAGCGGCTGACGATTATCGAGGCCGATGCGCTGGCGCTCGATCTGCCGGCAATCACCCCGGCGCCACGCCAAATCGTCGCCAACCTGCCCTATAATATCGCGACCCCGCTGCTGCTCGGCTGGCTGGAAAATATCACGGCCTATGACAGCCTGACGCTGATGTTTCAGAAAGAGGTGGCGCAGCGCCTGGTCGCGCCGCCCGGCGGCAAGGATTACGGCCGGCTCAGCGTCATGACGCAGTGGAGCGCCGAGGCGCGCCTGCTGTTCGACATCGGCCCCAAGGCTTTCACGCCGCCGCCCAAGGTGACCTCGAGCCTGGTGCGAATCACGCCACGCGGCGAACCGCCGGCGCCGTGCCGGCGCGCGGATTTGGAACGCGTGGTCGCGGCGGCGTTCGGCCAGCGCCGCAAGATGCTGCGCGCCGCGCTGAAGACGCTGGGCATCGACACGGGCGCGCTGTTGGCAATGTCGGGTATCGAGCCGACGGAGCGCGCCGAACGCCTGACGGTCATTCAATTCGCCGCGCTGGCGCGGGCCTATGCCGCACTCACCCCTCGCGCAGGCGATTGACGAAGTCGGCGAGGTTGAGGAGGCGCCCGCGCTTGACGCGTTCGGCGGCGAGGATCGACATTACCGTGGCGATGCTGCCGTCGAGATGATCGTTGACCACGATGTAATCGTATTCTGGCCAGTGGCTGGCCTCGTCGAAGGATTTCCGCATCCGGCTCCGCACCACATCGTCACTGTCTTGCGCGCGCGTTTTCAGGCGCCGCTCCAAGACGCCGCGGTCCGGCGGCAGGATGAAGACCGAGACCACGTCGGACGGCTTCGCTTCCTTCACCTGCTGCGTGCCCTGCCAGTCGAGATCGAGGATGACATCGTGGCCATCGGTCAGCGCCGCCTCGATCGGCGCGCGCGGCGTGCCGTAAAAATTGCCGAACACCGCCGCATGCTCAAGAAGGGCGCCGTCGCGGACCATCGCGTCGAAGCGCGCCCGGTCGATGAAGTGATAATCTTGTCCGTCGGTCTCGCCGGCACGGGGCTTGCGCGTCGTGACCGAGACGGAGAATTGCAGCGCCGGCTCTTCCGCCAACATGGCCCGCGTGATCGTCGATTTGCCCGCGCCCGAGGGTGAGGACAGAACCAGAAGGATGCCGCGCCGGGCGATCTCGGTTTTTGCCATGACGCTATTCGATGTTCTGGACCTGCTCGCGCAATTGCTCGATCGCCGCCTTCAGCCCCAACCCGATACGAGTCAAGGCGAGGTCGGAGGATTTCGAGCACAGCGTGTTGGCCTCGCGGTTGAGCTCCTGGCACAGGAAATCGAAGCGCCGGCCCACCGCGCCGCCGACGTCCAGCAATTCGCGCGCGGCGGCGACATGCGCCTTGAGCCGATCCAGCTCCTCGCGCAGATCGGCCTTCGCCGCCAGCAGCGCCGCCTCCTGCGCCAGCCGCTCCTCCGACAATGCCGGCGTCGCCTCCAGCAGCGCCGTCAGTTGCGCGCGCAACCGCGACTTGATCGCCTCGGGTTGCAGCGCGGCGGCGGCATCGGCCTCGGCCACTAGGGCGTCGATCTCGGCGAAGCGCGTCTCCAGCACCGAAGCGAGGCGCGCCCCTTCCTCGCGCCGGACCGCGACGAGATCGGCGATGCATTGGCGCGCGCTCGCCAGCAGCGCCGCCTGGCGGCCCTCGCGCACCGCTTCCGGCTCCTCGAACTCGCCGCCCTCCAGCACGCCGCGCAACGCCAGCAAGCCGTCCGCGCGCGGCGGCGCCGCGCCATGCAGCTCCACCAGTTCCGCCGCCAGCGTCGCCACCAGGACCATCGCCGCGCGATTGACGCGCAGCGCCGCCGAGGACGCGGCGCGGGCCGCTGTCAGGGTGAGCGCGACCGAGCCGCGCTGCAGCGTCTGCGACAACAGCAGCCGCAGCGGCACCTCAAGCGCATCGAACCCCGGCGCAAGGCGAAAGCGCAGATCGAGCGACTTGCTGTTGACGGTCTTGATCTCCCACGCCCAGGAGAAGCCTTCGGCATGGCCTTCGGCGCGGGCGAACCCGGTCATGCTGGCTATCGTCACCCGACGCTCCTTCTTCCCCCACGCGAATGGATAGGCGTAGAGCCTACCAAACCGACCGTCAATCGCCCGGCGCCAATCAGATGCCAATCCGATGGCACGGGACCCCGCTTTCCTGTATGCCACCGGCGCGTGGGAGACAGAAAATGGGACTAACCGCGGAGATCGGCACGTTCCTGTCCGGCATGGCGGCGGCACGGGCGGTGCCCGCCGGCGCCGGCGACATCGTGCGCAACGGCTTCATCGATTGCATCGGCGTGATGATCGCCGGCTGGGACGAGCCGGTGGCCCGGCTGGTGCGCGAAACCTTCCCAGTGACGCGCGATGGCGACGGCGGGTTGGCCTTCGCGGCGCTCGGCGGCGCGCCGCCCGACCTGGCGCTGGCGTTCGCGACGGCCGCGCACGCCCTCGATTATGACGATACCGGGCTAGGCGGCCATCCCAGCGCCGTGCTGGTGCCGGCGATTCTCGCCGAGACGCGCGCGGTCGCCGCCGACAGCGCGACGATGATCGCGGCCTATGTCGCCGGGTATGAAGTGTGGGCCGAGCTGATCGGGCGCGACCAGGACCAGCATCACCGCAAGGGGTGGCACCCCAGCGCGGTGTTCGGGCCGCTGGCGGCGGCATCGGCCTCGGCGGTGCTGCGCCGCCTCGACGCCGAGACGGCGCGCCATGCCATCGGCATTGCCGCCTCGCTGGCCGGCGGCATCGTCGGCAATTTCGGCACCATGACCAAGCCGTTTCAGCTTGGCCGCGCCGCGCAGTCGGGGCTGCTGGCGACGCGGCTCGCCGCCGCCGGCATGAATGCCGCGCCCGACGCCATCGAGCACGAGGCCGGCTTTCTCAACGCGCTGTCGCCGGCCGGCCGGGTCGACCGGTCGCGCCCCGCCACGCTCGGCAGCGAATGGCGGATTCTGACCCACGGCCTCAATCTGAAGCTCTATCCGGTGTGCTATGCCCAGCACCGGGTGCTCAACGCCATGGCCGATCTGCGCGAGCGCCACGGCTTCGCGCCCGGCGATATTGATCGGGTTACGGTCGAGATTGGCGAGACCCAGGCCGGCATGCTGCGCAACCATCGGCCGCGCACGCCCCTTGAGGCGAAGTTCAGCGCCGAATTCGGCGTCGCCGCGATGGCGGTCGCCGGCAATTGCGGCGCCGCCGAACTGACGGAGGCATTCATCGCGCGCGCCGATATTCGCGACCTGATGGCGCGGGTGCGCATCACGACCATCGCCGAGAAGGACCCCGACAATCCCGAGCATTCGCGCTATGACCGCGTCGCGGTTGCGCTGCGCGACGGCACAACGCTGCGGTCGGGCGAGATCACCCATGCGCGCGGTCATTTCCGCCGCCCGGCTTCCGCTGAGAGCCTGTGGCAAAAATTCGCGGACTGCGCGACGCCCGCGATCGGCGCGCCGGCCGCGCGGCACTTGTTCGACGGGCTGATGCGGTGGGAGATGCCGCGCTGAGCGGCGGCTATTTTTCCTCGGCGGGACGGGTCGCCTGCTGTTTGCGCAGGGTGTTGATGTTACGGTTCTGCTGGTCGAGCGTGCGCGCGAAATTGTGGGCGCCGCTGCCGTCGCTGACGAAATAGAGATCGTCGGTCTTCTCCGGCCGCACCGCCGCCAGCAGCGCCGCCTTGCCGGGATTGGCGATCGGACCCGGCGGCAAGCCCGGATGGAGATAGGTGTTATAGGGCGAGGCCACCGCCAGATCGTCATGATCGAGCGGGCGGCCGAGCGGCTTGGCGCCGTGATCCGTCAGCGCGTAGAGCACGGTCGGATCGGCCTGGAGCTTCATGCCGAGCCGCATCCGGTTGAGATAGATGCCGGCGATGTGCGGGCGCTCCGCCGCCTTGGCGGTTTCCTTCTCGACGATCGAGGCCAGCACCAGCGCGTCCGCCGGCGCGGTCAGCGGCACGTCCGGCGCGCGCGATGCCCATGCCTCGGCCAGCGTCTTGCTCATGGCGCGACGCATGCGCGCGATCAGCGCATCGCGCCGGTCGCCGCGCACGAAGAAATAGGTATCGGGCAGCAGGCTGCCCTCCGAAGGCGGGGTGCCGACGGCGCCGTCGAGCGCGGGGGCGGCCGCGACCATCGCCACCACCTCGCCGCTGGTCAGGCCCTCGGGCACGGTCAGGCGATGCTCGACCACCTTGCCGCTCGCCAGCAAGCGGGCGATCGCGGCCGGGCTCATCGCGGCGGCGAAGCGATATTCGCCCGCCTTCAGCGCCCGTGCATCGCCGCTGAGATAGAGGTCAGCCACGAACAGCCAGGGATGCGCGATGATTCCGACCTGGGCCAGCCGCTGGCTCAACCCGGCGACGGTGTCGCCGCGCGGCAGCACCAAAGTCTCGGTCCGGGTCAGGGGGCCGGGCGCGTTATAGTCGCGCCAAGCCCAGGCGACCGCGCCGATCCCGCCCGCGACGATGAAGAGAAGGGCCAGCACGCCGCCGAGCCCGCGCCCGGCACCCATTCAGTCCGCTCGGGCGAAGATCAGCGAGGCGTTGGTGCCACCGAAGCCGAAGGAGTTCGACAGCACATAATGCACCCGCCGCTGCTGCGCGTTATGCGCCACTAGGTTCAGATCGCAATTCGGCGACGGATTGTCGAGATTGAGCGTCGGCGGCACGATGTTGTCGCGAATCGCCAGGATCGAGAAGATCGCCTCGACGCTGCCGGCGGCGCCCAGCAAATGGCCGATCGCCGATTTGGTCGACGACATGGCGAGCTTATAGGCGTGGTCGCCGAACACACGCTTGACCGCGCCCAACTCGATCTCGTCGCCCAGCGGCGTCGAGGTGCCGTGCGCGTTGATGTAATCGATCTGTTCCGGCGCGATCTCGGCCCGTTTCAGCGCGTTGCGCATGGCGCGGAAGGCGCCGTTGCCGTCCTCGGCCGGCGCGGTGATATGATAGGCGTCGCCCGACATGCCATAGCCGATCACCTCGGCGTAGATCTTGGCGCCGCGCGCCTTGGCATGCTCCAATTCCTCGAGCACCACGATGCCGGCACCCTCGCCCATCACGAAGCCGTCGCGATCCTTGTCCCAGGGCCGCGATGCCTTGGTCGGCTGGTCGTTGAAGGCGGTCGACAGCGCCCGCGCCGCCGCGAAGCCGGCGACCCCGAGCCGGCACACCGCCGCCTCGGTCCCGCCCGCGACCATGATGTCGGCATCGTCCCACATGATCAGCCGGGCGGCATCGCCGATGGCGTGCGCCCCGGTCGAGCACGCGGTCACCACGGCGTGATTCGGCCCCTTATAGCCATAGCGGATCGAGACATGACCCGAGGCCAAGTTGATGAGGCAGGCGGGAATGAAGAACGGCGAGACCCGGCGCGGTCCCTTCTCGCCCAAGGTCAGCGCGCCCTCATTGATGCCCGGCAGCCCGCCGATACCCGATCCGATCATGACGCCGGTGCGTTCGCGATCTTCTTCGTTGCGCGGCTTCCAGCCCGAATCGGCGACCGCCTGATCGGCGGCAGCGAGCGCATAGACGATGAACTCGTCCATCCGCCGCTGATCCTTGGGTGGAACCCAATCGTCGGCATTGAAGAGGCCCGAGGCGGTATCGCCGCGCGGCACCTGACCGGCGATCTTGGCGGTCAGGTCGGAGACGTCGAAATCCTGAATCGCCTTGATGCCGGATTCACCGGCCAGTAGGCGCCGCCAGACATTCTCGACGCCAACGCCCAGCGGCGTAACCAAGCCCGCGCCGGTAACGACGACTCGTCTCATCAGGAATTAATCCCGGACACGCATTCGTGGATGATTCCGGCGTGGATGATTCCGGGCGCGGTCAGGTGTGGGCCTCGATAAAATTGATGGCATCCTTCACCGTGACGATTTTTTCGGCGGCATCGTCGGGAATTTCGCAGCCGAACTCTTCCTCGAATGCCATCACCAATTCCACCGTGTCGAGGCTGTCGGCCCCGAGATCGTCGATGAAGCTGGCGTTATCCGTCACCTTCGATTCCTCGACCCCAAGATGCTCCACCACGATCTTTTTTACTCGCTCCGAGACCTCGCTCATAGCTTACCACCTCGATTTTGCTTCATTGATTTGCGCCACGCCGCGGGGGCTACAAAGGCGCCGTGACATAACATGTTTCCCCAATCCTTGCCAATAGCGCCCGGGGCGGCCATCGGACCGTCCGGACCCAAATGGGTCGCCCAGGTTAGATCAGATCATGGCCAGACCGCCATTCACATGCAAGCAGTGGCCCGTGACATAGCGTGCCTCCTCGCTTGCCAGAAACAACACGCAGGCCGCCACTTCGTCAGGCGTGCCGACCCGGCCCATCGGAATCGTGGCGGTGATCCGCCCGCGCTGATCCTCGGTCAGCGCCTCGGTCAGCGCGGTCGCGATGAAGCCGGGCGCCACGCAATTGGCGGTGATGCCGCGCGATGCCACCTCGGCCGCCAGCGCCTTGGTGAAGCCGACGGTGCCAGCCTTGGCGGCGGCATAGTTGGTCTGGCCTGGATTGCCAGTCGCGCCGACCACCGAGGTGATGGCGATGATCCGCCCCCAGCGTCGTCGCATCATGCCGCGCACCGCGGCGCGGGCCAGGCGGAAGCCGGCGGTGAGGTCGATCTCAAGGACCTTGGCCCAATCCTCATCCTTCATGCGCAGCAGCAACTGGTCGCGCGTCAGGCCGGCGTTGTTGACTAAAATATCCACAGGACCAGTGGCTTCCTCGGCGTTCTTAATCAACCGATCGGCGGCATCCGGCGCGGCCAGATCAGCGGCGGCGACAAAAGCGCGCTCGCCCAACTCGGTACGCAGCGCCTCCAGCGCGTCGATTCGGGTGCCGCTCAGCACCATCTTGGCGCCGGCCCCGTGGAGGGCGCGGGCGATGCCGGCGCCGATGCCGCCTGAGGCACCCGTCACCAGCGCGGTCTTGCCGCTCAGATCGAACATGGCAATGTTTTAGATGGCTTTGACGAAGGCGTCGATATCGGCCGGCGTGCCGATTGCCGAGGCGTTCATGTCACGGTCGATGCGTTTGGCCAGCCCGGTCAGGACCTTGCCGCTACCGATCTCCACGAGGTCGGTGACGCCGCCCGCCTTCATGGCGAGGACGCATTCGCGCCAGCGCACCAGCGCGGTCACCTGCTCGACCAGCAAGACGCGGATCGTCGCCGGATCGCTGACCGGCGCCGCGGTGACGTTGGCGACCAGCGGCACGACCGGCGGGGCGATCTCGATGGCGGCCAGCGCCTGCGCCATCTCGGCCGCCGCCGGCGCCATCAGGGCACAGTGAAACGGCGCGCTGACCGCCAGCATGGTCGGGCGCCGGGCGCCCCGGGCCGAGCCCTCGACCATCGCCCGCTCCACCGCGCCACGATGGCCGCTGACCACGACCTGACCGATGCAATTGTCATTGGCGACATCGCAGACCTCGCCATCGGCGACCGCGCGCGCGACCGATCGGGCGGTTTCGAGATCGAGGCCCAGCAAGGCCGCCATCGCGCCCACCCCGACCGGCACCGCCCGCTGCATCGCGGCACCCCGGCGCTTCAGGAGGCGGGCCGCCTCCGGGACGCCGAAGGCACGCGCCGCCGCCAGCGCCGAATATTCGCCGAGCGAATGACCAGCGACGAAGGCGACATCGCGGGCGACATCAAGGCCGCCCTCGCGCTCCAGCACGCGAATCACCGCGAGGCTCACCGCCATCAGCGCGGGTTGCGCGTTGGCGGTCAGCCGCAATTCCTCCTCCGGTCCCTCGAACATCAGCCGCGACAAATCCTGGCCCAGCGCCTCGTCGATTTCGGCGAAGGTCTCGCGCGCGGCGGCAAAGGCGCCCGCCAGCTCACGCCCCATGCCGACGGACTGAGAGCCTTGGCCGGGGAATACGAAGGCGCGGGTCATGGAAAGGCGCGCCGCTCGCTACTGGAGCCCGGACAACGACAAATCGGGCAGCGACAGCGTCGCGAGGTCGATCGACGGGTGATAGCCCGTGCACGCGATGTGATTGTCGACGATCTCATTGCCGCGATCGGCGGTCATGACATCCTGTCTGATGATTCGATAGCCGATGGTGCAGAGCTGGCGCGCCTTCCAATCCAGCAGCGCGTGACTGGCCTGTCCCTCGACCGGCGCGGCCGCGACCGGGCGCTCCGCCGAGATGCCGAACTGATAGCGCGAATTATCCCGGTCAGCGCCGGCGCATGCCGTCAGCCCCGCCAGCAATAGCAACGAAACCCAGAACCGCATCCCACTCTCCACATCCCAATGACGGCTGCGATAGCATCGCCACCCGATCATGTCCAGGGCATGTCCAGGGGACCGGACACTGGTGTTTTCCGTCCCCCCATGGTAGCGAAGCGCCGGTTGAATGCCTATCGAATTGGACCGCCGCCGAGGGAGTATAGCGCCGTGATGTCGTCCGTGCCGCGCCGCTTTGTTTTGACCGGATTGCTCGCGCTGGCGCTCGCGGCGCCGACCGTGGCGGCGCGCGCCGATACCGCCCCGGACGCCCGCCAGTTCATCAAGAAGCTGATCGATACCGCGCTTCAGGTGCTGGCCCAGACCAAGGGCGGCAGCGAGGCGCGGCGCGAGCAGACCTTCGACAATCTGCTGAGCCAGAATTTCGACATGCCGCGCATCGCCCGCTTCGTGCTGGGCCGCTATTGGACCGGCGCCAGCGAAGCCGAGCGGCGCAAATTCGTCGATACCTATCGCGAATTCATCATCCGGTCCTATGCGTCGCGGTTCAGCGAATATAGCGGCGAGACCGTGAAGGTGATGAATTCCCGCCCGGAAAGCGCCGACATCACCATCGTCAACAGCGAGATCGTGCTGAACGCCGGCGAGCCTGGCGTCAAGATCAGCTGGCGCGTCCATCAATCGGGCGGCGATTTCAAGATCGTCGATGTCGATGTCGAAGGCATCAGCATGATGCTGAGCCAGCGCGAGGAATTCGCCTCCGTCATTCAGCACAATGGCGGCACCGTCAGCGGCCTCATCCAGGCGATCGAGCGCAAGCTGCAAAGCGGCGATCTGTCGCTGAACGGCCGCTAGACCCACCACGCCCTCGAGCCTTTCACCTTACCGGCGAAGGCCGGTATCCATGGCAAAGATGGACTCCGGCTTTCGCCGGAGAGGCGGTTTGAATCGAGACACCGTATTGGTGGCTGTACTTTCGCATTGAGTCTAAATCTCGTCGTTCAATCCGAATAAATCCCACTTTTGGCGGCCGGATCAGGCGCGAACCAGCGGCTTATATTTGATGCGGTGCGGCTGATCGGCGTCGGCGCCGAGCCGGCGATGGCGGTCGGCTTCGTAATCGGCGTAATTGCCCTCGAACCATTCGACCTTGCTGTCGCCTTCGAAGGCGAGAATGTGGGTGGCGATGCGGTCGAGGAACCAGCGATCATGGGTCACCACCACCGCGCAGCCGGGAAATTCCAGCAGCGCCTCTTCCAGCGCGCGCAGCGTATCGACATCGAGATCGTTGGTCGGCTCGTCCAATAGAATGACGTTGGCGCCGGTTTTCAGCATCTTGGCGAGATGCACGCGGTTGCGCTCGCCGCCCGAGAGCTGGCCGACCTTCTTCTGCTGATCGGTGCCGCGAAAATTGAACAGCGAGCAATAGGCGCGGCTCGGCATCTTGCGGCGGCCGAGATCGATCTCGTCCTGACCACCGGAAATTTCCTCCCATACCGTCTTGTCGGCCGCCAGCGTGTCGCGCGATTGATCGACATAGCCGAGCTTGACCGTGTCGCCGACCTGGAACTCGCCGCTATCGGGTTTTTCCTGATCGGTAATCATGCGCAACAGCGTCGTCTTGCCGGCGCCGTTGGGGCCGATGATGCCGACAATGCCGCCGGGCGGCAGCTTGAAGCTGAGATTGTCGATCAGCAGGCGCTCGCCATAGGCCTTGCTGAAGCCAATCGCCTCGATCACCAGATCGCCGAGCCGGGGACCGGGCGGCAGGACGATCTGTGCTGTGTCGGGGGCCTTTTCCTTGCTGGCCGCCACCAGGCTCTCATAGGCGGCGATACGCGCCTTGCTCTTGGCCTGGCGGGCGCGGGCGCTCTGCTGGACCCATTCGAGTTCGCTGGCGAGGGTGCGCTGCCGCGCGACCTCCTGCTTGCCCTCCTGCTCCATCCGCTTTTGTTTCTGCTGCAGCCAGCCCGTGTAATTGCCTTCGTAGGGAATGCCCTTGCCGCGATCGACCTCGAGAATCCAGCCCGCCACCTCGTCGAGGAAATAGCGGTCATGCGTCACGGTGACGACGGTGCCGGGAAAATCCGCGAGGAAGCGCTGCAGCCAGGCCACCGATTCCGCGTCGAGATGGTTGGTCGGCTCGTCCAGCAGCAGCATATCGGGCTTTTGCAGCAGCAGCCGGCATAGAGCGACGCGGCGCCGCTCGCCGCCCGACAGCTTGGTGACATCGGCATCGCCCGGCGGGCAGCGCAGCGCGTCCATCGCGATCTCGACGGTGCGCTCGAGATCCCAGCCATTGGCGGCGTCGATCTTCTCCTGCAGTTCGCCCTGCTCGGTCAGCAGCGCGTTCATCTCATCATCGGACAATTCCTCGGCGAAGCGCGCGCTGACCTCCTCGAAGCGCTGCAACAAATGGGTGATCTCACCTAGCCCCTCGCGTACATTGCCGGCGACGTTCTTCGTCGGGTCGAGTTCGGGTTCCTGTGGCAGATAGCCGACGCTCGCGCCATCGGCCGCCCAGGCCTCGCCGTTAAACTCCTTGTCGATCCCCGCCATGATGCGCAACAGCGTCGATTTTCCGGCGCCATTCGGGCCCAGCACGCCGATCTTCGCGCCCGGCAGGAACGACAGATAGATGTCCTTCAGCACCTCGCGCCCACCGGGATAGGATTTCGACAGGCCCTTCATCACATAAATGTATTGGTAAGCCGGCACGGCTTCACTCCACGAAAATGTCAGGGAATTTGCCCCAGGAGATAGTCACTCCGAAGCGGTCCGTCCAGGGCGGCGTTCGGTCCACGAAAGGAAGACGACAATTTAACACAATGTTTTTACTGAATAAATTTGGCATAAAATTCTCTGCGCAAAAACTGTCGGAAATATTTTGGTATCATTCCTCCGTTAAGCGATGACGCAACCGGAGAACCCTCATGCAACGCGGGCCATTCTAGACATGCCGAAAGCGATGCGCATCCACGAGACCGGCGGCCCCGATGTCCTGAGATGGGAGGAGATCGCGCTGGCGCCGCCGGGGCCGGGCGAGGTGCGCCTGCGTCAGCACGCGGCCGGCCTCAACTATGCCGACATCAATCTGCGCCGTGGCGGATTTTATCTCTATGCGCCGCCGAAACTGCCGACCATCCTCGGCAACGAGGCGGCCGGCACCGTCGAGGCGCTCGGCCCCGGCGTGACACAGGTGAAGCTCGGCGATCGCGTCGCTTATGTCTCGCCCAGCGGCATGTATGACGAGGCGCCGGGCGGCTATGCCGAGGCGCGCAACATCGCGGCCGACCGGCTGGTGATCCTGCCCGACGGCGTGTCGGAAACGCAGGCGGCGGCGATCATGGCGAAGGGCCTCACCGCCTCGACCATCCTCCATCGCCTCTACACGATCGAGCCGGGCCAGACCGTGCTGATCCACGCGGCGGCGGGCGGCATGGGCTCGATCCTGACGCAATGGTCGAAACATCTCGGCGCGACAATCATCGGCACGGTGGGCAGTGCCGAGAAGGCCAAGGCCGCGCGCGCCAATGGCTGCGACCACACGATCCTCTATCGCGAGACCGATTTCGTCGCCGCCGTGCGGAAGATCGTGCCGGAAGGCGTCGCCGCGGTGTTCGACGCGGTCGGCAAGGACACGTTCCTGCCATCGCTCGATTGCCTGCGGCCCTACGGCAAGATCGTGAATTTCGGCAACGCCTCGGGTCCGCCGCCGCCGCTCGATATCCGGATTCTAAGCCAGAAGGGCTGCCTCTCCGTCGCGCGCGCGGGCCTGACCCACTACGTCGCCGACCGCGCCAATTTCGAACGCGCCTCGGCGGAACTGTTCGACCTGGTAAAGCGCAACATCATCCGCCTCGATCCCGCCAACACCTACGCGCTCAAAGACGCGGCCCAGGCGCATCGCGACCTCGAAGCGCGCAAAACGACCGGCTCGGTGGTGCTGGTGATGTGAGGGACGGGGGGGGGGTGCCTTCGCCGACGTGCTGGCTACCGGCCGGCACGCCCGGCATTCGTTTCCGAGTTTGATACCGGCGTGCCAGTTCAGTAAATCGGCGCGTTATCCAATGCATTCTACTTTAGATTGACTAACGAATGGGCGAGCGCGCTATCTTATCGGGAAATATGGACCAAACGAGATAATGCCTAGCGATATAGAAGAAAACTCCGCTACCGCAATGCGGCACCTGAACGCGTCATTGCTCGACGCAAGACGTGAGCTAATCGATCTATCGCGACGAAATCGCCTTCTTAACACTACGCTTGGTGGCAAGAGGCCTCACTGCCTTGAGGTGGTAAATGCCGATTGCAATGAAGTTTTCACGTCGCTCGTGAGAGATGGAAAATCGATCAGTTTTTCTCCATTGCCCGATTTCAAATTGATCGACTCTGAAATTCGATCTTCTTCCGATCAGCCTAGTCGACAATTACAAACGAAACCGGCCGCAGAAGTGCTCGAGCGCCGTTTACTAAAGTTCTTCCGCGAAGCACGCACTTTCGAAGAGGAGCAAGGCGTCAATATTTTGTATCTGGCGATTGGATTCCTGCACTGGTTCGAAGACGAGCGCTCTGAGGAGCGCCTGAACGCACCACTTCTCCTGATCCCCGTAACTCTCGAACGGCGACAAGCGCGCGACACCTTCGTCCTGCGAGCACGCGACGACGATATAATAACAAACGTCTCGCTCGCAGAAAAACTCCGTCTCTTTGGTATTACGCTTCCTGAACTCCGCGAAGACGACGAATGGCTACCTTCGGAATATTTGACTGAAGTGGCATCCGCAGTTGCGGGACAGAGGCGCTGGGGCGTCGACAGTGTCAGTGTCGGATTGGGGTTTTTCACATTTTCGAAATTTCTTATGTGGCGTGACTTGGATGCTACGGTTTGGCCCGATTCTGGACTTCTTCAGAACGATTTGATTGGTAGACTTCTCGGTGAAAATTCGTCGGATAATCCGGAACCGCCGTTAGCTTCTGATGAAGAAAAAATTGATCAACACGTTGACTTTGCATCGGCGATGCACATCCTCGATGCAGATAGTTCTCAAGCGCTGACGATTGAAGAAACAAGACGAGGTCGTAACCTCGTCATTCAGGGGCCTCCTGGGACAGGAAAGTCCCAAACAATCGCAAACGTAATTGCGACGGCGGTCGCAGAGGGAAAGTCAGTCCTGTTCGTCGCTGAAAAAGGCGCGGCTCTCGACGTAGTGCACAGTCGCTTGAAATCCGCGGGCCTTGAACCATTGTGCTTAGTGTCTGTCCAATGAGTTGTTGAATCATATGAATCGTTTGTGATTCAAGGATGGCGGCCTGATTCGAAGGAGCCGCCGATGTGGACGATTCAAAATCGCGTGCGTTACGACCGCAGCCGTCTGCGCTATCCAAGCGA
>DATCDN010000036.1:0-2707 GCA_036510675.1 Allostellaceae bacterium
CCACCCGCACCGGGCGGCGGCACAGCCGCAGGGCGAGATCGCTTGTGGTCCGGCCGGATGCCACCGCATCCCGCCGAACTGTCATACCGAGGGCTCGGTGCTCGACTGGCATGGCAATCCCACCGGCATCGACGCGGTCCATTGCCGCTGAGGCCAGTCGGCACGAATCCGGCATAAAGTCGGGTTACATTGACACGATGGCGCAAGAGCTCAGCATTCGCATCGTGTCTTCGCTGGCCCAGATCGCCCCGGCGACTTGGGACGCCTGCGCCGCGGGTTCGTTCTCCACCGAATTATTAACACGAGGACAGCCACCCAACCCTTTCGTATCGCACGCATTCCTGTCCTCTCTTGAACAGTCGAAATCGGTAGGCGCGCGCACCGGCTGGCAGCCGCAGCATCTCGTTGCCGAAACCGCGCAAGGCGAGATCGTCGGCGTCGCGCCCTGCTACGCGAAGGGTCATTCCAAGGGCGAATACGTCTTCGATCAGGGCTGGGCCGAGGCCTTCGAGCGCGCCGGTGGCGACTACTACCCGAAGCTCCAGGTCGCGGTGCCGTTCACGCCGGTGACCGGCCCGCGTCTGCTCGCCCGTCCCGGCTCCCTCGCCGAAAGCGTGCGCGGCGCGCTCGGCGATGCGCTCGCGGAGATCACCCGAGCGAATGGCCTCTCCTCCGCGCATGTGAGTTTCTTGACCAAGACGGAATGGGAGTTGCTCGGCGCGCGCGGCTATCTGCAGCGGACCGATCAGCAATTCCATTGGGACAACGAGGGCTACGCAAGCTTCGAGGAGTTCCTCACCGCGCTCAATTCGCGCAAGCGCAAGACCATCCGCCGCGAGCGCAAGGACGCCGCCGCACCCGGCATCACGCTGCACTGGCTGACCGGCTCCGACCTGACCGAAGAGGTCTGGGACGCGTTTTTTGCCTTCTACATGGACACCGGCTCGCGTAAATGGGGCCGGCCCTATCTGACGCGCGACTTCTTCTCCATCGTCGGCGCGACGATGGCCGACCGCATCCTTCTGGTGATGGCCAAGCGCGCCGGCCGCTTCATCGCCGGCGCCATCAATTTCATCGGCGCCGACACGCTCTACGGCCGCAACTGGGGCGCCGTCGAGCACCATCCCTTCCTGCATTTCGAGGTCTGCTACTATCAGGCGATCGAATACGCGATCCAACACAAACTCGCGCGCGTTGAGGCGGGCGCCCAAGGCGAGCACAAGCTCGCGCGCGGCTACCTGCCCTACCCGACCTATTCGGCGCATTACATCGCCCATGCCGGGCTCAAGCGCGCGATCGCCGAATATCTCGCCCGTGAACGCCGCTATGTCGAAGCCGCGGGCGAGGAGCTTGCGGCGGCCGGCCCGTTCCGCAAGGATTTGGTCGAACAGGAATAAGCGCCTGCGTCCACGGTCGGGCTTGTCCCAGCCATCCATGCGTTTAAAAACGTGGACCGACGTGGATGCCTGGATCGAAGCCAGGGCATGACGTCAAACCGGAGCGCCAGCGATGCCAAGCTACGATCCGAACAATATCTTCGCCAAGATCCTGCGCGGCGAGTTGCCCTGCTTCAAGGTCTACGAGGACGATAGGACGCTCGCTTTCCTCGACATCATGCCGCGAACGCCCGGGCACACGCTCATTTTGCCGAAGGCGGCAGCCCGCAACATCCTCGACATCGCTCCGGACGATCTCGCCCATGTGAGCAAGGTCGCCCAGCGCATTGCCAAAGCGGCGATGACCGCCTTCGGCGCCGACGGCATCACCGTTCAGCAGTTCAACGAGGGCGCCGGCGGCCAAGTGGTATTTCACCTCCATGTGCACGTGATTCCGCGCAAGACCGGCGTGATGATGAAGCCGCCGGCGGCCGAAAAGGAAAAGCCGGAGGTTCTCGCCGAGCAGGCCAAGAAGCTGGCGGCGGCGCTCGCGACCACGTAAGCCGTCGCCCATGTCCCGAAGCGATCGCGCGCGCCCCTGGTTCGGCAAAGACAGCGCCCTCGCTGGCATTGGCGTTCGCCTGGCCGAGTGCTGGGACGGACTGGCGAAACGATTCAATCCGCTCCTTCTGATCGTCGGCGCATGGGCGCTGCTGTGCCTGCCGCTCGTCCTTCTGCGCGGCTACAATTCGGATGAAGGCCTCGCCGTCACCATCGCGCGCTCGGCGGTCGAGGGCGGCCATTGGCTCGAGCCTTACGTCTTCAACGTGCGCTGGGTGGAGCGCCCCACTCTCCTGTCCTGGCTGATCGCGCTCGTGAGCGCGCCGTTCGGCGAAGTCACGCAGTTCACGAGCCGCCTGACCGTGGCGCTGTTCCTCCTCGGCGGCTGCCTGCTGATCTATGGGCTCTTGCGCGGCGCCGGCGCGCGCCGGGCAGCCGCCCTGGCCGGCGTCGCGTTGTTTCTTGCCTGTCCGATGGTGCTGCGGAACGCCGTCATGATCACCGCCGACATGCCGCTGTCCGTTCTGCTCTTCCTCGCATTTGCAATCTGGTGGCGTGGCGAAGCCGCGGGACGCCATACGCCCGTCTCGTGGATTGCGATCGGTCTCGCGCTGGCGCTTGCCGGATTGATGAAGGGACCGCAGCCGGTCGCTTACTTCGCACTCGGCGTCGGCGTCTATTTGCTGCTGACAAGTTCGTGGCGCCAGTTTCCCGGGATGATTCTGGCGGGCCTTGTCTGCTTCGCACCGATCGCCGCATGGTATCGCATG
>DATCDN010000037.1:0-27717 GCA_036510675.1 Allostellaceae bacterium
GCGCGCCCGCTACATGAGCCTGGAAACCATCGCTCCTCTGAGCGATGATCCTCTCGTCAGCCTGCCAACAGTGGCAGCATGATCAAGCAGCCAACGCTGCTCAGGATACCCGATCCTACACCACGCACGGGGGCACGATCTGTAGACATTCCTCCGCCGTCGTCATTGAATCAACGACACATGAGGCATGAGGCCGGACCCCGCGTCCGGCCTCTTTTTTTGTCCCCGCTTCGTGACATAATCCGATGATCATTCAGGGGGTATCCATGCATCGGATTATGATCGTTACCGCTATTTTCTGTGCCATGTTCATCGCGCGCGGCAGCGCCCGCGCCGAGAATGCGCCCGGCATCACCGCGACCGAGATCAAGATCGGTCAGACCATGCCCTATAGCGGGCCGGTCTCGATGCTGGGCGAGATCGGCCGGAGTGGCGCCGCCTATTTCCAGATGATCAACGACCAGGGCGGCGTGAACGGCCGCAAGATCACGCTGATCAGTCTCGATGACGGTTACATTCCCGCCAAAACGGTCGAGCAGACGCGCAAGCTGGTGGAGGAGCAGGGCGTCGCCTTTCTCTTCAACTCGCTCGGCGGCCACACCAACAACGCGGTGCGGCCCTATCTGAACAGCCGGCACATTCCGCAAATCTTCGCCCAGTACGGCACCATCCGCCCGGCCGAGGCCGCGAAGTTTCCGTGGACCATGAATCTCCAGGTCAGCAACCAGACTGAAGGCCGCATCCTGACCAAATATATTCTCGCGACGGTGCCCGAGCCGAAGATCGCGGTGCTGTATCAGCATGACGCGCTGGGCCAGGAATTGCTCGAAGGCATCCGCGAGGCGCTGGGCGACAAGGCCGATAGGCTGATCGTCAAGACCGCCAGCTATGAGGTGACCGATCCCTCAAGCGATGCGCAAGTGGTGGAATTGCAAGCCTCTGGCGCCAACGTGTTTCTCGACCTCGCGCTTGGCAAGGCGGTGGCGCAGGCGATTCGCAAATCGGCCTCGCTCGGCTGGCGGCCGCTGCATGTGCTGTTCGAGGGCTCGGGCCAACCCGAGGTGCTGAAGACCGCCGCGATCGACCACGGCGTCGGCTTCATCTCCGGCGCGGCGCTCAAGGACCCGCTCGATCCGCAATGGCGCGACGATTCGGGCATGAAGGAATATCAGGCCTGGGCCGATAAATATTATCCGCGCGGCAAGACCAACGCCCTGGGGGTCGCCGGCTATACCGCGGCGCAAGCCATGGTGCTGGTGCTGAAACAGTGCGGCGGCGATCTCTCCCGCGACAACATCATGAAGCAAGCCGGCAGCCTGCACGATGTCAGCTTGCCGATGCTGCTGCCCGGCATCCGGCTCAATACCAGCAAGACCGAGCGTTTTCCGATGAAGCAACTTCGCCTGATGCGGTTCAACGGCGAGCGCTGGGTCATCATCAGCGAACCCCAAGGGGGCTGAGGCCGCCTCAGCCCTCCGGCACCCCGGCCTTGTGCATTCCTTCGTAGGTGCGCTCGCGTTGCGCCAGATAGGTCGGATTGCTGCTCATCACGCCGACACGGAAGCGTCGGATGGTGAAGCCGGGATCGAGCGCCAACCCCGCCCGAGCCGCGCCACTTGCCTCTTCCAGCCGGCCCAGTTGCGCGAAGACGGCGGCGAGCAAGAAATGCGCCATCGGATAGTTTCGATTAGTCTCAACAGAACGACGCGACCAAGCGAGCGCTTCCTCATCGCTTCCGAGATAAAACTTGGCAGTGCCCGCAATGTACATCCAGAGATAGGCGTTCGTGTCGAGCGGCGAGAGACGGAGCGCCTCCAGGACATGAGCCTCCGTGTCTTCGCCGCGGCCAACACAGTACTTGGCGACACCGATATATCCGTGAGCGGTGGCCAAATTTCGATCCAGCGCCAAGGCACGCTCACATTCGGCAATGCCCTGGGCCGCGCGGTTGGTAAAGATTTGAACCAAGCCCATCCACAAATGGGCCAAGGCATGTTCGGGAACCATGGAAAGGACCCTGGTCAACGTCCCTTCCGCCGATGCCAGGCGAATGGCGCGGTCGGCCGTATAAAGAGGTCCGCCAACGAGCGCGTCGGCATATGCCATGCTGACCAGCGCCTCGACATTGCCGGGGTCGTGCGCCAGAGCGCGTTCAAAGAAATAGCGCGCTTGTGTGAGAATTTCGGGCGTCTGTCCTTTATTGAGATGCGCGTTACCTTGAAAATAAAGCTCCATCGAATCGGGAAGGGGCGAGCGTTCCGCGCGCCGTGCTTCGGCGGCAACCAGTTGCGTGTTGAGCGCCCCGGCGAGGCGCGCCACGATCTCGTCCTGCATGTCGAAGAGATCGGCAAGCCGCTTGTCGAAGCGCTCGGCCCAGAGATGATTGCCAGTCTCCGCGTCGATAAGCTGGACATTGACGCGCATCCGATTGCCGCCGCGCTGAACGCTGCCCTCCAGGATGTAACGCACGTTCAACGCGCGGCCGATCTGCTTGAGATCGACTGCCTTGCCTTTGTAGGTGAACGCGGTGTTTCGTCCGATCACGAAGCTGCCGCTGATGCGCGACAAATCCGTGGTCAGGCTCTCGGTCACGCCATCGACGAAATACTCCTGCTCCGGATCGCCGCCGATATTGGCGAAGGGCAGCACCACGATGGAGAGGCGCGGCGGCTCCCGTTTCTCCTCGCCATCCAATTTTTCCCTTCCCCGGCGAAAGCCGGGGTCCATGCCTGCTCCGGGCGAGTCCTCAACAACGATGGGTCCCGGCTTTCGCCGGGACGGGGAAGATAATTCAATGGCGTAAACCCGCACAGGCCGGGCGATGTTCTTAAGTTCGCGTTCGCCGAGGTCGGCGAACGCGGCATCGATCCTGTCGCGCACTTGTTCGTAAGCGGCATTGGAGAGGCAGATGCCGCCCGGCTCGGCAATGCTTTCGAGCCGCGCGGCGATGTTGACGCCGTCGCCCATCAGATCGCCGTCGGCCTCGACCACGACATCGCCGAGATGGATGCCGGCGCGAAAGTCGATACGCTTGTCCGCGACGAAATCGGCGTTGCGGATAGCCATGGCCCGCTGCACTTCGACGGCGCAGCGCGCGGCATCGACGACGCTGGCGAATTCGACCAGCAATCCGTCGCCGGCGGTCTTGACGATGCGTCCGCCATGCCCGGCGATGGCGGGGTCGATCAGCTCCGCGCGCAAGGCGCGCAGCCGCTTCAGCGTGCCTTCTTCGTCCGCGCCGGTCAGGCGCGAATATCCCGCCACATCGGCCGCCAGAATCGCCGCCAGTCTGCGCTGTTCGCGTGCCACGTCACTCCCCCGATTCCGCCAGAACCCTATGCCAAGCGGAGGCGAAATGCCATGATCGCCACGTGGCCGAGCCCGTTCTTACCGTTTCCCGCCTGACCAAGCGCTTCGGCGATGTCGTTGCCGTTGACGGACTCGACTTCGACCTGCCGCGCGGCGTGACGGCGGCGCTGCTGGGCGGCAACGGCGCCGGCAAGACCACCACCCTCTCCATGCTGCTGGGACTGTTGCTGCCGAGCGATGGCGCCATCACCCTGTTTGGCGAGAACATGCTGACGCATCGGTATCGCGTGCTGCCGCGGCTCAATTTCTCCTCGCCCTATGTCGACCTGCCGCATCGCCTCACCGTGCGGCAGAATCTCATCGTCTATGGAAGGCTCTATCGCATCTCGCGCCTCAAGGACCGGATCGCTTCATTGGCAAGCAATTTGCAGATCGAGGACATGCTCGACCGCCCGACCGGCAAGCTCTCGGCCGGACAGAAGACGCGCGTGGCGCTCGCCAAGGCGCTACTCAACGAGCCGGAATTGCTGCTGCTGGACGAGCCGACCGCGTCGCTCGATCCCGACACCGGCGATTGGGTTCGCTCCTATCTCGAAACCTATCGTCGGGACAGCGGCGCCACGATCCTGCTCGCCTCGCACAATATGGCCGAGGTCGAGCGGCTTTGTTCCGACGTGATGATGATGAAACGCGGCCGCATCGTCGATCGCGGCAGCCCCGGCGATCTTGTCGCACGTTATGGCCGTGCCACGCTCGAACAGGTGTTCCTCGACATCGCGCGCGGCACCGAGCTGCCGGCGCCGCGCGAGGCGGCGCAGTGACGGCGCTGACTACCGCCCGCGTGCCGATCGGCGACGGCTTCTCGCCGGCGCGCGTTTTCGCGATGATGCTGCGTTATCTCTATCTCTTGCGCAGTTCCTGGCCGCGCACCGTGGAGCTGATCTACTGGCCGCTGATCCAGATGATCCTCTGGGGCTTCATGAGCCGGTTCCTGATGACCAACTCGTCCTGGGTGGCGAAGGCCGGCGGCGTGCTGCTGGCGGCGGTGATGCTGTGGGATGTGATGTTTCGCGGCCAACTCGGCGTCTCGGTCTCGTTCCTCGAGGAAATGTGGTCGCGCAATCTCGGCCATCTGTTCGCGACGCCGCTGCGCCCGTATGAGTGGGTGATCTCGCTGATCTTCATGAGCTTCGTGCGAGTCGGCATCGGCGTCTTGCCAACGGCGCTGCTGGCGATTCCGCTCTATCACTATTCGATCTTCAGCCTGGGCCTGCCGCTGCTCGCCTTCTTCGCCTTGCTGATGATCATGGGCTGGGCGATGGGGCTGGCGATCTGCGGCCTCATCCTGCGCCACGGCCTCGGCGCCGAGAGCATTGCCTGGTTCGCCGTCTTCATCCTGGCGCCGGTCAGCGCGATCTATTATCCGGTCTCGATCCTGCCCTGGTGGCTGCAATATGTCGCCTGGTGCCTGCCCTCGGCCCATGTCTTCGAGGGCATGCGGACCGTGATGTTCCAACACACCTTCCCACTCGATCATTTCATCGCGGCGGTGGGGCTCGACGCGGTATATCTGGCGGGCGGCGGCCTGGTGTTCCTGTATTTCATGCGCCAGGCGCGCCAGCGCGGCGCACTGATGCAAATGGGAGAATGAGGCCTTATCCGGCGCGCCCATCCGCTTGTTCTATCACGGATAGAAGTTGCTTCGCCAGCATGCCGCGAATGGCTTTTTCCATCTCGCTGACGTCCATAACACCCTTGCGCATCGCCTCGTCAGCCGCCTCCAGCGCGCGGAAATATTGCGTCCGGTTCTGCTGAATCTGCTCGGGGATTGTCGGCGAACCCGGGAGCCGCGCATGAACATGCGTACAAAGAACGATGTAGGAGACGATCCGACTGGTACGTCCGTTGCCATCCGCGAACGGGTGAATCCAATTGAGGCGCCACATCACAAAGGCCGCCAGGTGGAACGCGGTCTTGTCGTGCCAATTGTCGTTTACGTAGTCGCACATCTCATTCACCTGAAACGGCACGAGATGCGCGGAACCGGGCACGTGCTTGCTTTTTGAAATGTGGACCGACCCCATCCGCCATTCACCGGGACGCGGATCGATGCCCAACACCGCGAAGCGCTGTAATTCCTGAATATGGGTTGCGCGCAAGGCGAACGGGCGGTCTGGTTCCAAAAACGTATCGACGATATCGAGCGCAAGATCGAGTTGCCTGCCCCCGTTCTCGATTTCGAGTCTTGCGACTAGCGCGTCTTCTGGGCGCAGTTGTTCCGCCAACCGTCGGAGGCTCCTGAATCGATCGCCTATTTTGCCTTGTGAAGCTCCGCTACTTCATCCACCATTTCGCGAGTGATCTTTGGATTCTCGAAGGCGGTATTGCCAAAAACGAAGCTGCGCCGCTGCTCTTCCTTCTGCTCGTCAGTCATCACGACCGCCCGAGCCAATTCAATAAGCCGCGACAGACTTTGGGACATAGACGCCCTCCACGGCGATAAGGAATAATGGTGTCTGTCTTATATGGCATGAGTCGGAACGAATCACCATGGCTTCAGGAGTCTCCAGCAGGGGAGAGCGGACCAGCATGGGCAAGCTGACGCGTTGGTTCTGGATCAGGCATGCGCCGGCGATCGATCCCGAGGGCCGGCTCTATGGCCAGCGCGATGTGGATTGCGACTGCGGCGACAGCCCCGCCTTTGCCTCGCTGGCCCGCGCGGTGCCAAATAACGCCGTCTGGCTCGCGACGCCGCTGCGGCGCACGCTGAAGACGGCTGCCGCCATCAAGGCGGCTGGGTGCGCCGGCCCCGAGCCGATCGTCGAGCCGCTGTTCCTGGAGCAGAATTTCGGCGAATGGCAGGGCCAAATCCGCAGCGAAGTCACGAAGTACCGGCTGTGGATCGCGGCGCCCGAGGCGACGCCGCCCGGCGGCGAGAGCTTCAATACCGTGATGGCGCGGGTGCGGGTCGGGATCGAGCATTGGACCCGGGAGCTGCGCGGCCGCGACATCGTCGCGGTGGCGCATGGCGGCACCATCCGCTCGGCGCTGGGCGTGGCGCTGGGCCTGACGCCCGAGGTGGCGCTGGCCTTTTCCTGCGAGAATCTGTCGCTGACCCTGATCGAGCATTTCGAGGAACCGGCCCGCAGCCATGATTGGCGCGTCGCCGCGGTGAACCGACTGCCACGCTAACCGAAAAACGCCTGCAAGCCGCGATGGTAGCGCGGGAACTCTCGGCCTATGATTTGGCGTTACAGAGTCGGCCCCCACCGATCAACCCGGAGAGCACGAAGATGAGACGGCAATTTTTATTCGGAATCCTCGCCTTGGCGGCGATGCCGCTGATCGCCACGACCCATACCGCCCGCGCCCAAAGCGAACAGCAGCAGGTCGTCAATGAAGCGGTCGGCGTCGTCGCATCGTTTCATCATCCCGGCGCCTATGTCGACAATGTGCGCGGACTGGTCCGCCGCTCGCGCGCCATCATCATCGTCCCCAATCTAGTGAAGGCCGGCTTCATCTTCGGCGCCCAGGGCGGCACCGGCGTGCTGCTGGTCCATAACCGCAACGGCTCCTGGAGCTATCCCGCGTTCTACAATATGGGCGCCGCCTCGTTCGGCTTCCAGGCCGGGATCGAGGTGTCGAAGGTCGTGCTGATCATCATGAACGACCGCGCGCTCAATCTCGCCTTGACCAGCGCGCAGCTCAAGCTGGGCGCCGAGGCCGGGCTCGCCATCGCCACGGTCGGCGCGGGCGTCGAGGGCTCCGTCACCAGTGCCGGCGCCGATATCTATGCCTTGTCGAGTTCCAAGGGCCTGTTCGGCGGCGTCGCCGTCCAGGGCGGCGCGATCGGCCCCAACCAGGATTGGAACGCGGCCTATTATGGTGGGCGGATTCCGACCGAGACCATCGTCTATGGCCGCGCGCACCTGCATCAGCGCGGCGCCAGCCAGCTGCGGCGCGCCCTCGGCCGGCTCTAACCTTCCGGCATGATCGAGTATTGGTGTAGGGGCGTTCGCCCCTACATCCTTTTGGCGCTGTTGGCGCTGGCGCTCGATCTGCCCGGCATCGCGGCGATCCCGGTGCTCGACCGCGACGAGGCGCGCTTCGTCCAGGCGACGCGCCAGATGATCGAGACCGGCGATTACCTCCGCATCCGGTTCCAGCACGAAGCCCGCAACAAGAAGCCCGTCGGCATTTATTGGCTGCAGGCGGCCTCGGTGCGCGCCTTCAGCGACGCCGCGAGCGACGCGATCTGGCCCTATCGCCTGCCCTCGCTGATCGGCGCGGTGGCGGCCGTGCTGCTGACCTTCGGCCTGGGTCAAGGGCTGGTTGGGCGGCGCGCGGCGCTGGTCGGCGCCGGGCTGCTGGCGGCGACGCTGGAGCTGTCGGTCGAAGCGCACATCGCTAAGACCGATGCGGTGCTGCTGGCGACGGCGGTGGCGGCCCAGGGCGCGCTGGGCCTGATCTATCGGGCCGCGCGCGAGCAGCGGCCGGCGCCGTGGCGCTGGGCGCTGCTGTTCTGGGTGGCGCAGGCGCTGGCGATCCTGTTGAAGGGGCCAGTGGTGCCGATCCTGTCGCTGCTGACGGCGGCGGCTTTGTCGGTGGCCGACCGGGAGGCGCGCTGGCTCAAGGGCTTGCGCGCCTGGTGGGGCGTGCCGCTATTGCTTGTGATCGCGGGACCATGGTTCGTCGCCATCAACATCGCGACCGGCGGCGCCTTCATGAGCGAGGCGGTCGGGCACGATCTCTTGGGCAAGCTGGTCGGCGCCCAGGAGGCGCATGGCGCGCCGCCGCTGACTCATCTCTTGATTCTGCTGGCCGGGTTCTGGCCGGCGACCCTGTTTCTTGGCGCGGTCTTCGTCGAGGGCTGGCGCCAGCGCCGCGACGTTGCCGTGCGGTTCCTGATCGCGTGGGCGGTGCCGTTCTGGATTTTGGTCGAGCTGGTGCCGACCAAGCTGCCGCAATATCTGCTGCCGGTTTATCCGGCGCTGGCGCTAATGGCGGGGCGCGCGATTCTGACCGGCACGAGCGGCTGGCGGCGTCATGATCTGGTGTTCGCCGCGGTCTGGATCGTGGCATCATGCGGTGTACTTTTGGGTATCATTTTGGTACCCATCCGCTATGGCTCCGGCATCGCGCCGATCGCCATCGTCGCCGCGATCGCGCTGGCGATCGTGGGTGCCTTGTTGCTGGTCTATCGCACCAAGGCGCCGGCACCCGCGTTGGCGATTGCGTGCAGCCTCATCGTGTACATCCCGCTGGGCCAGATCATCGCGCCGCGCCTCGACCGGTTATTCGTCTCGAATGAAATCGCCGACCTGGTGCGGCAGAAGCTCGGCGCGCGGGCCGGCCCCATCGCGTCGGTCGGCTATAGCGAGCCGAGCCTGGTTTTTCTCCTCGGCACCGACACCGAATTGCTGCCGCCCGATGCCGCCGCCGAGGCGCTGGCGCGGCATCGCGTCGCCGCCGCCATCGTCGCCGCGCCCCTGGAGCCGGCCTTCCGCCGAGCGTGGCACGGCAATCCGCTTCATGCCGAGGGCACGATATCGGGCCTCGACTATTCCACCGGCAAGCCGGTATCGCTGACGCTCTATCGTGACTCGAAACCCACGCCATGAGCGGCTTGAATTATTTTCGGATTGTAGCTACAATTTAGTAACTACAAGTCCAAATCGTGATGCATTGGATATGGGACCTCAATAAGAATCGCCAAAATAAGGCAAGGAACGCCCTTAGTTTTGGGCAATTACACAGTCGACAAACACACCTCTTGGCTGGCGAGCGAAGATGAGCGGGTTTCGATGAGATCTGGAACGGATAGTGAAGAAGATGCCCGCGAGCCATCCGGCAAAAAGCGAGAAATGATGGTGACCATTGTCATGCCCGTTGCGGAGTACGTCGGGCAGGAATTGGTGAACTACGGCAACTACGAATTTACGGTAGTCCCATCAAGGGATGACCGCATTCAAATCAAAATTGGAGACGAATTGATTGTAACGCGCGTGGTCTATATTGAGCATCGTGCCACGGAACTTTTGGGCTTAGAATCGCTCTTGCGGTTACTTAATCCCGTCGTGATTTGCGAGCGAATCTGAAGATGCCGGCCGCGAAGACAAAGCCGCGCGGGTAAACTATGACACAGCAAATTCTAATCGCCCTTGTAGGGATCGTCGGCAGCGCGGTTGCGGCATATTTCGGATTTTGGCTTGGTTTGAGGCGCTTTAGGCATGAGCACATGTGGGAGGAAAAACTCCGAATTTATACGGCACTGTTTGATGCATTGAACGATCTTTGCGAAGAAAATGATCAGCTCTGGAAAGCCGAAGTTTCTGGCCGACAATTGCCGAAGGCTCGCCAAGATGCCCTAAGCGAAGCGGCGCTAAAAGCGTGGCCGGAGGTCTCAAAACAAGCTCGGATTGGAGCGTTCATATTTTCGGATAAAGCGGCGGCCGCGCTCGCGACCTTGATGAAGGAAGTCGAAAAAGCCGGTTCGGAAGATTCCTATTTTGAGCATATCGACAAGACTGGTGGCGCATTAAATCGTGCCGTTACGGTACTGAGAAAAGCGGCACGGGCCGATCTAGGAACATAACGTGTGTTTGCCAACTATGTAGTTGCCAAGTTTTGAGGCCGCATCGATGGCGTGCGACGACCCTTTGGCGATATCCGACGCGACCCCTATCCTTGGGAGGAATGGTGACAGACGATCGGACTCATCGGTAAGGCGACCATCGTTATGGTGCATTCCTGGCTGGGGCGGGACCGCAACGGCGACGAAGAAAGCGGGCGCATCATCAGTGCGCGAAGGGCAACCTCGCATGAAAGGAAGGCATATGAGGAAGGCGAATTCTAAACGGTTATCGGCAACCGTCCGCGCGGAATTGGAAGCGCTGAAAGCGCTGCCGGACGATCAGATCGATACGAGCGACATGCCAGAAATAACCGACTGGTCCGGCGCCAAGCGTGGTGTCTTCTATCGGCCGCTCAAGCAGCAAATCACTTTGCGACTCGATTCGGACATCGTGACGTGGTTCCGCAAGCATGCGCCGAAGGGAGCCGGCTATCAGACCAATATCAATCTTGCGCTGCGCGAGCATGTCACTCGCAAGGATCGTAAGGCAAGCTGACTCCGGTCGGACGCAGACCGTTCGACCGGAGCCGACTAAAGGCTAACCTTTCCGTGCAAGCACCTCCGCTTCGGGAAACCGCTTTCCTTTCAGCACTTCGTTGATGCGTCCGGGATTGACGTGGAATGTCGCCGCAATGTCATGCTGACACATTCCCTGCCAGCGCATGAGCCACACGTTGGCGGCATCCGCCAAGGTGAGGCGTGGCGATGAATCGCCGGCGCGCATCAGGGACACTCCGGCAGGACCAGCAAATTGTCCTGCCGTTCGCCGTCCGCTTCGGTCGTCAGATATTTGTGCCCGAAGCGACTGATGCGCACGACAACGCTTACCTGGTATCCGCCATGCAGAACGAAGAAAGAGCATCGGCCATCTTCTATGCCGGCGATTGCCTCCTGTTGCGCAACGAGCCATCGGCTACCGTTGGCATTGATGCCGCCGACGTGAGTGATTCGTTCCCACGGGTTGTCGCGGTCGAGTTTTCGAATACATTCGATCTGATGTTTGGTCATGAATAATCTCCCATTGCCGCAGGTGTTGCCACGAGCGGCGAAATAGGCGACTTGCCAAACGGACGGAACGAGCTACGATAGCTCTGTACGTTGCGTTCCGCGGTTCAGGCCGCCAGCGTGACCGATCGGCCGGAGCGTTACAGCGCTTCCGGCCGATTTTCGTTTGTGCCCATTTTCTATCATGGCGGGATATTTCTGGCCACCACTTTTTTGCTAGCTCCGCTAAAGCCCTGCAAGCTAAAATCTTCTGCCGAGCGGAAGCCCATTCCGAGGCGCTCACGCGCCTCGGCCTCATTGAAGCCAGGGCTTTTGTGGAGCGTAGCTCCGGCCTTTTGGAACTTCGCTTCCGCTCGGTGCCTTAGTTGATTTTCGGCGGTGGCAGGTGTTCGACGAAATCGAGCCGCGCCTTCAGCAGGTCCTTACGCGGGATCGCGCCGTCGCCGGAGAAATCCAGCCATTCCTCATCGCCGGCCGAAAATTCTGGCCACTGGCCCGGCTTGCCGGTCTTGGCGAAATCGGCCCAGCGTGAGTTCATCGCCTCGACCACTTTGGGTGTCTCGGGACCGGGATGCGGCTCGATCAGGTTCATGGTGCCGAACACGGCGGGCACCTCGAAGAAGTGCGGCGCGCCCGGATACCGCGCGCGCAGCGACGGATTCACATAGGAATAATAATAAACCCAGGTCGGCAGCCCGGCGCGCACCGCGGCCCGCGCCACTTCGCGTGTCGGCTCGGTGAGGATGAGATCGGTCGCGACTTGAGTCTCCAAGATCGCGGGATCGTGGCGGCCGAACCCGTCGAACAGTGTCTCGGCCTTCGGCCATTCCGCCGCGAAGCGGTGCGACAGGCCCTTCGCCATCATCGGAAACAAGCCGATCTCGTAGCTGTTCGAGCCGACGATGAAGGGCACATGCGCGATCTTGCCGGATTCGAACGCGTCGATGGTCTGCGCCGGAATGATCTTGCCGTCGATCATCGGCCAGAAGCCGTTATGGTCCATGGTCGTGTCGCCGAGCACCGCCGCCGCCGGCACCGCGCGCAACGCCGCCGTATCGTCGCCCTTGACGCCCCAGCCCTCGGCCGCGGCCTTGCCTTTGCCCTCGGCCTCGGCGAAGGATTGGAGGTGGAAGCGGCCGAAACCGGATTCGACGATCGCCTTGTCGAACAGGCCGCGCGCCAGCGGTGACGCCATCAGATATTCCACCGACATGGCGCCGGCGGATTCGCCGAAGACCGTGACGTTGGCGGGATCGCCGCCGAATTTGGCGATGTTCGCGCGCACCCATTTCAGCGCCGCGATCTGATCCAGCACCGCGTAATTGCCGAGTGGCGCGTCGGGGTCTTCCTTGGTCAGCGCCGGATGGGCAAAGAAGCCGAATTTGTTGAGCCGGTAATTGAAGCTGACCAGCATCACGCCATCCTGGGCGAAATGCGTGCCATTATAGAGTGGGATCGCACTGGCGCCGATCTGAAACCCGCCGCCATGGATCCACACCATGACGGGCAGGTTCGCGGTCGCCGTGGCGGAGGCGGGTTCCCAGATGTTGAGATAGAGGCAATCTTCCGAGCGCGGCGGCTCGGGAAACCGCCCATAAGCGCCGGGCAATGGGTTCTGCATACAGTCATTGCCAAAATTGCCGGCGATGCGGGTTCCGGTCCAAGGCGTCACCAGCCGCGGCGCGCGCCAGCGCAGATCGCCGACCGGCGGCGCCGCATAGGGAATACCCAAATAATGCACCACATCGTCCGCCACCACGCCCTGGACGTTGCCGCCCGGCACGGTGACGGGGGCGGGCGCGGCCATGGCGGCGACGGGCACCAGGGCGGCGAGCAGGATCAAAATTTTCGCAGAGCGCAGCATCGACCTCTCCCACCCTTGCCGCCGCATGGCGGACACGCTTCTTTGACCGTTCCCGCCATGCTCGCTCATTCCCATTTACCCCGCAATCCAGTAATCATCGGGCATCTCACAACCACCCGATGGGGGAAATACGATCATGGCGAAGATATTGGTGCTGTATTATGGCGCTTACGGGCATGTCGAGACGCTCGCCCAGGCGGTCGTCGAGGGTGCCAAGTCGGTGCCCGGCACCGAAGTGACGTTGAAGCGCGTCAAGGAATTATACACCGAGGAAGAGGCCAAGGCGCGCTATCAGAAGACCGAATTCGTCGCGCCGGAGGCCAAGCCCGAGGAGCTGAAGGATTACGACGCGGTGATTTTCGGCACCGCCACCCGCTATGGCATGATGGCCGGCGCGATGAAGCATTTCCTCGACCAGACCGGCTCGCTGTGGTTCACCGGCGCGATGGTCGGCAAGCTCGCCAGCTTTTTCACCTCGGCCAATACCCAGCATGGCGGCCAGGACCCGGCGGTGTTGAGCTTTCAGACCGTGGTGCAGCATCTCGGCATGATCATCGTGCCGATCGGCTTCGTCAGCCCGGCGGTCAGTAACGTCGATGAGATCAGCGGCGGCTCGCCTTATGGCGCCGGCATTGTCGCCGGCACCCAGCAGAAGCCGAAGGCCGTCAGCGAGAACGAAAAGGAAATCGGCCGCTATCAGGGCAAGTTCGTCGCCGAGACGGCGGATGCGCTGGTGCGGGGCCGCGCCCTTCAACAGAAGTAAATACCAAGGAGCCAGGACATGGATGGATCGACTCTGACCCCCCGGCCTATCGCGCGCCAGGTGCGCGGTGTTCCGGTCAGCGACGGCGCCGGCGTGAAGCTCAACCGCCTCATCGGCACGCCGCAACTGGATCAGGTCGATCCATTCCTGATGCTGGACGAATTCCGTTCGGACGAAGCCGCCGATTACATTGCCGGCTTCCCCGAGCATCCGCATCGCGGTTTCGAGACCGTGACCTATATGTTGGCCGGGCGGATGCGCCATGCCGACAATAAGGGCCATGAGGGACGCCTCGATGCCGGCAGCGTGCAATGGATGACCGCCGGGCGCGGCATCGTTCATTCCGAAATGCCGGAACAGGAAGACGGGCTGATGTGGGGCTTTCAGCTCTGGGTCAACCTGCCGGCCAAGGATAAATTGACGGCCCCGCGCTATCAGGAGATAGCGCCCGCCGCGATCCCGACGGCGCAACTGCCCGGCGGCGTGACCGCGAAGGTGATCGCCGGCATCGTGGCGGGCGTCACCGGCCCGATCAACGGCATCGCCACCGCGCCGGTGATGCTGGACATCGCCTTGCCCGCCGACGGCGCGGTGACACTGCCGCTGGCGGCGAGCCATGCCGTATTTCTTTACCCTTTCATGGGCGATATCACCGTGGGCCCCTCCGCGACGCGGCTTTCCCATGGTAATCTCGCGGTGCTCGGCGCCGGCGATAGTGTGCGGATCGCGGCGGCGGGCGGCGCGGCACGGGTGCTGCTGGTCGCGGGCCGGCCGCTCAACGAACCGGTGGCGCGCTATGGTCCGTTCGTGATGAATACGCCGCAGGAAATTCGTCAGGCGGCAATGGATTTTCAGGCCGGGCGGTTCTAGCCGGCACCAATAAGGGGGAGACGAGGCATGCGCGGGGCAATTCCGGTGACGATGGCGCTGACGCTGTCGAGCCTCCTCCTGGTCGGCTGCGCCGGTGGCGGGCGGTGGAGCAAGGAGGGCGCGCCGCCGGAGCAAATCTCCGCCGATTATGCCCAGTGCCGCGCCCAGGCCCAGCACGACATCGCCCGCGACGTCAATATCGACACCGACATCGCGGCGGGTCGCGATCAGGACTGGCAGCACAACCAATCCAGCGAAACCCACCTCGCCAGCGACGCATCCAGCGACGCGCGGCTCAGCGACAATATCCTGAACGGGTGCATGGAGGGCAAAGGCTATACGCCCAGCGGCGACGCCCCCCCGGTCGGCGGCCCGAACTGGCTAGGCTTCCTCTCGCTCTAAGGTTTCCCTTTACCGGCGAAGGCCGGTATCCACGGTCAGCATGGACTCCGGCTTTCGCCGGAGAGGCGCTCGGTTGGTTCGAGAATGGACTTGGTGCCTTGGCGTCTTCCCTTTACCGGCGAAGGCCGGTATCCACGGTCAGAATGGACTCCGGCTTTCGCCGGAGGGGCGCGTTGTTTGATGGCGGAATGAACTTGCTTGACCGCGCCTAATGCTTGACCCGGCCGACCGCGCTCGACAGCACCAGATAGAGCTTGCCGACATCGGCGGTGACGAACGCCGCGCCCAGCACCTCCAACGGATCGCATTCCTTGGCCTGGGCCAGCAGCGTCTCGAATTGATTGACATAGCGCGTCACATGTTCGCGGAACGACGCATCGTCCTCGAATTTCTTCTTGATGATCGAGGATGAATTGGGTTCCTGCATCTGCAGGAGCTGGCGGGTGAAGGCGCCGCGATCGCCGGCGTGAAAGCGCCGCCACACCGCGTCGGAAATCGACGGCTCCAACACCGGCTGCAGATCGACCGCCACCGAATTCAGCGTCTCGATGATCGAGGTCGCGGCCTTGAGGAAGGTATCCTGCTGGGTCGCGCCGGCGGCGGCGCGCAGCTTTTGCGCCTCGACGGCGGCGGCCTCGCGCAATTGCTGGGCCTCGGCGGCGGTGGCCTCGCGCAGGCGGCGCGCCTCGAGATCGGCGGCCTCGCGCAGTTTCAGCGCGTCGGCCGCCGCCGATTCCCGCAGCTTCAGCGCCTCGGCCTCGGTCGCGTCGCGCAGCAATTGGGCATGGGTCGCCGCCGCCTCGCGCAAACGCTTCGCCTCGAGGCTGGTCGCGTCGCGCAGCTTCTGCGCCTCGACCATCGCGTCGTTCGCGACCTTGATCAGCGCCTGGGTGCGCGATTCGAAGGCCGCCGTCACCGTGTCGGCCTTGGCGCTGGCCTCGGTGCCGGCATTGTCCGCCGCCTTGATCAGCGCCTCGGTGCGGCTCGCGAACAATTGAGCGATGGCGCCGGCACGGTTGCTGGCGTCCTCGGCGGCCTTGTCGGCGGCCGTCAGCAGCTCTTCCGTGCGCGCCGCGAATAGTTGCGCGATATCGTCGACCTTGGCGCGCGCCCGGTCGCCGGCCTCATCCGCCGCATTCAGCAGGGCCTGGGCCTGGGTCCCGAACGATTTGGCGAGCTCGGTCGCCTTGATGCCGGCCTTCTCCGCCGCCTGGTCGGCCGCGGTCAGCAGCGCCTGCGTGCGCACCTCGAACAATTGCGCGATGGTGCCGGCGCGGACGCTGGCTTCCTCGCCGACCTCGGAGGCCGAGCGCAGCAGCATGTCGTTCCGCTCGGCGAACAATTGCGAAATGTTGTCGATGCGGGCATGGGCGCGGTCGCCGGCCTCGTCGGCGGCGGCGAGCAGGGCCTGGGTGCGCTCCTCGAACAGGCGAGCGATGTCGTTCGCCTTGACGCCGGCCTGGTCCCCCGTCGCGTCGGCGGCCTTCAGCAGCGCCTCGGTCCGCGCCGCGAACAGGCGGCCGATATTGTCGACCTTGGCGCCGGCGCGGTCGCCGGCTTCGTCGGCGGCCTTGAGCAGCGCCTGGGCCTGGCTCTCGAATACCTGGGTCATGCTGTCGACCTTGGTGTTGGCCAGCGCGGCGGCCTCGTCGGCGGCGCGGCTCAGGGCCTGGGCCTGGCCGGTGAAGAGTTGCGCCAGCGTCTCCGCCTTGGCGTTCGCCACCTGGGCGGCCTCGTCGGCGGCGCGGGTCAGGGAATCGGCCTGGTCCCGGAACAATTGCGACAGCGTGTCGGCCTTGGCGTTGGTGCGGTCCTCGGCGGTGGCGGCGGCCTGCAGCAGCGCCTCGGTGCGCGCCTCGATCACCTGGGCGATGCTGTCGGCTTTGGCGCCGGCCCGCTCGCCCGCCTCGTCCGCCGCCCGCAGCACTGCGTCGGCGCGCGCCGCCAGAATCTTGGCGATGCCGTCGGCCTTGGCGCCAGCCGCCGCGCCCGCCTGGTCGGCCGCCAGCAGCACCGCCTCGGCGTGCGCCTGCAACACCCGGGCGATCGTGTCGGCCTTGGCACCGGCCTGCTCGCCGGCCTTGTCGGCCGCCGCGAGGACCGCATCGGCATGCGCCTCGAGCACCTTGACCAGACTGTCGGCCTTGGCGCCCGCCCGCTCGCCCGCCTCGTCCGCGGCTTGCAACATCGCCTCGGCGCGCGCGGCGAGGACAGTGGCGATACTGTCGGCCTTGGCGCCGGCGAGCTCGCCGGCCTTATCGGCGGCCAGCAGCACCGCCTCGGTGCGCGTCGCGAACAGCCGCGCGACATTGTCGATCTTGGCGCGCGCCCGATCGCCGGCCTCGTCGGCCGCCTTGAGCAGCGCCTGGGTCTGTACCTCGAACAGGGCGGAGATATTGCCGGCCTTGGCGCGGGCCTGCTCGCCGACATCGTCGGCGGCCTTGAGCAGCGCCTGGGTCTGGCCCTCGAACAGTTCCGCGATGGTGCCGGCCTTGGCCCGCGCCTGATCGCCGGCGAGACTGGCGACGCGCAACAGCGCCTCGGTGCGCGCCTCGAACAATTGCGCGATCTCGTCGGCGGTGGTGCTGGCCTGGTTGCCGGCCTCGACCAGGGCGCGGGTCTGGGCATGAAACAGGTCGGTGATGGTCTCGGCCTTGAGGCTGGCGCGGTCGCCCGCCTCGACCAGCGCCTGGGTCTGGACATAGAACAGCTGGGCGACATTGCCGACCTTGGCGCTGGCCTGGTCGCCGGCCTCGGCGACTTCCTTGGCATAGTTGCGCACGCCATCGACGATGGTGCCGACGCGCTGCAGCGCCCGCTCGCCGACGCCATCGAGTTCGGCCGCGTGCTCGGTGAGCGCGGTGCGGGTCGAGCTCAGCTCGCGCGCCGTCTCCTGGGCGGCGGCGGCGAGTTCGCGCAATTGCACCAGCAGCGACTGGTTGGCCTTCTCGCCGCTCTGCGCCGTGGCATCGACCGCCTGGGCCAGCAGGTCCGCCTGGCGGTGGGCAGACTCGCCCAAATCGCGCAGCCGCGTCGAAATCGCCTCGCTGGCATTGGCGATCGAGGTGACGCGGTCGCTGAATTGCTTGCTGGCCTCGTGCAGGCGCGAGGCCGCGCTGTCGGCGGCGCCGGCCAGCGTCTCGGTGCGGTGCTGAAACTGCTCGCCGATCTCGGTCAGGCGGACACCCGCCGCGGCCATCTGCTCGCCGCGCTCGTTGAGCCGCGTCGACATGCGCTCGGCGGCCTGCTCGGCGACCACGGCATGATGCTGCAGCGCGGCGCCGCTGGCCTCGAGGTTGCGGGTCGCGTGCTCGCTGGCATCGCCGACCGCGAGCGCGCGGCGCGCGAACGCCTCGCCCAGATCGTCGATACGGGTGGCGGCGCGCTCGGTCGCCTCGCCAATCTCGGTGGTACCGGTTTGGATCGTGTTGTTGATGGTGTTGGTCAGCACCGACAGCGTGTCGGCGACGCCGTTCAGCTCGCGCAGCTGGCGCTGGAGGATAGTGCCGATCGCCTCGGCCTGCTGGCTGGCCTCGCGGGCCGCCTCGCGCAGATGGACGGTCTGGTCGCGGAAGGTTTCGCCGACGGCGGCGGAGCGCGTAATGGTCTTCTCGGAGGTGGCGAGGAGATCGTCCGTTTGTTTTTCCAGCAAGGCTCGCATCTGCTCGGCCTGGGTGGCGACATCGCCGCGCGCCACGTCGAGCCGCGCCAGCTGGTCGGCGAAGGTCTCGTGCAGCTGGGCCAGCCGGAACGACGCCTGTTCGGCGCTGGCCTTGACCCGCTCGATCTCGATGCGCATCGCGTCGCCGACGCCCTGGAAATGCTCCGACGCCTCGCCCGAGACGCCGCCCAGCCGGACCATGTACTGGTCCAGCCCCTCGGTCGCGAGGCCGGTGCGCGCGACCAGCTGGTCGATGCCGGTCTGCAACTCGCCCGCCTGGTGGCGCAGGCCCGAGGAAGCCTCGCCGATCCGCGCGACCAGCTGATCGGCGGAGGCCGCCATTTCCTCGCCATGGTCGCGGAAATTCTCCACCGAATGGTGGATCGAGATGATGCTGCTTTGCACCACCTCCGACAACTCCTGGCCGCGCTCGCGCAGCCCCTCGCCGACCGCGTCGATCCGCGTCACGGATTGCTCGCTCAACGCCAAAATGTCGCGCGAATTGATGTGCAGCGCCTCGCTCGCCTCCTCGATGCGGATGCTGGCGTCGGTCGCCGCCGCCGCCAGCTTATCGCTCTGCACGCTGAAGCCGGCGCCGGTCTCCTCGAGCCGGTCCAGCGCATCGCTGGCGGCGATGCGCAGATCCTGGGTGTGGCGCAGCAGTAGCGCGCCCAGCGTTTCCGCCTGCGCGGTCGTCTGTTCGGTGTGACGGTTGATCTCGGCCGAGTAGTCGCGGAACGTGTCGGCGAGTTGCTCCGCCTGGACCGCCGCCTTCTTCCAGCCGACCAGCAACTGGTCGGCCGATTGATTGAGCATTTCCGACGAGCGCCGGGCGGTGGTGCTGATCTGGGTGGAGGCGCCCTCGAACCGGGTGGTGGCGGCGAACAGCTGCTGTTCGAGCTGCACCGACTGCTCGCCGATACGGTCGCTGACGGCGCCGACGCTGCGCGTCACCACGCCCTCGAAATTGGCGATTTCGCCGGCCACCCGTTCCGCAGCGGCACTGGTCTCGCGGGCCAGGCGCACGCCGACGCGGCCGAGCTCATCGACCGAGCGTTCGGCGGTGCGCTGCACCGTCTCCACGAGCCGCGCCTCGATCTCGCTGGCGCGTTCGGTGACCCGGTCGCCGCTCGCGGCGAAGGCGCGCTCGATCACCGTCTCCACCACCGAGACTTGAAGGGCCAGCCGTTCGGCGGCGGACGCGAGGTCGCGGCCGGCCGCGCGCTCGATGGCGGCCGAATGGGTGGCGATGGTCTCGGTCAGCCGGCCGATCTCGCCGGTGGTCACTTCGAGGGAGTCGCGCGTGTCCTCCGACCGCTGGGTCGCCTCGATCACGATATTGACAGAATCCGCGAGCTGGTTGCCGAGCGACGCGGTCGCCCGATCCAGCCGTTGGGCGATGATTTCCGCGGTCGAGGCGAGGTCGGCGGCGCGGCGGCGCAGCGCCTCCCCCGCCTCTTGGGTCGAGGCGTCGAAGGGGTTGTTATGGGCGGCGGCGGCGAATGCCGCGATCTGCTGGACGAGGCGCCCTTCGACGGCGGCGATCTCGCCGGAACGGCCCTGAAAGCTGGTTACGATCCAGATGAAGACCAGCGGCATGGTGATGCCGAGCACCGCCATCGCGATTTCGTGCGGCAGCATGCTCGCCAGCGTCGACCAGCCGACTTGCGTTTGAATATAAAGCAGGCAAATAATAATCCAGACGGTTCCAAGAACCGGCCAAGACAAGACCGCTCGCCATGATTTGGACAAGGCCCGCCCCTTCTTTTAACCTTATTGATTTGCGGTAACCTCGCTCATTGCATTCAAGGCGTCAACCAAACTGTCAGCGCCGCTGAAAAAAAACGAAACCCCAACAAAATTAACGAGTCGTGAGGGATGGGCCGAGCGCCGGGCGGCGACCGCGATGCCGCCCCCGGCATCACCATTACTTGGGGGGTAGGCGCGTTATACTCACAAAATCCGGGATGGGGCGCCTATTGCGCGACCCACCCGCCATCCATCGGCAGCGCGGTTCCGGTCATGGTCGCGGCATTTTCACCGCACAGAAAGACGATCATCGCGCCGATCTGTTCCGGGGTGGTGAAGGCGAGCAGTTTCTGCTTCTCGCGCAGCATCTCCGCCTTGGCTTGCTCGATGCCCAGTTTGGCGTCGCCGGCGCGGGCCGCGATCTGGCGCTCCACCAGCGGCGTCAGCACCCAGCCGGGGCAGATCGCGTTACAGGTAATACCGCTCGACGCGGCTTCGAGCGCGGTCACTTTGGTCAGGCCGACGATACCGTGCTTGGCGGCGACATAGGCCGCCTTGTCCTCGCTCGCCACCAGCCCGTGGGCGGAGGCTATGTTCACGATCCGCCCCCAGCCGCGATTGCGCATTGTCGGCAGCACCGCCTTGGTGGTGTGGAACGCCGCCGAGAGATTGATGGCGATCACCGCGTCCCATTGGTCTTCGGGAAAGGTCTCGATCGGCGAGACATGCTGAATGCCGGCATTGTTCACGAGGATGTCGATCGGGCCGATGCCGCTGGCGGTTACCGCGATCATCTGGCGAATCTGCTCGGGCTGGCGCATATCCGCCGGGTGATAGCCGACCTTGGCCTCGTGGCGATAGGCAATGTCGCGTCTTAACTGCTCGATCGCAGCGGCCTCGCCGAAGCCGTTGAGCATGATGGCGCAGCCTTCGGCCGCGAGCGCGTGGGCGATGCCCAAGCCAATGCCGCTGGTCGATCCCGTCACCAGGGCCGTCTTTCCGTGCAAGGACAAATCGATCTCCGCTATTTCCGGGTGAACAAGGCTTCGGCGCCGCCGCGCTGCGCGCGCTTCGCCGCGATGTCGGCGCGGACGCGCAGGATCTCTTCCTCGAGCTCGTCGATATAGGCGTCGAGTTCGGCGATCGACAGCGGCGCCAGATTCTTTTTGGGCGGCACGGCGCGCTGTGGCCGCAAATCCTCGTCGTCCATGATCGTCTCCCGTTGCCAGTGTGGCGCGTTGGGGTTAGAGGTGCAATCGGCGAAGCAACAATGAAGGCGGCACGGATGGCGACCCTTCCCGAGACCATGATGGCGATCGAAATCACCAAGCCCGGCGCGCCCGAGGTGCTGAAGCCCGGAACCCGCCCGGTGCCGAAGCCGGGCAAGGGCGAGGTGCTGATCGCGGTCGCCGCCGCCGGCGTCAACCGTCCCGATGTGATGCAGCGACGGGGGCTCTATCCGCCGCCGGCCGGCGCCTCGGATATTCCCGGTCTCGAAATCGCCGGCCATGTGGTGGCGCTGGGCGAAGGCGCCCGGCTGAAGATCGGCGATGCGGTGACGGCGCTGGTCTCGGGCGGCGGCTATGCCCAATATTGCGTGGCGCCGGAGCCGCAATGCCTGCCGGTGCCGGCGGGCTTCAGCATGGCGGAAGCGGCGGCCCTGCCCGAGACGTTTTTCACCGTCTGGCATAATCTCTTCGAGCGCGGGCAATTGGCCAAGGGCGAGAGCGTGCTGATCCATGGCGGGTCGAGCGGCATCGGCACCGCCGCCATCCAATTGGCGCGCGAATTTGGCGCCAAGGAGATATTCGCCACCGCCGGCAGCGCCGAGAAATGCGCGGCGTGCGAGCGCCTCGGCGCGACCCGCGCCATCAACTATAAGACCGAGGATTTCGCGACGGTGGTGAAGGCGGCGACCGGCAATCGCGGCGTCGATGTCGTGCTCGACATGGTGGCGGGCGACTATCTGCAGCGCAATCTCGACTTGCTTGCGATGGACGGGCGGCTGGTGATCATCGCCTTTCTGCACGGCACCAAGGCCGAGATCGATTTCAACGGCGTGCTACGCCGCCGCCTGACGATCACCGGATCGGGGCTGCGGCCACGCCCGGTGGCGGAGAAGGGCGCGATCGCGGACGGGCTGCGCTCGCATGTCTGGCACCTCCTCGACGAGGGCAAGATCAAGCCGCTCATCGACAAGGTGTTTCCGCTGGCGGACGCCGCCGGCGCCCATGCGCTGATGGAAAGCTCGGCGCATATCGGCAAGATCGTGCTGACGGTATAAGTCACACCTCGTTGCTGACCTCGACCAGATTGCCGTCGGGGTCGCGAAAATAAATCGAGCGCAGGCCGGCCCGCGCGCCGGTGCGCGCGACCGGCCCCAGCTCGACGGCGACGCCGTGCCGCGCGAGGTGTGCGATCACCTCGGCCAACGGCTCGCCCGTGGTCAGGCAGAAATCGCCCGAGCCGGGGGTCGGCGCCTGGGCCTTCGGCTCGAATTCGTGCCCGCGCTGATGCAAATTGATCTTCTGATCGCCGAAGCCCAGCGCCTTGCGCCCATCGGCGAAGGTCAGGACGGTCATGCCCAGCGCGGTTCGATAGAATTCGCAGGTCGCCTCGACATCGGCGACGGTCAGGACGAAATGGTCGATCCGGTCGATATGCATGGAAAGTGCTTCCCCGAATTCGGTTCAATCACTATATAGCCCCTATCCAATTCGGTTTGGTCGGGGTTGTGGGGCCGGTTGACGGCCCCTCTTTGCGATGGCGCAACCCGTAACGGCCCGGGAGAACAGTTCATGCACCCCACGCAACCCTTGATGCCCAAGGCAACGGCGGTTTGGCTCGTCGAGAATACCTCGCTGACCTTCGATCAGATCGGCGAATTCTGCGGCTTGCATCCACTGGAGGTTCAGGCGATCGCCGACGGCGAGGTGGCGGTGCAGATGATCGGCATCGATCCCATCGCGAACATGCAGGTCACGATGGCCGATATCGAACGCTGTCAGGCCGACCCGGCGGCGCGGCTGCGCCTCCTGCAAAGCGCGCATCCCGAGGCGGTGGTAAAGCATAAGGGGCCGCGCTATACCCCGATCGCCAAGCGCCAGGACAAGCCCGATGCCATCGCCTGGCTGACCAAGAGCCATCCCGAATTGAGTGACGCACAAATCTCCAAGCTGGTCGGCACCACCAAGCCGACGATCGACGCGGTGCGCGAGCGCAGCCATTGGAACCACGCCAACATCAAGCCGCGTCATCCGGTGGCGCTGGGCCTGTGCACGCTCGAAGAGCTGGAGGATGCCGTCAACCGCGCCAATCGCGGCAAGCGTAACGCCAGCGGCGAGCCGGTGGTCGTGACGGTAGCGGCGCCGACCTTCGAGAACGAGGACACGGCGGCGGAATAGCCGCCGCCGCTACACGTCGAGGCCCAGGTCGAGGATCGGCGCGCTGTGGGTGATCCAGCCTGACGAAATATAGTCGACGCCGGTCGCCGCGACCGCGTGCACCGTCGCCTCATTGATGCGGCCCGACGCCTCGGTCAGCATCCGCCCGCCGACCATCGCGACCGCGCGCGCCAGCATCTCCGGCGTCATATTATCCAACAGCACAACATCGACCGGCAGCGTCAGCACTTCTTCAAGCTGCGCCAGCGTATCGACCTCGATCTCGATCTTCACCAGATGACCGGTGGCGGCGCGCGCGCGTTCGACGGCGGGACGAATGCCGCCGGCGACCGCGATGTGATTGTCCTTGATCAGTACCGCGTCATCGAGGCCGAAGCGATGATTGACGCCGCCGCCCGCGCGCACCGCGTGCTTTTCGAGAAGCCGCAGGCCCGGCGTGGTCTTACGGGTGCACACGATGCGGGCGCGGTGCGGCCGGACGGCTTCGACCAGCGAAGCGGTCGCGGTCGCGATGCCGGAGAGGCGGCACGCGAAATTCAGTGCGACGCGCTCCGCCGACAAAATGCCGCGCGCCGGACCGGCGACGCGCGCGACGATATCGCCCGGCGCGACGCGGGTGCCGTCGGATTTTTCAATGGTGATGGCGATAGCGGGATCGAGCAGGCGGAAGGCGATGCGCGCCGCGTCGAGGCCAGCGACAATGCCGGGCTGACGCGCGGCGATCACGCCGTCGAACCGCGCCGCCGCCGGGATCACGGCATCGCTGGTGATATCGCCGGCGCGGCCCAGATCTTCGATCAGTGCCGCCCGCACGATCGGCTCGACCAATAGCTCGGAAAGCGATGCGATCATTGGCGGCGTGTCTTGCGTGTCGCGCCGGGGAGGTCGGCGGCGATGGCGTGGGCTTGCGCCAGCGTGATCTCGCTCGATCGCGCCCAATCCGGCTTGGCGATCGGGTAGTCGGCGCGGAAATGCCCGCCCCGGCTCTCGGTGCGTCGCCAGGCGGCGGCGGCGATCAGCAGACCAACCAGCGCCACATCGTCATCGGGCTGGCCAGCGAAGTCGGCGATCGCCTCTTCCATGCCAGCGGCATCGCGAATGACCCCCAGCGATTGTTCCATGCGCGCGCGAATGGCGGCACGAGAAGCCGTCGCCGGCAGCGGGCGGGGCAGCACCACCGGCCGCGCGACGCCGCGCGATGTGTCGCGCGCCGCGATGTCGGCGGCGATCCATTTGGCGAACGCCAGCGCCTCCACCAGCGAATTGCTGGCGAGACGATTGGCGCCGTGAAGGCCGGTCGCCGCGACCTCGCCGCATGCCCACAGATTGGCGATGCTGGCGCGGCCGCGCGCATCGACCTTGACCCCGCCCATATGATAATGCGCGGCTGGCCGGACCGGAATCGGCGTCATCACCGGATCGAGGCCGGCGTCACGGCACAATCTCGTCACCGAGGGGAAGCGCCGGGGAAAATCGGCGCCGATGCTGGCGCGGCCATCGAGATAGGCGCGCTCGCCCCGCTGCAATTCGCGCCAGATCGCGCGCGCCACGATGTCGCGCGGCGCCAGTTCGGCGCCCGGCACGGCGCGCATGAACCGCTCGCCGGCGCCGTTCATCAGCACCGCGCCTTCGCCGCGCAGCGCCTCGGTGGCGAGCGGCATCGGATCGCGGCCGAGATCGATCGCGGTCGGATGGAACTGGACGAATTCGATATCGCGCAGCACCGCGCCGGCCCGCGCCGCCATGGCGAGACCCGCGCCGATCGCGCTCAAGGGGTTGGTGGTGTGCGGATAGAGCCCGCCGATGCCGCCGGTGGCCAGCACCACGGCGCCGGCGGCCAGATAGTCGCGATGCGCGCCGCGCCGCGCCATGATTCCGGCTGTGGCGCCATCGCGATCGCACACCAGCGCATCGGCGCGGGCGTCCTCGATAACGTCGATCGAGGAGGTGGCGCGCGCGGCCGCGATCAACGTCGCCAGGATGGCGCCGCCGGTGGCGTCGCCATTGGCATGCACGATGCGGCGTCGGCCATGCGCCGCCTCCAGGCCGAGCGCCAGCTTGCCCGACGTATCGCGGTCGAACGGCGTGCCCAGCGCGTCGAGCCACGCAATGGCATGCGGTGCCTCGGCAGTGACGGCGCGCGCGATGGCGGCATCCGCGATGCCGGCGCCGGCCGTCAGCGTGTCGGCGGCATGGAGCGCGGGATCGTCATCGGCGCCGATGGCCGCCGCGACCCCGCCCTGCGCCCAGGCGGTCGCGGCGCCGGTCGCCAGCTTCGCGCCCGCGATCAGGGTCACGGGCAGCGGCGCCAGCCGGAGCGCGGTCGCGAGGCCGGCGATGCCGCCGCCGATGATGATGACCCGGTCGGTCATCTCATGTCACCGCGAGCATGCGCTCCACCGAAGCGCGCGCGCGCGTGACGAGATGCGCCGGCACGGTGACCTCATGCGTCATCGTCTCCAGCGCGCGGCGAATTTTCGGCAGCGTGGTGCGCTTCATATGCGGGCAGAGATTGCACGGCCGCACGAATTCCAGCTCGGGATGCGCCACCGCGACATTGTCGCTCATCGAACATTCAGTGATCAGGGCCACCCGCGCCGGCTTGTGGCTGTCGACATAGTCGATCATGCCGGCGGTCGAGCCGGTGAAATCGGCCACCGCGACCACCTCAGGCGGGCATTCGGGATGCGCCAGCACGGTAACACCGGGATAATTTTGACGCAGCTCGGCGATATCGGCGGGGGTGAATCGCTCATGCACCTCGCAATGGCCCTTCCAGGCGATGATCTCGATTTTGGTCTGTTTTGCGATGTTCTGGGCCAGATATTCGTCGGGCAGCATGATGACTTTGGGCACGCCCAGCGATTCCACGATCTTCTTGGCGTTGCCGGAGGTGCAGCAGATATCGCTCTCGGCCTTCACCTCGGCCGAGCTGTTGACATAGGTGACGATCGGCACGCCCGGATAACGCTGGCGCAACAGCCGCACATCGGCACCGGTGATGGAATCGGCCAGCGAGCAGCCCGCCCGCGTGTCCGCGATCAGCACCGTCTTCTCGGGATTGAGCAGCTTCGCCGTCTCGGCCATGAAATGCACACCGGCCAGCAGAATTACGTCCGCGTCGGTATTTACCGCCTCGCGCGCCAAGGCGAGGCTATCGCCGACAATATCCGCGACGGTGTGGAAGATCTCCGGCGTCTGATAATTATGCGCCAGGATGACGGCGTTGCGTTCCGCCTTGAGGCGCAGGATCGCGTCGATGTCACCGGCATAGGCCGGCCATTCCAGCGCCGGCACATGGTGGCGAACCCGCTGATACAGCGCCGGCAGGGGCATGGTTTCCATCAGAGACATCGCCGCCTCCTCCTAGATATGCTCATTTTGAGCATTATAGCGTACAATTAAAACCGGATGAACCATCCGGCCACTACTTATGCTACGATTGAGTATAACCTAGGGTGTGAGGGGTGCTTCGGTCAAGTAAGAAACATTCATGACAGGCTTGCGAATCATGCGGGGGGCGTTACGCCGCCACGGTCAGCCGGAGGCTCAGCGCGCGCAGTACCTTCACCACGGTGCCAAATTCGGGATTGCCATCTGGCGAGAGCGCCTTATAGAAATTCGCCCGCCCAAGGCCGGCGGACTTCGCGATCTCGGTCATGCCCTTGGAACGGGCAATATTATCGAGCGCCGCTTTCAGGAGCTCGAGATCACCGTCTTCGAGGACGGCGTCGAGATACGCGACGATGTCCTCCTTGGTTTTGAGGATTTCGGCAGTATCCCAAGGGCGGGTTTTGAGCGCCATTTAATTTCCAACCCAATTGGATTTTACTGACACAGCTTAGAGCCTAAGCGCCTCATCTGGAATTGCCCCCCTTTTCCCTCTCCCCAATTGGCACGGCTGTCCGGTTAAAAAAATGGGCGTGTCTCAGCGACGATTCCCGCCGCTTCGGCCGGGCTTGGCCCGGCCGCCCACGAATTTTTCGTCTTTTGACGGCACCTGCCGCGTGTGCGCGATCCAAAACGCATTCGTGGATGCGCGGGCCAAGCCCGCGC
>DATCDN010000038.1:0-62078 GCA_036510675.1 Allostellaceae bacterium
AATCATGGCGAGGGTGAACGTGGAGATCGTCAAGCGCTCGGATCAAGCAAAGGGCTTCGTCGTCCTGCCGAAACGATGGGTTGTGGAGCGCACATTCGCATGGCTCGGCAGGTGCAGACGGCTCGCGAAAGATTGGGAAAATCTCAACCGAAAAGGACTCGCATTCCTGCGCCTCGCCTCAATCCGCCTCATGCTGCGAAAACTTTGCAATCCCGTATGATCTCTTCGGACAGACTCTGAGGCCGTCGAATAGAATGAAATTTGTTGTTGGCACTCGGTTAAACTTCTTAAGCAGCGTCTTCTTGAATGAGACATACATCCCGATTGCAAACAGCAGCGGTATCGCCAAGCGGTACCAACAAACAGCGTGCTCGAAAATTTCGTCTGTAAACTCGGCACCTGATAGGTGCCTTCCCGCGAAAGCCATTTCAAAATCCCTGAATTAACACAGGGATTATATACACTGTATTATTGACGAGCAAGCTGCTCGCCTCTACTCATGGAGGCGAGGCGGATTGTCGGCTGGAATTTGCGAAGGATACGAGTCGATCAGCAGCTTTCGATCGAGGAGTTGGCCGGGCGGGCCGAGGTCGACGCTTCCTTTGTCGCGCGGATCGAACGCGGCGCGGCCAATCCGAGCATTGATGTTATCGAAAAGCTGGCGAAAGCCCTCAAAGTGCGCTTAGCCGCGCTGGTCGAAGAATCCACGCTCGGCACCAAGGCGCCCCGGCCGTTACGGGCTGGCCGCCGACGCCCCTAGGGTCCAGACTCGATTATTAAGCCACCATGCCGGCGAAAGTCGGCATCCGTCGCCGCGCGCCCACCTATCTCACCCGCATTTCGAATAGTCGCAATTGGTGCACTGGTCGCAGTTTTCGCTGCGGATCAGCGCCGCCTCGCCGCATTTGGGGCATTGGCGCAGGCGTTGCGGCATGGCAATGCCGTGCGCATGCGCTTCTTCTTCCGCCGGGGCCGCCGCATTCGCCGCCGGCAAGTTCGCCACGGCGCGGATCGTCTCGGGTTCGGGTGCGTGGCGGTGGCCGTCGCGGGCGGGGATGAAGCCGATATCGATCATGTGGCGCTCGATGACGTTGCCGATGGCGGCGAGCAGCGACGGCACATAGCGCCCTTCCATCCAGGCGCCGCCGCGCGGGTCGAACACGGCTTTCAGTTCTTCCACCACGAACGAGACATCGCCGCCGCGCCGGAACACCGCCGAGATCATGCGCGTCAGGCCGACCGTCCAGGCGAAATGCTCCATGTTCTTCGAGTTGATGAAAATCTCGAACGGCCGGCGGCGCCCGCTCTGCACGATATCGTTGAGGGTGATGTAAAGCGCGTGCTCGCTTTCCGGCCAATTGATCTTGTAGGTCTGGCCGGGCAGCGCCTCGGGCCGGTCCAGCGGCCGCGTCATATGCACGACGCCGCCGGCTTCGTAGGGATCGGCATGGCGGATGCGCGGCGGCGGCGCCAGCGGCAGTTCGGGCTCCCGCGTATCCTTCGGCTCTTTCCGGACCGTCAGGACCGAGCCGGTGACCTCGTTCGGGCGATAGGTGGTGCAGCCTTTGCAGCCCAGTTCGTAGGCGCGCAGGTACACGTCCTTGAACCGCTCGAACGGGAAATCGATCGGGATGTTGATGGTCTTGGAGATCGAGCTGTCGACATATTTCTGCACCGCCGCCTGCATCACCAGATGATCGGCGGGGGCCAGCGATTGCGCATCGACGAAGTAATCGGGCAACGGCGCATGGTCGCCATGGATCCGCCGGAACAGGCGATAGGCATGGTCGGTGACTTGCTCTTCCTTGCGGCTGCCATCGGGCATCAGCACCTGGCGCGCATAGCTGAAGCTGAAGATCGGCTCCAGCCCCGACGAGACATTGTCGGCGAAGATCGAGATGGTGCCGGTCGGCGCCACCGAGGTCAGCAACGCGTTGCGGATGCCGTGGGTGGCGATGGCGTCACGGGTTTCTTGGTCGAGTTCGGCGACGCTTTCGCCGGCGAGATAGGCATCGCGATCGAACAGCGGAAATGGCCCCTTCTCCCGCGCGAGGTCCGCCGACGCGAGATAGGCGGCGCGGCGGATGGCGCGCATCCAGGTCTCGGTCAGCGACACCGCCTCGGCCGAGCCATAGCGCACGCCGCATTGGATCAGCGCATCGGCGAGGCCGGTGATGCCGAGCCCGATCCGCCGCTTGGCCCGCGCCTCGCGCAGTTGCTCCTCGAGGGGAAAGCGCGAGACATCGATGGTGTTGTCGAGAAGGCGCACCGCGTCGGGCACCAGCCGCGCCAGTTCCGCCATGTCGAGCCGCGCCTGAGGCGTGAAGCTGTCCGTCACCAGCGCCGCCAGATTGATCGACCCCAGCAGGCACGCGCCATAGGGCGGCAGCGGCTGTTCGCCACAGGGGTTGGTGGCGCTGATGGTTTCGCAATAATAGAGATTGTTCCGCTTGTTGATGCGGTCGATGAAGATCACGCCCGGCTCGGCATAGGCATAGGTCGCCCGCATGATCCGGTCCCACAGCTCGCGCGCCGGCAGCACCTTGAAGGTGGTGCCGTTGAAGCTCAGCTCCCACGGCGCGCCCTCGCGCACCGCCTGCATGAAGGCGTCGGTCACCAGCACCGACAGGTTGAACATGCGCAGACGCCCAGGCTCGCGCTTGGCCTCGATGAAGGCCTCGATGTCGGGGTGGTCGCAGCGTAGCGTCGCCATCATCGCGCCGCGGCGATAGCCGGCGCTCATGATGGTGCGGCACATCGCGTCCCACACATCCATGAAAGTCAGCGGCCCCGACGCATCGGCGCCGACCCCCTTCACCGGCGCGCCCTTGGGCCGCAGGGTCGAGAAATCATAACCGATGCCGCCGCCCTGCTGCATGGTCAGCGCCGCTTCGCGCAGGTGGGTGAAGATGCCGCCCATATCGTCCGGCACCGTGCCCATGACGAAACAGTTGAACAGCGTCACGCTGCGCCCGCTGCCCGCGCCGGCCACCACGCGGCCCGCCGGCAGGAATTTGAAATCCTCCATGATGCGATAGAACCGGCCGGCCCAGCCGGCCTTGCCGGCCTCGGGTTCGGCCAGCGCCTCGGCGACCCGGCGCCAGGTGTCTTCGATGGTCTTGTCCACAGCGGCGCCGTCCGGCGCCTTGAGCCGGTATTTCATGTCCCAGATTTGCTGGGAAATCGAAGCGACGCTGGGCATCGGGGTCACGCCTCCATCGCCGGGATCGGCAGCCTAATTCGCTAAATGATTGATATATATGGGGGTCAGCCCGCTTCCACCAACGAGTTTAGCAGCGCCCCGGCGCGCATTCAACAACCATGTTCCATAAATGTTCTCGCCATTTTTCGTTAGCGATTACGTACTTTTGATGACAACTCATCCCGTTAACCACGCTCATTTGCTGACGGATTCGTTTTCATCCACCGCTTTATCCACAGGATGAGGGGCGCCCGCGCCGGCGATCAGGCGGGCGGTGGCGGCCTCGATCCGGCTGCGCAATTCGTCGGTGATTTTGCGTCGGTCGAAACCCGTGGGAAGGGCGGGCAAGATATCGACGACGATCAGGCCCGGGCGTTTGAGGAAGCGCCGGCGCCCCCAGAACAGGCCCGAATTGAGCGCCACCGGCACCAGCGGCAGCTTGAGATCGCGGACCAGCGCGCCGACCCCCGGATGATAGGGCGCGTCGGCGCCGACGGGCGTCCGCGTGCCCTCGGGGAAAATCAGGATCGAGCGGCCCTCGGCGACGGCGCCGCGCGCTGCCGTCAGCATGCGGCGCATCGCGGCGGCGCCGACCTCGCGGTCGATGCCGATCATCCCGGCCTTGCGCAGGTACCAGCCATAGAACGGCACCCTCAGCAATTCGCGCTTCACCACGATCGCCGGGTCGTCGAACAGCGCGGCGGCGGCGAACGTGTCCCAGGCCGATTGATGCTTCATCGCGATGATCGCGGGGCCCGGCGGCAAGTTCTCGCGGCCGCGCACTTCATAGCGCAGGCCGACGGTCCAGCGCGCCAGCCACAGCGTCAATCCGGCCCAGTAATGCCCGAAATAGGCGCCGCCGCGCCGGGTCCCGAGCAGCACCGGCAGGCCGAGAATGCACAGGATCACGGTCAGCACATAGAACAGCGCGTTGAACAGGATCGAGCGCGGCAGGATCATGTCGCCAGCGCCAGCGACTGCAATCCGGTTAGCGCGAAGAGATATTTCAGATACTCCGCCACGATCAGTGTCATCGCATGCGGGCTGCGCCACCATGCCCGGCGCGCCCCCGGCGGAAAGACCGGATTGGGCAAGATTCGGATGTCGGGCATGGCGCGCGAAAACTCCAAGAGGCTGCGCGGCATGTGATAGCTCGCGGTGACGAGCCGCAGCGAGTGAAAATGCTCGGCGCGCATCCACGCCGCCGTCTCCGCCGCGTTGCCATGGGTGTTGTCGGCCTCGTAGCCCAGCTCGATGCAGCAGGCGAGCCAGCGCGGCTGCTGATGCGAGGTGCCGAGCAGCGCCTTGACGTCGGTGCCGCGATAGACGCCGGAGACGAACAGCTTTCGGGCTTTGCCCTCGGCCAGCAGCGTCAGCCCGTTCTCCACCCGCTGGCTGCCGCCGGTCAGGACCACGATGGCGTCGGTGATGCCGTCCTGGCTGGGGATGGCGGTCGGCACCTGGCTGATGAACCAGGCGAGACCGCCGAGCCAGGCGATGGCGACGAGACCGGCTGGCAGCAGCCAGCCGTGGCGGGGCCGCCATCTCATGGCAGGCGCGCCAGCGCGCGGCTGACCGTGGCAAGCGCAGTGAAATGCGCGATCGCGGCGGCGGCGATCGGCAGAATCGCCAGCACCGCCCATTGCCACGGAAGCGGCATGAAGGACGGCACCAGCCGCAGGCCCGGTCCGAAGATGGCCGCGACATCGGCGGCATGGCCGATCGCCGCCAAGGTCACGACGGCCAGCGCCAGCCCGACCAGCCCGCCGCGCAAGCCGAGGCCCAGTGCCTGGCGCGCGAATTGCCGCGCGATATAGCGATCATGCGCGCCGAGAATATGCAGAATCTCGATGACGTTCTGATGCACCGCGAGCCCGGCGCGGGTGGTAAAAATGGTGGTCAGAATCGCCGCCGCGCCGATCAGCACCACCACCGCCAGCGCGGTGAATTCCACCGACCGGCCGAGGTCGAACAGCCGGTCGAAGCGCAGCCGCGCATCGTCCAGCATCGCCCCCGGCTCCGCCGCCACCAGCTTGGCGCGCAGCGACGGGATATCGGGACGATGCGACGGATCGATCCGCACGTCGATGAGCCGGGGCAGCGCCAGTTGCGCGACCGCCGCGCTGTCGCCGAGCCACGGCTCGACCAGTTTCGCGACCTCGGCACGCGGCAGGAGACGCGCCGCCGTCACGCCAGGCGTCGCTTGCAGCAAGGCCAGGACCGGTTGCACCGTGGCGCTATCGGTGTCGGGCGGCAGTTCCACCGTCATCACGCCGGCGAGGCCGCGATCCCAATCGCCGAGCGCGGTGTTCAACAGGAGCATGCCGGCGAGTGCCAGCCCGGCGAGATAGACCATCAGCGCGATCAGCCACGGCAGGAACCGCACCGAGCCATCGCGCGCGAACGGAATGTCGAACCGCCGCGTCCCGATCATGGCGCCGCTTTCTCGAACGGGATCAGGCTGATCTGTCCAGCCTCGAGGTGGAGACGCGGCTGGCTCATGCGCGTGGCGAGGTGCTGATTGTGGGTCGCCACGATCACCGTGGTGCCGAGCCGGTTCATTTCCTCCAGGAGACGCAGCAGACGCAGCGCCATCTCGTCATCGACGTTGCCGGTCGGCTCGTCCGCCAGCAGCAGGCTGGGCCTCCCGATCACCGCGCGCGCGATCGCGACCCGCTGTTGCTGGCCGCCGGAGAGGGTCGGCGGGCGCGACTGAATCCGATCGGCAAGGCCGACCCAGGTCAGCAATTCGGTGACGCTGTCCTTGATCTTGGCTTCGCTTTCGCCGGCGACGCGCAGCGGCAGCGCGACATTGTCGAAGGTGGAGAGATGATCGATCAGCCGGAAATCCTGGAAGATGACGCCGATGCGCCGGCGCAGCGGCGGCAGCTCGCGGCGCGGCAGCGCCGAAATCTCGCGGTCGAACAGCGAGATCAGGCCGCGCGACGGCCGCTCCGACATGTAGATCAGCTTCAGCAGGCTCGATTTCCCGGCGCCGCTCGGGCCGGTCAGGAAATGAAACGAGCCGGCATCGACCTTGACCTGGATATCGCGCAGCACTTCGGGGCCGCCGCCATACCGCAAGCCGACATTCTCGAACCTGATCATGGTGGCGGACCATGGCATGCCCCCGCGCATCGCGTAAAGCCGCCGGCGCGCGGGATTCGCGCTTTCCTTCGCGCGCGGCTTCCACTAACGTCCGCGCGATTTCCCGAAACACGAGGCAGGGTGCGTCATGGCCGGATTCCTTCGTATGTGCGCCGTCCTGGCCGCTCTTGTCGTCGGCATGAGTGGAGGCATCGTGAGCGCAGCCGATCTCGAAAACACCCTGTACATGGACGTGCCGGCGGGCCGCGTCACCATCGAATTGCGGCCCGATCTCGCGCCCAAGACGGTGGCCCGTATCAAGGAGCTGGTGCGTCAGCATTTTTATGACGGCATCGTGTTTCATCGCGTCATCGCCGGCTTCATGGCGCAGACCGGCGATCCGACCGGCACCGGCATGGGCGGCTCCGGCAAGAATCTGAAGGCGGAGTTCACCGACACGCATTTCGTGCGCGGCACCCTCGGCATGGCGCGCTCGCAAAGCGTCGACAGCGCCGACAGCCAGTTCTTCATCTGCTTCGAGCCGGCCTCGTTCCTCGATGGAAAATACACCGTGTTCGGCGAAGTGACCGCCGGCATGGAAGCCGTCGACGCCATCAAGAAGGGCGACAGCGACGATAATGGTTCGGTGAAGAACCCCGACAAGATCATCAAGATGCAGGTCGCCGCCGACGTGAAGTAATGTCCGTGCGGCCTTCGAGATGGCCGCTTCGCGGCCTCCTCAGGCTGAGGATGTTAGGGGCAATAAAGAACAACCCTCATGCTGAGGAGCGGTGCGTGAGCACCGCGTCTCGAAGCACGCACGATGGCCGTACCGCATGAGCAGGCTCGGCGATGCCCTGCGCCTTTATGGCGACCGGCGGATGGTCGCGATTCTGGCGATGGGCTTTTCCAGCGGCTTGCCGCTGGCGCTGACCGGCGCGACGCTGTCGATCTGGCTCAAGGAAGATGGTGTTTCGCTGACCGCGATCGGGCTCTTCGCGCAGGTCGGGCTGTCGTACAATCTGAAGTTCCTGTGGGCGCCGGTGATCGACCGCGTGCCGCTGCCGTTCCTGACGGCGTGGCTCGGGCGGCGGCGGAGCTGGGCCGTGTTCATCCAGGCCCTGCTGGCGCTGTCGATCCTGGCGCTGGCCCAGGCCGATCCCGCCATTGACGCCTGGCGCACGGTGCTATTCGCCGTGATCGTGGCGTTCTTCTCCGCGAGCCAGGACATCGTCATCGATGCGTTTCGCGTCGAGCTGCTGACGGATCGCGAGCAGGGCACGGGCGCCGCCGCGACGCAAGTGGGCTATCGCATCGGCATGCTGGCGTCGGGCGCGGGCGCGCTTTATCTCGCCAGTATCTATGGCTGGCACGCGGCCTATAGCGTGATGGCGTGTCTGGTCGGGATCGGCATGGCGGCGGTGCTGCTGACGCGCGAGCCGGAGAAGGCGCGACCATTGCGCGAGAATTGGTTGCGCGCCGCCATCGTCGAGCCGTTCGCCGATTTCATGACGCGCCGCGGCTGGGTCGCGATCCTGCTGTTCGTGGTGCTCTACAAGACCGGCGACGCGGTCGCGGGCTGGATGGCGGGGCCGTTCTATCTCTCGATCGGCTTCGACAAGGTCGAGATCGCCAGCATCAGCAAAGTCTTCGGCCTGATCGCCAGCATGGCCGGCGTGATCCTGGGCGGCGCGCTGGTGCTGCGCATCGGCATTTTGCGCGCGCTGCTGATCGGCGGCGTGCTGCAGGCGCTGTCGAATTTCGCCTATATCGCGCAACTCTGGGCCGGCCACGATATCGGCATGCTGGCGGTGACCATCGCGACCGAGAATGTCACCGGCGGCATTGGCTCGGCGGCGTTCGTCGCCTATCTGTCGCGGCTCTGCAACCCTGCCTTCACCGCGACGCAGTACGCGCTGCTGTCGGCGCTGTCGGCGGTGTCGCGCACCTTCATCGCGTCGAGCGGCGGCTGGATGGCGGACCGGCTCGGCTGGGCGCCGTTCTTCACGGCATCGACGCTGATGTGCGTGCCGGGCCTGCTGTTGCTGGTCTATTTAATGCGCCAGCCACAAGACGCTGCAACGCCGATGTTCGGTGCGATATCCAGCCCCTTGGAACCGCCCCTTTCCCGTCACCCCCGGACTTGATCCGGGGGTCCATCGATGGATCGCCGGGTCAAGCCCGGCGATGACGACTAAAAGAGGTTTGCGGCAACGTGAAAATTCCTCAGCCAATCCGCAGCAGGCGCGTGCGGTGGCGGTTGAGCCATTGGCGCTGGCGATCGACGCCGGGCGCCAGCCGCTCGCATAATTTCCAGAAGCGCGGCCCGTGATTCATTTCGGCGAGATGGGCGACCTCGTGGGCGACGACATAATCCAGCACCGCTTCCGGCGCCATGATCAGCCGCCACGAGAAGGCGAGGTTGCCGTTCGCCGAGCAGCTGCCCCACCGCGTCGTGGTATCGCGCACGGTGATGCGGCCGATCTTACGGCCGATCACCAGCGCCAGGCGCTGGGCGCGGGCATGAAATTCCTGGCGCGAGACATCCTTCAGGAAATCGATGATGCGGCGGCCGATCTGGTCGGGCGTGCCGGCGACCTTGATCTCGCCATTCTCGATCCAGACATGGTGGTGGCCCTGGCCATGCTCGACCCGGCGGATGCGATGCGGCTCATCGAGAATCGGCACGCTCTCACCGTCAGCCAGAATCATGCGCGGCGGCAGCGCGTTGATGCGCCGGTCGAGCCACGCGCGATTCTCCTCGATGAAGGCGAGCGCGCGCGGCACCGAGGTGCGGCGCGGCAGCACCAGCTCGATCGCTTCCGCTTGCGCGTCGATGCGCAGGGCGAGGCGGCGGGCGCGCGGACTGATCCGCACCCGCACGGGAACCAAACCGCCGGGCAGCTTGATCTGCCGCGGCAGGTTCATCAGGAACGGCGAAGTCGGAGGCATGGCGTCACTCTAAGCCGGTCGCCGCCCGTGCGGCAAGATGGGTCGGCCGGTCTTATCCCGCGCGATCGATGAGATGGAGGAAAGAGCCGAAGACGCGGCCGTTGACGCGCCCGGTTTCGCCGAGCGTCGCGCCATCGGCATCGGCGACCGAGAACAGCGCGTCGCCGCCGCCTTCATCAAGGATCGTCGCATAATGAAACTCGTGGCCGCGAAACGGCGTGCCCGCCTCGCCGAGCGGCCCCGGCCCGATCAGCCGCATCGCGCGATAGCCGATGGCGGCGTGCCGCGTGGCGAAGCTGGTTTCCAGCGGCAGCAGGCCCGCCATCGCATGGCGCGCGCCCTGCGTGTCGATGAGGCCCCGGCCCAGCACCATATAGCCGCCGCACTCGCCATAGATGGCGGCACCACGTCGCGCGGCGGCGCCCAGCGCGTCGCGAAAATTGCCACTGGCGGCGAGGCGGCCGGCATGCAGTTCGGGATAGCCGCCCGGCAGATAGATGGCATCGGCATCGGTGATGGGCGCCTCATCGGCGAGCGGCGAGAAGGGAAAGATCGCGGCGCCATCCTCGCGCCAGCCGTCGATCAAGGCGGGGTAGGCGAAGGTAAATGCCTCGTCGCTCGCCACCGCGATGCGATTGCCGAGCGGAAACAGCGGCAGCGCGCGGCCCGCCGGAATCAGCACGGAACTACGCGCGAGATCGACGAAGCGCGCGATATCGACCGACGCCGCGATATGATCCGCGGCGGCGTCGAGAAAAGCGTCGAGCGCCGGATGCTCGCGCGCCTGCACCAGGCCGAGATGGCGCTCCGGCAAGGCGAGATCGTCGCGCGCCGGTACCGCGCCGAGAATCGGCAGATCGGGCAGCGCCGCCCGTGTCGCGGCGGTCAGCATCGCCGCGTGCCGCGCGCCGGCGACGCGGTTGAAGATTACGCCGGCCAATGGCACGTCATCACGATGCGCCGCGAAGCCGCGCAACAGCGCCGCGACCGATCCCGCCTGCGCCGAGGCGTCGACCACCAGCATCACCGGCCAGCCGGTCAGCGAGGCGAGATCGGCGGTCGAGCCGCGATCGCCGGTGGCGCCGGCGCCGTCGAACAGGCCCATCATGCCCTCGCACAGCACCAGGTCGCTGGCGCCTTCGAGCCGCGTCACCAGCGTCGCGAGGGTGGCGTGGCGCATCGCCCAAGGGTCAAGATTGATGCACGGCACGCCGGTCGCGGCGGTGTGAAACGCGGGGTCGATATAATCCGGCCCGACCTTGGCCGAGGCGATGGCGAGGCCGCGCCGCTTCAACGCGCGCAGCAACGCCAGCGTCATCGTGGTCTTGCCGTTGCCGGTGCCCGGCGCCGACAGAATGATGCCCCCGCTCATAGATATTTCCCGATCGCTTCCGCCAATTCTTGTGAACTGATGCCGGGATTGAAATGGCCGATATAATGTCCGTCGCGCGCCATCAGATAGATCACCGAGGAATGGTCCATGGTGTATTGGCCGTCCTCCACCGCGCCCTTGCGATAGTAGACGCGATATTCGGCCGCCGCCAATTCGATCCGCGCCGCCGACCCGGTCAGCGCGACGAAGCGCGGATCGAAGCTCTGGATATAGAGCTTCATCTGCGCCGGCGTGTCGCGCGCCGGATCGACGGTGATGAAGATCGGCGTGACGGCCGCCGCCCGCGCCCCAAGTTTTTCCAGCGCCTGCGACATGGTGGCGAGCGTCGTCGGGCAGACATCGGGGCAATAGGTGTAGCCGAAATAGACCAGCATCAGCTTGCCGCGAAAATCGCTGTCGTGGCGGGTCGTGCCATTCTGATCGACGAGGGTGAAGTCGCCGCCGATCGACACCGGCGCCCGCGCCGGCGCGAGGTCGGCTTCGGTGTATTGGTTATAGGCGAAGCCGCCGACGATGACCGCCAACGCGATGATGAAGGCGATCAGGCCGTTGCGGGTGGCGGGGGTCATGCCGCTATTCCTCGAACCATTTGATGCGCGCCCGCAGCGTCACGGCCGGGCCGACCACCAGCATCGCCGGTGCCTCGATGTGCGCGGCCGCCGCGTCGCCGGCGGCGCGAGCCAGGGTGGTCTCGATCACGCGCTGGTCGGGCAGGGTGGCCCTGGCCACGATTGCCGCGGGCTCGTCGGCGCCGCGTCCCGCCGCGATCAGCCGTTGGGCGATCTCGCCGAGATGGCCCAACGCCATGTAGACGACGATGGTCGGCGCGGCGTGGGCCAGCGCCTGCCAATCGACCGCGCGCGGCAGATCGCCGCCGCTGCGGTGGCCCGAGACGAAGGCGAAGCTGAGATTGACGTCGCGATGCGTCGCCGGAATGCCGGCATAGGCGAGGCCGCCGATGGCGGCGGTGATGCCCGGCACCACGCGATAGGGAATGCCGGCCGCCTTCAGCGCCATCGCCTCCTCGCCGCCGCGTCCGAAGACGAACGGGTCGCCGCCCTTCAGCCGCAGCACCCGCCCGCCGGCGCGGGCGAGGCGGATGAGGCGCAGCGAAATATCCTCCTGCTGCGCCGAGGGGCGGCCGCCGCGCTTGCCGGCATAGTCGAGCGTCGCATCGTGGCGCTTCAGCGCCAGCACGCGGGGATCGACCAGCGCGTCATAGACGATCGTGTCGGCGTGGCGCAGCGCGTGCAGCGCCAGCAGCGTCAGCAGGCCGGGATCGCCCGGCCCGGCGCCGACCAGCCATACGGAACCCGGCGCGAAATCGGGTAGATCGGGCAGGGGATCGAGCGGAACCATGGCGAGGACAGGAATACTCCCGGATGTGGCCAAAGCGGTAGTCCCGCGCCCGGCGCTCGACTATCATCGCCGGGGCAAGAGGGATGAATGGCGCGATGGCGGTACTCGATCGGCGAAGATTTCTCGGCGCGGGGCTGATCGGCCTGCTGATCGGGGCGGCGCGGGCGGCCGGGGCGCAGGAGTTGAACAGTCTTCTCGTGCTGCCGCGCGCGGCTTCGAATAACGATTACGATTCCGTGTTGGCGATGCTAAGCCGGGGCGATCCGGTCGATACCGAGGGCGAGAACGATCGCGCCGCCCTGAGCTTCGCCGCCGCCAACGGCAATATGAAGATGCTCGCGCTGCTGCTGGACCATGGCGCCGTCGTCGATCGCCGCGATGGCTATGGCGACACCGCGCTGCATTGGGCCGCGGTTAATGGCCGGGTGGAGGTGGTGAAGCACCTCCTCGCCGTCCATGCCACCATCGACGCGCAGAACAAGGAGGGCATCACGCCGCTGATGCTGGCCATCGGCCGCGACCGGCGCGACGTGGTGCGCATCCTGGTTACGGCCGGGGCCGATCCCGCCGTCGCCGACTATACCGGCCATGATGCGACGGCGTGGGCCGCCGGCAAATCGGCGATGCTGTCGCTGTTGAAGGCAACGCATTAGCGCGGGAGAGGGATCGCGATGGACCAGTCGATTTTATTGCGCGGCGCCAATGTCGGCGCGCGGTTGAAGGCGCGGGGCGAGACTGTCGCGGTCGCCGAATCCGCCACCGGCGGCCTGATCTCGGCGGCCCTGTTGGCGGTGCCCGGCGCCTCGGCCTATTTCATCGGCGGCGGGGTCATCTATACGCTGCAGGCGCGGCGCGCGTTTTTGCAAATCACCGACGAGGCGATGCGCGGCATGCGCGGCGCCAGCGAGCCCTATGCCCAATTGGCGGCGCGTACCGTGCGGGAACAATGCGGCGCGAACTGGGGCATTGGCGAGACTGGGGCCGCCGGCCCGACCGGCAATCGCTATGGCGATGCCTCGGGACATTCCTGCATCGCCATCGCCGGGCCGCGCGAGCGCGTCATTACGCTGGAGACCGGTGACACTGATCGGCTGGCGAACATGAATGCGTTCGCCGCCGCCGCGCTCGATCTGCTACTGGAATGCCTCGGGTGACGGCGCGCCGCGTCACACCTGCTTCAGATTGACCGCCGAGGTGCGGCCCTGCTGGCCGCGCTCGATGTCATAGCTGAGCTTCTGCCCCTCGTTCAGGTTGCCGATGCCTGACCGCTCGACCGCCGAGACGTGGACGAACACGTCTTTGGTGCCGTCGTCGGGCTGAACGAAACCATAGCCCTTTTGGCTGTTGAACCACTTTACGGTGCCTGTGGCCATAATGCCTCTCTGCGAGTGAACGCCGGCGCAAATCGTCGCGCCATCGATCGGTCCTGATGTTGGTCGGGCACCGGGCCGGCGCTCGATAGGTGAGCGGGGAGGTGCGCGGGACCGCGACAAAGACGACGGCGCCGAGGATGATCCCGCCGCCCGCGCTTGGCAAGCCACCTGCCGGCTGCCTTGCATCCGAACAGGCTTGTCGCTCTAAATCGCATTGCGTAAGATCGCGCCGGTCGGGCAGCCCAAACGAGGGTTCACACCGGTTGGCAGGAACTTGAGGGGCGACAGACGCGTGCCATGACCATCGCCAAGAAAATATCGCCCGGATTTGTTGGCCGATTTGGGGCGCGCCGTGCCATCCTGGCGCTGGCCTCGGTCGCAAGCCTGCTGGCGTTGGGCGCCTGCGGCTATTCCGACGATGTGCAGGGCGTCCTGTCCTCGATCACCGGCGACGATAGCGGCGGCGGCACTCCGGCGGCGATCGCCGAAGCGCATCCGGCCACGCCCGCCGCGCCGGCACCCGTGGCCGCGCCCTTCGCGACCGCCGCCGACAGTGGCACGCCGGTCGGCCAGATGCGCGCCGACCTCCAGCGTCTCGCCGCCAACATCAACCGCCGCGAGGCCGAGCTTCTGCGCATCCGCGGCGCCTTGTCGAGCGATGCCAGCGCCTATTTCACGCTGATCGGCGCCATCAACTCGCGGCTACAGCTCGGCACCACGCCCGGCGCCCCCGATCTCGTCGCGCAACTCGGCCGGGCGCGGGGCCTGCTCGACCGGTTGAATGGGGCGGTGGCGGCGCTCAATGCGCTCCAGGCCCAGGTGGCGAGCGATCGCGCCCTCGCGACCTATGCTATCGAGGAAATCAAGGCGGGCTACACGCCGGGCGCGGACCGCAAGCAGCTCGACCCGTTAGCGGCGCAGGCCAATTCCGATGCCGCCCTGATCCGGCAATTGACCCAAGCCATCGCCGGCGACGAGGCGCGACAGGCCCGCTATTTGACCAACGAGCGCCGCAACCTCGCGGCGTTGAGCGCAGGGGTCAAGAACGGCGAAATGTATAGCCAGACCGCCGCAGCTACGCCGGCGCGCGCGGCGCCGGCCTCAAGTCAGACCGAGACCCAGACCGCCGCCGCGCCCGCGGCCACGATGTCGCCGATCGACACGGCCGCGTCCCCGCCCCGCGCCGCGGCCCCGACCGTCGCGGGCCGCCGGCCGCTGGTGACGATCCGCTTCGACCGGCCGGACGTGCCGTTCGAGCAGGCGCTCTATACCGCTATCAGCCGCGCGCTCGACCGGCGCCCGGACGCGCTGTTCGACTTGGTGACGGTGTCGCCGGCCGCCGGTAACGCCGGCCAGGTGACGGTCAACGCCGACCGGGCGAAGCGCAATGCCGAAAACGTCATGCGCTCGCTGGCGCGGATGGGACTGCCGGCCAACCGCCTGGCGCTGTCGGCGGTTACCAGCCCGACCGTGCGCAACGGCGAAGTCCAGATCTTCGTCCACTGAACGATGGCGCCCATGACAGAATCCGCGAGAGCGATGTGAGCATCGAAGCCCCCGCCGCCTCCAAGAATTTCCCGGTCACCTGGGACGAACTGCATCGCCATGCCCGCGCGCTGGCGTGGCGCCTGGTGGCGCTGGGTCCGTGGACGCAGATCGTCGCGGTGACGCGCGGCGGGTTGGTGCCGGCGGCGATCGTGGCGCGCGAACTCGACCTGCGGCTGATCGATACGGTGTGTATCGCCAGCTATGACGATCGCGAGCAAGGCCAGCTGAGTATCCTGAAACGGGTCGAGGGCGACGGGGCCGGCAGCCTGATCATCGACGATCTGGTGGATACCGGCCATACCGCGCGCGCGGTGCGCGAGATGCTGCCCAAGGCGCATTTCGCCACCATCTATGCCAAGCCGGCCGGGCGGCCGCTGGTCGATACGTTCGTCACCGAGGTCAGCCAGGACACCTGGATTCTGTTTCCGTGGGATATCGAGCCGCAATTCGCGCCGCCGATCGCCAGCATGCATCGCCGTTGATCGGCGGCCCGAACATCAAGTCCGTTCTGGCGGCCCTCGTCGTGCTGGCCGGCCTCGCCGGCATGGCGCGGGCCCAGGCGCCGATGCCGGAAGCGGCGACCGCCGGCCAGGCGCATGAGCCGAGCTTCGCCGGTCACGACATGGTGGTGGCGGCGCATCCGCTGGCGGCCGAGGCGGGACGCCAGATGTTGCGCGCCGGCGGCAATGCCATCGACGCGACCGTCGCGACGGCGCTGGTGCTGAACCTCGTGGAGCCGCAATCCTCGGGCGTCGGCGGCGGCGGCTTCCTGGTCTTTTATTCGGCGGCGCATCGCCGGCTGGATACGTTCGATGGGCGCGAGACCGCGCCGCTGGCCGCGACGCCGGACCGCTTCCTCAATCCCGACCGCACGCCGATGCAGTTCTTCAGCGCGGTGGTCGGCGGCCGCTCCATCGGCACGCCGGGCTATCTGCGCATGCTGGAGCTGGCGCACAAGAAATTCGGTAAGCTGCCATGGGCCAGCCTGTTCGCGCCCGCGATCAAGCTGGCGACCGACGGCTTCCCGGTGTCGGACCGCTTGCACATGCTGCTGGCGCAGGACCCCTATCTGCCGCGCTCGCCATCGGCCAAGGGCTATTTCTATCATGCCGACGGCACGCCGCTGGCGACGGGCGAGATGGTCAAGAACCCCGCGCTGGCGCGGGTCTTTAGCCTGGTGGCGGCGCGCGGCGCCAAGGCGTTCTATACCGGCACCGTCGCCCGCGATATCGTCGCCGCGATTCATGCCGCCTCGCCGGCCGGCGATATGACGCTCGACGATCTCGCGCTCTATCGCGCCAAGGAACGCAAGGCGGTGTGCGGTCCCTATCGCGCCTGGCGCGTGTGCGGGATGGGGCCGCCGAGTTCGGGCGGCATCACGCTGATCCAGCTGCTCGGCATGCTGCAACGCTTTCCGCCGGAGGAACTCGACCTGCCGGCCGAAGGGGCGGTGCATCTCTTCGCCGAGGCCGGCAAGCTCGCCTTCGCCGACCGCGACCGCTATCTCGGCGATACCGATTTCGTGCCGGCGCCGGTGCATGGCCTGCTCGATCCGCATTACCTTGCCGAGCGCGCCAAGCTGATCGATCCCGAGCGCGACAGCGGCGCGCCGGTCGCGCCGGGGGTGCCGCCGGACCCGCATCACCGCCGCCACGCCCAGCTGGGCGACGACGCGTCGCCGGAACTGCCCTCCACCAGCGACCTCGCGGTGGTCGATCGCGAGGGCAATGCCGTCTCGATGACGGTGTCGATTGAGAATCAATTCGGCTCGCGCGTCATGGTCGATGGCTTTCTGCTCAACAACGAGCTGACGGATTTTTCCTTCCTGCCGGATCGTGACGGCAAGCCGGTGGCCAATCGCGTCGAGGCGGGTAAGCGCCCGCGCAGCTCGATGTCGCCAACCATGGTGTTCGACCGCGACGGCCTGAAGATGATCGTCGGCTCGGCGGGCGGTCCCGCGATCATCGAGGACGTCGCCAAGACCATCATCGGCGCGCTCGACGAACAGAAGGATTTGCAGGCGGCGGTCGATCTTCCCGATGTCGGCAACCGCAATGCCGGGACCGAAATCGAGGCGGGACCCTGGGCCGCCGCGCTCGAAGCGGCGCTCGCGGCGCGCGGCCATCATGTCAGGGTCGCGGCGCACTCAAGCGGCATCGCCGCCATCGAGGTGACGCCGAAGGGTCTGGAGGGTGCGGCGGATTCGCGCCGCGACGGCGCCGGGCGCGGGGATTAAGCCGTGGCGATGACCGACGATCCCGCCACGCGGCCGGTGATAACGATGCAGGCCGGGCGCCAGAAGCGCGTGGCGCAGGGTCATCCGTGGGCCTATTCCAATGAGATCGTGATGGACGCGGCGGCGAAGGCGCTCCCGCCGGGCACGCTGGTCACGCTCAAGGCGGCGAATGGCGAGGCGCTGGGCGTCGCCATGTTCAATCCGCATCCGCTGGTCAGCGCGCGCCTGCTCGACCGCGACCCCGGCCGCGTCGTCGATGGAGAATTTTTCGCGTTGCGCCTCGCGGCGGCGCTGCGGCTGCGCGAGCGGCTTTACGACCGGCCGTTCTATCGCCTGATCCATGCCGAGGCCGACGGCCTGCCGGGACTGGTGGTCGATCGTTTCGACGATGTATTGGTGTGCGAGATCAACACCGCCGGCATCGACCGATGCGAGGCGGAATTCCTCGCCGCCTGCGATCAGGTGCTGCATCCGCGCGCCATCGTGCTGCGCAACGACAGCGCGTCGCGCGGCATCGAGGGCCTGGCGCTGGGCCAGCGCGTGGTCGGCGAGATCGCGGGGCCGATCGCGGTCGAGGAAAACGGCGCGCATTTCCTCGCCGATCCGATCGGCGGCCAGAAGACCGGCTGGTTCTACGATCAGCGCGACAATCGCAGCGCCGTCGCGGCGCTGGCATCGGGCGCCCGGGTACTCGATCTTTATTGCTTCACCGGCGGCTTCGCCATCGCGGCGGCGCGCGGCGGCGCGCGCGAGGTCCTCGCCATCGACCGCTCGGAGCCGGCGCTCGCCCTCGCGCGGCAGACGGCGGCGAACAACAATGTCGTCTGCCAGTTCGAGCGCGCCGACGTGTTCGAAAAATTGGAAAGCCTCGCCATCGCGAAAGAGCGGTTCGATATCGTCATCGCCGACCCGCCGGCCTTCGTCAAATCGCGCAAGGATGTGGGACCGGGCTTGCGCGGCTATCGCAAGCTGGCGCGCCAGGCGGCGACGCTGGTGGCGCCCGGCGGGCTTCTGTTCATCGCCTCGTGCTCGCACAACGTCGAAGGGGAGAGCTTCGCCGAATCGGTCAGGCGCGGCCTCCACGATGCCGGCCGCACCGGCCGCATCCTCGTCACGTCCGGCGCCGCCCCCGACCATCCGGTGCACCCGTTCCTGCCGGAGAGCGCCTACCTCAAGGCCCAGCTTCTGGCGCTCGACTAGTTCCCCGATTAGACTTGCCTCCATGCAAGCACGCGCATGGTGGGCGTTGGCCCTGATGATGCTCTGCGGCCCGGCCTGGGCGCAGGCACCGCAACCGCTGCCGATCCGAATGGTGGTCGTCACCATGTTCGAGATCGGCCAGGATACCGGCGACACGCCGGGCGAGTTCCAGAACTGGGTCGAAAAATTTCCGCTGCCCCAGGCGATGCCGTTTCCGCAAGGCTATCGCCAGTTGCGCTACAATCCGGAGAAGGGCGTCCTCGGCATCGTCACCGGGGTCGGCACCGCGCGCGCCGCCGCGTCGATCATGGCGCTGGGCATGGACCCGCGCTTCGATTTGCGCAAAGCCTATTGGCTGGTCGCGGGCATCGCCGGGGTCGATCCCCACCGCGCCTCGCTCGGCTCCGCCGCCTGGGCCGACTGGGTGGTGGATGCCGATCTCGGCCATGAGATCGACGCCCGCGAAATCCCGCCCGACTGGCCGACCGGAAAAATCCCGCTCAACCGCAAGCGCCCCTATGAGCAGCCGCCCGCCAAGGATAATGGCGGCGCCGCCTATCGTCTTGATCCGGCGCTGGTGAATTGGGCCTACGGTCTGACCCGCGACATCGTGCTGGCCGATAGCGAGCCGCTGCAAAAATTGCGCGCGCATTATGCCGGCTTCCCCGAGGCGCAAAAGCCGCCGTTTGTGCTGAAAGGCGATGATCTCTCCGGCGAGAATTTTTGGCACGGCAAATTGATGAATGATTGGGCCGAGCGCTGGGTCGCCTATTGGACCGGCGGTGCCGGCCAGTTCACCATGACGGCGATGGAGGATACCGGCACGCTGCAGGCGCTGACCTGGCTGACCCATGCCGGCCGCGCCGACGTGACGCGTGCCTTGGTGCTGCGCACCGCCAGCAATTATTCGATGCAGTATCCCGGCGAGACGGCGGCGCAGAGCCTCAGCCACGAGAATGCCGGCGGCTATTCAGCGTTCATCCCGTCGCTGGTCGCGGCCTATCGCGTCGGCAGCCGCGTCGCGGCCGAAATTTCCGATCATTGGGACCGCTACGCGGACCATCCCCCACAAGGAGGCAAACCATGACTTCGTTCACGCCGCTCTCGGCGGCGATCGGCGGCGGGCTGATCGGCCTGGCGGTCGCCTTGCTGATGCTGCTGAACGGCCGGATCGCCGGCATCAGCGGCATCGCCGGCGGCCTGCTGTCGTTCCGGCGCCGCGAGTGGCGCTGGCAGATCGCATTCCTCATCGGCCTCGTCGCGGCGCCGCTGCTGCTGCACGCGGCGGGCTATGGCCTGCCGCATCCGGCCATGCCGGCGAGCTGGGCGGTGATCGTGATCGGCGGCTTGCTGGTCGGGTTCGGCACCGGGTGGAGCGGCGGCTGCACCAGCGGCCATGGCTTGTGCGGCATGGCGCGCCTATCGCCACGCTCGATCGCCGCGACGCTGATCTTCATGGTCACCGCGATGATCGTGGTGTTTCTCGCGCGCCATGTCTTGGGGGCGGCGCTATGAAGACCATCCTCGCCGCGCTGGCATGCGGCCTGATCTTTGGCGCCGGACTGGTGATTTCCGGCATGACCGAGACCCAGAAGATCCACGGCTTTCTCGACATTTTCGGCGCCTGGGACCCGAGCCTCCTCGTCGTCATGGCGGCGGCGGTCGTCGTCACCTTTTTCGGCTACATGCTGGCCCGGCGCCAGCGCGCTCCGCTGTTCGCGGCGCGCGCGCTATGGCCGACCCGCACGGAGATCGATCTGCCGCTGGTCGGCGGCGCGGTGCTGTTCGGTGTCGGCTGGGGCCTGATCGGCTTCTGCCCCGGTCCGGCGATCGTCGATCTGGCGACCGGCGCGCCGGCGGTGATCGCGTTCGTGGCGGCGATGGCGATCGGCATGATCGCGCAGAACCGCATCCGGGGCCGGCAACGCTCCCTCAATCGCGAAGCCGCGCTCGAGGCCGGCGGCGACTAGAATATTTGGGCTTGTTTCGTCCACGGTCAGGTTCGCATTCCGCCCCTGCGTTCAATGGCGATGAGGGTTGCGCGGGCCGGCCGGCGGGCGCAAAAACAGGGCAGCAAAACGGGAGCGAGATCATGGCCGACACCATCGAACGCAATGCCGCCCGCCTTCTCAAGCGGCAGATGCTGATCGACGGCGCGTGGGTCCCGAGCGTGTCGGGCCAAATCATCACCGTCGAGAATCCGGCGAAGCGCGTGCCAATCGCCGAGGTGCCGCGCGGCAATGCCGAGGATGTCGATCACGCGGTCCAGGCGGCGGCGCGCGCCTTCCCCGCCTGGTCGCGCACCGTGCCGCGCGACCGCGGCCGCCTGCTGCTGCGCATCGCCGACGCGATGGAAGCGCGCATGGAGGAGATCGCGCGCCTGCTGGCGCTCGAAAACGGCAACGCGCTGCGCACCCAGGCGCGGCCCGAGGCGAAGAACACCGCCGACATTTTCCGCTATTTCGGCGGCCTCGCCGGTGAGCTCAAGGGCGAGACGATTCCCTTCGGCGAGAACGTGCTGAGCTATACGCGGCGCGAGCCGATCGGCGTCGTTGGCGCCATCATTCCGTGGAACGCGCCGATCCTCTTGGGCGCGCTGAAGATCGCGCCCGCGCTGTGCGCCGGCAATACCCTGGTGATGAAGGCGGCGGAGGATGCGCCGCTCGCGGTGCTGCTGATGGCGGAGATTTGCCAGGAGTTCCTGCCGAAGGGCGTGCTTAACCTGCTGACCGGGTTCGGGCCGGAATGCGGCGGGCCGCTGGCCAACCATCCGCTGGTGCGCAAGCTGAGCTTCACCGGCTCGACCGAGGTTGGCAAGGTGGTGATGCGTGCCGCCGCCGAGCGCATCGTCCCGGTATCCCTGGAGCTGGGCGGCAAAAGCCCCTCCATCGTCTATCCCGATTGCGACGAGGATTGGGTGGTCGACGGCATCATCGGCGCCATGCGCTTCACCCGGCAGAGCCAGTCCTGCACCGCCGGCTCGCGCATGTTCCTGCACGCCGACATCTTCGACAGCTTCCTGGCGAAGCTGAAGGTCAAGGCCGAGGCGCTGAAGATCGGCGATCCCCTGGTCGAGGAAACCGATATCGGCTCGATCATCAACAACAAGCAATTCACCAAAGTGTGCGGCTATCTCGAAGACGGCTTGAAGCGCAAAGAGGCGAAGCTGGTGTTCGGCGGCCTGCCGCCCAAGGAGGGCCCGTTGAGCGAGGGTTATTTCGCCATCCCGACCGTGTTCGCGGACCAGTCCAACGACTGGCGACTGGCGCGCGAGGAAATTTTCGGGCCGGTGCTGGTGGCGATCCCGTGGCGCGACGAGGAAGACGCGATCCGCATGGCGAATGACAGCCATTACGGCCTCGCCGCCTATGTCTGGACCCATGAGATCGGCCGGGGCCTGCGGGCCGCGCACGCCATCCAGTCAGGCTGGGTGCAGGTCAATCAGGGCCTGGGCCAGGTGCCGGGCCATTCCTATGGCGGCTATAAGCAGAGCGGCATCGGGCGCGAATTCTCGCTCGAAGGCATGCTCGACAGCTTCACCCAGCGCAAGAACGTGACGGTGAACCTCAACACGCCGGTCCGGGGCTAGATTGCCGCCGGTCAGCCGAGGCTGCCGGCGACGAAATTCACCGCCAGCGCCAAGATGAAGGTGTTGAAGAAGAACGCCAGCACGCCGTGCTCCAGCACCAAGCGGCGCATGGCACGCGAGACGATCTGCACATCGGAGACCTGGCACGTCATGCCGACGACGAAGGAAAAATAGAGAAAATCCCAATAATCCGGCAAGTCCTTGCCGGGAAAATCGAGGCCGCCGCGATCCTGCTCGCCTTCAACGGTTTCGTCGTCGCCATAGAAATGGTGCGCGTAGTGGAGCGCGAAGATGGTGTGCGTCAGCGTCCAGGACGCAACGATGGTCAGCGCCGCGAATATCAGCCGCTCCGCCAGCCCCACGCCAGTCTCATGCGCCACCTTGCCGAAGCTGAACCCCAGCGCCAGCAGGCTGACGCCCGCCGCGGCGATGATCAGAATCATGATGATCCAGCGCCGCGGGTCTTGCAGCCTGGCGTGCCGGCGAACCTCCTCCGGTCCGGCCGCGCCGATCGCCAGTCCGGTCAGCAGCAGATAGACCGCGACCGCGACGATCCATCCGGCGGCGATCCGGAACGGCAGCCGCAGGACATCATGCAGGGCGAAGCCGACGATGACGCCAAGGACGGCGCCGGCGAGAATGCGGCGGGCGCCATACTTGCGCCCGGCCAGGAAGTCCCAGCGCGCGGCCATCAGGCCGCGCCGCTGGCTTCCACCAACTTCCAGCCGGCCCGCGCCAACAGCTTCGCCCGGGCGCCCTGCTCCCGCGCGTTGGCGCTGGAGGCATTGCCCTCGACAACGCGCCCCATGATGCCTTGGAGGATCGCCGCCAGCCGGAACATATTGAAGACCATGTAAAAATCCCAATTCGGGATGTCGGTCCGGCCGGTGCGCCGGCAATAAAGCGCGCGGTATTGCGCCTCGTCGGGAATGCCGATCGCGGCGAAATCGGCATCGGCGAGGCCGCGCTGATAGATCGCCGAGCCCAGCCGCCACTGCATCATGTGATAGGCGAAATCGCCGAGCGGGTTGCCCAGCGTCGACAATTCCCAGTCCAGCACCGCGAGAATCCGCGGCTCGGTCGGATGGAACACGACATTGTCGAGCCGGAAATCGCCATGAACGATGGTGGTCTCGTCATCGGCCGGGACATGCGCCGGCAGCCACGCCATCAGCCGGTTCATCGGCTCGATGCTCTCGGTCTCGGAGGCGCGGTACTGTTTGGTCCAGCGATCGATCTGGCGGACGAAGTAATTGCCCGGCCGGCCGTAATCGGCGAGGCCGCGCGCGGCATAATCGGTGCGATGCAGCGCGGCGATGACACGGTTCAGCTCGTCATAGATCGCGCCCCGCTCGGCCGGCGCCATGCCGGGCAGCACCGGGTCCCAGAAGATCCGGCCGGCGACGAAATCCATGATGTAGAAGGCGGTGCCGATAACGCTGTCGTCGGTGCACAGCCCATAGGTCGTGGCGACCGGCACCTCGCTGCTGCCCAGCGCCGTGATGATGCGATATTCCCGATCGACCGCGTGGGCCGACGGCAGCAGCCGGCCGGGCGGCTTGCGGCGCATGACATAATTCTTGCCGGGCGTCGTCAGCCGATAGGTCGGGTTGGATTGGCCGCCCTGGAACTGCGCGACCGTCAGCGGCCCGCGATAGAAGGCGACATTCGCCGCCATCCAGCCGTCGAGCCGCGCCTCGTCGAAACGATGGGCCTCGCGCACCGCGCCGGTGGCCTGCCCCAGGGATGTATCGCTCATGAGGGCATGAAACCGGAGCGGCGCGCCGCCGCCAAGCGAAATCGCCGGCGAGTCGCTGGGCAATCGCGGCGATTCGCCGCACGCGGGCACTCGGCGCCGCACGGAAAGTGGGAAATTGCCCGCTTACCGGGTGACTTGCGGGGGTGCTGCATAATTTATGTTGCACTGCGTCAATTTGACTAAAGCGCGTCATTCCAATGGTTTAGTTAAGATTTCTTCACACAATTTACTTTTTTAACCACCCATTGCCCTTAACTTCGCCCAGATTTGTGGCAACCTTCATCGGTGCCGCTATGTTGCGGCGATATGGGTGTGAGGTGCGGCGATGTCCCACGACAGCCCCTTTGGTCTCTTCGCCAAGCTGTATGACAGCGAGAAAGAGACCGAGATGTCTCTCGAAGACTATCTCAAATGTTGTGCCCGCGATCCTCTCGCCTATGCCAGCGCTTCGGAACGCATGCTGGCCGCCATCGGCGAGGCGGAGATGATCGACACCAGCCACGATCCGCGCTTCGGCCGCATCTTCATGAACCGGACCATTCGGGTCTATCCGGCATTCGCCGAATTCTACGGCATGGAAGAAACGGTGGAGCGCATCGTCGGCTATTTCCGCCATGCCGCGCAGGGGCTGGAGGAGCGCAAGCAGGTGCTCTATCTGCTTGGCCCCGTCGGCGGCGGCAAATCCTCGCTCGCCGAACGGCTGAAGCTGCTGATGGAGAAGCTGCCGATCTATGTGCTGAAGGCCGGCAAGGAAGTCAGTCCGGTCTTCGAGAGTCCGCTCGGCCTCTTCGATCCGGTGCGCATGGGCGATGTGATCGAGAAGACCTATAAGATTCCGAAGCGGCGGCTGACCGGCCTCGCCTCGCCGTGGGCGGTGAAGCGGCTCGACGAGTTCGGCGGCGATCTCGAAAAATTCACGGTGGTGCGCATGCTACCGTCGCGGCTGCGCCAGATCGGCATCGCCAAGACCGAGCCGGGCGACGAGAATAACCAGGATATTTCCTCACTGGTCGGCAAGGTCGATATCCGCCGCCTCGAATATTTCAGCCAGGCGGATGCCGATGCCTATGCCTTTTCGGGCGGCCTCAACCGCACCACGCAGGGCATTCTCGAATTCGTCGAGATGTTCAAGGCGCCGATCAAGATGCTGCATCCGCTGCTGACGGCGACGCAGGAGAGCAACTATATCGGCTCGGAGAATATCGGCGCCATTCCCTATCAGGGCGTCATCCTCGCGCATTCCAACGAGGCCGAGTGGCAGACCTTCAAGAACAACCGCAACAACGAAGCCTTCATCGACCGCATCTGCGTCATCAAGGTGCCGTACTGCCTGCGGCCGACCGAGGAGCGCAAGATCTATGAAAAGCTGCTGATCAACAGCGAGCTGTCCGCCAGCCCGTGCGCGCCATCGACCCTCGAAATGCTGGCGCGGTTCTGCGTGCTGTCGCGGTTGAAGCCGCATGAAAGCTCCAACCTCTTCTCGAAGATGCGCGCCTATGACGGCGAATCGCTGAAGGACAGCGATCCGCGCGCCAAGACGGTGCAGGAATATCGCGACGCCGCCGGCGTTGATGAAGGCATGGAAGGGCTTTCGACCCGCTTTGCCTTTAAGGTGCTGTCGAACACGTTCAATTTCGACACCCAGGAGATTTCGGCCGACCCGGTGCATTTGATGTATGTGCTGGAGCAGTCGATCAAGCGCGAGCAATACGCCGACGAGACCGAGAAGAAGCTGATTGCCTTCATCAAGGCCGAACTGGCGCCGCGGTACGCCGAATTCATCGGCAACGAAATCCAGAAGGCCTATCTCGAATCCTATGGCGATTACGGTCAGAATCTGTTCGACCGCTATCTCTCCTATGCCGACGCCTGGATCGAGGATCAGGATTACAAGGACCACGACACCGGCCAGATGATGGATCGCGAGATTCTGAATCAGGAATTGTCCAAGATCGAGAAGCCGGCGGGCATCGCCAACCCCAAGGATTTCCGCAACGAGGTGGTGAAGTTCGCCCTGCGCGCGCGCGCCGCCAACAAGGGCAAGAACCCGGCCTGGACCAGTTACGAGAAACTGCGCGAGGTGATCGAGAAGCGCATGTTCTCCCAGGTCGAGGATCTGTTGCCGGTGATCAGCTTTGGCTCGAAGCGCGATTCCGATACCGAAAAGAAGCACAGCGACTTTTTGGAGCGAATGACCTCGCGCGGCTACACCCCGCGTCAGGTGCGCCGGCTGGTCGAGTGGTACATGCGCGTCAATAAGGCCGGGTAGCGAGCGCCCAGGGCAGCGTAGAGGAGCGAAGCGATGAACATCATCGACCGCCGGCCAAACCCGAAAGGCAAATCTCTCGCCAACCGCCAGCGATTCATCGAACGCGCCAAGGACGAGGTGAAGCGGTCGCTGGTCGATGCGCTGAAACGGCGCAAGCTGGGCGAGGGCGAGGGCGGCGAAAAAATCACGATCCCGATGCGCGGGATTCAGGAACCGAGCTTTCAGCATGCCCGCCGCGGCGGCTCGCGCGATTATGTGCTGCCGGGCAACAAACATTACGTCGTCGGCGACAAGATCGAGCGGCCGAAGAGCGGCCAGGGCGACGGCCGCGGCAAGGCCGGCAACAAGGACAGCGGCGAGCAGGATTCCTTCGAGTTCGTGCTGTCGAAGGAGGAATTCCTCGACCTGTTCTTCGACGATCTCGAGCTGCCGGCGCTGGTGAAGACCAAGCTCAAGGAAACCGAGGCGATGCAGCTGACGCGCGCCGGTTATGCCATCGACGGCACGCCGGCGAACCTCAACCTGCGCCGCACCATGCGCAACTCGCTGGCGCGGCGCATCTCGCTGAACCGGCCCAGTCCGCGGCAGATCGAGGCGCTGCTGCGTCAGCTTGAATTCGCCCGCGCCGCCGACGATTTCGAAAGCGCCGCGCAGAGCCAGCACGATCTCCAATCCGCCCAGCTTCGGGCGAAACGCTTCGCCTTCATCGATCCGCTCGACGTGCGCTATAACCGGTTTGAGCGGATGCCGAAGCCGGTGACCCAGGCGGTGATGTTCTGCCTCATGGATGTCTCGGGCTCGATGACCGAGGCGATGAAGGATTTGGCCAAGCGCTTTTTCCTGCTGCTGCACGTCTTCCTGACCCAGCGCTATAAGCATCTCGATATTGTCTTCATTCGCCACACCTCGAACGCCGAGGAAGTGGACGAGGAGACGTTCTTCCACAGCCGCGAGACCGGCGGCACCATCGTCTCGACCGCGCTGGAGGAGATGCTGCGCATCGTGCGCGACCGCTATCCGCCCGGCGCGTGGAACATCTATGCGGCGCAAGCCTCCGACGGCGACAATTTCAGCGAAGATGGCGAGCGGTGCGCCCAATTGCTGGCCAATGATCTGCTGCCGATGTCGCAGTATTTCGCCTATATCGAGGTCGGCGCCGACGCGACGCTGCGGCACGGCTTCCCCTCGCCGCCGACCGACCTGTGGCGGACCTATGCCGAGATCGCGCCGGCGCACGCCAATTTCGCGATGCGCCGCGCCGCCGAGCCGAGCCAGATTTTCCCGGTCTTCCATGAATTATTCGCCAAGCGGCGGGAGCGCGCGGCATGAGCATCGCCAATCTCGAACCCGCCGCGCTGATCGCGACCGGCTCAAAACTGTTCGACGATTCCGAGTGGGATTTCGACAAGCTGCGCCGCGCCTACGACGCGATCGCGGAAATCGCGCACGGCGAGTTGGGCCTCGACACCTATCCCAACCAGATCGAGGTCATCACCTCCGAGCAGATGCTCGACGCCTATGCCTCGATCGGCCTGCCGCTGATGTATCGGCATTGGAGCTTCGGCAAACGCTTCGCGCGGGAAGACGCGCTTTACCGGCGCGGGCTGATGGGGCTCGCCTATGAGATCGTGATCAATTCCAACCCCTGCATCAGCTATATCATGGAGGAAAACTCCATGCCGATGCAGACCCTGGTGGTTGCCCACGCCGCCTTCGGCCACAATCATTTCTTCAAGAACAATTATCTCTTCCGGCAATGGACCGATGCCGGCGGCATTCTCGATTATCTCGCCTTCGCGCGCGATTTCATCGCCCATGCCGAGGAGCGTTACGGCGTCGAGGCGGTGGAGAAGGTGATGGATGCCGCCCACGCGCTGATGGATCACGGCGTCCACCGCTATGCCAAGCCGCCCAAGCTGAACCTGGCCGAGGAGACGCAGCGCCAGGAGGATCGGCGCGTGCATTTCGAGACCCATTACGACGATGTCTGGCACACTACCATGTTCACCGGCGAGAAGCCCGATCGCGACATCGACGCCGCGAAGCACGCCGAGATTCGCAAGCATCTGCGCCTGCCCGAGGAAAACATCCTCTATTTCATCGAGAAGCGCGCGCCGCGCCTGGAGCCATGGCAGCGCGAGCTGGTGCGCATCGTCCGTCACATCTCGCAATATTTCTATCCGCAGAAGCAGACCAAGCTGATGAATGAGGGCTGCGCCACCTTCGTCCATTACACCATCGTCAACCGGCTGCATGAAAAGGGCCTGATCAGCGACGGCGCGCTGCTGGAAATTCTCCACTCGCACACCGGCGTCGTGTTCCAGCCCGATTATGACGATCCGCGCTACAACGGCATCAACCCCTATGCGCTGGGCTTCGCCATGATGCGCGACATCAAGCGCATTTGCGTCGAGCCGACCGACGAGGACCGCGAATGGTTCCCCGAGTTCGCGGGGAACAACGATCCCTATGGCACGCTGCGCCATGCCTGGGCGAACTACCGCGACGAGAGTTTCATCCTGCAATATCTCAGCCCGCGGCTGATGCGCGAGTTCCGCCTGTTCCGGATCATGGACGAGGAAAATACCGAGGCGCTGGAGGTCGAGGCGATTCACGATGCGCGCGGCTTCCGCGAAATCCGCGCCGCGCTATCGCGCCATTACGATCTGGCGCGCCACGAGCCCGATATCCAGGTCAAGGATGTCGATCTCGCCGGCGACCGCTGCCTGATCCTGACCCATGCGGTCCATGACGGCATCATGCTCGACGAGGGACAATGCGGCGCGGTGCTGAAGCACATCGCCGAGCTGTGGCGCTATGGCGTGCGCCTCGAAGAGACCGACGCCCTCACCGACAAGGTGATCAAGACCTATGAGGAGCCGGCCCGGCGCTAGTCTCCACACCGCTATCGGGAGCGACCCGCGTCATTGATCCGGCCGGGGGGTGCGGCCAATAGTTGCCGGCGTGATACCGGCTTGATACCCTCTTGCTAACAGATTGTTTAGCCAAGGGGGACAAAATGACAATCACAGGCGACTACCGGTTTGCGGGCTTCTGGATCCGCGTGCTGGCCTACATCATCGACGCGATCGTCATTTGGATCGTCGTCGGCATCGTGACCTATCTGGCCCTCGGGCGGTCCGCCATGACTGGCGGGGCGCCGTCGAGTGGCAGCTCGGCGCTCGGGCTGATCCTGCTGGTCTTCGAATGGCTCTACTTCGCCGGCCTCGAAAGCTCCGCCTGGCGCGGCACCTTGGGCAAGAAGGCTTGCGGCCTGATCGTCGCCGATCTCGAGGGCGACCGGATTTCGTTCCTGCGGGCCACCGGCCGCTTTTTCGCGAAGATCATTTCCGCGATCATCCTGCTGATCGGGTTCATGATGGTCGGCTGGACGCACCGGAAACAGGGGCTGCATGACAAGATCGCCGGCACGCTGGTGCTGCGCCGCGCCGCCCAGGTCTTCACCCCGACGGTTCACGAAGTCGGCCATATCGGCGGCATGCGCGTCACCACGCAGGTCGGCGGCATCGACACCGACCAGCGGATGTAAGCGAAAGGCAGCGCCATCATGGAGACGGCGAATTATTACTATGCCGGCTTCTGGTGGCGCGTTCTCGCCGCGCTGATCGACACCGTGGCGCTGATGGTGGCGGGCGGCATCATCGGTGCGGCGCTCGGCTTGGTGCTGGGCGAGGAGGACCACGGCCCTCAGCTCATCCAGGGAAGCGTGTCGATCCTGTCCTTCTTCTGGCAATGGCTCTATTTCGCCCTCTTTGAAAGCTCCGCCATGCGGGCGACGCCGGGCAAGGCCGCCTGCGGGCTGATCGTGGTCGGCCTCGACGGCGGCCAAATCTCGTTCGGCCGCGCGACCGGGCGCTATTTCGCCAAGATCATCTCGGCGCTGATCCTGATGATCGGGTTCATGATGGCGGGCTGGACCCGTCGCAAGCAGGCGCTGCACGACATCATTGCGGACACGCTGGTGCTGCGGCGCGAGCCCGACGGCGCGCGGGTCATCATCCCCGCCGATCCGCGCACCATCATTCGGATCAACGGCTGATCGAATTCATCCCGTTCCTCGGCTTGACGGTCTAATTTCCGCCTCGACCGGGTGCCCCCGGTCCGTGCTACTGGTGGCGCATCGGGACGGCACACGAACGGAGAGCGCGTTTTGGGGGCACGGATTTTCCATCGCGGCGATTGGCCGGCGGCCGCGCTGGCGGCCGGCCTCGTCGTGGCGATCGTCGCGGTGGCGGCGGGGATCGGCTATTGGCAAGGCTGGCGCCTGTCCTATCAGCCGGTCCTGGCGCGTTGCACCGTCGACGGCGCCATCGCCGACGGCACGCGCCAGGTGCTCGACCAAACGGCGCTGAAATTCGTCAACACCGTCGCCGGCATCAATCCGGTCGGCGCCTATGGGATGCTGACCACCGCCACCCGAACGGCGTTCTCGCCGGACAAGTTCCTGGCGGCGCTGCGCCCCTCGCTGGAGCCGGTGACGCCGTTTTCCGAGGTGCGGGTCGCCCATGCCTATTTCATCGAGGCGGCCAGCGGCGGCCGTGACCAGCGGGTGATCTGCGGGCACCTGGACCAGCCGGATCATTGGGTGGCGGTGACCGCGAAGCCGGTGCCGGAACAGGCGCATCTGATCGTCGAAACCGCAGCCAAGGGCGGCCGCTGGGCGTTCGTCCTGTGGCTGGTGCGCGAAGGCGACTGGCGGGTTCAGGGGTTCGATTTCACCGCCATGGGCATGGCCGGAAAGTCCGCCGACGCGATTCTGGCGATGGCGCGCCAGGAGCGGGCGCGGCACCATGATTTCAACGCCGTGCTGCTCTTTGGCGCGGCGCAGCACCTCGTCTATCGCGGCACCGACGTGCAGCTCGGCATCGCGCCGGCGATCGACGCGGAGATCGCGGCCTTGCCGGTTCCCGCCTATCTGCGCGGCCGGCCGCCGCTCGGCTGGAAATTCGGCGACGATACCTACCACATCGTCAATATCGGCGCGGCGGGCGCGGGCGACAAAATGTATCTCGCGATCACCCAGGAGCTGGCGCCCTGGCAGGGCGACGAGGATGCCGATCGGCGCAATCGCGGCCTGATCGCCGATTTCGTCAAGGCGGTGCCGGAATATGCCGACGCCTTCGCCGGCCTCGTCATCGTGGCGCGCGACCCCGACGGCACGCATCTCTTCCGCACCGTCGCCGCGAACCAGCCCAAGGGCGCCGGGAAATAATGGCCTATGCCAGCGTAACCCGGCTCTATACCGACGCGCCGCTGGCGGCCGGCGGGGCGATCGCGCTGGACGAGGCGCAGGGCCATTACCTGCGCCATGTCCTGCGCCTGGCGCCGGGCGCGCGCATCCTTCTGTTCAACGGCACCGACGGCGAATGGTGGGCCGATATCGCCAGCCTCGGCAAGGCGGGCGGCACCGCGATCCTGACCGAGCGGCGCCGTCCGCCGCGCGCCGAGCCCGATCTGTGGCTGCTGTTCGCGCCGCTGAAGCGGGCCCGCATCGACTATCTGGTGGAAAAGGCGACCGAGCTCGGGGTCAGCGAGCTGCGTCCGGTGATGACCGAGCGCACCATGGTGGAGCGCGTCAATCTCGACCGGCTGCGCGCCCATAGCCGCGAGGCGGCCGAGCAGACCGAGCGGCTGAGCCTGCCGGTGCTGCGCGAGCCTCAGGATTTGCGCCAGGCGCTGGCCTCGTGGCCGGCCGGCCGGCGCCTGTTGGCATGCGACGAGACCGGAACCGGGCCCGCTATCGCCGACCGATTGGCGCATGAGCAGCCGGGTCCGTGGGCCGTCCTGATCGGGCCGGAGGGCGGCTTTTCGGATTCGGAGCTTGACGGTCTCCATAAACTCCCCTTTGTTTGCGCCGTCAGTCTGGGGCCACGGGTGTTGCGCGCCGATACCGCGGCGATCGCGGCGCTCGCCGTGCTTCAGGCATTTCTCGGTGATTGGCGTGCCGGTCGGGGCGCCTAACACGCCGATCTTCAAGGGGTTTTCGCGTTTCATGTCAGGCCCAGTTGCTTCGGGTGGCGCCCGCATAACCGACCGGCGCCAGCTCATCGAATACCTTGCCTCCGGCAGCAAACCCGCCGCGCAATGGCGCATCGGCACCGAGCACGAGAAATTCGTGTTCCGGCGCGACGACCTGTCGCCGGCGCCCTATGCCGGCCCGCACGGCATCGAGGCGCTGCTCACCGGCATGAAGCGCTTCGGCTGGCGCCCGGTGATGGAGGGCGAGCATATCATCGGCCTCTCCGACGGCGCCGAGGCGTCGGTCTCGCTGGAGCCGGGCGGCCAGTTCGAATTATCGGGCGCGCCGCTCGACAATTTGCACCAGACCTGCGGCGAGGTAACGGAGCACCTGAACCAGGCGCGCGAGGTGGCGGGCGAGCTCGGCCTCGGCATCCTGGCGGCGGGCTTCCACCCCAAGGCCCGGCGCGTTGATGTCGATTGGATGCCCAAGGGCCGTTATGCCATCATGCGGCGCTATATGCCGCTCGTTGGCAGTCTCGGCCTCGACATGATGCTGCGGACCTGTACCGTGCAGGTCAATCTCGACTTCGGGTCCGAGGCCGACATGGTGCGCAAATACCAGCTCAGCTTGGCGCTGCAGCCGGTCGCCACCGCCCTCTTCGCCAATTCACCCTTCACCGAAGGCAAGCCCAACGGCTTCCAAAGCTATCGCGCCCATATCTGGACCGATACCGATCCCGACCGCACCGGCCTCCTGCCCTTCGTGTTCGAGCCGGGCATGGGATTCGAGCGCTATGTCGATTACCTGCTCGATGTGCCGATGTATTTCGTCTACCGTGACGGTAAGTATATCGACGCGGCCGGCCAGTCGTTCCGCGATTTCATGGCCGGCAAGCTGCTGGCGCTGCCCGGCGAATTCCCCGGCATGAGCGACTGGGGCGACCATCTGACCACCGCCTTCCCCGAGGTGCGCCTCAAGAAATTCCTCGAAATGCGCGGCGCGGATAGCGGCCCGTGGGGCCGGCTATGCGCCCTGCCCGCGCTGTGGGTCGGGCTGCTGTATGACGACGCCGCGACCGACGCCGCGTTCGACCTGGTCAAGAACTGGACCGGCGAGGAGCGCGAGGCGCTGCGCCGCGACGTGCCGAAATCCGGCCTCGCCACGCCGTTCCGCCGAGGCACGGTGCTGGACCTTGCCAAGACGATGGTGGCGATCGCGGCCGGCGGCCTCGCCCGACGCAACCGCCGCGACGGCAAGGGCCGCGACGAGACCCTGTTCCTCGACCCGCTGCGCGAGATCGTCGCCTCGGGCCGCGCGCCGTCCGAACTGCTGTTGGAGGCGTATGCCGGCCGCTGGAACGGCTCGGTCGACCCGATCTTCGCCGAAGAGATGTATTGAGCCGAGGCGCCATTTTCCCTCTCCACCCATTGGTAGGCATCAAGGGAGGGGCCCACGCCGAAGGCGCGGGAGGGTACGCAACTGCCTTTATCGAGCGAATTTAGTGGCTTCGCCGCCGGTCGAGCATCGCTGCGCACGACCACTTCACCCTCCCACGCCTGCGGCGCGGGTCCCTCCCCCTCCGCATCGCGGAGAGGGTCTATCGATCAAGCGTGCCCGGCTTGACCCGAGAGCGCGGCGGGGGAGACGCCGATCTTGCTCAGCGCCTTCAGCCATTTGTCGTCGAGATCGCCGAACAGGATCGCTTCATCGGCGGCGACGTGCAGCCAATCGTTGGATTGCAGCTCGTGATCGAGCTGGCCCGCCTCCCATTCGGCATAGCCCAGCGCGAGGAAGGCGTGACGCGGCCCCTTGCCTTGGGCGATGGCGCGCAGGATGTCCAGCGACGCGGTCAGGGCGACCCCACCTTCGACCACCAGGGTGCAATCCTCGACATAATCGGCGGAATGCAGGACGAAACCATGATGCGCCTCGACCGGGCCGCCGAAATGCACCGGCGTTGCGTCGGAGATGGCGGCGCCTTCGATGCCGAGCTGGCTTAACAGCGACGGCAGGGTCAGGCTGTCGATCAGCTTGTTGATCACCAGCCCCATCGCGCCGCCTTCATTGTGCATGCACATGAAGACAACGGAGCGCGCGAACTGCTCATCCTGCATTTGCGGCATGGCGACCAGCAATTGGCCGGTCAGGCTGGTCAATTCGGTTTGCATCTGGAACGTCACATAGATCGCGGCGGCGCTCGCCGCAAGTCCGGCGCCGATTTAATGCGCCGACACTTTTGCGCGCACCGGCGCTTTCCGCTCGGCATAGATAAAGCCGAGGTCCATCGTGAGGTTGGTGGCCGCCGCCAGCGCGACCAGCGGCAGCCGGTCGAGCGTCCGGTGCCGCTTCGGCCCCAGCGCCTTGGTTTCGCGCAGGCGATGGCGCGTGCGCGATACCCAATACGACAAGGGCCGGCGCGCCGGTGGCCAATAGGTGCGGTCGAGTGGCACCGCCTCCAGCGCGATCGCCTTCTTGACGCCGCGCCCATAGTTGAAATAGCGGCGGAAATGCTGTTTCGGCGTGCTGCTCATGTCGTGATAGACGAACCAGCCCGGCTCGATCGTGCATTTGGCGCCGGCGACGCGCAGCCGGGTCGTCAGGTTGCGATCCTCGGCCAGCGGCGTCACTTTCTCGACAAAGCCGCCAAGCGTATCGAATACCGTGCGCCGCACCGCGAGGCAGGCGCTGACCATCACGATGAGCTGATCTTCGTAGAAGACCGGGTTGGGATGACAGCCGCCCTCGATCAGCAACTTCTCGAACCAGTCTGGATGCTGGGATTCGAGCGGGCGTGTCGTGCCGCCGATCGCGTCGAGGTTCGAATCGAGCGCCAGCAGGCGGGTCAACCGGTCGAGCCAATCCATCGGCGGCGCGCAATCATCGTCGATGAACACCAGGAAATCGCCCGACGCCGTCTTGGCGCCGCTGTTGCGCGCGGCGCTAGGACCGCGATTTTTCTCCGACACGATATAGGTGACCCAGCCGCGATGGCGGTTCAGGATCGCGTCATAGGCGGACTCCTCGCTGCCGTCATTGACCACGATGACTTCGCGCCCCAGCCGCCCGGCGATCTGCGGCGCCAGGCTGTTGAGCAGGCGCGCCAGGCCCCGTGGCCGGCCGAAGGTCGGGATCACGATGCTGAAGCTTGGCTCGGGCCGGGGGATGAACATGGCGGCGATGCACTCGAATCAGGGTTAATGTGGGCAAGCGCGACAAATTCGCCCCGTAGCGCACGCCTCATGCATTTGTGAGCGCCGCCGCAACCTGCTTGGCCTATATAAGCAGGCATGTTTTGCTTTGTCAGGCCGTCTGGCTTGAACTTTTGGTTAACGCGCCCCGCCGCCCCCTTAACGATCCGCGGCCTCGCCCTGTTTTTCGCCGTGATTTCCGCGCTTTGTCTGGGTGTCACCGCCCATGCGGCTGACGTGGCGTCGCACTGGTTCGTCACCGATCAGGGGCGGGTGCGGCTGGTCGCTGGGGAGAATTCGGTCGGCGCCGGCACCGTGCCGCTCGGCCTCGAATTCGAGCTCAAGCCGCACTGGAAAATCTACTGGCGCTCGCCGGGCGATGCCGGCTATCCGCCGGCGATCGATTGGCGCGGCTCGCAAAATCTGCAAACCGCGACGATGGGCTGGCCGGCACCCAAACGCTTTTCCGTGCTCGGTCTCGAGACGGTCGGCTACGAGGGGCATGTGGTGCTGCCGATCGCGGCGACACCGGCCCAGGCGGGGCGGTCGCTGCATCTGGCGGCGGCGCTGCGCTATCTGACCTGCAGCGAGATTTGCGTACCGTATGAAACGCGGCTCGCGCTCGATCTGCCGGCGGGCGACGGCGCGCCGTCGAGTGACGCCGGGCTGATCGCGCGCTATGTCGCGCGGGAGCCGCCGCGCCAGCAGACCAGCACCTTGTCGCTGCGCTCGGCCCAGATCATTCCGGGGCCGCATCCGGCGCTGGAACTGCTGGTCGCCGCCGTGCCGCCGCTCGATACGCCCGACGCCTTCGTCGAGGCGCCGGGCATCAATTTCGGCGCGCCGCGCCTGCTGCCCGGCGGTGCCGCGGACGAGACAATCCTGCGCCTCGCCATGACCGGCGCGCGCGCCCACCGCGACGATGTCGCGGGCACGCCCTTCGAGGTGACGCTGGTCGATGGCAATCGCACGCTCGAAGCCACCGTGGCGCCAGGCATCGGCGCGATGCCGCCCGATGCCGGCTTCTTCCTGCGCATGCTCGGCGTCGCGCTGATCGGCGGCTTCATTCTGAACTTCATGCCCTGCGTCCTGCCGGTGCTGTCGCTGAAGCTGCTTGGCATTGCCGGGGTCGGCGGCGCGGCGCGGCGCGCGGTGCGGCTTGGCCTGTTGGCATCGGCGGCAGGGGTACTGGCGGCATTCCTGGTGCTGGCGATCGCGACCGTGGGCCTGCGCGCGGCCGGTGTCGCGGTCGGCTGGGGCGTCCAGTTCCAGCAGCCGATGTTCCTGATCTTCATGATGGCGCTGGTGACTTTGTTCGCCGCCAATCTCTTCGGTCTCTTCGAGATTCCGCTGCCGAGCGCGGTCGCGCAATGGGGCGGCGCCAGTGGCGGCAGGGGCGTGCTCGGCAATTTCGCCGCCGGCGCGTTCGCCACGCTGCTGGCGACGCCGTGTTCGGCGCCGTTCGTCGGCACCGCCATCGGCTTCGCGCTCGCGACCGGCCCCGGCGTCATCGTCGCGATTTTCCTGGCGCTGGGGATCGGCCTCGCCGCGCCCTATCTCGCCATCGCGGCGCTGCCGGGCCTGGTGGCGTGGCTGCCGCGGCCGGGGCGGTGGATGATGGTCCTGCGGCGGATCTTGGGCGTGGCGCTCGCCGCGACCGGCCTGTGGCTGGCCTGGGTGCTGGCGGCGGAGCAGGGCACCGTTGCCGCCGTGGCGGCGCTGGTGCTGATGGCCGGGGTGCCGCTGGCGTTCTATCTGCTGCGGCATATTCCGGCGCGTGGCGCCGTGGTGGCGGCGCTGGTGGCGCTGGCCTTCCTCATCCCCGAGGCACTGCCGGCCCCGGCCCCGGCGGCCGCCCAGCCGGGCTTCTGGCGCCCGTTTGATCCCGCCGCCATTGCGCGGCTGGTGGGCGAGGGTCGCGTCGTGTTTGTCGATGTCACGGCGGATTGGTGCCTGACCTGCAAGCTCAACGAGCGGCTGGTGATCGACGCGCCGTCGGTGCGGCACCGTCTCACGGCGCCGGGCGTGGTCGCGATGCGCGCCGACTGGACGCGTCCCAGCGCCGCCATCGAGCATTATCTTCAGGGCTTCGGCCGTTACGGCATTCCCTTCAACGCCGTCTATGGTCCGGCGGTGCCGCGGGGCCGCGCTTTGCCGGAGCTGTTGACGCCGGACACGGTGACGGCGGCGCTCGACCGATCCCGCAAAGGGGGATGATTTTAGCGGCCCTCCGCTTTATGGTGGCGGCCATAATCCACTCCGAAAGGGCAGGCGATGACCATCAAAGTCGGCGACAAGATTCCGAACATGAAATTCAAGGTGCGCCAGGGCGGCGACGCCAAGGACATGACCACGGACGAGCTGTTCAAGGGCAAGAAAGTGGTGCTGTTCGCGGTGCCGGGCGCCTTTACCCCCACCTGCTCGATGAAGCACCTGCCGGGCTTCATCCAGAAATATGACGAGCTCAAGAGCAAGGGCGTCGACACCGTCGCCTGCCTGTCGGTGAACGACCAATTCGTCATGGGTGCCTGGGCCAAGGACCAGGGCGCCGGCGACAAGATCGCGATGATCGCCGACGGCAATGGCGACTTCACCAAGGCGGTCGGGCTGGAGCTCGACGGCAGCGGCTTCGGCCTCGGCCACCGCTCCCAGCGCTATGCCATGGTGGTCGATGACGGCACGGTGAAGACGCTCAATGTCGAGAAGGGTGGGGCGTTCGAGGTTTCCAGCGCCGAGGCGATGATCGCGGCCCTCTAGGTCGATTACCGTTATCAGTCGTCAGTTTTCGGCGATCGGTGCCGTGAGCCGATAACTGTTAACTGACGACGGGTAGCGTCGCCTCATACCACCCATGAGCCAGTTCGGGTGGACATGGCGTCGTGAAATCATCATCATCTCTGCCTCTTTCGTAGGCATTGCCCTGATCGTTCTTGGGGTTGGAGTGATCATGACCGCCATCACCGCCGAACAGACGTCCCGCGATCTCAAGACCATCGGGATGGTCAGCACCGTCCACGGCATGAGCCATTTTTATCAGCTCGTCCTGGCGCCGCTGCTGCCCATCCTCAAGGTGGCGTTCGGCGTCTCCTATACCGATCTCGGCCTGCTGATCTCGATTTTCTATGTTTGCTCGGCCTTGTCCCAAACCCCGGCCGGCTTCCTGGTGGATCGGCTGGGAGCGCGCACTGTCCTGATGGGCGGTTTGGCGATTTACGGGCTGGGCATCGGCCTGATCGGCACCGTGCCGCAATTCTGGATGCTGCTGCCTTGCGCTGGCCTCGCCGGCGTCGGCAACAGCGTGTTTCATCCCGCCGACTATTCCGTGCTGACGGCCAATGTCTCGCCCGGCCGCATGGCCAGGGCCTATAGCGCGCACGCGCTCTCCGGCAATATCGGCTGGGTGCTGGCGCCGATGACGGTGCTGGGCCTGACCAGAATCATCGGCTGGAACCACGCGCTGCAGGTGGTCGGGCTGGCCGGCATCGTGCTGGCGGGCTGGCTCGCCTTGTTCGGCGGGCTGCTCGACGAGAATACCGGGCGGGCGCGCCATGCCCAGGGCGGCACCACGCCGGCGCGCGCGCTGCTGACGGCGCCGATCCTGATGTGCTTCGCCTATTTCATCGTGGTGTCGATCGCCGGCACCTCGATCCAGACCTTCCTGCCCGCGACGCTGCACAGTTTCCGGAACATGTCGCTGGATGTCGCGGGCACGGTGCTGACCTTCTACGTCATCGGCGTCGCCGGCGGCATCATCACCGGCGGCATCATCGCCGACCGCAAGATCAGGCCCGATTACATCATCGCGGTCAGCCTGGTGGGCGCCGGCATCCTGATCCTGCTGGCCGGGGTGCTGCATCTGCCCAACAGCGGGCTGATCGCGCTCTTGGCCGGGGTCGGGTTCTGTTCGGGCGTGTCGGGGCCGTCGCGCGACCTCTTGGTGCGCCAGTCCTCGCCGCCGGGCGCCACCGGCAAGGTGTTCGGCTTTGTCTATTCGGGGTTCGATATCGGGTCCGCGATCACGCCCTTCATCCTGGGATTTTTCCTGGATCGCCAGATCATGATCATGGTGTTCGTGCTGCCAGCAATCGGGTATCTGCTGAGTATCTTCACGGCGGTATCGCTGGGCACCAAGCGCCGGGTGACCATGGTGCCGGCGCCGGTCGCGGCGGCGGGGGAGCCGGCGGAATAATGCCTCTCTCGCCGCTTTTGCCGTAGGGTATATTGCGCCGGTCGGGTCGAGAGGCCATATAGACGCGCTGAATCATGTCCTATTCCGAAACCACCCGATCCATCACCGTGACGGTCGAGCCGACCTATCTCGAGGACCAGTCCTCGCCGGCCGAGGACCGCTATGTCTGGGCGTATCACGTCCGGATCGAGAATAACGGCGCCGATACCGTGCAATTGCGCCGCCGCCGCTGGCGCATCACCGACGGGCTTGGCCGCACCCAAGAGGTGAAGGGGCCCGGCGTCGTCGGCGAGCAGCCGGTTCTGGGGCCGGGCCAGTCGTTCGAATATACCAGCGGCACGCCGCTCAACACGCCGTCCGGCATCATGGTCGGCAGCTATGAAATGGAAACCCGCCAAGGCGAGAATTTCGAGATCGCGATTCCGGCCTTCTCCCTCGACAGCCCGCACCAGACCGTGCGGCTCAACTAAGCCGCTCGCCGGCTGATCAATCAGATAGGAGTGAATAATGGCCAAGACCCGGCCCAGCCGCGAAGAAGCCGAAGCGGCGGTGCGCACCCTGATCGCCTGGACCGGGGACAACCCCGATCGTGAAGGCGTCCTGGCGACACCTGGCCGCGTGGTGCGCGCCTATGAGGAATATTTCGACGGCTACAATGTCGATCCCGAGGAAATTCTGGGCCGCACCTTCGACGAGACCGAAGGCTATGACGAAATCGTGGTGCTGAAGGATATTCGCTTCGAATCCCATTGCGAGCATCACATGGCGCCGATCATCGGCCGCGCCCATGTCGCCTATCTGCCCAACCGGCGCGTCGTCGGCATCTCCAAGCTGGCGCGTCTCGTCGAGGTGTTTGCCCATCGCCTGCAGATTCAGGAAAAGATGACGGCGCAGATCGCCAACACCCTCGAAGACGTGCTGCAGCCGCGCGGCGTTGCCGTGGTGGTGGAGGGGGCGCATCAATGCATCACCACGCGCGGCATCCACAAGCCCGGCGTCTCGATGGTCACCTCGCGGATGCTCGGCGCCTTCCGCACCGACGCCTCGACCCGGCGCGAATTCCTGTCGATCATCGGCAGTCCGTCCGGCGGCGGCATGCACAACGTTTAGGCGTTATCAGTCTTCAGTTGTCAGTCTTCAGTTATCAGTCGTTATCGGTTTCCGTGTCCGCCTTGCAGGCGTCTCGCAGTGACCGAAAACTTAACTGAAAACTGAAAACTAATCCAGCCAGTACCGCCAGACCTGAACCGGCAGGAAGTGGAACCACACGGCATCGACCTGTTGGGCATTGATCCGCAGGCGCCCGGCGTCGATGGGCGAGGTCATCGCGTTGGTGATCTGGATGAAATAGCCGCCGGGTTCGAGGCGCTTCAGGCACGGCATCACCGTCGCGCGCTGGTCGTCGAGCGAAAACCATTTGATCGGCAGGCTGGAAACCGTCGTTGCCAATTGGGTGACGCCAATCTCGCTCAGCACCGCGTCGATCCGGGTGGCGTCGCCGCAAATTGCCCGGGTCGCCGGATAGTGCGCGCGCAGATGCTCGGTCAGCGCCGGTTCGCTCTCGATCAACACCAGCCGCTCGGGCGGACAGCCGCCCGCGATCAGGCCGCGGGTGATGGTGCCGGTGCCGGCGCCGAGTTCGAGGATCGGGCCGGGGCGGCCCAGCTGAAGCTGCCGCGCCACCGCCTCGGCGACGCGGGGGCTGCTCGGCAGCAGGGCGCCCATGCCGAGCGGGTTGCGCAGCCAATGGCGCATGAAGATCGGCCGGCCATGGGCGGGACCGGCGCTATCGGAACCCATCGCTTACCGGCCAATCGTCAATGGGCGCGTCGCGAGACCGGGGCGGGCGATTCCGGCTCGTCGGCCTGGTCGACCACGATCTCGACCAGCCGGTCGGTGGCGCGGGTCCGCTGCGATTGGACCAGCGCCGCCCGGAAGATCGTGCCGGTCTGCTCGTCCGGCACCGTGACGGTGACTTTCTTGCCGGTGGTATTGGCGCGGTTCAGCGCCGGCGCCAGGATGTTCAGCGCCATCACGGTCAGCTCGACCGGGTCGATGATTTCCGTGAAGAATGGAAAGGCCGGCGCTTTGCCGTCAGGCGGACGGCGGCGCAGGCCAAACCGGCCATTCGGGCGCGCCGCGCCGACAAAGCGAATCCAGCCATATTTGACAGCGGAACGGAACCGATGATCGGACGCGTTGGGCTGCGTGCCTTCCTCGAACGCTGTGGCTCTCCTTAACCGAGCCGGCTTGTGTGGTTGCTTACCCGTCAGCGGCTCCCCAAGCCGGTTTACTCAGCGGCGACCCTCAGAACCGGCATCGGCCGTTCCAGCGCCGCCTTCTTCATCAACGCCGTATGGTACGGAGGGAAGGGCGGCCGGTCAATATAGCGTCCCGCTCCCCGCACGGTGTCGAGCTTTCCGTCACGCCATATAACCTTGCCCTGTGACAGGGTGATGACGTTGACCCCCATGACCTCCATGCCCTCGAAGATATTGAAATCGACATTCTGGTGGTGGGTCTTGGCCGAGATAGTGCGTGATTTTTTGGGGTCCCAGACTACCAGATCGGCGTCGGAGCCAACCGCGATCACCCCCTTGCGCGGATAGACATTGAAGATTTTGGCGGCATTGGCCGAGGTCACGGCAACGAATTCGCTGGGGGTTAGGCGGCCGGTATTGACGCCATGGTGCCACAGCACCTGCATGCGATCCTCGACGCCGCCGGTGCCGTTCGGGATCTTGGTGAAATCGTCGCGGCCCATCGATTTTTGCGGCGCGCAAAAGCAGCAATGATCGGTCGCGGTGGTCTGGACGATACCCGCCTGCAACGCGCGCCACAGCACCGCTTGATGCTCCTTCGGCCGGAACGGCGGCGACATGACATGGGCGGCGGCGCGGGCGAAATCGGGATCGCGATAGACCGAATCGTCGATCAGCAGGTGCCCGGCCAGCACCTCGCCATAGACGCGCTGGCCCTCCGAGCGCGCGCGGGCGATCGCCTCGATCGCCTCGCGGCAGGAATTGTGGACGATGTAGAGCGGCGTGTTCAGCACTTGCGCCAGCCGGATGGCGCGATTGGCGGCCTCGCCCTCGACCGGCGTCGGCCGCGACAGCGGATGGCCTTCGGGGCCGGTGATGCCAGCCTTCAGGATTTCGCGCTGCAAATGATAGACCAGATCGCCATTCTCGGCGTGGACGGTGCACAGCGCGCCCAGCTCGCGGGCGCGGGTGAAGCTGTTCACCAGCACTTCGTCGTCGCACATGATGGCGTTCTTGTACGCCATGAAATGCTTGAAGCTGTTGACGCCATGCTCGGCGACCAGCGTGCCCATGTCCTTATGCACGCTGTCGTCCCACCAGGTCACGGCGACATGCAGCGAATAATCCGCCGCCGATTTCCGTGCCCAGCCGCGCCACTTCTTATAGGCGGCGAGGAGATTCTCTTGCGGGTCGGGGATGACGAAATCGATGATCATGGTGGTGCCGCCGGCGGCGGCGGCGGCGGTGCCGGTGAAGAAATCCTCCGACGCCGTGGTGCCCATGAACGGCAATTCCATATGGGTGTGCGGATCGATGCCGCCCGGCATCACCAGCGCGCCGCCGGCATCGATGATCTCGGCGCCCGCCGGCGCGTCGAGACCGGCGCCCACGGCGGCGATCGTGCCATCCTCGACCAGCACATCCGCCCGGCTGCTGGCATCGGCGTTCACCACCGTGCCGCCGCGTATCAGGATCGCCATCATGCCCTCCCGCATTGATCTCTTCCGCATTGATCTCGCATCGTCGTAAAGCCTATGCCAAACTTGACCATTCGATCAAGTTAGGTCGCTGAAATTGGGAGCCACGCCGCCATGACCGTCACCGCCCGGGTGCCGAACGATCTCGAATCCTTTTGGATGCCGTTCACCGCCAACCGGCAATTCAAATCGGCGCCGCGCCTGATCGTCGCCGCTCAGGGCCTGTATTACACCACCCATGACGGCCGCCAAATCATGGACGGCACCGCCGGCATGTGGTGCTGCAACGCCGGGCACGGCCACCCCAAGATCGTCGCGGCGATCCAGGCGCAGGCGGCGGAGATGGATTACGCGCCGGCCTTTCAGATCGGCCACCCCAAGGCGTTCGAGCTGGCGTCGCGGATTGCGTCCCTGTTCCCCGGCGATCTCAACCGCGTCTTCTATACCAATTCCGGCTCGGAATCGGTGGAGACCGCGCTGAAGATCGCGATCGCGTATCAGCGCACCATCGGCCAGGGCACGCGCACGCGGCTGATCGGGCGCGAGCGCGGCTATCACGGCGTCAATTTCGGCGGCATCTCGGTTGGCGGCATTCCCAACAACCGCAAATTTTTTGGCCCGATGCTGGGCGGCGTCGATCATCTGCGCCATACCCACATGCTCGACAAGAACGCGTTCTCGCGCGGCCAGCCGCCGCATGGCGCCGAGCTCGCCGGCGATCTCGAACGGCTGGTGGCGCTGCACGATGCCTCGACCATTGCCGCCGTGATCGTGGAGCCGGTCGCCGGCTCGACCGGCGTGCTGATCCCGCCACAGGGCTATCTGAAGCGCTTGCGTGAGATTTGCGACAAGCACGGCATCCTGCTGATTTTCGACGAGGTCATCACCGGGTTCGGCCGGCTCGGCACCGGCTTCGCGGTGGAGAAATTCGGCGTGATGCCCGACATCGTCACCATGGCCAAGGGCGTGACCTCCGGCACCGTGCCGATGGGCGCGGTGATCGCCCGCCAGTTCATCTATGACGCGTTCATGACCGGGCCGGATCACGCCATCGAGCTGTTCCACGGCTATACCTATTCCGGCCATCCGCTGGCCTGCGCCGCCGGCCTCGCCACGCTCGACGTCTATCAGGAGGAAGGGCTGTTCGAGAATGCCGGCGCCCTCTCATCCTATTGGGAGGATGCGGCTCATTCGCTGAAGGGCCTGCCGCATGTCATCGACATCCGCAATCTCGGCCTTATCGCCGCGATCGAATTGCAGCCGATCGCCGGCCAGCCGACGAAACGCGCCTTCGACTTGTTCTTACGCGCCTATGAGAACGGGCTGCTGATTCGCACGACGGGCGACATCATCGCGCTGTCGCCGCCGCTCAGCCTCAAGAAGCCCGATATCGATCGGATTTTCGGGACGCTCGGTGATCTGTTGAAAGAGGCGGCCTAGCGATCGGCGCCGGCTGGCAATCACCCCTTTCGCCGTCATCGCCGGGCTTGACCCGGCGACCCATCGATGGACCCCCGGATCAAGTCCTGATCAAGTCCGGGGGTGACGGAAAAAGGGCGATTCCAAGGGATTGAATACCGCGTTAGGGCCGCGCGTAGGCCCAGACCGCCGCCGGCAGCTCCGGGTCGTTTTCGAGGTTGCGGCCCCAGCCGTAGCTTTTCCAGCCGTTGAAGTTGGCGATGATCGCCTCGGCATTGCCCCAGCTCTTGGCGTCTACCGTGGAGAAGCCGTGGCCGCCGAGGAATGCGCGCAGCCCGTCGGGACTCCAGCGATGGAAGTCGCCATAGGCCGGCGCGCCGTGCAGCTTGATGAGGAACGGCACCGAGACCAGGAACACGCCCTCGGGCTTCAGCATGGCGTGGACATTCTCCGCCGCCGCGTCGGGATTGGCGAGATGCTCGAACACTTCCTCGGCGATGATGACATCGAACTGGGCGTCGAGCCGCTCGCGCGTGATATCGAAATCGGGATAGTCGATCTTGCGGTAGGAGCCGGTCGCGTATTTCTTCCACGGCGAATCGAGGCCGGGCGAAATTTCGAGAATATCGGGTCCCTGCTTGGCTTCCGCGCCAAGGAACCCGTGCCACTCGGCGCGGCGCACGATCCGCACCCATTGGTCGTCGTCATAGCCCAGCGCCGACAGCGCGTTGCGCCGCATCTGACGCATCCAAACATCGGTTTCGGTGGAGAGGTAGGGCTTGACCGCCCGGTAGAGATTTTTAGCTAGCATCGCACCCTCGGAACTAGTCGCGAGACTGAGATTGGCGCCCAAATATTAAGATATGATTGCGTGGAGCCGCGCCGCGCGGATTAATCGACCTTAAGATCGCGTTAGGGATTTTTGATCCGCCCGCCCGACCAGAAACATGGTCACCGCCGACAGCGCGGCCAGCGTCACCAGCGGCAGCATGGCCAGCGTATAGCCGCCGGTCGCGCCCTTGATCACGCCGACCAGATAGATGGTGCCGAAGCCGGCGAGATTGCTGATGGCGTTGATCTGCGCCAGGCCCGCGGCCGCGACGCCGGCGGCTAGCCACTCGGTCGAGACCGCCCAGACCGGCCCCTTACAGGCATAGATGCCGACCACCGCGAGGCAGAAGATCACTACCGTCGCGACCAGCGAATGGAACAGCAGGAACGCCGCCAGGCTGACCGCGATCAGCGCCAGCGGCAGCACCGTATGCCACACCCGCTCGTGCAGTCGGTCGGAGCGGCGCCCCCACCAGATCATGGCGATGGCGGCGATGGCGAACGGGATGGCGTTGACCAGCCCGGTTTGCAGATTGCTCAGCCCGAACGATTTGATGATCTGCGGCGTCCAGATCTGCAGGCCGCTGGAATTGGCGGTAGTGCCGGCCAGCACCACCGCCAGCGCCAGCACGCGCCGGTTGGTCAGGACCCGCCACAGCGATTGATGCGCCATCGGGCGGGCGCGGGCATTCTCGGCCGCGAGCCGCGTCAGCAGCCAGTCGCGCTGTGCCGGGGCGAGCCACCTGGCCGAGGCCGGGCGGTCGTCGAGATAGAATAGGCAGAACACGCCCAGCAGCACCGCCGGCGCGCCCTCGATGATGAACATCCATTGCCAGCCGCGCAGCCCCAGCCAGCCATCGGCGCCCAAGAGGGCCGCCGACAGCGGCGAGCCGAGGAAGCTCGAGATCGGCACCGCTACCATGAACCAGCCGATGATGCGCGCCCGGTACGCCGCCGGAAACCAATAGGTGATGTACAGCATCACGCCGGGAAAGAAGCCGGCCTCGGCGGCGCCGAGCAGCAGGCGCACCAGGTAATAGGAGCGCGGCCCCTCGATCAGCGCCATGGCCGCGGCGACGATGCCCCAACTGATCATGATGCGCGCGATCCAGCGCCGTGCCCCGACCCGCTCCAGCGCGAGATTGCTCGGCACCTCGAAGATGAAATAGCTGACGAAGAACAAGCCGCCGCCGAAACCGAACATTGCGGGCGAGAGATGCAAATCGTGGTTCATCTCCAGCGCGCCGAAGCCGGCATTGACCCGGTCGACGAACGAGACGAAATAGCACAGCATCAGGAACGGCACGACGCGCCGCGCCACGCGCCGCATGGTCGCCGCCTCGATCGCGTCCGCCCCGTCCCCCGTTGAACTCATCGTTATACCCTAACCATGTGCAAAGCGGGGACAAGTCGAATTTGCAAGGCCGCGCATGGTCTTGACGGGCGGCGCGCTGTGCGCCGTTGGGGGGAGCGTATATTAGCGATAACGCCTTGATCGGCCACGGGATTTTTGACCATACTGCCGCTCCGCCGCAGGCCATGTGAGATGAAGTTGACCGACGCCAACGCCCAGCGCTCGCTGATTGACGACGATGATCCCGAGGGCAAGGGCCGCGCGGCCGACCTCGGCGGCAACGGCGTTCAGCCGCATCAGGTGATTCGCGAATATGTCCGCGCCGGCATCATCATCGCGGCCGAGCCGGTGGCGCCGGAACAGATTCAGCCGGCCAGCATCGATCTGCGGCTGGGCCGAAGCGCCTATCGCGTGCGCGCGAGCTTCCTGCCTGGCGCCGGCAACGAGGTGCTGCGCAAGGTCGAGGCGATGGATGCTTATCACATCGATTTGACCAACGGCGCGGTGCTGGAAACCGGCAAGGTCTATGTCATTCCGCTGCTGGAATCGCTGGCGCTGCCCCAGCATGTGCGCGGCTTCGCCAACCCAAAAAGCACGACCGGGCGGCTCGATGTGCTGACCCGGCTGATCACCGAGGAAGGCACCGTCTTCGACCAGATCGAACCCGGTTATAAGGGGCGGCTCTATCTCGAAGTGGCGCCGCAAACCTTCAGCGTCGTGGTCCGTCCCGGGACCCGCCTCAACCAGGTGCGGTTCCAGCGCGGCACCGGCATCGGCCTCACCGGCGGCGCGCTGCGCCGGCGCTATCGCGACGGCGAGCTGGCGCGGCCGTTCGACGACAAGCATCCGCTGCCCGACAATCTGGTGCCGGTGACCATCGATCTCAAAGGCGCCGGCACCGGCAGCGTCATCGGCTATCGCGCGCGGCGCTTCACCGACCGCATCGAGCTCGATCTCAAGGACCATTACGATTGGCAGGATTATTGGGAGCCGATCTATTTCAGGCGCGAGGCCAGCCTGACCCTCAATCCGGGCGAGTTCTATATCCTGGCGACGCGGGAAGAGGTGCGGGTGCCGATCGACCTGGCGGCGGAGATGGTCGCCTATGAGACGCGCTCCGGCGAGTACCGCGTCCACTATGCCGGATTTTTCGATCCCGGATTCGGCTGCGATCCCTCCGGGCACGGCAGCAAGGCCGTGCTCGAAGTCCGCAGCCACGATGTCCCGTTCATTCTCGAACATGGCCAGGCGGTCGGCTGGCTGCGCTATGAGCGGATGGGCGACCGCCCCGACCATGTCTATGGCCAGGGTATCGGCTCAAACTATCAGAGCCAAGGGTTGGCCCTCTCGAAGCAGTTCAAGGCGACGGGCGTCTAGCTCCTGTTACGCCGCCAGCGCGCGGTCCGGCTGCTTTTCCGTGGCCGGGGCGATGAAGTGGCGGTGATGCGCGTCCTCGGCGTATTCCCAGTCGATGCCCAGCGCCTCGCGCAGGCTGGAGACCGGATCGCGGCACAGATACCACAGCATCTGGAAATCGCGTGACGTGATCTTCCACGGCGTCAGCACCGCGGCGGCGGCCAGCGCCTTCGGCATGCGCACGGCGGCGCCCGAGGCAGGGGCGAGCATCGTGTTGGTGGATGCCCGCAGGCCCATGCGAATGAAATTGACGCCCGCCAGCATCGAGAGATTGATCTTGAAGAAGAAGCGCGGGTTGCATTCGAGATAATAGATCGTGCCATCGGGCGCGAGGCGCATGTCGAAATTGAAGACGCCGTTGACCCCCATGCGTCCCATCACCCGGGCCAGCGCGGCCTCGATCCGCGCATCGTCGAGCGCCCGATAGGTCGCGCGCTTCAGCTCGTGGGCGATGAAGGCCTTGATCTCGCCGCGCTCGCAATAGACGCTGGCACCGATGTCGGCGCCCTCGATGAATTCCTGCACGATGATCGGCGCGTAGTCGATCCGGTCGAGCTGCGCCAGCGCGTCGGCGCCGTCGAGCTTGATGACGCCGAGACTGCCGTCATGGTTGATCGGCTTGGCGATCGCGGGCAGCGGAATACGTCCGGCCTCGATCTCGCGCCGCAATTCAGCGGCATCGGCGACGTGCCAGCTCTTGGGCGTCAGAATATCCAGCTCGCCGCAGAGATTCGTGAAGAACCATTTGTCGTTGAGCCGATCGAACTGCTCCAGCGTCGGCATCGGAAAGCACGGCGCATCGATGGCATCGCGCAATGCGATCAGCGAGCGGGTCGCCTGGACATCGCCCGGCAGCACCATGTCGATGTCGAATTCCCGTACGCGCCGGTTAATCTCGTCGGCGAGACAGGCATCGGCCTCGCCGGTGATCGGCTGGCTGGTCAGCAGGAATTTCTTGCAGAAGCGCGAATGCTCCAGGCACTTCGAATGGGAATTTCCCAGGACATAGATGTCGGCGCCCGCGGCGCCGGCGACGCGCAGCACGCGATAGGGCATGGTGATCAGCGAGCTGACCATCAGCAGGCGCGGTCGCTGCGCCTTGGCGGCGCGGCGGCGCAGGATGTCGCCCGCCGGCAGCCGGAACGGCGTGGCGGCGAGGGACTGATCGGAACGCAGGAACGAAGCCAAGGACAAGAGCTGAATCCTTCACGCGATATCTGACCGCTATCCTTGCGCGGCAAATGTTAACGAGTGATTGAGGGCCGTCATCGCCATGCGAATTATCCCGCGACCGAGCGCGGAGCCGAGAAGGGCGCGGGTGCCCGGCTGGCCAGCGACCGCGCCAGATGGGGGGCGATCCGGCGCGCCGAATACCGTGCGCCGAGGACGAAGCGCACGAGCGGTCCGAAACTGTTGAGCGATGCCGGGCCGACGAAATAAAGCCCCTTCACCGAGGTCTCGAAATTCGCCGACAAGATTGGCGCGTTGGCGACATGCTTGATCTCGGGACGCAGCGCCTCGGGCAGGAAGCCGAGCCGGCGCAGATCGACCTTATAGCCGGTGCCGGCAATCAGATGGTCGGTGACGATTTCGCGCCGCCCGCCATCGGCCGTGGTCGCCTCGATATGCAGCTTGCCGTTGCGAACCTCGGCCCGGCTCGGCGTCGTGCCCGTCAGCATCGACACCTTGCCGACGATGCTGTCCTTCATGAACCAGCCGGTGGACGGGCCCAGCAGGGTGCGGACCTGATGCAGTCGCACGCTTTCCGGCAGGGCGTGGAACGCCAGCGGAGCGTCGGCGAAGACGCGCAGCCGCCAGCCGGCGCCCATGCCGGTGCCGGGCGCGCGGATGCGGTTAGGCAGCGAGCGCGGGCCGGGCGGATTGTGAAATTCGATCGACGGGCGACGCGTCATCACCGAGACATCGGTGCCGCGATCGCGCAACAGGCCCGCGACATCGATCGCCGATGCGCCGGCGCCCATGACCGTGACCTGCTTGCCGTCCAGCGCCTCGAAACTGCCGAAGCGGCTCGAATGGCTGACGAAATCCGCCGGCAGGCCGGCGAGAAAGTCCGGCAGGAAGGTGAAATGCGAGACGCCGACCGCGATCACGACCCGGCGCGCGATGACCACGTCCTGATCGTCGAAGCGCAGGATGAAGCCGTTGGCGGCGCGCTCGACCGAGGTCAGGAATTTCTCCTCGAGCCGAGGCACGAAGCGTTTCTGGAACGCCATGCCGTAAGCGACGAAGGTATCGAGCGCGACCGGAATGCGGCTGTCGTCATGGGCGATGCCTTCGCGCGCGCAATATTTCTTGAGCGTCAGCGCATCGGTCGCGTCGGCGAGATCGGAGGACGCGCCGTCCGATTTGAGATGCATGCGGGGGGGCATGTGCTCGCGCCACAATTGCATCGGCTTGCCGAAAATCCGGTAATCGACACCAAGGGCGCTCAAATGCGCGGCGACCGATAGACCATAAGGGCCAGCGCCAATAATGGCGACATCGACGAATGAACCCACGAACGACCTCCCATACCAAGGACGGGGCCGGTTCTATCCGGGAATTATTAACGCGGCATGAATTTGGGCTTGGGATTCCGGGTATCGGCCGCCGCCACGCAACGCCGGAATGCTTTCGCCGGCGTTGACCCCCGGCGCGGCGCGCTCTTAGGGTGCGTCGGCGGACGCCAATCCCGAGGGAGCCTTGAAGCCGATGATGCGCAGTACCGACCGAATCAAGACCACCCATGCCGGGGCCCTGCCGCGTCCCGACGATCTGCGCCAGATGATCGTCGGCCCCGACCGCGTCGTGCGGATCGAAACCGACGAGCATCGCGCGCGCCTCAAGAGCGCGGTCGCCGAGATCGTGCGCAAACAGGTCGCCTGTGGGCTCGACAGCGTCAATGACGGCGAGCTCAGCAAGTCCAGCTTCAACACCTATCTGACCGACCGCGTCGCCGGCTACGAGCTGCGCGATGTGCCGGAGGGCGCGCCGACCCGGCTCTCGCGCCTCAACATGATCAATCGTGACGCGCGGAAGTTCGGCGACTATTTCGCCAATCGGCGCCTGTTCGCGACCCCCGGCGGCAAGCTGCCGGTCTGTGTCGAGCCGCTGCGTTATATCGGTCAAGACAAGTTGCAACGCGACATCACGAACTTCAAGGCGGCGCTCGCGAACGCCAAGACCGAGGAGGCGTTCCTGCCGGCCAACACGCCGGGCACGATGGAGCATTGGCTGCGCAACGATTTCTATAAGACCGACGAGGAGCTGGTCTACGCGCTGGCCGACGTGCTGCATGTCGAATACAAGGCGATCACCGATGCCGGCCTGACGCTGCAGATCGACAATCCCGATCTGCCGGATTGCTGGGGCATCTTCCCCGACATGGACGTGGCGCAATTCCGCCGCTATGCCGGCATGCGGGTCGAGGCGCTGAACCACGCGCTGCGCGATATCCCGCGCGAGCAAATCCGGCTCCATGTCTGCTGGGGCAGCTTTCACGGCCCGCATGCCGACGACATTCCGCTGACCGAGATCATCGATCTGATCTTCAAGATCAAGGCGGAGAGCTATTCCCTCGAAGCTTCCAACCCGGTCCATGAGCATGAATGGCGCGTGTTCGAGACCGTGAAGCTGCCGGACGGCGCGACCTTCGTGCCGGGCGTCGTGGGGCACGCCTCGGACTTTATCGAGCATCCCGACCTGGTGGCGGACCGGCTGGAGCGCTATGCCAAGCTGATGGGGCGCGAGAATGTCATCGCCGGCACCGATTGCGGGCTCGGCCCGCGCGTCGGCCATCCGTCGATCGTCTGGGCGAAGCTCGAGGCGCTGGCCGAGGGCGCGCGCCGCGCCACGAAACGCCTGTGGGCTAAATAGGAGCAACGCCATGAAGCTATTATCGTTCGCGACCGATGCCGGGCCACATGTCGGGGTCAAACTGGATGACGGCGTGGTCGATCTGACCCGCGCGCTGGCCGAGACGCACCCGGAGGTGCACGAAGGCGGCTCGCTGCTGGCCATCATCGCGGCCGGCATCGATATCGATACGGTCGGCGCCGCCAGCATCGAGCGGCTCCGGGCCGCCGGCCGGCTTGCCGAGTTTCGCGTCGCCGCCCCGAAATTCCTGCCGCCGATCCTGCGGCCGTCGAAGATCCTGGCGCTGGCGCTGAACTACCAGGAGCATATCGACGAATCGAAGCTGACCTTCCTCGACGAGCCGATCATCTTCGAAAAATATCCCTCCACCATGATCGGCCATGGCGACGCGATCGAGCTGCCGCCCTTTCCGCAGATGGTGGACGAGGAGCATGAGCTGGCGCTGGTGGTCGGCCGCGCCTGCCGCCACATCGCCCCCGCCGAGGCGGCGGATCATATTTTCGGCTATACCATCTGCAACGATGTCTCGGCCCGCGATCGCCAGCGCGAGCGGCTGAAGATGGGCCAGCCTTATTCCTATGCTAAGAACTTCGCCACGTTCTGCCCGATGGGGCCGTGGGTGGTGACGCGGGCGGAGCTGCCGGACGCGCGCAACCTCGACATGGAGGTGCGGGTCAATGGCGAGAGCCGCCGCAAGGGCAACAGCCGGGACATGATCTTCGATCCCTATGAGGTGCTGGCCTATTGCTCCGACTATACCGCGATGGAGCCGGGGGACGTGATCTCGCTCGGCACCTTCGCCGGCTTCAAGCGTCTTGCCGCCGGCGATGAGGTGTCGCTGATCATCGATCGCATCGGCACGCTGACCAACAAGGTGGTCGCCGGCACCACCCCGTGGCGCAATTTCGCCGAGGGCACCGCCACCGGCAAGCTGGTGCGCCGAAAATAACATAAGATCATTGCGCCCGGCGCGCCGCCTCATTAGAGGTGGGGGCGGGGGGATCGATGCGCCTGGCGTTGCGGATAATTCTGGTCGCGATTTTGGGCGCGGCCTATTGGTTTTCGATCCATGGGCCGCCGGGCTTTCTGCGCGAAGTCCCGTTCGAGTTCACCATCGACGACATCGTCGGCGGCCTGTTCTGGCTGGCGCTAGCCTGGTTCGCGACCGAGCTGTTGCGCAATTTCGTGCTGTATCAGGCGCGCCGCCAGGGGCTGGAGACGCGGCTGCCGCGCCTGCTGCTCGATATCGGCGCGATCGTCATTTTCTTCTGCGCCGGGCTGATCATCGTCTCGCGGGTGCTGGGTCTCGAACTGTCGGGCCTGCTGGTGACCTCGGGCATCATCGCCGCCGCGGCGGGTTTCGCGCTGCAGCCGACCGCGACCGACCTCATCGCGGGCATCGCGCTCAATTTCCGCGAAGGCACGATGAAGCTGGGCGATTGGCTCCAGCTCGCCAACGGCGTCATCGGCAAAGTCACGCAGATCACCTGGAGCGATACCCATCTGCTGACGCTCGACGATCGCATGGTGGTGATCCGCAACAGCCGCCTCGTCGAATTGCAATTGATGAATTTCAACACGCCGCATCGCGCCTATCAGACCAAGCTCAAGATCACCGTCGGCTATGAAGCGCCACCGGAGCGCGTGTCCGCCGTCCTGCTGACCGCGATGAAGGCGGTCCCCGCTTTGCTGGCCGATCCGGCGCCCTATGTCATCATCGAGGAATTCAACGATAACGGCGTCTCCTATTCCATGTATTACCATGTGCCCGACTATCCCGACGCGCAGTTCATCACCCATCAAGTGGCGGTCAACGCGCTGAAATTCCTCGACCAGTCGGGTTTCGCGCCGTCCTATCCCAAGCGCGAGAATTACGATGCCCGCTCGGCGCGGACCGAGCGCAGCATCGATCGGCGCGTCGATGTCGCGGCGATTCTGCGCCGCGTGCCGCTGTTCGATTCCTTCGGCGATATCGAGATCGCCGAGCTGGCGCGCAGCGTCGGCATCCAGCAGCACAAGTCCGGCCTCGAAATCGTGCGCGAGGGCGAGGCGGGTGCCTCGCTGTTCGTCGTCGTCTCGGGCCTGTTGGACGTGTTCAAGCAGATGGAGAACGGCGAGGCGCGCAAAGTCGGCCTGCTGGCGCCGGGCCACGTCTTCGGCGAGTGGTCGCTGCTCACGGGCGCCGTGCGTGGCGCCACGGTGACGACGGCGGCGGATACCGGGCTGATCGAAATCGACAAATCCGGGCTCGAGCCGATCTTCAACGCGCATCCGGAAATTCTCGCCGAGTTGAGCCGCATCGAGGCCGAGCATTCGGCCACCAATGTCAGTGCGATGGCCTTCACCCCGGACGAGCGCCAGGAAATCGCGCGGGTCGGCATGGTGTCGTTCCTGCGCGCCAAGATCATGAAATTCTTTTCCATCGCGGGAACATGAGCAAAAATTTCGACTACATCATCGTCGGCGCCGGCTCGGCCGGTTGCGTCGTCGCGGCGCGCTTGACGGAAGACAAAGATGTCACCGTCCTCCTGCTGGAGGCCGGCGGCGCCGATCATGGCGCGGTGCTGCGTGTCCCGATCGCGTGGCCCCTCGCGGCTTACGACAAGCGCTTCAATTGGAGCTACGAGACCGATCCCGAACCGCAGCTCGACGGCCGCCGGATCGCGATCCCGCGCGGCAAGGTGCTTGGCGGCTGCTCGTCGATCAACGGCATGGGCTATAAGCGCGGCCATCCGCGCGATTACGATCATTGGCGCCAGCTCGGTCTCGAAGGCTGGGGCTATGCCGATGTACTGCCATACTTCAAGCGCTCGGAGAATTCCTGGCGCGGCGCCGGCAAATATCATGGCGTGGGCGGGCCGCTGACGGTGCGCAAGGGCGGTGCCGCGCAATTGCTGTACGAGCCGCTGGCCGCCGCCGCGCAGGCGGCCGGCCATCCGATCTGCGACGACATTTCGGGCGAGCAGCCGGAGGGCCTGTTCGTCACCGAGCTGACGGTGGATGAACGCGCCCGCCGCAACTCGACGGCGCGCGCCTTCCTCTATCCGGCAATGAAGCGGCCGAACTTGACCGTGGTTACCTATGCCACGACGACGCGCGTGGTCATCGAGAATGGTCGCGCGGTCGGCGTCGAGTATCTCAAGGACGGCGCGGTGGAACAGGCGCGCGCCGCGCGCGAGGTGGTGCTGTCGGCGGGCGCCTATAATTCGCCGCAACTGCTGATGCTGTCGGGCATCGGCCCGGCGGACGAGCTGCGCGCGCTGGGTATCGCGCCACTGGTCGATCTGCCCGGTGTCGGCCGCAATCTGGAGGAGCATGGCTCGGTGCCGGTGATCATGGCGGCGCGCGGGCCGGTGACCTTCCTGCGCGATCTGCGCCGCGACCGCGCGGCGTGGTGGCTGCTGCGATGGGCGCTCGCCGGCGATGGGCCGTTCGGCGTCAACGGCAACACGGCGGGGATTTTCGCGCGCACCCGCGACGGGCTGGAGCGCCCCGACATCCAGCTCACCTGCAACACCGTCGGCCTTTACGATCGGCCGTGGTGGCCGTGGCAGGCGGCGAAACAGAATTACGCCTTCAACTGCATCGTCTCGGTGATCCATCCCGAAAGCCGGGGCAAAGTGACGCTGCGCTCCGCCGATCCGCGCGACAAGCCGCGCATCCATCTCAACATTTTCGGCGCCGAGGCCGATATCGATACCGCCATCCGCGGCATCGCCATGACCCGCGACCTCTACGCGACCGAGCCGCAAGCCAGCCTGATCGCGCGCGAAATCCTGCCGGGGCCGGACGCGACATCGCGCGCGGCGCTCGCCGCCTATATCCGCCGCATGGGGACCACGACCCAGCATCCCGCCTGCACCTGCCGCATGGGCAATGACGAGAACGCCGTGGTCGATGCCGCGCTGACGGTGCGCGGGGTCGCCGGCCTGCGCGTCGCCGACGCCTCGGTATTCCCGGCGATCCCCGGCGGCAACATCAACGCGCCCTGCATCATGGTCGGCGAAAAGGCCGCCGATTTGCTGGTGGGGAAACGCTTGGCCCCGGCGGAACTCTAACCGACTTGACCCGGCCCTTGGCGTACGGATAATATCCGTACGCCAAGGAGTAACCGCACATGGCAATTTCGGGCGTGGTCCGCGACGAACGGATCGAATTACGGACAACCAAGGAAGAAAAGCGGCTGTTGGCCAAGGCGGCGGCCCACGAACGGTTGGACGTGACGAGCTTTATCATGCGAAACGTCATCCCAAGTGCCCGCGACGTCGTCGCGCGCTCCGAACGGATCGTGCTGAGCGAGCGCGACACCGAGCGCGTCATGAAATTATTGGAGCATCCGCCGAAGCCGACCGCCGCCTTGCTTGCCGCGGCGCGGCGCCGTGCGACGCGGCGGTGACCGACCGGATCGCGTGGAAGGAAGAACCGATTGGTCGCCATCACGACCGCGGTTCATTCGATTGTGGCAATAACGACCTCAATGAATATCTCGAACGATACGCGCGCCAGAACCACGAGGTGGGTGGAGCGAAGACGTTCGTTGCCGTGTCGTTGGGCAAACGCGGAGCGGTGCTGGGTTACTATTCAATCAGTCCTGGGGCGATCGAGTTCGCGCAAGTTCCGAAAACGGTCACGCGTAAACTCGGCCGATACGAGATTCCGGTATTTCGCTTGGCGCGATTGGCGGTCGCGTTGTCGGCGCAGCGCCAGGGACTGGGCACGGAATTGCTCCTGGCTGCTGGCGAAAGAGCCTTGGCTGTCGCCGCTGAAGTTGGTGGCGTGGCGCTCGCCATCGACGCGAAGGATCGCGGCGCCGCCGACTGGTATCGGCGGTTCGGCGCCGTGCCGCTGCTGGATGATCCGCTCAAGCTGGTGTTGCCGTTGGCAACGATCGCCGTGGCCCTCGCGGCAACGTCCGGCTTGCCGAGGCCGCGTTAGGCACCTTTCCCGTTCGCGGCGTGGATCGCCTGCCACAGGCGGTGGGGCGAGTAGGGCATGTCGATATGATGGATGCCGAGCGAGCTCAGCGCGTCATGCACGGCGTTGGCCAGCGTCGGCACCGCGCCGGTGGTGCCGGCCTCGCCCGCGCCCTTGGCGCCCAAGGGATTGTTGGGCGTCGGCATCGGATGATCGTAGAGCGCCATCGCCGGCAGGTCGAAGGCGTGCGGCATGAAATAATCCATGAAGCTGCCGTTGAGGAGCTGGCCGGTTTCGCGGTCATAGACGCAATGCTCGCCGATGGCCTGGCCGATACCCTGCATGATGCCGCCATGGACCTGGCCCGCGACCAGGGTCGGGTTGATCTGGTTGCCGCAATCGTCCACCGCGACATAGGAGACGAGCTCGAGGGTTCCGGTCTCGGGATCGATCTCGACCTCGCAGACATGGGCGCCGCTGGGGAACGCCATCGGCGACGGGATGCCGGTCTTGACGTCGAGCGGCCGTTCCGGCGAGGCGCCGTATTTCCGGGCGATCTCGGAAAAGCCGACCGCGAGATCGGTGCCGACGACGCGGTATTTTCCTTCCTCGAACACGATATCGCTCGACGAGACTTCGAGGTCCTTGGCGGCGAGCTCCATGCCCTTCTTCACCACCTCGCGCGCCGCGACCAGAAGCGCGCTGCCATGCGACATCAGCGAGCGCGAGCCGATCGACCCCATGCCGATCAGCGGCGCCTGCTCGGCATCGCCGACGCGCAGGGTGACTTGCTCCGGGTCGATGCCGAACACCCCGGCGACGATCTCGGGATAGGCGGTCTCATTGCCCTGGCCCGATGGGCCGGATTGCGAATAGAGGCTGGCATCGCCGTTGGAGCCGAATTTGATCGCGACCTCTTCCTTGGGGCCGCCGCCGCCCGACGGCTCGATGAACATGGCGACGCCCATGCCGCGCAGCTTGCCGCGCCGTTCGGTGTCCGCCCGGCGCGCGGGAAAGCCCGCGACATCGGCGGCGGCGACCAGATCGTCCAAGAGACCCGGCGGATCGCCGCTGTCGAACTGGCTGCCGACCGGGTTCTTGTAGGGGAAGGCTTCCTTGGCCAGCACGTTGCGGCGGCGGATTTCCACCGGGTCGATGCCGGTGACGCGCGACGCCTCGCCGACCAGCCGCTCCATGATGTAGGAGACGTTGGGCCGCGTCGCGCCGCGATAGGCGGTGGTCGGCGTGGTGTTGGTGACGACCAGGCGATGCAGCCCATAGACCGTCGGGATGCGATAGAGATTGACCGCCTGGCTGGTGGCGGCCAGCGTATTGATGAACGGCGCCACCGGCGTCGGATAGGCGCCGAGATCGGCCAGCCAGCGATAGCGCACCGCGAGGAAAATTCCGTCCTGGTCCAGCGCCAGCTCGCCGGTCATCCGTGCCGCGCGGGCGTGATAATCGCTGAGAAAGGTTTCGGAGCGGGTCGAGACCCATTTGACCGGGCGCCCGACGATCTTCGCCGCCAGCATCAGCGCCGAATATTCGGCATAGGCGCCACCGCGAATGCCGAAGCCGCCGCCGACATCATAGGCATGGGCGCGGATTTGCGGCACCGGCACGCCGCTGACGGCGGAAAGGCCACCCTGCATCATCGACATGCCCTGCGACGGCGCATAGACCTCGTACATGTCGGTGGCGGCATCGTAGGTGGCGAGACACGCCTTCGGCTCCATCGGGTTGCCGACGATGCGCTGGGCATGGAGGGTCAGCGTCACGACATGCGCGGCGCCCGCGAACGCCGCCTCGGTGGCGGCGGCGTTGCCATACTCATAGTCGAAAATAACGTTGCCCGGCACGTCCTCATGCAATTGCGGGGCGCCCGCCGCGGCGGCGTCCTCGGCATCGACCACGGCGGGCAGGTCGCGGTAATCGACCGCGATCGCCTCGGCGGCGTCCTGCGCCTGTTCGGGGGTCTCGGCGATCACCAGCGCTACTTCCTCGCCGACATGGCGCACCCGCCCGACCGCCAGCACCGGGCGCTTGGGGTTGCGCAGCTTCATGCCGTCCTTGCCGGGATATTGCACCATCGGCGGCACGGTCTTATAGCCGGCCTTGGCGTAATCCTCGCCTATCAGCACCGCCAGCACGCCGGGCATCGCGTGCGCGCTATCAATGTCGATCGACCGGATCTCGGCATGCGCGCGGTCGGCGCGCAGGAAATGCCCGTAGGCTTGATCGGGCAGGTTCCAGTCGGCGGTATAGCGCCCCTGTCCGGTGACCAGCCTGAAATCCTCGCGCCGGCCCTTGAACGGTATTGGCATGTTCGCGTTTTCCTTGAATCGATCATGATCGGTTATCCGCATTTTCGCCGGGCGCGCCGATAGGGGCAAGCGAATGTGCGGATCGCCGCCACGCTCCCGGCTCGCATCGGAACGGGATTGGCTTTAGTTCTTCCCGAGCAGCGCGCGGAACGCGGCGATGATGGCGGGTTCCGGCGCGCGGATCGGCGGGATCGCCTGATAGCCCTCCCAGCCGCCGCCTAACGCCTTGTAGAGCGCGGCAAAATCGTCCGCGGCGGCTTGCTGGGCCTGGGCATATTCGTCCTCAAGCCCGTATTCCTGACGCTCGGCGTCGAGCAAATTGAGGAAATCGGTGAGGCCGCGATCATAGCGTTCCTGCGCCAGTTGGACCGCGTGCCGGCTGGCGGTCAGCGCCGCGCTCAAATTGTTCAGCCGGTCCTGCTGCGCGGTGAAGTCGGCGATGTCGCCATCGACCTCGCTGACCGCGTTGAGGATGGTCTCCTTATAGACGCTGAGCTGTTCCTGTGCTTGCAGGTCGGCGATCTTTACCAGCGCGTCGAGCGTGCCGAAATCCAGCACGTTCCAATAGGCGCCAGGCCCCGCCGACCAGATGAAGGAGCCGGCACCGGGACCGACGCCCAGCCCCTGGCCCTGCGCGCCGGCCGCGCCGCTGATCACCAGATGCGGAAAGAGGTTGGCGGTGGCGATGCCGATGCGTGCCGTCGCGGCGGCAAGCTGGCGCTCCTCCTCGCGGATATCGGGGCGGCGGCGCAGAAGGTCGAGCGGCAAGCCCGGCGCGACCCGCACCGGCAGCGCCGGGATCATCGCCGGCTTCGCCAGTTCCGTCGCCAGCGATTCCGGCATCTGCCCCAACAGCACCGCGATGGTATTGCGCGCGGCATCGATCCGCGCCGCCAGCGGCGCAACGGTTGCCTTGAGGCTCGATAATTGGCGCCGCGCCAGAGTCACGTCGAGCTCGTTGGTCAGGCCACGCGTGAATCTTGTGTTGACGACATCGTATTCATGCGCCTCGGCGGCGATGTTCTGCTGAAGGATGGCGAGCCGCGTTTGCAGCCCGCGCAAATCGACATAGGCGCGCACGACATCGCCAATCACCGTGATCAGCACGGCGTTGCGCGCCGCCGCCGCCGCCTCGGTGTCATAGCCTGCGGCCTCGATCTCGCGGCGGTATTTACCGAAGAGATCGATCTCCCACCCCGCCTCGAAGCCGCCGATCTGATTGATCTGGCTCAGGCCCTTGGTGTTGCTGGCGTTGGTCAGGGCGGACGGCACCGCGCCGCGCGTGACATCGCTGCCGGTGCCGCGGCCGGCGGCGCCAGCCACCGTGCCGACCGGCAAGGCGAGGCCCATCGCCACCTGCTCGGCGGTGCGCGCCTCCTGCAGCCGCGCCAGCGTGATCCGCAGATCGAGATTGCCGGCGACCGCCCGCGCCACCAGCGCATCGAGCTCGGGATCCTCCAGCGCGCGCCACCATCGCGTCATCGCGATCGGGGCGGTCGGCCCCGGCGCCGGCGCGCTCACCGACGGCGCGGCGGAAAACGCGTCCGGCATCTTGATCTCGGGCGCCCTATAGTCCGGCCCGACCGTGCAGCCGGCGAGCAGCGCCGCTATTGCCATTAACGCTGCAAGACCGCCGTGCGTGCTTCGAGACGCACGCCCCCATACTGAGCGCGAGCGGAGCGAGCAATCGAACACGCGGAAAAATCCTCAGCCTGAGGAGCGCGCATCGCGCGCGTCTCGAAGGCTCCGCAATGCCGATCCAGGGTCTTTCATTTCGTGACCGCGTCGGCGCTGGCGAGGCCGGGCTCTTCGGTCACGGCAACCTTGTCGCCGTTGGCGATCTGGTTGCTGATGTTGAGGACGATGCGGTCGCCCGGCGCGACGCCGGCGCCGATCTCGACGACATTGCCATCGTCGCGCGCGATCTCGACCTTGTGGAACCGCACCACGCCGTCCTTATCGACGATCGCGACCTGCGGCCCCTTGGTGCGGAACATCATCGCCGAGGCGGGAACCTCCACCAGGCCGCGCGCCTTGAGCGCGAAGGCGACCTGGACATACATGCCCGGCACCAGCGCCGAATCCTTGTTGGGCAGATCGACCTCGACGCGCAGGGTGCGCGCGCGCGGATCGATGGCGCGTGCCGTGCGGGCGACAGTGCCCTTGAATTGCCGGTCGCGCAGGCTGGCGGCGGTGATCTCCGCCGCGAGGCCGATCGCGATATCGGCGGCAACGCTTTGCGGCACGTCGACGAAGACGCGCATCGGATCGTCGCGCGACAGCCGATAGAGCGGGGTCGTCGAGGCGCCGCTGCCGGCGGTGACGAGATTGCCGATATCGATGTGGCGCTCGGTGATGGTGCCGTCATAGGGCGCGGTGACCTCTTTGAAGCGCGACCGCGCCATCAGCCGATCGACATCCGCCTGATCGACGCTGACCTCGGCGGCGGCGGCGTTCTCCTGTGCGGCGGCGCTGCTGAAATCGGCCTTCTTCGACTCGCGCTCCTGGTCCGATACCACGCCCTTCGGCGAATCGCGCCAGCGCTGATAGGTGGTCTTGGCGAAGCCGGCCTGGGCCTGGCGCACTCGCACCTCGGCGCCGGCGGCTTTGAGCTTGGCGGTGGCGGCGCCCAGCTCGGCATCGAGCTCGGGCGTCTCGATGGTCGCCAGCGTCTCGCCCTTTTTCACATGATCGCCGATATCGACGAACCATTTCGCGACATACCCATTGACCCGCGCATAGATGGTGCTTTCGTACCAGGCGGCGGTCTCGCCCGGCAGAGTCAGGGTCTGCGTCGCCGGCGAATGCTCGGCGCGAACCACCACCACGGCGGGCGGTGCCGCCGCGTCGGCGCGCGTCGCGTCGGCCAATTCGGCCG
>DATCDN010000039.1:0-4836 GCA_036510675.1 Allostellaceae bacterium
CCAACGCCGGCAAAAACCGCTTCCGCGATCGCCCCCAGCGCAACACCTTCATCAAAACCTTCGTCCATGACTACAATCGAACCCGACTGCGATGCCTCGGCCACAAAGCCCCCGCCGAACTCCTCGCTAACCTCCCGGGACACAACACCTACGCCGGTAAGGGAGAGGGCTTTTCATCATCCCTCATCATCCCTCTCCCTCCGCTGCGCGGGAGGGAGAGGGAATTAGAAGCCCGGCGCTACTGCACCGCCTCGCCATGGAGCGCCAGATCGAGGCCCTCCTGCTCGACATCGTCCGAGACCCGCAGGCCGACGAACACGTCGATCAGCTTCAGCAGGATCAGGCTGACGATGACGTCGTAGACGATGATGATGACGATGCCCTCGAGCTGATACCAGAGCTGGATCGCGTTGCCCTCGATCAGGCCCGGCGTGCCGCCATATTCGGCGATCGCGAACACCCCCGTCAGCAGCGCGCCGGCGATGCCGCCGACCGCGTGCACGCCGAAACAGTCCAGCGCATCGTCATAGCCGAAGGCATGCTTGAGGCTGGTGGCGCCGAGATAGCACGCGATGCCGGCGACGAGGCCGATCACCAGCGCGCCGGCCGGCCCGACAAAGCCCGAGGCCGGGGTGATGGCGACGAGGCCCGCCACCGCACCGGAGGCGATGCCCAGCACCGTCGGCTTGCCGCGGAACGCCCATTCGACGAACATCCAGGTCAGGCCCGCCATCGCGGTCGCGATCTGGGTCACGGTCATCGCCATGCCCGCCTGCATCCCCGCCGTGACCGCCGAGCCGGCATTGAAGCCGAACCAGCCGACCCACAGCAGCGCGGCGCCGATGAAGGTCAGCACCACATTGTGCGCGGGGCCGGTGCTGCGCCGCTTGCCCAGCATCAGCGCGCACATCAGCCCGGCGACCCCGGCATTGATATGGACGACGGTGCCGCCGGCGAAATCCAGCACATGGACCAAGGCGTGATCGTTGGCGCTGTTGAGGAAGCCGTCCGGCCCCCACACCCAATGCGCGATCGGGGCATAGACCAGGATCGCCCACAGGCCGATGAACCACAGCATCGCCGAGAATTTCATGCGCTCGGCGAAGGCGCCGGCGATCAGCGCCGGGGTGATGATCGCGAAGGTCATCTGGAAGCAGGCATAGACCGATTCGGGGATGGTCGGCGCCAGCCCATTCGGATTGCCGGTGCCGCTGGCGATATCGCTGAGCATCCCCTGGAAGAACGCCCGGCTGAAGCCGCCGAGGAACGGCGAGCCGCCGGTGAACGACATGCTGTAGGTCGCCACGACATAGATCACCGTGACGAGACAGGTGATGGCGAAGCTGGTCATCACCGTGTCGCCGACATTCTTCTTGCGCACCATGCCGCCATAGAAGAGGCCGAGGCCGGGTACCGTCATCATCAGCACCAACGCCACCGAGGTCAGCATCCAGGCGGTGTCGCCGCTGTTGGGCGTGCATTTGGTCTGGATCTTGGCGTCGCAGGCGGGCGGCGCCGGCGCGGCTACTGCCGTAGGGGCCGCTGCCGCCGGAGCGGCGGTAGCAGCCGGGGCGGCGGGAGCCGGCTGGGCCATGGCCCCGGGGACCGCACCGGTCCAGGCCAAAAGACCGGCGGCGAGAACGAGAAGAATGACCCCCGACAGGGCCAATTTGGCCAATTTGGCAAGACGGCTCATCAACATGACCTCCGGTTCGACTTTTTTGCCGCCCGGCCGGACGGGCCGGGGCATCGAACAATCGGAAATCAAGAATCGTGCCAGTCGTCGGCACCCGCCCGCGCCGGGCGCCGAAATTCGTCAAAAATCGGCGATGGTGAGAAAACAGGCGGGCCGGGGAGGCCCGCCTAAAAAATAGGCTATTTCGCCGTGGCGAGGGCGCGGCGCGGCTCAACCCGGACCGGCGGGGTGGTCTCGCTCATGGTGCGGGTGATTTCCTCGTCGGTCATCTTGAGGGCGCGCTGCAGCGCCTCGCCGCGCCACATCGGCTGCGGCTTGTCGGCGCGCAGCGGCGGCTGCGGCACCGCGCCGGCGAGATCGCGATAGGCGGCGGGGGTGAGATAGGTCGCCAGCTCCGCCGCGCTGATATGGCATTTCTCGACCACTTCGGGGTCGATCCAGGCGCGCTCGTCGATGCCCTCCTCATTGGTGGAGAGTTCGAGACGCAGCCCTTCCGGCCCACCGAAATAGATCGATTTGCAGAAACCGTGATCGATCGGGCCGATCACTACCACGCCGCGATCGCGGATGCGGTCGCGCATGGCGACAAGGTCGCGCTCATTGGCGACGCTGAACGCGATATGGTTGATTGAGGAGGCGACCGGGACGGCTGGCCCCTCGCCGGCGGGATCGGCGCCCTGGGGCGCCTGGACGAAGGCGACATAGGAGAGATCGTTCAGCTTGAGGAAGCCGTGAAAATAGCCGTTGGTGCCGTGCATCCAATAGAGCGCCTTGAGTTCGGCGCCCAGCACGTCGGTGAAGAACGCGACCTGTGCCTTCATGTCACCGGTGTTGAGTGCGAGATGATGTACGCCGTTCGGCTTGCCCATGACGATATCCTCCAGCGGATTGGTTGGCCCCATTCTAGACCAAAGCCCCCACCCGAAAAAGCTTCGCTTTGTCTGCCCTCCCCCCGCAAGCGGGGGAGCGTTGGGAGCGGGGCTGCCGCAACGAGATTTCCCAAAAAGAGTCACCGCCTCTATAATCCCCGCCATGCTGATCGGCGTTCCGACGGAAATCAAACAGCGCGAATATCGCGTCGGCATGACGCCCGGCGCGGTGCGCGAGCTGGTGGCGCACGGCCACCGCGTGCTGGTGGAGAGCGGCGCCGGCGCCGCCATCGACCTGCCCGACGCCCTCTATCGCGCGGCCGGCGCCGAGATCGCGCCCGATGCCGCCAGCGTCTATGGCGCCGCCGAGATGGTGGTGAAGGTGAAAGAGCCGCTGGCCGCCGAGTATCCGCTGCTGCGCGCCGGCCAGGTGCTGTTCACCTATCTCCACCTCGCCGCCGATCCCAGGCAGGCGGCGGCGCTGATCGCATCGGGCTGTATCGCCATCGCCTATGAGACCGTGACCGACGCGCAGGGCGGCCTGCCACTGCTGGCGCCGATGTCGGAGGTGGCCGGCCGCATGGCGATCCAGGCCGGCGCCCGCGCGCTCGAGATCGAGGTCGGCGGCCGCGGCGTGCTGCTGGGCGGCGTGCCCGGCGTCGCGCCGGCGCGGGTCGTGGTCATCGGCGGCGGCGTGGTCGGCGGCAATGCCGCGCGCATGGCGGCGGGCCTGCAAGCCCAGGTGACCATCCTCGACAAATCCCTGGCGCGCCTGGCACAGCTCGACACCGAACTGGGCGGGCGCGTCACCACGCTTTATGCGACGCGCGAGGCGATCGAAGAGGCGGTGTTGGCGGCCGACCTCGTCATCGGCGCGGTGCTGGTGCCGGGCGCCGCCGCGCCGAAGCTGGTGACCCGCGCGATGCTGACGCGCATGAAACGCGGCGCGGTTCTGGTCGATGTCGCGATCGACCAGGGCGGCTGTTTCGAGACCTCGCGCCCCACCACCCATGACGCGCCGACCTTCATCGAGGAGGGCATCGTGCATTACTGTGTCGCCAACATGCCGGGAGCGGTGGCGCGGACCTCGACCTTCGCGCTCGGCAACGCCACGTTGCCGTTCGTGCTGGCGCTGGCCGAACAGGGCTGGCGCGGCGCGCTACGCCACGACCCGCATCTACGCGCCGGCCTCAACATCGCCGCCGGCACGGTCACCCACCCGGCGGTCGCCCAGGCCCTGAACTTGAAATACACCCCGGCGGAAGACGCGGTGGCCTGACGCCCGGCGCGACCTTGCCGCGCAGGCGACGCTGCGTATATCCTCTCTGTATATGGCAGCGTCGATGGCGGAGGATCGCATGGCCAAGACCAAGGTTTTTGTCAGCAATCGCAGCCAGGCGGTGCGCCTGCCGAAGGCGGTCGCCTTTCCCGCCGGCGTCCGCGACGTCGAGATCACGGTCAGCGGCACCAGCCGCGTGATCAGCCCGGTCGGCAAACGCTGGGATGATTTGTTTTTGCGCGGCCCCCAGGCGTCACCGGACTTCATGACGGAGCGCGAACAGCCGGCCGTGGATGTGCGCGAGCCGCTGTGATGCCGCGCTACATGCTGGATACAAACATCTGCATTTATGTGATGAAGAATTATCCGGCGCGACTTCAGGAACGCTTCAACCGCTTCGCGGAACAATTGTGCGTGTCGAGCATCACGCTCGGGGAATTGTATTTCGGCGCCGAGCATTCGGCGCGCCCGGCGGACCATTTCCGCGCGGTGGAGGAATTCGCCGCGCGACTAGCGGTGCTCGATTTCTCCGCGAAGGCGGCGGCCCATTATGGGCGGATGCGCGCCGATCTCGCCCGGCGCGGCACGCCGATCGGCGCGCTCGATCTGCTGATCGGCGCCCATGCCCGCGCCGAGGGCCTGACCCTGGTGACCAACAATGTCCGCGAATTCGAGCGTCTCGCCGGCCTCGATATTGAAAACTGGGCGTAGCGGAATCGTCGCAAATTCGGGTTCGAATTGACCGATGCGCCGCCCGCTCGCGACAAAAAGAAGCAAACGCGAAGTCTCAAAGCCGCAAAGACAGCGCCATCTCCGGCTTTCGAGCGTGTGAAGGATTCTGGTTTTGGGCACGGTGGGGTGCTGAAAGGCCGAGCGATAGTGTGCCGGCGGGGGCGCGGTTGGATTTGGGCGGCCGGTTCGGTGCTTTATGCGGTAGCGGCTGCGATCCTGAGCCGGTGAGCGACCATGAGGTTGTTGGCCAGGGCGTGCCA
>DATCDN010000040.1:0-15676 GCA_036510675.1 Allostellaceae bacterium
GGGGGAGAGGGATACGCAGCCTTAGCGAGGCAAAGCCGAGCTTAGGCGAAGTTGGGTGAGGGGGCTGCCGCCGAGGATTCGGTTTAGATGAATGTCGCCATCGTCGATTACGGCTCGGGCAATCTGCGCTCGGCGGCAAAGGCGCTGGAGCGCGCGGCGCGCGAGGCCGGCCTCGATGCCGACATCGCGGTCACCGGCGATGCCGAGACGGTGCGCGCGGCCGACCATATCGTCCTGCCCGGCGTCGGCGCCTTCGCCGATTGCAAGCGCGGCCTCGCGGCGCTGCCCGGTATGATCGAGACGCTGAAAGAGCAAGTGATCGGCGGCGGCAAGCCGTTCCTCGGCATTTGTGTCGGCATGCAATTGATGGCGACGCGGGGACTGGAGTTCGAGACGATTGCCGGTCTCGGCTGGATCGCGGGCGATGTCGCGCCGATGATCCCGTCGGACCCGGCGCTGAAGATTCCGCATATGGGCTGGAACCAGCTGCAATTCCGCGTCGATCATCCGGTATTCGCGGGCATCGCGCCGGGGGCGCATGCCTATTTCGTCCATTCCTATAATTTCGCCGTGGCCGAGCCACGCCACGTCCTCGCCACCGCCGATTACGGCGGCGCGGTCACCGCGGCGATCGGGCGCGACAATCTGGTCGGCACGCAATTCCACCCGGAAAAGAGCCAGGAGACCGGCCTGCGCGTCCTGACCAACTTCCTCAACTGGCGGCCATGATTCTCTATCCGGCGATCGACCTTAAGGGCGGCCAGTGCGTGCGCTTGCTGCGTGGCGATATGGACCAGGCGACGGTGTTCAACAGCGACCCCGCCGCCCAGGCGCGGGCTTTTGCCGAGGCGGGCGCGACCTGGATTCACGTTGTCGATCTTGACGGTGCGCTCGCCGGCAAATCCGAGAATGAGATTGCGGTGCGCGGCATTCTCGGCGCGGTCGCGGTGCCGGTGCAACTCGGCGGCGGCATTCGCGATCATGGCGGTATCGCGCATTGGCTCGATGCCGGAATCGCCCGAATCATTCTCGGCACGGCCGCGCTGCGCAACCCCGATCTGGTGAAGACCGCCTGCCGCGATTTTCCGGGGCGCATCGCCGTCGGCATCGATGCGCGCGGCGGCAAGGTCGCGGTAGAAGGCTGGGCGGAACAGAGCGATCTCGACGCGCTCGATCTGGCGCGGCGCTTCGAGGATGCCGGGGTGGCCGCGATCATCTACACCGACATCGACCGCGATGGGATGATGCAGGGCGTCAACGTGGAGGCAACGGCGCGCCTCGCGAATCATACATCGATTCCGGTCATCGCTTCCGGCGGCGTATCGTCTCTCGATGATATTCGCGAACTAAAAAAATATCCGCGCATCGACGGGGCCATCATCGGCCGCGCGCTCTATGAGCGCAAATTCGCGCTCGCCGATGCTCTCGAAATTGCCGATGCTTGAGCAGCGTGCGTCCCTCGACTGCTCGCACCGCGCTGGCGCGCGCCGCTCCGCGCTCGGGATGAGGATGGGGGTGTGCGGTACTAAAGCTATGTACCAACGCCCATCTACCCTCATCCCGAGCGCGGAGCCCGGCGCAGCCGGGCGAGCAGTCGAGGGACGCATGGTCCGAGGGGCTGAGCGATGCTGAAGATGCGTGTCATTCCCTGTCTCGACGTGAAGGATGGCCGCGTCGTCAAGGGTGTTAACTTCGTCGACCTGGTCGATGCCGGCGATCCGGTGGAACAGGCCAAGCTCTATGATCGCGAGGGCGCGGACGAGTTGTGCTTTCTCGACATCACCGCCTCGTCCGACAATCGCGAGACGCTCTACGGCGTGGTGGGGCGCACCGCCGAGCAATGCTTCATGCCGCTGACCGTGGGCGGCGGCGTGCGCACTCTCGACGATATCCGCACCCTTCTGCTGGCCGGCGCCGACAAGATTTCGATAAACACCGCCGCCGTGGCGCGGCCGGAATTCGTCGCCGAGGCCGCCCGGAAATTCGGCAGCCAATGCATCGTCGTCGCCATCGACGCCAAGGCGAGCGGCCCCGGCGCGTGGCAGGTCTTCACCCATGGCGGCCGGCGCGGCACCGGCATCGATGCGGTGACGTGGGCGCGGCGCATGGTGGAGGCCGGGGCGGGCGAGATTCTGCTGACCTCAATGGACCGCGACGGCACCAAGCAGGGTTTTGACATTTCCTTAACCCGGGCGGTGGCGGATGCCGTGCGGGTGCCGGTGATCGCCTCGGGCGGCGTCGGCAATTTGCACCATATGGTGGAGGGCATCCGCGATGGCCACGCCACGGCGGTGCTGGCCGCCTCGATCTTTCACTTCGGCACCTTCCGCATCGCCGAGGCGAAGGCGGCGCTGCGCGACGCGGGGATTCCGGTCCGCTGACCGGCCGGGGGATGGGGCGTGGCCCCGAATAGCCAGGCAATACCTCTCTTGCGCCCGTGCCATCTTAATGAAGCTTCAATAAAAGGACTGTACCAACATAACATCATCGTTGGTGGAGGCGGGTTCCTTGCGTAAGACCATATTTCACGAAGATTGGTGGCTGGACATCGTGGCTCCCGACCGGTGGGCCGAGGTGGCGTCGGATCGCGGTTATCTGCGCTACGCCCATACCAGCCGGATGATGTTCCGCTCCAGCCAGATTCCGCCGCTGACGCGGATCGCCGGTCCGGTGGTCCAGATCGACGGCAAGAAGATGGAATCGCGACAACGCGCGGTGTTCAGCGCGGTGTGCGAGTTGTTGGATGAGCTGCCCGATTTCGACTACATCCAGTTCAAGCTCGATCCCAGCGTCACCGACGTGCTGCCGTTCCAGGCGCGCGGCTACCAGACCAGCGTCCAGCACACGTTCCATGCCGATTGCCGGGTGCCGGAGCCGGCGCTGTGGTCGGAAATGCGCGACAAGACCCGCAACATCATCCGCCGCGCCCAGGACAGCCTCGCCATCGTCGATATCGAGGATGCGGACACCTTCAAGAATTTCTATGCCGACAATCTCGACAACGAGAAATCCTATTTCGGCCTCTATCTGATCCCCGAGATTTTCAAGGCGGCGCGCGCCCACGGCAATGCCCGCATCGTGGCGGCGGTCGACCAGAAGGGCGACATCCACGCCCAGACCTTTTTCATCTGGGACGAACATTCCTATTATTATTTCCTCTCCAGCCGCAATCAGTCGATCGCCCATGCCGGCGCCGTCAGCGCCCTCGTCTGGGCCGGCATGCAGCATGCGCACTCCCTGGGCCTGACCTTCGATTTCGACGGCGTGACCAGCCAGTCCCGCTATCAATTCATGGTCGGGTTCGGCGGCAAGCCGGCGACGCGGTTCATCCTCTCCAAGGGCGCGCTGCTCTATGACGCGCAGCGCGGCGCCCGCGCCTTCAGCAACCGATTGATTGGTCGCCCGGTCGCCAGCTTTTATTAGCCGCGCGCCGGGCCGACGCCGGGTGACGTGGCGCCGGCAAATGTGCTAGCCAGAGGCATGGCGGAACCAGACGGCACGATTCTCGACCGGCTCTACGCGGTGATTGAGCAGCGCCGCGGCGCCGATCCGGCGCAATCCTACAGCGCGAGACTGCTGGCGGGCGGCGCGCCCGCCATCGCCCGGAAGCTCGGCGAGGAAGCGGTCGAGACCCTGATCGAGGCGCTGGCCGGCACGCCCGCCACGCTCGCCCGCGAAAGCGCCGACCTGCTCTATCATCTACTGGTGCTGTGGGCGGCGGCGGGCATCACCCCTGACGAGGTATGGCGCGTGCTCGAGGCGCGGGCCGGCACCTCGGGCATCGCCGAAAAGGCCGCCCGGCCCGACAAGGAGTAAGCCCCGCGATGGCATACGACCCCACCAACATCTTCGCCCGCGTCCTGCGCGGCGAGCTGTCCGCCAACAAAATCTATGAGGATGAGTACGCGCTGGCGTTTCATGACATCAGGCCGCTGGCGCCGGTTCACGCGCTGGTAATTCCGAAGGGCGCCTACGTCTCGTTCGACGATTTCGCCGCCACCGCGCGCGCTGCGGAGATCACCGGCTTTTTCCGCGCGGTCGGCAAGACGGCGGAGCTGCTGGGCGTCACCGGCGCCGGCTACCGCCTCCTCGCCAATCACGGGGAGCATGCGCATCAGGAAGTGCCGCATTTCCACGTTCACATCTTCGCCGGCCAGCCCTTGGGGGCGATGCTGCCGCGCTCCGGCTGAGGGTTGCGGGGTCGGCAGCCCATGGTTGACGAAATTTAAACCTTACCGTGGGACGATGCGCCTTGCTTGGACCGGCATAGCCGGTGAAGCGGAAGCAAGGAGCCCAGGGATGGGGCAGGTTGGGGTAATACCCGCGACGGCGGATTTGGTGGAGCGCGTGGCGGCATCGCCCGTGCCGCTGACGCTGTCGGTCCTGTTCAATTCGCGCGGCACGATCCTGTTCCAGAACGCGGCCGCGCACAGCCACTTTCGGGCGCCGCCCGACGCGAAGCGCGCGATCAACGCTTTCATTCGCCATTTCGCCGATCGCGCCGAAGGCCGCCGCATCTTCGCTCGGGTCGCCGCCGGCGAGACGGTGCGGGTCGAGACGCTGATCCACGCCGATACCGGCACCACGATGCGCGCCCTGGAGATTTCTCCGGCTTCCGGCCCTGATGGCGAGGCCGCCGCCATCATGCTGATCGAGCGTGGCCTCGCGAGCCGCGCCGCCGATCACAATGCCGACCGCATCCGTGCCTTCGCCCAGGCCGGCGCCGACTGGCTGTGGGAGACCGATGCCGATCTGCGGGTGACCCTGGTGTCCGATCGCGCCGATTTGACCATGACCTCGCGCAGCGGCGACTTCATCGGCAAGACCATTTACGAGCCGCTGCCCGGGATCGAGGATCTCGATTATGACGCGCTGCGCCGCGCCATGGAGCATCGCGAGCTGATTCGCGATGCCCGCTATACACGGCCCGGCCCCGAGGGCGGCCGCCGGCGTCATTTCTCCGTCAGCGGCGGGCCGATCTACGCCGCCGATGGCAGCTTCCTCGGCTATCGCGGCATGGGCCGCGACCGCACCCGGTCGGTCGAGGCCGAGGAGAAGGCCGCGACCGCCCAGGCGCGCCTGATCGACGCCATCGAAAGCATCCCCGAAGCCTTCATCCTGTTCGACCGCGACGATCGCCTGGTGATGTGCAACAGCCGCTTTCGCGAGGACAATGAAGCCGTCGCGGATTGGCTGCGCCCCGGCGCGCCGATCGGCGAGATCGCCAATGCGTGCCGGCGTGCCGGGCTGATCGTGCCGGCGATCGAACTCGTCGCGGCCGCCGCCACGGACAATCCGGACGAGGCCGCCACCGAGCGCCAATCCGGCGACCGCTGGTTTCAGCTCGCGGCGCGCCGCACCGCGGAGGGCGGCCTCGCGGTGGTGCAGACCGACATTACCGCGCTGAAACGGCGCGAGGCGGAGCTGGCGGAGAAGACCGCGCTGCTGCGCGCCACCCTCGACAACATGCATCAGGGCGTCCTCGTCAACGATGCCGATATCCGGGTCGTGATGTGGAACGACCGCTTCCTCGAAATGAACGGCATGCCGCTGGACGCCATCCGGGCAGGCATGAACGCCATCGATCTCATTCGCATCGGCGCCGCCAACGGCGAATACGGGCCGGGCGAGGTCGAGGCGGTCACCCAGCGGCGGATCGAGGAGATGCGTGGCGCCGCGGCCGGCAAGGCGCGGGTGCGCCCCAATGGCGCGGTGGTCGAGCATCATACCGGCCGCATGCCGGACGGCATGTCGATCCGCACCTATACCGACATCACCGCATTGAAGCGGCGCGAACAGGAGATCGAGGATCAGCGCCGCCTGCTCTCCGCGACGCTCGCCCATATGGATCAGGGCATCCTGGTGCTGGGTGCCGATATGCGTATCAAGCTGTGGAACCATCGTGTCGTCGAATTGCTGGGGCTGCCGCCGGAAATCGTCCAGGTCGATCTGCCGCTGGCGGAAATCGTCGCCTTCTTCCGCCGCCGCCAGGGGCTGCCGCCCGACAAAGTGGCCGAGACGGTCGCTGCCCGCATCCGGGATTTCGGCAACGACCATATCGTGACGCTGCCGCCCGCGAATTTCGGCGGGCGCACCATTGAGCGCCGGCGCAGTGGCCTGCCGGATGGCGGCATGGTGCTGACCTATACCGATCTGACCGAGGCCAAATGCCACGAACGCGAGATCGCGGAGAAAAGCGCGCTGCTGACCGCGACCCTTGAAAACATGGATCAGGGCATCATGGTGATCGATGCCGCGCGCAACATCCGCATGTGGAACAGCCGCGTCATCGAACAGCACGCGCTGCCCCAGGATTTTCTGAAGGTCGGCATGCCGGCGGCCGAGGTCATTCTGCAACTCGCCCGCCAGGGCGAGTATGGCGCGGGCGATCCTAGCCGGGTCGGCGCGGCGCGCCTGACGGAACTCGCCGCCGAACAGGGCTTCGTCTTCGAGCGCCGCCATCTCAGCGGCAACATTATCGAGCGGCGCCGGCGCCGGCGCCCGATGCCGGATGGCGGCACGGTGCTGACCTATACCGACATCACCGATCTAAGCGAGCGCGAACGCGCGTTGGAGGATCAAAGCACCCTCCTGGCGGCGACGCTGGACAATATGGACCAGGGCATGCTGGTGCTCGACGCCGATCTCAAGGTCCGTACCTGGAACGGGCGCATTGTCGAGGTGCTGAACCTGCCGCCGGATTTCGTCAAGCCGGGCTTGCCGATGGGCGACATCGTCAGCTTCGTCAGCTTGCGGGACGGCCGCGCGGCCGACGGCTTGCGGGAACATGTCGAGGCCCGGCTCGGCGAATTTCGCGCGGGCGGCGCGCGGATCATGCGCGGCATCAAGTTCGCGGGGCAGGTCGTCGAGCGCCGCAGCCGCCCCATGCCCGATGGCGGCCTCGTCGTCACCTTCAGCGATATCACCGAACTGACCCTGCGCGAGCGCGCCCTCGAGGAAAAAAGCGCGCATCTCACCGCGACCCTGGCCAGCATGGATCAGGGCATGCTGGTATTCGGCGCCGATGGCCGCATCCAGACCTGGAACCAGCGCGCGATCGAGCTGCTCAATGTCGCGCCCGATTTCCTGCATGTCGGCATGCCGGCCGACGATTTCGTCCGCTGGCTCGCGACGCGGAGCGGCGGCTCGCTGGAGACGGTGGGGCAGAATACCGCCATCGCCCTGGAGGAGTTCCGTCGCGGCGGCGCGCGGGTGTTCGCCGGCGCCGAACTGGGCGGCAAGGTCATCGAGCGGCGGACGCGTCAGATGCCTGATGGCGGGCTGGTCCTGACCTATAGCGATGTCACCGAACGCAAGCGCCGCGAGGATGTCATTGCCGAGAACAGCGCGCTGCTCGGCGCGACCCTCGACAATATGGATCAGGGCCTGATCGTCATCGACGCCAAGCACCGCGCCAAATTGTGGAACAACCGGCTGCTCGAGATGTTCGAGCTGCCCCCCGATGTCATGCGGGTCGGCCGGCCGTTCGCCGAAATTCTGCGCTATTTCATCGAGAGCGCGGGCACGCCGCCGGACCAGCTCGACGCCCGCCTGGCGGAGCGGCTGGTGGAGCTGGAGGGCGAGCCGATGCCGCTGCTGGACCGCTATCGCCCCGACGGCCGCGTCATCGAGCGCCGCCGCCGCGTCATGCCGCTCGGCGGCTCGGTCATCACCTATGGCGATGTCACCGCGCGCAAACGCGGCGAGGCGGCCTTGCAGCGCGCCAAGGAAGACGCCGAGATCGCCAGCCGCAGCAAGACCGAGTTCCTCGCCAATATGAGTCACGAGCTGCGCACGCCGCTGAACGCGATCATCGGCTTTTCCGACATTCTGGTGCGCCAGCTGTTCGGCCCGATCGGCCAGCCGCGCTATGCCGAATATGCCCGCGATATTCACGACAGCGGCCAGCATCTCCTGAGCCTGATCAACGACGTGCTGGATATCGCCAAGATCGAGGTCAACAAGGTGGAGCTGGCGAAAGAGCCGGTGGACGTGCCGGAGGTGATCGATTCCTGCCTGCGCCTGATGCGCGATCGCGCGATCGCCGCCGGCGTCACGATCGAGGTCGCGATGCCGGAACGGCTACCCGATCTCAACGCCGACGATCGCCGGCTGAAGCAAATCCTGCTCAACCTGGTGTCGAACGCGGTGAAATTCACGCCGTCCGGCGGCAAGGTCGTGATCCGGGTCGAAGCCGATGGCGCCGGCTTTCGCTTCGTCGTCGCGGATACCGGCATCGGCATCGCCAAGGCGGATATCGCGACCGCGCTGACGCCGTTCGGCCAGATCGACAGCTCGCTGTCGCGCCGTTATGAGGGCACCGGCCTCGGCTTGCCGCTGGCCCGCTCGATGACGGAACTCCATGGCGGCCGGCTCGAGATCGAAAGCGAGCCCGGCAGCGGCACCACCGTCACCGTCTCGCTACCCGCCTCGCGCACGCATTAGGGTTGGGGGCGGCGCGCCGTCACGTCCGGTCGTGCAGCCGGGTCACCGCCGCCTTGAGCTGATTGTCCTTGTCGGTGGCGATCAGCTTGGTATCGATCGCGATGTCCTCGCTGGCTTCCGACGGCTTGGCGAGACCCGTCTTGACGTCGGTGTCGTTCTTGAGGGCGCCCGGCAGATTGACCTCATGCACGATCTCGCCGTGAATGTCGGCGGCTTCCTTGTTCGGCAGCACCACCAGGTCGGGCACGATGCCGTCGCCCTGGATCGACCGGCCCGAGGGCGTGTAGTAGCGCGCGGTGGTGAGCCGCAGCGCGCCCGATCCCTCGAGCGGGATGATGGTCTGGACCGACCCCTTGCCGAAGCTGCGCGTGCCGAGGAGCGTCGCGCGCTTGCGGTCCTGCAGCGCGCCGGCCACGATCTCCGACGCCGAGGCGGAGGCGCCGTTGATCAGCACGATCACCGGGACGCCCTTCAGCTTGTCGCCGTCGGGCGGCGCGCGATAGCTTTCATCATCGTCCTGATGGCGACCGCGTGTCGTCACCACCAGTCCATCATTGAGGAAATCGCCCGCGACGCGCACGGCGGTATCGAGCAGCCCGCCCGGGTCGTTTCTCAGGTCGAGCACGAACCCCGCCAGCGGCGGGCCGCCGGCCTGGCGGCGAAGCTGGTCGAGCGCGGCCAGAAACTCGCTATCGGTATGCTCGCCGAAGCTGGCGATGCGGACATAGCCGATGCGGCCCGGCTCGAGCTTCGATTTCACCGACGCGACGCGGATGACGGCGCGCGTCAGCGTCACGTCGAACGGACGCGTGTTGCGCCGCTCGATGGTGATCCGCACCGCGCTGCCGGCGGGGCCGCGCAATTTATCGACGGCGTCGCGCAGCGTCATGCCGTCGGTCGGCTGGCCGCCGATGCGGGCGATGATGTCGCCGGCGCGCAAGCCCGCGTTGGCGGCCGGCGTATCGTCGATCGGCGAGATGACGCGAAGCTGGCTGTCCTCGCGGTTGATCTCGATGCCGATGCCGGCGAACTCGCCTTCGCTGTCGGAAATCAGCTCCTGGTATTCGGATTCGTCGAGATAGTCGGAATGGGGATCGAGCCCGGCCAGCATGCCCTTCAGCCCGTCTACCACCAGCTTGTTGGGCTTCACCGGCACGACATAATCGGCCTCGACCCGGTCCATCACCCGCTTCACCAGGGCGAGATCGGGCGCGGTCGCGGCGGACTTGCGCCCGGCGGACATGTCGGCCGGAGTGCAGGCGGTGAGGGCGAGGAACAGCGAAGCCGCGAGCGCGGGCAGGGCACGAAATGGCCGACGCGGCCCGGCCTTCATGCTTGATTGGGCATCGGATTTCGATCGAGATTTCGACAGGAACATCAGGGCACCGCGCTATTTTGCGTATCGATACCACGGAAGCGCGGCGATCCGCATCACGAAGCATAGGAGCAGAAACGCCGCCCTCGCAACAAGGCGTGATTGTCGCACCCGCCGCGCGGGGCGTCGGGCGGCGACGCTGTCCCCGTGGGTGTGGCGCTCAGCCGGCGGGGTGCTGGTTGATCAGCAGCCAGTACATGCCGATCTGGTTGACGGCGCGATTGAACTGCTCGAAATCCACCGGCTTCACGATGTAGGAATTGGCGCCGAGCTTATAGGTCTCGTGCAGGTCGCGGTCCTCGCGCGACGAGGTCAGCACCACCACCGGAATGCTCTGGGTGCGCGGGTCGCTTTTGACCCGCTCCAGCACCTCGGCGCCGTTGACCTTGGGCAGCTTCAGATCGAGCAGCATCACCACCGGCGCCGCTTCCATGTTGGGCCGGCCATCGGGGCCATTGCCGAAGAGATAGTCGAGCGCCTCGGCGCCGTCGCGCAGCACCCGGATCGGGTTGGTGAAGTTGCTTTTGCGCAGCGCCCGCACCGTCAGCTCGACATCGTCGGGATTGTCCTCGACCAGCATGATCTCGACGGCTTTCATGGCGCGGGCTCCCCCAAGGTGAAGCAGAAGGTGGCGCCGGCATTGGGCTGGGCGGTGGCCCAAATCTCGCCGCCGTGGCGATGGACGATACGCTGGGCGGTGGCGAGGCCGATGCCGGTGCCGTCATAATCCTCGGCGCGGTGCAGGCGCTGAAACACCCCGAAGAGCTTGCCGGCATACGCCATGTCGAAGCCGGCGCCGTTGTCGGCGACGAAATACACGGTGAGGCCGTTCTCGATCCGGCTGCCGATCTCGATCCGCGCCGCCGGCGTCTCGCGGGTGAATTTCACCGAATTGTCGATCAGCGCGGCATAAAGCCGGGTCAGCAGGCCGGGGTCGGCGACGCACGCCGGCAGCGCGCCGATGGTGATGGCGAGGTCGCGGCCGGCGCGCGCGGCGGCGCCGTCGTCGAGCAGGCGGCGCACGATCGCGGCGGGATCGGCGGCGCGGGTGGCCAACGGCTGGCGCGACAGGCGCGAATAGGCCAGCAGCCCGTCCATCAGCACGCCCATGCGCACCGCGTTCCGCCGCACGGTGCCGAGCAGCCGCGCCGCCTCCGGCTCCAGCCCGTGGGGAAAATCCTCGATCAGGGCGCGCGAGAACCCGTCGATGGCGCGCAGCGGCGCGCGCAGATCATGCGCCACGGTATAGGCGAAGGCATCGAGCTCGGCATGGGCGGCGCCGATATCCTTGGCGGCCTGGTCGAGGCGGCGATGAAGATCGTCGTGCATCGCGGCGGCGTGGCGGCGGTCGCGGCGCCGCGCGGCAATCGCCCAGCCGAGGCTGGTGGCGGCGATGAGCGCGGCGGCCGAGGCGGCGGCGAGGCTGGGCGACAGCGCGCTCAATCGCCCAGCGCCCGGGTGATGTTGGTGGCGAGTTCGGCCGGATCATAGGGTTTCTGCAGCACCCTGATGTCGGGGTCGAGCGTGGCACGGCGCAACACATCCTTGGCCGGGAAGCCCGAGGTCAGCAAAATCTTCAGGCGCGGGCGCTGCCGGCGGGCCGCGGCCGCCAGCTCGTACCCCGTCATGCCGTTGGGCATCGCGACATCGCTGAACAGCAATTCGATCTCCGGCGCCACCGCCAGCGCCGCCAGCGCCTCGGCGCCATCGGCGGCCTCGATGACGCGATGGCCGAGGCTGCGCGCCACCGCCACCAGAAAGCCGCGCACCGCGCGATCGTCATCGACCACCAGCACTGTCGTCGGGCGTGCCGCCAGTTGCACCGGCAGGTGTTCGGCCGCCGGCTCGTCGAGCTTGGCGGCGAGCGCGCTGGGCAGGCACAGGTTGATGGTGGTGCCGCGCCCCGGCTTGCTGTCGATCGCGATCTGGCCGCCGGACTGGCGCACGAAGCCATAGACCATGCTGAGGCCGAGGCCGGTGCCCTTGCCGACCTCCTTCGTCGTGAAGAACGGCTCGATGGCGCGGGCCGAGACCTCGGCCGGCATGCCGGTGCCGGTATCGGCAACCGCCAGTCGCACGAAGGCGCCGGCATAGGCCTCGATCGGCGATTTCACCCGCTCGGCGATGATGGTGATGGTGCCGCCATCGGGCATGGCGTCGCGTGAATTGATGACCAGATTCAGCACCACGGTCGATAATTGGCTGGGGTCGATCCGCACCGCCGGCAGATCGGGCTCGACGGCGAAGTCGAGCGCGATGCCGGGGCCGAGCGGCTGGCGCAGCAAGGCCGCGGCCTCGCGCAGATATTTGCCGAGATCGATTTCGCGCACCTGCAGGGGCTGCTGGCGGGCGAAGGCCAGGAGGCGCTTCGTCAGCTCGGCGCCGCTGCGCCCGGCGGTGTGGATGCTGTCGACCAGTTCGGTCAGGTCGGGATCATCGGTCAGCGATTCCTGCAACAGGCCGCTATTGCCGAGGATCACCGTCAGCAGATTGTTGAAATCATGGGCGATGCCGCCGGTCAGCTGGCCGATCGCCTCCATCTTCAGCGCCTGGTGAAGCTGCGCCTCGGTCTCCTTGCGCTGGCCGATATCGACGACGATGCCGGCCAGCACCGGCGGCCGGTCTTCGGGCTTGAAGCGGCGGGCGCGCGCCCAAATCCAATGGGCGCTGCCATCGGGCCAGATCACGCGAACCTCAAGGTCGAGCTCGGCGCCGAGATCGAGGGCGCGGCGCATCGCCTCGGTGAAGCGCGGGCGGTCGTCGGGCGCGATCTGCGCCATGGCGTCGTCATAGCTCCAGCTTGATGGCGCGGCCGTGTGCCCGAACAGGCGGAAGAAGCGGATGGAGGGGCGGAAGGCGTTGCTGGCGAGGTCGATCTCCCATTCGCCGATATGGGCGGATTCGAGCGCGAATTCGCGCATCTGTTCCAATTCGCGGATGGCGGCCTCGGCGCTGCGCGTCTGGCGGCGCGCTTCGGCCTGTTCCAGCTCGCGCGCGATCGCCGGGACCAGCCGCGCGACATTGCCCTTCATCACATAATCCTTGGCGCCGGCGCGCATCGCGGCCACCGCCTCCTCCTCGCCGATGCCGCCGGAAAAGATGATGAAGGGCAGGTCGAGCTGATGCTGGCGCAGGACTTCAAGCGCGCTGAACGAGGTCATGCCCGGCATCGAATGATCGGATACGACGAGGTCCCATTCGCGCTTTTCCAGCGCCGAGGACATGCCGGCCAGCGTCTCGACCCGCTGCATGGTGACGTCGTAGCCGGCGCGCCGCAGCTCAAGATTGAGCAATTCCGCGTCGTCGGGCGCATCCTCGATGACGAGAAGACGTAGAGGGACCGCATTCATTCGACACCGACCTCCCATTAGGGTGGGCGGACCGCCCGCGGGTGTCTCCCGCCGGCTCGGCCGCGTTATGGGCGCCGCCTTCCGTTTGCCGCGCCAATCAATCGCGGTAATACTACCTTTGCAAGAATTAATAAGTTAATAAAGCAACCTTAGATGTATAATAACCACCTACCTGTGCAACTTCATCCCTCCCCTTAAGCATCGTTAGCGGCGGCTGATGATGCAGTGCACAAAAGGAAGGCTTGACCCCGCCATGGGCGAGGCGCAGCCTCGCGGCCTCGCATTGCCGGAGTCAGCGCCCCCCGTGGATACGAATTCGGTTTCCACACCCACGCCCAAGCCGCGCGTCAGTCCCGTCGAATTGCGTCTACGCAAGGCCGGTATCCCGATCGTCTGCCTGACCGCCTATTCGGCGCAGATGGCGCGCACCATCGACGCGGCGGTCGATCTGATCCTGGTGGGCGATTCCCTCGGCATGGTGCTGTACGGGTTCGAGACCACGGTTCCCGTCACCCTGGAGATGATGATCCGGCACGGCGCCGCGGTCGCGCGCGGGGCGCGGCATGCCTGCGTCATTCTCGATCTGCCGTTCGGCACCTATCAGGAAAGCCCGGTGCAGGCCTATCGCAACGCCGCGCGCGCCATTGCGGAGAGTGCAGTCGCCGGGGTCAAGATCGAGGGCGGCGAGATCATGGCGCAGACCATCCGCTTTCTGGTGGAGCGAGGGATTCCGGTGCTGGGCCATATCGGTCTCCAGCCACAGACCGCCAATACCGTCACCACCGGCGGCTTTCGCGCGCAGGGCCGCAGCGAGGAAGACCAGGCGCGGATTCTCGCCGACGCGCGCGCGGTCGCGGCCGCCGGCGCATTCGCCGTGGTGATCGAGGGCGTGACCGAGACATTGGCCCGCACCGTGACCGAGGCGATCGAGATTCCGACCATCGGCATCGGCGCCTCGGCGCATTGCGATGGGCAGATTCTGGTGACCGACGATGCGATCGGCCTCTTCACCGAATTCAAGCCGCGCTTCGTCAAGCGCTATGCCGAGTTGGCGCCGCAGATCGCGGCGGCGGCGGCGGAATATGCCGAGGATGTCCGCGCCCGCCGCTTCCCCGGCCCCGAACACACCTACGGCGCGACCAAGAAATAAAAAACCCCCACCCGAGCGGGTGGGGGTTCGCGCAATCAGGTACGAACGAAGCGGTGGTTAGGCCGCGACTTTCTGCTCGATCGGTTGCGGCGCTTGGCCGACATTGATCGAGACCTTGCGCGGCTTCGCCGCTTCCGGCACGTCGCGCACCAGCTCGACATGCAGCATGCCGTCGGTCAGGCTGGCGCCCACGACCTTGATATGGTCGGCGAGCTGAAAGTGCCGCTCGAACGCGCGGCGCGCGATGCCGCGATGCAGGAACTTGGACTGGTCTTCGTCCTGCTTGCCCTTGCCGATGACGGTAAGGTCGTTCTGCTTCACCACGATATCGAGCTCGTCGGACGCGAAGCCGGCGACTGCCATCGTCAAGCGATAGGCATTCTCGCCGGTCGCCTCGATATTGTAGGGCGGATAGGAGGCATTGGACGCATCGACGCGGGTGGCGGCGTCGGCAAGACGCGTCAGCCGGTCGAAGCCGATGGTGGAACGGAACAGCGGGGAAAAATCGAAATCAGGCATAACCACATCCTCCGAATGAGCAATGGGATTGGTCGCACCCGCGCGGGTCGCGCCGGGCATCGACAATCGAACCCGCGAGGCGGCGTTCGATTACCTGGTACATAAGAGAAAACGGCGCGCGATCAAGGGGCCGCGCGTGCCCCCGGCTATTTCTTGCCGGCTATTTCCTTCGTCGTGCCGAAGCCCTGAAAGCGCTTGTTGAAGCGGGCGAGCTGGCCGCCATCGACCAGACGCTGCTGGCCGCCGGTCCACGCCGGATGCGATTTCGAATCGATGTCGAGCCGCAGCGTGTCGCCGGGCTTGCCATAGGTCGAGCGCGTCTTGTACGTCGTGCCGTCGGTCATCACGATGTTGATCTCGTGATACTCGGGGTGGATATTCTCTTTCATCAGCCTGGCTCCGCGCGGAAGTTGCGGTTTATAGGGAAGGGGGACCGGCAAAGCAAGCCTCGTCTCGGCCCGCGACCGCCCCGCGATCCGTCGCGGGCGCCGCGAATTGGGTTCGTTCGGCAAAAAAGACGCGACGGTCCTTCTGCCTCCCCCAACGCGCCTCTCCGGCGAAAGCCGGAGTCCACCCCTGCCATGGATACCGCCCCCGGATCGTGGTCCGGGGGTTTGCCGGTAAGGTGAAAAGAGAGGAATCGCCGAAACGCAAAGGCACAAAGACATTCAAGACGCCAAGGTCGCCCTGACCAACCAATGCGCCTCTCCGGCGAAAGAGCGTGTGAAGGATTCCCAATTTTATTGGGATGTGATTCTCTTTGCGGGAGCGGAGGGGGTGGCGATGTGTGGTGGTGCGCGGGTGTTGCAGGCGAACCGGTCACGGTTGTCGTGGGAT
>DATCDN010000041.1:0-18886 GCA_036510675.1 Allostellaceae bacterium
ATCCTCCTTCTCCGCGGCGAAATCCGCCATGTCCACGCAGCTCTCACCGCCGCACAGCACGGTGCACAGCGCAATCACCAGCAGCTCCTGCAGATCATGGCGGCGAGCATTGCCGGAGCGCGGATCTTCCACCCCGGAAAAACATGTGCGAAACCCGTCCATCCCATCCCCCGAGAGCTGCCATCCAACTCCCGGTCAGAATCCGAATCCCGCCCCCGCGCAAGAAAATTCCGTCTGCGATTCCCCTGGGCATGGCAGGCATGTTCATCCCTCCGCCCTTTCCGTTCCCCTCCCCGACGAAAATCGAGGTCCATGCCTGCATCAGGCGCGGCGGCGGCCCGATGGGCCCCGGCTTTCGCCGTGGCGGGGAAATTATTGGGCGCGATCGAGCGACATTTCCGCTCTACGAAAATCTCTCTAGCGCGGGAACGGTTGCATCGGTTTAATGATCGGAAGAACAGCTTTGGAGGAAACCTTGCTGACTCACGAAAACAATGAGCTGCTGTGCCGCGTCGGACCCGGAACGCCGATGGGCGCGCTGATGCGCGAATACTGGATTCCGGCGCTGCCCTCGAACGAGTTTTCCGCCCCCGACACGCCGCCCAAGCGGATGCGGCTCTTGGGCGAGAACATCATCATGTATCGCGATACCAAAGGCCGCATGGGCGCCATCGCCGAGGCGTGTCCGCATCGCGGCGCCAGCCTCTATTTCGCCCGCAACGAGGATTGCGGCCTGCGCTGCGCCTATCATGGCTGGAAGTTCGATCTCGAGGGCAATTGCATCGACGCCCCGACCGAGCCGATGGAACGCCGCCTGCGCTTCCAAAGCTCGATCAAGGCGCGCGCCTTTCCATGCCGTGACGTCAACAAGATGGTCTGGGTCTATATGGGCACGCGGAAAGAGCCGCCGCCGTTCCCGACCTTCGAGGTCAATACGCTGCCCTACGATCATGTCGGCGAGCCCTCGATCATGATGGAAGAGGCAAATTGGCTGCAGAACATGGAGGGCGATCTCGACAGCGCCCATCTCAACTTCCTGCATAGCCGCTTGAAGGAAGAGAGCCCGAAGCCGGAAAAGGGCATTCGCGGCTTCTATTCGCCGGACCCGGACCCGCCGACGCTCGACGCCCAGCCGACGGAATACGGCGCGTACTACACCGCCAAGCGGCGCTATCGGAACAATGAGGACTGGCACCGCATCAACCAGTTCATCTTCCCGTTCCACACCATGATCACGACCGGTGACGGCACCATCAATCTGCGCTCGTTCGTGCCGCTCGACGATCATAATGCGATGCTGATCTCGCATCGCGGCCATCCGACGCGGCCGATCACGCCGGAAGAGAACCGCGTGCTGACCTTCGCCGAGGTCGGCGGCTTCGTCGAACGCGACAACGATCCGCGCAACTACTTCCTGACCAAGGCCAACAAGCGCAACGACTATGCGCGCGACATGCAGCAGGAAAAAGAGCTGATGTATAACGGCATTCCCTTCATCGGGAATTTGCAGGACCGCGCCATGACCGAGCTGATGTGCAGCGACAATGGCGAGCCGCTCTATGACCGCACCCAGGAGCATCTCGGCTCCTCCGACGCCCAGGTGGCGCTGGTGCGGCGGCAGTTGATCGAGGCGGCGGTCAATCTGCGCGACCAGAAGAAGGTCCCGGCCAATGTCGATGATGTGACGCTGGACCGGGTGCGGTCGGCCTCGCACATCTTCCCGGTCGACGCCGATTGGCGGCGCCTCAGCGCCGCCGCCCGCGATGTCGATTCCGGGGCGGCGGTCGCCGCCGACGTGCCGCTGATCATTCAATAGCCGTAAACGTCAGTCGAATGAAGGGCGGCCGGTGGCCGCCCTTTTTCTTTGTTCGCGGCTAATTGGTTAATTTCCGGTATTTCCTGTTTGACGAGAATACGAATTGCTGTAACACGCGTTTTACGAGTTATTCAGCAAGCGTCGTGTCGTACTGATAAGGGAGACCGGCCGTGCGTACCATCGTTGTCCTGCTTTGCCGAATCGGCAACCAATCCTGTGCCTTGCCACTGACGCATGTCGTCGAGACCATGCGCCCCTTGCCGGTGCGGCCCTTGCCGGGGATGCCGTCGTTCGTCGCCGGCCTGTCCCTGGTGCGCGGCTCGCCGCTGCCGGTGGTCGATGCCGGCGTGCTGATCGGCCAGCCCGGCATGCCCTGGTCGCGCTTCGTCACCCTGCGGGTGGATGCTCGTCAGGTCGTGCTCGCGGTGCAGGAGGTGGTCGGCACGCGCGTCATGGACGCCGATTCGTTTCATGGCCTGCCGCCGCTGCTGGGCGGGACGCATGGCGAGATCGTGGTGGCTATCGGCGCCCTCGATACCGAGTTCCTGTGGCTGCTCGACGCGGCGCGCATGGTCCCGGCGGATGTGTGGCGGGCCGAGGAGCTGGACGAGGCAACCGCGTGAGCATGCCGACGGAGCGCGCGGCGATCGAGCGCTTCGGCGCCTTGATCGCGCGCCGGCTCGGCCTGCAATTCGATGACAGCAGAGCGGCATTTCTCGCCGAGATTCTGCGGCATGCCGCCCGCGACATCGGGCTCGGCGCCGACGCCTATCTCGACCGGCTGACGGCGGCGGATGAGGCGCGGCGGGAATGGCGCGCGCTGGCCCATGCGCTGACCGTGACCGAGACTTATTTCTTCCGCCACAACGCGCAATTCCTGGCGCTGCGCGATTTCGTCAGCGCGGAATGGCCGGGAACCCGGCTGGCGGCGCGGCCGCTCAGCATCCTGTCGGCGGGCTGCGCCTCGGGCGAAGAGCCCTATTCAATCGCCATGCTGTTGCGGGATGTGACGATGCCCGGCGGCGCGCCCGCGATTCACGGCATCGACATCAACACCGCGATGCTGTTCAAGGCGGCCGCCGGCCATTATTCGCCATGGTCGCTGCGCGAGACGCCGGCCGCGCGGCGCACGCGCTATTTCACCGCGCAGGGCAATGATTGCGTGCTCGATCCCGGCATCCGCAATGCGGTGACGTTCGAGGAGCGCTATCTCAACGCCGACGATGCGGGCTTCTGGCGGCCCGGCGCCTTCGACATCGTGTTCTGCCGCAATGTGCTGATGTATTTCACGCGCGATGCCGCCCGCGCCGCGATTGCCCGCATCGCCGCCAGCCTGGCGCCGGGGGGGCTGTTGTTTCTCGGCCATGCCGAGACGCTGCGCGGCCTGTCGGCGGATTTTCATCTGCGCCACACCCACGGCACCTTCTATTACCAGCGCCGCGAGACGCTGGCGGATCGCGCCGACCCAAGCCTCGCCGCCGCCGATCCGGTCTGGGATGCTGTGCCGCCCGCCACCGACGGCGCCGGCCCGGCCTGGTACGACATCATCGAAGGCGCCGCCGGCAGGGTCCGCGCCATGACCGCGCGGCCGGCCAGCCGTGGTGCCCCCCTACTCGGCGCGGCGCCGCATCGCCCCCGCGATCTGGCGCAGGCGATGGTGCTGCTGGCCGGCGAGCGCTATGGCGAGGCGTTGGCGCTGCTGGATTCCCTGCCGCCGGCGATCGCGCAAGGCGCCGAGGCGCTGTTCCTGCGCGGCGTGCTGTTGATGAATCGCGGCGAACTCGCCGGGGCCGAGCGGCTGTGTCGCGATCTCCTGGCGCGCGACGGCATGGGCGCTGGGGCACATTATCTGATGGCGCTGTGTCGCGAGGCCGATGGCGATTGCCACGCCGCCGCGACGCATGATCGCCGCGCCACCGACCTCGATCCTCATTTCGCCATGCCGCGCCTCCATCTCGGCCTGCTGGCGCGGCGCATCGGCGATCGGGCGGCGGCACGGCGCGAGCTGACGCGCGCCGCCGCCTTGTTACCAGAAGAGCAGGCCGATCGCCTGGTGCTGTTCGGCGGCGGGTTCGGGCGCGAGGCGCTGATGGCGCTGTGCCAGGCCGAGCTGGCCTCGGCCGACGGTGCGCCATGATGGTGGCGGCATCGGCCGAGGACCGGCTCGCCGCGTTGCGGTCCGAATTCGATCGCGGTTTCGCGGCCGCGCCGAGTGGCGCCGTCGCCGCGGGCGAGGGCATGCTCGCCATCGGCGTCGGCGGTGAGCGGTTTCTGGTGCGGCTTGCCGAGATCGCCGGCCTTTATGTCGATCGCCGGATCGTGCCGGTGCCGGCGGCGAATACCGCCCTTCTCGGCATTACCGGCCTGCGCGGCGTGATCCTGCCGGTGTTCGGCCTTGCCGCGCTGCTCGGCTGTCCGCCGGCCGATACCGGCCCGCGCTGGCTGGCGGTCGCGGCGCGCGCGCCGGTGGCGCTGGCGTTCGACCGGCTTGACGCGCATCTCGAAATCGCGCGGACCACCATCGTGCCACGGGCCGATACCGCCCGCGCGCATGGCTATGTCCGCGAGGCGGCGATGGTGGCGGCGTTGACGCTGTCGATCATCGATCTGCCGGCGATGACCGCCGCCATCGCGGCGCATCCTCTTTAACCCGCAACGGAGGAAGCGCCGCCTTGTTCAACCGATGGAGCCTGGGGCGCAAGCTGGGCGTGGGTTTCGCGCTCGCCGGCCTGATCCTGCTGGCGATCGCGCTGGTGGGCTATCGCAGTATTTCGACGCTGATCGACAATGACGAGCTGGTGAACCGCTCGCATCAGGTCCAGGTCGAATTCGCCAATCTGATGACTCATGTGACCGACGCCGAGACCGGACAGCGCGGCTACATCATCACCGGCAACGACAATTATCTCGAACCCTATCGCGCGGCGCTGGGGGCGATCGACAAGTCGCTCGACCTGCTGCACCACTCGACCGCCGACAATCCGAGCCAGCAACGGCGGCTGGCGGCGGTCGCGCCGCTGATCGATACGAAGCTCGCGGAGCTCAAAACGACGATCGCGCTGCGCCGCTCCCAGGGTTTCGACGCCGCCGCCAAGGAAGTGTTGAGCGACACGGGCAAGATCGCGATGGACCAGATCCGCGCCGTGGTCGCCGCCAGCGACCAGGATGCGACGCAATTGCTGGACGAGCGGGCGCGCGAGGCGGGGGCCAGCGCGCACTGGGCGATCGCCATCATTCTCTGGGGCAGCATCGCCGGCGCCGTGCTGGTCGGGCTGATCGGCTGGTTCATCGTCGCGACCCTGACCCGTCAGATCGGCGCCGCGGTTCAGCATGTGCAAAGCTCGTCGAGCGAGCTGCAGGCGGCCGCCAACCAGCAGGCCACCGGCGCCCGCGAGCAGGCCACCGCGATGACCGAGATCGCGACCACGATCCGCGAGTTGCTGGCCTCGTCGCGTCAGATCGCGCAAAGCGCGCAGAGCGTGTCGCATATTTCCGAGGAGACCGCGACCGGCGCCCGGCTCGGCGGCGGCACCGTGGACCAGGCCAATGACGCGATCGGCGGCATCCGCCGCCAAGTCGATCAGGTCGTGACACACATGCTCGACCTCGGCAAGAAATCGCAACAGATCGGCGCCATCGTCGAGATCGTCTCCGAGCTGGCGGAGCAGACCAACATTCTCGCCATCAACGCCACCATCGAGGCGGCGGGCGCCGGCGAGGCCGGGCGGCGCTTCGCGGTCGTGGCGGACGAGATTCGCAAGCTGGCCGATCGGGTCGGCAATTCCACCAAGGAGATTCGTGGCCTGATCGAGGAGGTGCGCGGCGCGGTCAATACCACGGTGATGGCGACCGAGGGCGGCTCCAAGGCGGTCGATGCCGGCTCGCGCCATTTCGGTGAGGTCGCCGCGTCGTTCGCCCAGATCGCCGGGCTGGTATCCACCACCACCGACGCCGCGCGCGAAATCGAGCTCTCGACCAAACAGCAATCGACAGCGGTGGAACAGGTCAATGTCGCGATCTCTGGCGCGGCGCAGGCGACGCGGGAGATGGAGGCGAGCTCCAGTCAGACGCTGCGGACCGCGTCGGCGTTGGCCGATCTCTCGCGCGAGTTGTCGCGCATTATCCGCCCGCTCGCGGTGGCATGACCGCCGCCGCCGATCCGCTGCGCTATTTCCGCGTCGAGGCGCGCGACATCGCCGAGGAAATGGGCCGCGACGTGCTGCGGCTCGAAGCGGCGCCGGCGCCCGACCTGGTGCCGCGCCTGCTGCGCCTCGCGCATACGCTGAAGGGCGCGGCGCGGATCGTGAAGCAGCGCGAGATCGCGGAACTGGCGCATGCCATCGAGGAAACGCTGGTGCCGCTGCGCGCGGGCGCCGGCGCGGCCGGGCGCGGCGACATCGATCGGCTGTTGCGGCAGGTCGATGCGATCGCGGCCCACGTCGCGGCGCTGAACCCGAGCGCGACGCCGGGCCGCGTCGCGGAGAAGCCGGCTTCGGCGCCCCAAGCCGATCGTGCCGATCTCGATGCGTTGAGCGATGGGGTCGCCGAGGCCAGCCACCAACTGCGCCTCGTGCGTGGCGCGGTCGCCGCGCTCGCCGGCGCGCATTCGGGCATCGCCGCCGGTCTTGACCGGGTGGAGCGCGAAATCGCCGCCGTGCGCGATGCCGCGACCCGGCTGCGCCTCGCGCCGGCCGCCGGCATCTTCGCGGCGCTGGAGCGCACGGTCCGCGATGTCGCCCAGGCCCAGGGCAAGGAAGCGACGTTCACGGCGCGCGGCGGCGATATTCGGCTCGACGCGCCGGTGCTGGCGACGGCGCGCGCGGCGCTGATTCAGGTGGCGCGGAACGCGGTGGCGCACGGCATCGAGCCGCCGGCCGAGCGCGCGCGGCGCGGCAAGCCGGCGATCGGCCGCGTCACGCTCGACATCGTGCGCCGCAACCATCGCATTGCATTCATCTGTGCCGATGATGGTGGCGGCATCGATCTCGACGCGGTGCGCCGCGTGGCGCTGGCGCGGGGCGCGGCGCCCGAGGAACTGGCGCGGCACGATGCCGACGGGCTGGTGCGGCTGCTGTTGCAGGGCGGCCTCAGCACCGCGACAGAGACGAGCGAGCTGGCCGGGCGCGGCATCGGCCTCGATGTCGCGCGCGAGGCGGCTGATCGGCTCGGCGGCGAAATTCACGTCGCGAGCGAGAGCGGCGCGGGCACGCGGATCGAACTGATCCTGCCGGTCTCGCTCTCGACTTTGGAGGCGGTGCCGGTCGAGGCCGGGGGCGCCATCGTCGTCCTGCCGCTGGCGGCGATCGGGCGGGTCGTCCGGCTGATGCCGGCGCCGGGCACGCGCCACGCCGGGCGCGATACGGTCGTCCATGAAGGCGCGGCGCTGCCGGTCGTGCCGCTGACGGCGCTGCTGGGTGCGCCGGGCGGGATGGCGCCCCGGCTCGGCATCATCGTCTCGGGCGGCGGTGGGGCAGCGGCGATCGGGATCGATCGCCTGCTCGGCGCCACCACTCTGTTCGTGCAGCCGCTGCCGGAAGCGGCGCGTGCCGACGCGCTGGTCGCGGGGGCGGCGCTCGATGCTGACGGCGTGCCGCGGCTGGTGCTCGATCCCGATCGCTTGGTCGCGGCGGCGCTGGCGGCGCCCCCGGTGCCGATAACGGATATCGCCGACACGCGGCCGCCGATCCTGGTGGTCGATGATTCCCTGACGACGCGCATGCTGGAACAGAGCATCCTCGAATCCGCCGGCTACTCGGTCGATCTCGCGGTCTCGGCGCAGGAGGGGCTGGTCAAGCTGGCGCGGCGGCGCTACGGGCTGTTGCTGGTCGATGTCGAAATGCCCGGCATGGACGGGTTCGGCTTCGTCGCCGCGATCCGCGCCGACGCGGTGTCGCGCGCCATTCCGGCGCTGTTGGTGTCGTCGCGCAACGGCGCCGAGGATCGCCGCCGCGCGGCCGAGGTGGGCGCCAACGGCTATATCGTCAAGGGCGAATTCGATCAGACCCGGTTCCTCGACACCGTGCGGCGGCTGACGCAATAGCGATGGCGCGGCTCCGGATTCTCGTGGTGGAAGATTCGACGACGGTTCGCCGGCGCATGCTGGAAATCCTGGCCGGGGATCCGGGCATCGACATTGTGGGTGAGGCGGCGGACGGCAAGGCGGCGATCGCGCTGGCGATGTCGCTGCGGCCCGACATCATCTCGCTCGACATGATGCTGCCGGTGATGACCGGCCTCGCCGCCACCGAATACATCATGGCGCATGCGCCGACGCCGATCCTGATCGTGTCGGCTTCGACCAACCGGGGCGAGATGCATCGCACCTACGATGCGCTGGCGGCGGGCGCGGTCGATGTCCTGGAAAAGCCGACCGGGCTGGAGCGCGAGGGCGAATGGGAGCGGCGCTATCTCGCCGCGATCAAGATGGCGGCGCGCATCAAGGTCATCACCCACCCGCGCGCGCGGCTCAACGGCGCCCATGTCGAGATGCGTGTTCCGGCGGCGACCGAGCCGGGCAGGATCGCCCTCGTCGCGTTTGGCGCCTCGACCGGCGGCCCGGCGGCGATGCTGGCGCTGTTGCAGGCGCTGCCCGCGCCGTTTCCGCTGCCGCTGTTGCTGACGCTGCATATCGGCGAGCCGTTCGGCGGCGCCTTCGCCGAATGGCTCGATGGCCAGAGTGGCCATCGCGTGGCGCTCGCGGTCGATGGCGACCCGGTGGCGCGGCCGGGCGCTGGGCTTCGCCTCGCGCCGCCCAGCCGCCACTTGATTGTCGAGGGCGGCTTGCTCCGCTTGAGCGACGAGCCGGAGCGCAATTCCTGCCGGCCCTCGGTCGATCTGATGTTCGAATCGCTCGCCGCGAGCCATGGCGCGTCGGTCGCCGCGTGCCTCCTGACCGGCATGGGCCGCGACGGCGCCGCCGGCTTGCTCGCGATCCGCCGCGCCGGCGGCACGACCATCGCGCAGGACGAGGCGAGCGCCATCGTCTTTGGCATGCCGCGCGAGGCGATCCGCCTCGGCGCCGCACAGCGCGTGCTGCCGCTGGCCGCGATCGGTCGGGCGGTGAGCGAACTGGCTGTGACGGAACTGGCGGCGCGGACATGACTCCGCGCGTGCTGATCGTCGATGACAGCCTGGTCGTGCGCATGAATCTCGCCGAGATATTATCCGCCGATGGGTTCGATCCCGAACGCTGCGCCACCCTTGAGGAGGCGCGCCGGGCACTGGCGCGGGAGCATTTCCCGCTGGTGATTCTCGACGTGCTGTTGCCCGATGGTGACGGCATCGATCTGCTGCGCGAGATTCGGATGCGCGACGACGCGGCGCCGTGCGCGGTGATGCTGCTGTCGAGCGAAAGCGAGGTGCGCGACCGCATCCGCGGCCTGGCCACCGGGGCCGACGAGTATATCGGCAAGCCCTACGATGCCGGTCATGTGGTGGCGCGCGCCCGCGAGCTGCTGGCCCGCGACCGCGCCCCGGCCGACCCCGGCCATGACACCATCCTGATCATCGACGACAGCCTGACCTTTCGCGAGCGATTGCGCGAAGTCCTGGAAGGCGAGGGCTTCGGCGTGCTGGTCGCCGCCACCGGCGAGGAGGGGCTGCGTCTCGCGGCCGCGAGCCGGCCGGCGGCGCTCGTGGTCGATAGCATGCTGCCCGGCATCGACGGCGCCACGGTGATCCGGCGCATCCGGCTCGACGCCGCGCTGCGCCGCACGCCGTGCCTGATGCTGACCGCGTCCGAGGATGACGGCGCCGAGGTCCATGCCCTCGATACCGGCGCCGATGCCTTCGTGCGCAAGGAAGAGGATGTCGGCCTGATGCTGGCGCGCATCAAGGCGATACTGCGCAGCGCCGAGACACAGAGCCGCGACCATGGCACGGTCAGCATCATGGCGCCGAAGAAGGTGCTGGCGGTCGATGACAGCGAGACCTATCTGCGCGCGCTCGCCGCCCAGTTGCTGCTGGACGGGCTAGATGTCGTGCTGGCGCGCTCCGGCGAGGAGGCGCTGGCGCTGCTGGCGGTGCGGCCGGTGGATTGCATCCTGCTCGATCTGGTGATGCCGGGCATAAGCGGGCACGAGACCTGCCGCCGCATTAAGGACACGCCGGGCCTGCGCGACATTCCGGTGGTGATGCTGACCGCGCTCGACGATCGCGCGGCGATGATCGAGGGCCTCGCCGCCGGCGCCGACGATTACATCGCCAAATCGAGCGATTTCGCGGTGCTGCGCGCGCGCGTGGCCGCGCAAATCCGGCGCAAGCAGTTCGAGGACGATAACCGGCTCTATCGCGAACGCCTGTCGCGGAAAGAGCTGGAAACCGCCGAGGCGCGCGCGGCGCAGCGGTTGGCGGAGACGCGCGCCGCGATGACCGAGCAGCTCGAGTTGAAGAACCGCGAGCTCGAAGCGTTCAGTTACTCGGTGTCGCACGATTTGCGGGCGCCGCTGCGCACCGTGGACGGGTTCGCGCGCGTGTTGATCGAGGATCATGCCGGCGCGCTCGATCCGACCGGCCGCGACTATCTGCGGCGGATGCGCGCCGCGACCCAGCGCATGGGCGATCTGATCGACGATCTGTTGCAATTGTCGCAGGTCAGCCGCGCGGAAATCGTGCGGGCGCCGGTCGATCTCTCCGCGACCGCGCGTCTCGTCGGCGCCGAGTTGGCGCGCGCGCATCCCGAGCGCGCGGTGCGGCTCGACATCGCCGACGGGCTGACCGCGCAGGGCGACGCCCGGCTGCTGCGCATCGTCCTGGAAAATCTTCTTGGCAATGCCTGGAAATATTCCCGGAACGCGGCACGGCCGACAATTTCGTTCGGCGCGACGGGCGAACACGAAGAGTTGATTGCTTATTTTGTGCGCGACAATGGCGCCGGATTCGACATGGCGTTTGCTCATAAACTGTTCACGCCGTTCGAGCGCCTGCATTCCGGCGAGGAGTTTCCTGGCACCGGCATCGGTCTCGCCACCGTTCAGCGCATCGTCGCCCGCCATGGCGGGCGCATTTGGGCCGAAAGCACCGTCGGCGCCGGCGCGACTTTCTTCTGGACCCTTGGGAAGCAATCGGGCGGCACCCCCGTTTAACTTCAGGATGCCGGACCCTTGGGTTTGGCGCCGGCTTTGCATGGCCCCTGTGGCGGCCGGCTGCTCCGATCACATTTTCCATCGGATCGGGGATGCGAGGCGAGAGCCGCGCGTAATTGAGTGGGAAACGGCAGGTGTTGATGAAACGATCCAGCAGGCGCCGCCCTCCGATTCTTTCCGGCATCGGACGGGCTGTTCGGATTTTCTCGGCCGGGCTTCTCGCGGCGACTGCGGTGGCGGCCCCGGTGGCGGCATGGGCCGGCACCGATATCCTGACCTCGCATGGCGACGGGTTCCGCACCGGATGGAACAGCACCGAGGCGCAGCTCACGCCCCAATCGGTCGCCGGCAATTCCTTCGGCCTGCTGCGTTCGCTCGACCTCGACGATCAGGTCGATGCCCAGCCGCTGGTGGTGAGTGATCAGCCGATCGAGGGACAAGAGAGCGTGCATGACGTGGTGTACGTCGCCACCGAGGGCAACAGCGTCTATGCCTTCGACCCGAGTTCGGGTGAGCAATTGCTGCACGTCAATCTTGGGCCGCCGGTGCCGCGTTCCATGCTGCCGGGCAAATGTCTGAATAATGGCGACAATGTCGGCATCGCCAGCACCCCGGTTATCGATATGGCCGCCGAGACTATGTATGTGGTCGCCTATACCGCCGAGGCCGGCGCCCCGGTTTATCGCATTCACGCGCTGGATTTGCGCACGCTGAAGGATCGCGTCTTCCCGGCGCCGGTGATCAAGAGCGTGGTGAACGCCTCGGCGATCAGCCCGATCCGCTTCGATGCCGGCGCCAATCGCCAGCGCGCCGGCCTGGTGATGGCCAATGGCAATGTCTATGCCGCGTTTGCCAGCTTCTGCGATCTCAAGACCCGCGCCTCGCGCGGCTGGGTGCTCGGCTGGCAGCAGGACACGCTGAAGCCGCTGCTGTCGCGGCCGCTGGTCGATCGCAAGGCAGCCGGGTCGGCCGCCTGGTTCATGTCGTCGATCTGGATGTCGGGCGCCGCGCCTGCCGTGGACGCCTCGGGCCGTCTCCATGTCGTCACCGGCAATCGCGTCACTGGCGCCGCCGATCCGATCCCGGTTCCGGCCGGCGAGCGCGAAATGAGCGAGAGTGTCGCCGCCATTTCGGGCGATCTGCGCATGGTGTCGGAGTATTTCACCCCCTCCAATCGCGACGAGCTCGACGATGCCGATCTCGATCTGGGCTCCGGCGGCATCATGCTGGTGCCCGACCAGGACGGCCCGGTGAAGCATCTCGCCGCCGCCGCCGGCAAGGATGGCACCCTCTATCTTCTCGACCGCGACCATATGGGCGGCTTCGTGCCCAAGGGCGCCGACAAGGTGGTCGGCAAGTACGCCATCGGCCAATGTTTCTGCGCGCCCTCCTATTTCGTCGGCGGGGACGGCATGGGCCGCATCGTCACCAGCGGCGGCGCCAATATCATGGTGTGGAAGATCATGACTTCGCCCTGGGTGCGGCTGGAGCGGGATAGTATCTCCCACCATATCGCTAGCGGCCAGTTTCAGGGCTTCATGACCACCGTCTCATCGAACGGCACCGATGGCGGCGTGATCTGGACCGTGGCGCATCCCCCCGATCAAGGCACCCCGACGATCACGCTGCACGCGTTTGACGCCAGCAACGCGACCCGGCTGTTCTCCCAGGCCGCCGGCACCTGGCCCAATCGCGACGGCACCGCCAACGTCGTGCCCGTGGTCGCGAACGGCAAGGTCTTCGTCGCCGGCTATCGCAGCCTCAGCGTCTTCGGCCTCAGGGTTCCGACCCGGAACCTGGTGTCGGTGCAGCCCGACGAGCCGCCGGCGATTTCGGTCGCCGAGGCGCCGGCGGACCCGAAGCAGCCGACGGAGAAGATCGTCCGCGGCGAGTGACCCGCCTAAACGCGGTATAACTTGTCGCGGCCTGCCTGATTGCATCCCTGGCGCGCCGCCGCCTATAGTCGCGGCCGTACCAAGAGAGTGAGTGGCTGACCCGGAATAATCCGGGCGCGCTCCAGGGAGGATAGCCGCATGAATCGCCCGTACATGATCCTTTCGGCCTGTGCCGCCGTCGGCCTGCTGGCCGCCGCGAGCGGGCCGACCGCCACCGCGCAGACCGTCGTCAAGGTTGGCGTCATCAATACCTTCTCCGGCCCGACTGTCGCCCAAGGCGAGATGATGGAGCGCGGCCTCCAGGCCTATTATAAATCGCATCAGAAGGATTTGCCGCCCGGCGTCACCATCCAATTGGTGGAGCGCGACGATACCGGCGCGCACCCCGATATCGCCAAGCGTCTCGCGTCCGAACTGGTGGTCCGCGACCATGTGCAATTGCTGATCGGTACGGTCTGGTCGCCGAATGCCATGGCGGTGGGGCCGGTTGCCAGTCAGGCCAAGGTGCCGTTCGTTGATACTAACGCGGCGGCGATTCCGGTGACCAAATCGCCCTATGCCATTCGCACCTCGTTCACCCTGACCCAGCAGGCGTATCCGCTGGCCAAATGGGCGGCCAAGCATGGCTATAAGACCGCCTATACCGCGGTCAGCGATTACGCGCCCGGCCAGGAAGGCCGCGATGCCTTCATCAAGGGCTTCACCGAGGCGGGCGGCAAGATACTGGGCCAGGTGACGTTTCCGCCGCCGCCGAACGTGGCGGATTTCGCACCGTTCCTGCTGCGCATCAAGGACACGCATCCGGACGTGGTTTATATCTTCGTTCCCGCCGGGCCGACCGCGACCCAGATCATGAAGGCCGCGACCGATATCGGGCTGCAAGCCGCCAAGATCCATCTGATCTCGACGGAAGATCTGGTTCCCGACGAGGAAATACAAAATATGGGCGAGGCCATCGATGGGCTGGTGACGTCGGGCGTCTATTCCTCATTCTCGACGCGGCCGGCGAACCAGGCATTCGTCGCCACCTATTCGAAAATCTATACCGACGGCAAGCGGCCCGATTTCGAGACCGCCGACGCCTGGGACGGGATGAGTGCGATCTTCGATCTGGTGAAGGCCACCAAGGGCAAATTCACCGGCGAGCAGGCGATGGCCTTCCTCAGCAACTGGAAGACCGCGCACAGCCCGAAGGGCCCGGTGATGATCGACCCGGCGACACGGCAAATCGTCCAGAACGTCTATATGCGCCGGATCGAGAAAAAGGGCGGCAAGCTGGTGAATGTCGAGTTCGAGACCATTCCGATGGTCAACTATCTCGGCGTGCCGTCGGGCATGGCCCCGCCGAAATAGGGCGAGGCTAGCGCTAGCGCATCGCCACGCCGGACCGCTTCAGGATGCGCGCGGCGAGGCGCAGCGGCTTGCCGCTGTCGATGAAGTGCAGCCAGTTGCGATAGAACGCGACCGCGCCGGGGCGCCAGGAATGGCGCACGGCGCGGCGCAGCTCGAAGATCGGAAATTCGGCGAGAAGATCGCGCTCGCGCCGCAATGACGCGCGCTTGCGATAGGCGATGACGCGCTCGCGCGCCCGCGCGTCGAAATAATGGCGCGGCCGCTCGGGATAGGTTCGGCGCTCCTGGCGCAGATAGCGCCCGATGTCGCGGCGATATTCGCGCAACAGGGTCTCCGCCTCGTATTCCGGATGGCCCTGGACGAAGATCAGCAGGCTCTCGCGCTTCTTGACGAAGAGGCCGACCCCGGCCTCGTCGGAGCGCGTCAGCACTGAATAGCCCTTGGCCGTCAGGTCCGGCTCGCGCAACTCGTTCCAGCGCGAATGCGGCGCGGAGAGATCGGAGAGGCCGGTGGTGAGGGGGTGTTCCGCCGCGATCTCTTCCTCGAACACGCCGAATATTTTTTTCGCCAGCGGGCGGCGCGCGATCCCGTCGAGATGCAGTACCGCGGCATGCGCGGCAAGGCATGAGAAGATGGTCGAGACGGTATTATCCTGGGCCCAATCGACGATCGCGGTGAGACTGCGCCAATATGGCTCCTCGCGCAGATCGCCAGCTAGCGGCTCGGCGCCGGTGACGATCAGCGCGTCGAGCGGTGCAGGCCACATCGCGTCGATGCCGCGATAAAGCCCCTTGCAATGCTGCGCCGCGCGATCGCTGCGCTGAATCTCGGGCAGCGAATAGAGATGGAGATGGACCAGCACGTCGCTGGCCGCCGCCTCCAACAGGGCGATGTACTGGCGCTCGGTCGCTTCGAGCGCGGTATCGGGCATGTTGTTCACCAGCCCGATATGGACGCGGTTGGGCGACCAGGCGCGGTCCAGGCCGCGCGGCGCGAAGCGGCGTTCGATTATGACCGGCATGCGGCGGCGTCCAATGCTTGGGAAAGATCGGCCAGGATATCGTCGATATGTTCGATCCCGACGCTGAGCCGGATCATCTCCGGCTTGACGCCGGCGCGCGTCAATTCGACGGGCGTCAACTGGCGATGGGTGGTCGACGCGGGGTGCGTCGCCAGCGATTTGGCGTCGCCCATGTTGACGAGGCGCTTGAATAGCTGAAATGCATTGAGGACCTTGCGCCCGGCCTCGTAGCCGCCGGCGACGCCAAACGTCAGCAGCGACGGAATGCGGCCGCCGAGATAGCGCTGGGCCAGCGCGTGATAGGGGTTGTCGGGAAAGCCGGCATAGCTGACCCAAGCAATGCGCGGATCGTCGCGCAGGAATTCGGCGACGCGGCGCGCATTCTCGACATGGCGCTCGACCCGCAGCGCCATCGTCTCGATACCCTGCAGCAGCAGAAAGGCGCTCAACGGCGGCAGCACCGCGCCCTCGTTGCGCAGGCAAACGGTCCGGCAATGGGCAATATAGGCGGCGCGGCCGTATTGCTTGGTATAGGTGACGCCGTGATAGGCGGGCTCCGGCGACGTCAGCATGGCGAAGCGCGCGGGATGGGCATCCCACGGAAAATTGCCGCCATCGACGATCATGCCGCCCATGGTGGTGCCATGGCCGCCCATGAACTTGGTGGCGGAGTGGATCACGACATCGGCGCCGTGCTCGATCGGCTTCAGCAGGATCGGCGTCGCGACCGTGTTGTCCACGATTAGCGGCACGCCCTGGGCGTGCGCGACGGCGGCCAGTGCGGCGAGATCGACGATGTTGCCGGCGGGGTTGCCGACGCTCTCGCAATAGACGGCGCGGGTGTTGGCGTCGATCAGCGCCGCGACATCGGCGGGCCGGTCGCTGGCGGCGAACCGCACCTCGACGCCTTGGCGCTTATAGAGATGAGCGAACAGCGTATAGGTGGCGCCATAAAGCTGCGGCACCGAGACGATATTGGTGCCGAGCTCGGTTAGGTTCGAGACGGCGAAATGGATGGCCGCCGCGCCGGACGCGACGCTCAGCGCGGCGACGCCGCCCTCCAGGGCCGCGACGCGCTTTTCCAAGACGGCATTGGTGGGATTGCTGAGCCGGGTGTAGATATTGCCCTCGACTTCGAGATCGAACAGCGCCGCGCCATGCTCGGCGCTGTCGAACGCGTAGGCGACGGTTTGGTAGATCGGCACCGCGACCGATTTGGTCGTCGGGTCGATATCGTAGCCGGCATGAATGGCGAGGGTTTCGTCCTTCATGGGGCGCGCCGCAATACGCGGCGAGGTGTCATCGCGAGGCATGCGCAACTATCGAACGCAAACATTAAGAACAACTTTAGAAATCGCCGCCTTAATCACCGGGTAACCGGTGGGCGGATGGAGGAAGAATGAACGGAGCGGAAAGCCTGGTCCGCACCCTGGTCGCCAGCGGTGTCGAGATTTGTTTCGCCAACCCCGGCACCTCGGAAATGCATTTCGTCGCGGCGCTCGACCGGGTCGCCGAGATGCGCTGCGTGCTGGCGCTGTTCGAGGGTGTCGTCTCGGGTGCCGCCGACGGCTATGCGCGCATGGCGGAGAAGCCGGCCTGCACCCTGTTTCATCTCGGCCCCGGCTTCGGCAACGCGATCGCCAACCTGCACAATGCCGAGCGGGCGCGGGTGCCGATCGTCAATATCGTCGGCGAGCATGCGACCTATCACAAGCGCTATGACGCGCCGCTCAATTCCAATATCGAAATGCTGGCCGGACAATATTCGGCATGGCTGCGCACTTCGGCCAATGCGCGCGATGTCGCGCGGGACGGCGCCGAGGCGGTGGCCGCCGCGCGCCGCGCCTCGGGCATCGCGACGCTGATCCTGCCGGCCGACACGGCGTGGAGCGAGGGCGGCGCCGTCGCCGCGCCACTGCCGGTGACGGCGTCGCCGCCGCCCGCCGCCGCGACCATCGAGCACGCCGCCCGGATGCTGCGCGCCGGCGTGCCGACCGCCATCATGCTGAGCGGCAAGGGTCTCTACGGGCGCGGCCTGATCGCCGCCGGGCGCATCGCCACCGCCACCGGGGCCACGCTGTTCGCGCCCTATTCGACCGCGCGGATCGCGCGCGGCGCCGGCCTGCCGTTCGTCGACCGCGTGCCCTATGTCGTCGAGCAGGCGATCGAGCGGCTGAAGGAATTCCGCCAGATGATCCTGATCGGCGCCGCCGCGCCGGTGACCTTCTTCGCCTATCCGGGCAAAAGCTCGGTGCCGACGCGCCCTGATTGCGACATCTATCCGCTGGCGCTGCCCGCCGAGGACGAGGTCGGCGCGCTGGAGGGGCTGGTCGCGGCGCTGGACGCCGCCAAGACCGAACCCCACCGGGAGCGGGCGGAGCGGCCGGCGGTGCCGAGCGGCCCGATCACGCTGCCGGGTCTCGCCGCCACCATCGGCGCGCTGCTGCCAGAGAATGTCATCGTCGCCGATGAATCGATCACCTCGGGCCGCGGCCTGATGGCGGCGAGCCGGGGGGCGCCGCCGCATGATTGGCTGACCAATACCGGCGGCTCGATCGGCATCGGCATGCCGCTCGCGGTGGGGGCGGCAATCGCGTGTCCCGACCGGCCGGTGCTGTGTCTCGAGGCCGATGGCAGCGGCATGTACACGGTGCAGGCGCTGTGGACCATGGCGCGCGAAAAACTCAACATCACCACCCTGATTTTCGCCAATCGCGCTTATGCGATCTTGAAGGGCGAATACGCCAATGTCGGCGCCGGCAATATGGGGCCGCGCGCGCTCGACATGCTGGAGATCGGGCGCCCCGATCTCGATTGGGTTTCGCTGGCGAAGGGCATGGGCGTCGCCGGCACCCGCGTCACCAATCTCGACCAGCTCGCGGCGGCCCTGCGCGCCGAACTGGCCGAGCCGGGGCCGAAGCTGATCGAAGTGGTGCTGTGACGATGCATCGTCATTTCATTTTCCTCCTTCTCCTCCCCTGGGGGAGGAGAAGGTCGGGATGAGGTGGGGGGATGCTCGGAGCCTGCCCACCTCACCCTCCCATCGCTTCGCGATGGGCCCCTCCCTCTCCTCCCAATGGGCGGAGAGGGAAATTTAGAGATCGAAGTGGAGCGATGATGGCGGTCAAACCTTGGTCCCGGACCTGGACTTTTTTCGCGGGTGATTGGCATGAGGGCAATGTGCCGATCATGGGCGCGCGCAGCCATGCCGCGTGGGCGGGAACGTCGGTGTTCGACGGCGCGCGTGCCTTCGAGGGCGTGATGCCCGACCTCGAATTGCATTGCGCGCGGGTCAATCGTTCGGCGGCGGCAATGATGCTGGCGCCGCTGATCTCGGTCGAGGAATGGATCGGCCTCGCGCGCGACGGCGTCGGGCGTTTCGGCAAGGATGCGGAGCTCTATCTGCGCCCGTTCTATTGGGCGGAGGCGGCGGGATTTTCGTCGATCATTCCCGGCGCCGACTCGACGCGTTGGTGCCTCACCGTCTATGAGGCGGCCATGGCGAAACCGAATAGCGGCATCGCCATCACGCTGTCGCCCTATCGCCGCCCGACCGCTGATTCGGCGCCGCTTGAGGCGAAGGCCGGCTGTCTCTATCCCAACAATGCGCGCGCGATGGTCGAGGCGCATACGCGCGGTTTCGACAATTGCCTGCTGCGCGACCAGGCCGGAGGTATCGCCGAACTCGCCATCGCCAATATCTTCATGGCGAAGGACA
>DATCDN010000042.1:0-14154 GCA_036510675.1 Allostellaceae bacterium
GCCATCGCGGTATGGCCGCCGGTCTTCGGGTCCCAATAGTCGCGGTCGGTGCGCGAGAACAGATATTTCGCCTTGGGAAAGGTCGGAATCCAGCGGCCATTCTCGAGCCGCGTGTTCCAGCCGATATGATCGACATGGAGATGGGTGCACATCACGATGTCGATGTCGTCGGGATGAAATCCGGCGGCGCGCAGATTGTCGAGCCACGGCTTTTGCGCGCGGTGCGAATTGGGGAAGGCTGGCCGGTCCTTGTCGTTGCCGACGCAGGTATCGACCAGGATGGTGTGATGGTTCGTCTTCAACAGCCAGCTATGGAAGCTGCCGCACATATTGCCGCTCGGGGGGTCGAAGTGGATCGGCACCATCCAATTCATGTGCGGCGCGACATCGGCATCGTTCCAGTCCGGGATCAGGCTTTGCGGCCCGAACACCGGCCCCGAATTTTCCTCGATGCGCGACACGGCAATATCGCCGATGGTGAGTTGCGGCATGGTCCCCTCCCGATAGTGTCGGGGACAATTCTACCCGATGAACCAAGTGGTGGCGATATTGCCGTCGCGATACCGGTCGCCCGTTGCCGCTAATTGCCTTCGGGATAAATCTTGCCGCCCGGCTCGACCGCGAAGCGGCCGCGCTGGCCGTCCTTGCTGGCGACGACGTGCCAGACATTGTCGCAGCCCTTTTGATCGATCTGAACATCGCTGTAGCCCGATCGCATCATCAGGCGCTTGGTGCCTTCGGCGGTGGTGCCGTCGATCGGCGTGCCGGGATCGCAGGCGGCGTAGGCCGGATGGATCGCCAGCGTCGGCGCCACAATGGCGCCGACGCCCGACAATCCCAGCGCCAGCGCGCCCGCGACCAGATATTTGCTAACCATGGCAGACTCCTTCACCCGGAATTTCATGCCATGATAACAACGGGGCGGGGTGAATGTCCCGCCCCGATCCACAAACTATGCGTTGGTGTAGATCAATTTCTCGAAGCTGCGCTCCTTGGCGTATTCGTCGAGGCCCCAGCGTTCGACCTGGGCGAAAATCTCGTCGAACTCGGCGCGGGGAATCGGCTTCAGCACGAATCGCTCGCCGCGCCCGAACTTGGAAAAATCCCATTTCCGGTCGGCGAACTCGGCCGGAACCGCCTTCGCCCACAGCGGCAGGTATTTCGGCAGGTCGGCGTCGAGCGCCTTGTCCGCCCGGTCCATCGCCCGCAGATAGGCTTGAACCGTCTGCGGCGACATCGCGTCCGGCACCCACCAGATGGTGTGGAACGTATTGGCGATGACCGCGCGCAGGCCCAGCTGTTCCGCCATCGCGATTTGCGGCGGCAGCAGGCTTGCCGCCTCGACCTCGCCGTTGAGCAGCGCGGTGAGGCGCGCGCCGAAGCCGCCGATATTCACGGTCTTGATCTTGTCCAGCGGCAGATGCGCCTCGAGCCGATAGGGCACGTTGAAATGGCTGCCGGCGCGCATACCGACCGCGACCGGAATGTCGGCCAAATCCTCGGGCGTGCGGATTTTGGAATCGGCCCGCACGAAGATCGCCCACGGCGAGATGCCATAGCAATCATGGACGAAGCGGCCCATGCCGGAGGCGGCGTTGCAGACACTGCCCCAGGCGCAGGCGCCCTGGATCAGATCGTCCTGCTTGTCGGCGAACGGCTGATCCTGCGGGCGCTGAAAATAATCGAGATGCTTCCAGCTCGCCTGCGTGCCGCGAAAGGTCTTCCAGTCGAACTCGACATCGAGCCCCTCGGCGGCGAAGAAGCCTTCCTCGGCGGCGACGAAATCATTGAGGCCCATGCCCTTGGGGGCGATTCTGACTTTGGTTGCCACGGCGTCTCTCCCGAGTGAAAGATGATATCGATAGGACTTATCGCATCTTAACCGCTCAGCTCATTCCGCCGCAAGCCGGGAGGAGGGGAGTTCCGCGCGCGGTAGTTCTTGGCCCAGGATCATCGCCGCCGCCTTGTCGCCGATCATCACCGTCGGCGCGTTGGTGTTGCCGCCGGTGATCGTCGGCATGATCGAGGCATCGGCGACCCGCAGCCCCGCGATGCCGCGCACCCGCAATTGGGCATCGACGACGGCATGCTCGTCGATCCCCATCGCGCAGGTGCCGACCGGATGATAGGCGGTGGTGGTGGTGGTGCGGATGAATTGGTCGAGCTGCGCGTCGGTTTGCAGTTCGGGGCCTGGCATGATCTCGCGCCCCATCAGATGCGCCACCGGCGACGCCGCGAAAATCTCGCGCACTTTGTGGATGGCGTGGCGCAGCACCGCGATATCGCCCGGCGCGCTGAAGAGATTGAAGAAGATGCGCGGCGCCGCCAGCGGATCGGCCGAGGCGAGGGTCATCCAGCCGCGGCTCTCCGGATGCTGAAGGCCGGAGCGCGAGGCGAACATATGCGGCGCCGGCTGCTTGATGCCGGGGAACCACGGGCCGGCCAGCGGCGAATTGGCGCCGATCAGGGTTTGGATGTCGGGCCGCTCCAATTCCGGGCGCGAGCGATACCAGCCATTGGTCACCACCGGCATGCGCGATACCGGGCCGCTGCGCGTGACGCCCCATTGCATCACGTTGAGGATCAGCCGGTCCCAGCGCAGATTCTTCACGAGGCTGACCGGCTGGGTCGCGAGGTTGATGACGCTGACCCCGGCATGGTCCTGAAGATTGCGCCCGACCCCGGGCAGATCGTGGATCGGGGTAATGCCAACCGCGCGCAATTCGTCCGCCGGGCCGATGCCGGACAGCATCAGCAATTGCGGGGAATTATAGGCGCCACCCGACAAGACGATCTCACGCGCCGCATGCGCCTTTTGCAGCTTGCCGTCGCGCAGATATTCAATCCCGGTGGCGCGGCCACGCTCGATGACGAGGCGCGTCGCCTGGGCGTGGGTCTCGACGGTAAGGTTGGGGCGCCCCATCGCCGGGCGCAGGAACGCCGAATAGGTGCTGGCGCGCTCGCCCCGATCGATGGTCAGATCGGGGACGCCCATCCCCTCGGAGGTGGCGCCGTTCTGATCGTCGTTGAAGGGAATGCCGGCTTCCCGCGCGGCCGCGATGAAGAGGGGCGTGAGGCGGTTGGCCTCGGGTGTGCGCGAGATGGCGAGCGGCCCGGCATCGCCGTGATAGGGCGTCGCCCCGCGCGAATCATGCTCGACCCGTTTGAAATGGGGCAGCACATCCTCGAAGCTCCAGCCATCGAGACCCATCTGCCGCCACTGATCGTAGTCGCGCGGATGGCCGCGCGCATAGAGCATGCCGTTGATCGCGCCCGAGCCGCCGAGAATCTTGCCGCGCGGCACCGGAATGCGCCGGCCATTGACGCTCGGCTCCGGCTCGCTCTGGTAATTCCACAGATATTTTTCGTTGGTCCAGAAATTGCGCGCCGTCATCGGAATGCGCAGCAACTGATTGCGGTTGGGCCGCCCTGCCTCCAGCAGCAGCACCCGATGCGCCGGATCGGCGCTGAGCCGCGCCGCCAGGACGCAGCCCGCCGTGCCACCGCCGACGATGATGAAGTCGAAGGTCGCGGTCATCAATGCACCGTCACGTCCTTGACCTCCATGCGCATCAATTGATGCGGTGTCGGGCGGAAGTCGATGTTCTTTTTCATGGCGTAGACCGCGACGCCGTTCCAGATCGGGATCATCACATAATCGTCGTGGAGGATACGCCCGGCTTGGCGCACCAGCGCGGCGCGCTTCGGCACGTCGAACGTCTCGATCGCCTCGCCGACCAGCTTGTCGAAGGCGGGGTTGCGATAGGTCGAGAACGGCGACGACGACGCGAACACGAAATTCAGCGCGACGATCGGCTCATAATAATTGGCATAGGGCGTCGGCCCGATGCCGGCGGTATCGGCCAGCTCGGGATGCTTCGCGTTCTTGCGCATGATCTGCACCATCTTCGGCACCTCCATGCCCTGAACGGCGCACTCGATGCCGACCGCCTTGAGATAGAGCGCCACCGCCTCGGCGGTTTCGCGCATGCCGTAATCCTCGCCGATCCAATAGGTCAGCGGCATCTTGAAGCCGCCGGCGAATCCGGCCTCGGCCAGCAGCTTCTTCGCCAGCGCCGGGTCGTAGGTGTAATTCTTCAGGCTCGGATCGTAGCCGATCTGGCCCGGCGCGAAGCCGGCATAGTGCTTCGGAATGCCGCGAAACAGGCCCTTCACGATGGCGTCGGCGTCGATGGCGTGCGCCACCCCCTCGCGCACGCGAATATCGTGCCACGGCACATGCGGATTTTCCTTGATGAAGCCGACCGAGGTGGTCGGCGTGACATCGAGCATCGCCATCTTGAAGCCCTCGCCCTTTAGCTGCTCGACATCGGTGTAAGGCGTATTGAGGATGATATCCGCTTCGCCCGAGCGCAGCTTGGCGACGCGCGTGGTGCCCTCGTTGACGAATTCCAGGCGGACATGCTTGACGCTGGGCGCGCCGCCCCAATAGCCGTCGAACGCCTCGAGCTCCATTGCCTGCGCCGGCTGGTATTTGACCAGCTTATAGGGGCCGGTGCCGACCGGATGCTTGACGAATTCCGCCTCGCCGACACGGTCGTGATACGCCTTTGATACGATAATGAGCGCCCGCCGAACCAGGAACGTTACGTCGGGATGCTTGAAATAAAACCGCGCGGTCTGGTCATCGACCAGCGCGACATGATCGAGACCGCGCGTCGCGCTCTTATAGATCGGGTTGGATGCCATGCGCTCATGGCTGAAGACGATGTCGCGGGCGGTGAAGGGATCGCCCGATTGAAACTTGACGCCTGGGCGCACCGTCACATCGATGCTCATGCCGTCGGGCGCGATCTTCCAGGTGGCGAGGCCCGGCGCCGGATTGCCCGCGGCATCGACGCCGATCAGATCTTCCTCGATGTTGATCATCGACGGCATGGTCAGCACGCCATTGATCGCCTTGGTCGCGTCGAGCGTCTCGGGCTCGTGATTCATCACGATGACCAGCGGCTTGTCGGCGGCAAAGGCAGGCGCCGCCAGAGCCAGCACGGACAGTGCCATCGCCACAAGAAATCTCATCACGTCCTCCCACGCTCCGGCGAAAAAAGCCAGTGTCCATGGATACCGGCTTCGACCCGGCCCGGTACACAGAAAAATGCGCTGGCGGCGATCAGCCCTCGCGCAGGCGCGGATCGCCGGCGGTGGCGCTTTCCTCGGCGGAGAGCGCGCCCGCCGCCCCGCCGCCGCCGCGCCGGCTGACCAGCCAGATGCCGAACGCCACCAGCGCCATCGCGGCGATCAGCAGCGGCGTCACCGGCTCGCCCAGCAGCACCGCGCCGAACACCAGCCCGAACAGCGGCGCCAGGAACGAAAAGGCCGACAGCTTCGCCGCCGGATAGCGCGTGATCAGCCAGAACCAGCCCAGATAGGTCGCGAACGCGACGATCACGATCTGCCACGTCAGCGACGCCCAGACCAGCGGGCTGGGGTGGGTGAAGCGCGGCTCGCCGACCGCCAGCGACATCAGCATCAGCAGGATGGCGGAGACGACGAGCTGATAGAACAGCACCTTGTTGGCGCTGATGCTCGGCATCCAGACACGGATGGTGACGGTGGTGGCGCCCCACAGCACCCCGCCGATCAGCGACATGCCGTCGCCCAACAGGGTGTGGCCCGCGCCATGGGTGAACCCGTCGCCGAACGCCAGCACGATGCCGCCGAAGGCGCAGATGAGGCCGACGATCTGGCGCAGGCCCAGCCGCTCCGACGGCACCAGCAGGTGAATCCCGATTGCCACCACGAACGGCGCGAAATAGACGAACACGACGGCGCGCGACGCGGTGGTGTGGTTGAGCCCGACGAAGATGAAGGCGAACTCCGCCGCGAAGAGCAGGCCGGCTAGCAGGCCGGGCCAGAACGACCCGTCGCGCTCGAACAATTTCACGCCGCGCGCCGCCGACCAGCCCCACAACAGCACGCCGGCCCCGGCCGAGCGCAGCCCCGCCTGGAAGATCGGCGAGATGCCTTCGTTCGCCACCTTGGCCGCGACCTGGTTGAGGCCCCATACCAAGCATAGCAGCAGCATCACCCCCGCCGCCAGCAGGTCGATCTCGTGACGGCGCTGGGTCACGCCTGGCTCGGGTCGCCGTCGATCAGGATGAATGCCATCACGCAATTGATCTCGGAGCGATTGCTCCAGGCGTGATTGGTGCCGCGCTGGATGCAAACATCGCCGGGGCGCATCAGCACTTCCTGATCGTCGAGCACGAGATAAATCTCGCCCGACAACACGATGCCGTAATCGACCGACTTGGTGCGATGCATCCACGGGTGCTTGGCGTTTTCCCCTTGCGTCAGGGCATGGCCGGCGCCGCCCATGGCCGCGAAGGCGGCGCGCGCGCCGGCGGCATCGACCTTGGCGAGATGCGGGCCTTCGGGCTCGAATTCGACGATCCGCAAATTGCTGCCATTGGGCGGCGGCTCAAGGTTCATGGCCAGCGACACCGGATCGGCCGGGCCATGGATCGGCACCGGCATGCGATCCGTCTGCCACAGATTGGTATAGGCGACGCCGCCGCGCTGGGCCGAGGTGCGGACATGCGGGCTGGACGCGTCGGAAATCACCGTCGCGCGCCCCTCCTTGTCATGGCCCGTGACGATGCGGCGAACCGGGCGGACCTCCATGCATGCCTCCTCCATTTCGTGGCGGCGGGCATCAATCCATCATTCGCGGCGCGGCGCAATCGCTGATCGCTTGGTGCCGGCATCGGCCTCGGGCATGATGCGCGCGATGCTCAAACGCCTCCTCCTCGCTCTCCTGTTGGTCTGGGCCGCGCCCGCGCAGGCACTGGTCGTCGGCTCCAAGATCGACACCGAGGGCGCGCTGCTCGGCAACATGATTCTCGTGCTGTTGCGGCACCATGGCATCGCCGCGACCGGCAAGCTGCAACTCGGCCCCACCGAAATCGTGCGGCGCGCGCTGATCGCGGGCGAGATCGACCTCTATCCCGAATATACCGGCAATGGCGCCTTCTTCTTTCACCAGGAAGGCGATCCGGCGTGGCGCGATCCGGTCGCGGGGTATCAGCGGGTGAAGGCGCTCGACCGCGCGAAGAACGATCTGGTCTGGCTCACGCCCGCACCCGCCAACAATACCTGGGCGATCGCGGTGCGGGGCGACATGAAGCTCACGACTCTGCCGGCGTTCGCGCGCTATGTCGATGGCGGCGGCACGGTGCGCCTCGCCGCCTCGGCGGAGTTCGTCAACAGCCCCGGCGGCCTGCCATCGTTCGAGAAGACCTATGGCTTCGCGCTGACGCGCCGGCAATTGCTGACGCTGGCGGGCGGCAACACCGCCGCCACCATCCGCGCCGCGGCCGAGCATATTTCCGGCGTCAACGCCGCGATGGCCTATGGCACCGACGGCGCGCTGACAGTGCTGGGGCTGGTGGCGCTGAAGGACGATAAGGGCGCGCAGATCGTCTATCGCCCGGCGCCGGTGGTGCGCGGCGCGGTGATGAAGGCGCATCCCGAACTCGCCACCATCCTCGATCCCGCCTTCGCGGGCCTGACGCTGCAGCGGCTTCAGAGCCTCAATGCCAAGATTTCGGTCGAGGGGTTGGATGCGCGCGCCGTCGCCGCCGAGTATCTGCGCAGCGAAGGATTACTGGCGAAATGAATGCGCGCCGCAATCGCGTGATCCCGGTCCTGATCGCGGTGTTCGCGCTCGGCGGTGTCGTCGGACCGTTTCTCAACCAGGCACCCAACCGGCTGGTGTCCGGCACGCCGATCGCGATCTGGCAGGCACTCGACCGGCCGATCCTGTTCCTCATCGTGGCGTTCGCCGGGTTGCTGATCGCGGTGTCACGGATCGGCGCGACGCCCAATCTCCATCGCGCGATGCTGGTGCTGGCGACCGTGCTGTTCCTGCTGCTGCTCTATGGCGCGGGGAAGGGGGCAACCTTCTTCATGGGCGGCGCGGCGCTCGCCGCGCGCGTGTCGCTGGGCTGGGGCTTCTGGCTGATGGTGCTGTGCGCGGCATTCGCGATCGTCGATGCGGCGCAACGCATGAACCTGCCGCCGCGCATGCGGCTCCTCCTCGCCGGTGCGTTCCTGGTCTACCTCGTCGCGATGGCGATGAACGGCACGTTCGATCAATTGTCGCTGACCCGCGAGTTGGCGATCCGGCGCGGCGCCTTCCTGGCGGAATTGGCGCGGCATGGCGAATTGGTGGTGGGGGCGATCGTTCCGGCGCTGCTGATCGGCGTGCCGCTCGGCCTTTGGGCGACGCGGCGGCCGCGCGTGCGGCCCGTGTTGTTCGGCACCCTCAACGTGCTGCAAACCATTCCCTCGGTCGCCTTGTTCGGTCTCCTGATCGGGCCGCTCTCGGCGCTGGCGGTGGCGGTGCCGGCGGTGGGTGCGCTCGGCATTCACGGCATTGGCATGGCCCCGGCGCTGGTGGCGCTGGTGCTTTATGCGCTGCTGCCGATCGTGCGCAACAGCGCCGCCGGCATCGAGGCCGCCGATCCCGCCATCATCGAGGCGGCACGCGGCATGGGCTTCAGCCCGCGCCAAATTCTCTGGCACGCGCAATTGCCGCTCGGGCTGCCGGTGTTTCTCGCCGGCCTGCGCATCGTGCTGGTGCAGACCATCGGCCTCGCGGTGATCGCGGCGCTGATCGGCGGCGGCGGGCTGGGCAGCTTCATCTTTCAAGGCATCGGCCAAAATGCCATCGACCTGGTGCTGCTGGGCGCCATTCCCGTGACGCTGCTGGCGCTTGCCGCGGATTTCGTTTTGCAGCTCGCGGTCGCCACGGTCGAGCAACGGAGCCGTCGATGATCGCGCTCGACGGCGTCTCTTGCGTCATCGGCGGGCGACGCATCGTCGATCGGGTTTCGCTGACGGTGGCCGATGGCGAGTTTTGCGCGCTGGTCGGGCCGTCGGGGTCCGGCAAGTCAACGACGCTCAAGACCATCAACCGGCTAGTGCCGATCAGCGACGGCGTCATCCGCATCGACGGCGCGGACATCGTGGCTGCCAATGTCGAGGCGCTGCGCCGCTCCATCGGCTATGTGATTCAGTCGATCGGGCTTTTTCCGCATTGGACTGTCGCCGACAATATCGCGACCGTGCCGCGTCTCCTGGGCTGGCCCGAGGATCGTCGGCGCCACCGTGTCGCCGAACTGCTGACGCTGTTGCGGCTCGATCCGGCGGCGGCGGAGAAATATCCGCATCAGCTTTCAGGCGGCCAGCAGCAGCGCGTCGGCGTGGCGCGCGCCCTCGCGGCCGATCCGGCGATTCTCTTGATGGACGAGCCGTTCGGCGCGCTCGACCCGATCACGCGCACGGCACTCCAAACCGAGCTCGCGGCGATTCATCGGCGGCTGGGCAAGACCATTCTCTTCGTCACCCACGATATCGACGAGGCCCTGCGGCTCGCCGATCGCATCGCCATTCTCGACGCCGGCCGCCTCGTGCAGGTCGGCACGCCAGAGGAACTATTGGCGAATCCGGCCTCGGATTTTGTCCGCGAATTCGTCGGTGACCCGGAACTGCGCCGGCTCGCGCTCAAAATCGCGCGACGGAACGCCGAATGAATCATCGTGCGCCCCTCGACTACTCGCCTGGCTTCGCCAGGCTCCGTGCTCGGGATGAGGATGATGGTTCTTTCCTCATCCTGAGCGCGCAGGCCGGCCGACGGCCGGGCAAGCAGTCGAAGGACGCACGATCGGAAATTTCATGCGCTCGTTAATCCGGGCGCCATTGGTCTGGCTCGCCATTCTCCTCGCCTTCTGGCTGATCGCGACGCCTTATCTCGGCTCGGCCTATGCGTGGGCGTTTCCCGATACCGATCCGCCGGTCTATCAGGGCGATTCGCTGATCGATCTGTTTCTGTGGCATGCGCTGGTGGTTCTGGTGGCGAGCGTCGCCGCGACGGCGCTGGGCGTCGGTGGCGGCGTGTTCGTGACGCGCGAGGCCGGGCGCGATTTCCGCGCCAATCTCGGCGCCGTCGCCACCATCGGCCAGACCTTTCCGCCGGTGGCGCTGCTGGCGATCGCGGTGCCGGCGATCGGCTATGGTTTCTGGCCGACTTTCATCGCGCTGGCGCTCTATGGAATTTTGCCGATTCTGGCCAACACCATCGCCGGCATCGAGGCAGTATCGCCCGCGGCGCGCGAGGCGGCGCGCGGCATGGGCCTGTCGCCGGGGCAAATCCTGCGCCAGGTCGAATTGCCGCTGGCGCTGCCGGTGATGCTCGCCGGCATCCGCACCTCGGTGATCATCAATATCGGCACCGCGGCGCTAGGCTCCACGGTCGGCGCCGACACGCTGGGCGCGCCGATCATCGATGGCCTCGTAGTCGATAAGCTCGCCTATGTCATTCAGGGCGGCGTCGCGGTGGCGCTGATGGCGATCGTAACCGACCTCGCGTTCGAGCGGCTACAGCGGCGCTTCACCCGGTATCAGTCGATGATCGCCTGATTGACCAGCGTGCGCAGCTCGCGCCGGATCGGATAGGACGAGGAGGGCATGAGCTGCGTCATTAGGATCGCGATCAGATCCTCTTGCGGGTCGATCCAAAAGGCGGTGCTGGCGGCGCCGCCCCAATAATGTTCGCCGGCGGAGCAGACCAGCTCCACCCGCGCGGGATCGACCACTACCGCGAAGCCCAGGCCGAAGCCGATGCCGGCCATGGTGGATTCGCTGAAGCGCGGCATGCCCATCGACGCGAGATCGCCGCCGGTTTGGAGATGGTTCATCCGCATATACTCGACCGTCTTGCGGCCGAGGAGGCGCACGCCGTCGAGCTCGCCCTTGCGCGCGAGCATCTTGCAGAAGCGCAGATAGTCGCCCGCCGTCGAGACGAGACCGCCGCCGCCCGAGCAGAGCGGCTTCGGATTGTAATAGCGGCTGTTGCCCGGCCCCTCGATCAGGGTCATGCCGCCGCCTTCGGCCTTCTGGTAATTGGCGGCGAAGCGCGCGCGCTGATCCTCGCGCACGGTGAAGCCGGTATCGGTCATGCCCAGCTTCTCGAAGATGCGGGTCTTGAGGAATTGGTCGAAGCCGATGCCGGAGATGGTCTCGACCAGCGCGCCCAGCACATCGGTCGAGACGCTGTAATTCCATTCCGTGCCCGGCTGCGCCAGCAGCGGCAGCTTGGCCAGCCGCTCCATCATCTGCCACAGGCTCGCTTCCTCCGTTTGGAAATCGAGCTTGTTGGCCTGATAGATCGCGCTGATCGGCGAGCCGAGAAAGCCATAGCTGAGGCCCGATGTATGGGTCAGCAATTGTTTGAAGGTGATCTCGCTCGCGGCCGGCACCGTGTCGTAATTCTCGGGCGTGCCGCCGGCATAGACGCGCTGCTGCTTGAACATCGGCAGATAGCGCGAGATCGGGTCATCGAGTTGAAACCGCCCCTCCTCATACAGCATCATGATCGCCGTCGAGGTGATCGCCTTGGTCATCGAATAGATGCGATAGAGCGTGTCCTCGGTGACCGGCGTCTTGGCCGCGACGTCGCGATAGCCGACGCACTCCGCATAGGCCGCCTTGCCGCGCCGCGCGACCACCACCTGCACCCCCGGCAGCTTGTTGTCCGCCACCAGCTTCTCCATCCAGGGGCGGATGCGCGCGAGCCGCTCGCTCGACAGGCCGACCTGGTCGGGCTTGGTTTCGACGATCTGGCTCATGGCGGGTTTCCCTCATAAGATGACGGCAAAGCAATCAGCGGGAGGAAGCTATACCATGCGCGATCTAGCCGGAAAAACCGCGTTCGTCACCGGCGGGGCCAGCGGCATCGGCCTCGCCATGGGGCATGCCTTCGCCGCCGCCGGCATGCGGGTCATGCTGGCCGACATCGAGGCGAAACCGCTGGAGGCGGCGGTCGCCGGGTTCGCTGGCGGCCCGAGCGAGGTTCGCGGCGTGCCGTGCGACGTGCGCGATTATTCCGCCGTCGAGCGCGCGGCGCAGGCCACCGTCGCGGCGTTCGGCAAGGTGCATGTCGTCTGCAACAATGCCGGGGTCGGCGGCACCTCGGGCGCCGACAATGTCAATCTCACCGACTGGCGCTGGGTCATCGACATCAATTTGATGGGTGTGGTTCACGGGGTGAAGGCGTTCACCCCCCTCCTCAAAAGCCACGGCGAGGGCGGGCATTTCGTCAACACCGCGTCGATGGCCGGCTTCCTGCCCGGCACTGGCTTCGGCCCCTACACCGCGACCAAATACGCCGTGGTCGGCCTCAGCGAGGCGCTGAAGGTCGAGCTGGAGCCGCAGGGCATCGGCGTCAGCGTCCTGTGCCCTGGCTGGGTCGCGACCCAGATCACCGACAGCCGCCGCAACTGGCCGAAGGAACTGGGCGACGCGCCGCCGCGCATCGACACCCCGGTCGCGGCGCAGATCGCCGATCTCGTGAAGAACGGCATGAAGCCGGCGGACGTGGCGGCGCTGGTGCTGAACGCGGTGACGAATGACGAGCTTTATATCTTCACCCATCCGCATATGCGCCCGCCTCTGGAGAAGCGCGTCGATCGCTTCCTCGCCGCCTATCGCAAGCCCGGCCCGGCGCCGCAGGAGCAGCCGCGATGAAGTTCGGCATCTTCTACGAGCACCAGCTTCCCCGCCCGTGGCAGGCCGATAGCGAGCATCGGATTTACAAGGAGGCGCTGGAGCAGGTCGAGCTCGCCGACCGTATCGGCATCGATTACGCGTGGGAGGTCGAGCATCATTTTCTCGAGGAATATTCCCATTCCTCGGCGCCGGAAGTGTTTCTCGCCGCCTGCTCGCAGCGCACCAATCGCATCCGGCTCGGCCACGGCATCGTGCTGATGCCGCCGGGCTATAATCATCCGGCGCGGGTCGCCGAGCGCATCGCCGCGCTCGATTTGGTGTCGGACGGGCGCGTCGAATTCGGCACCGGCGAATCCGCTTCGATCATGGAGCTGGGCGGCTATGGGGTCGGGGTCGCCGACAAGCGCGCGGCTTGGCAAGAATCGCTGGAACAGTGCCTCAACATGATGGTGATGGCGCCGTATCCGGGCTTCGAGGGCAAATATTTTTCGATGCCGTGCCGCAACGTGGTGCCGAAGCCGCTGCAAAAGCCGCACCCGCCGGTCTGGGTCGCCTGTTCCAACCGCGAGACCATCCGGCTGGCGGCGCGGCTTGGCATCGGCGCGCTGACCTTCGCCTTCGTCGATCCCGCCGAGGCCAAGCAATGGGTCGATGATTACTACGCGATCATCAAGACCGAATGCGTGCCGATCGGCCATGTGGTCAACGCCAATATCGCGATGGTGACGGGCTTCTCGGTGCATCCCGACGCCGAGGAGGCGAAGCGCCGCGGCGAGGACGGGTTCAAATTCTTCGGCTACGCGCTGGCGCATCATTATATCTTCGGCGAGCATACGCCCGGCCGCACCGATATCTGGGCGGCCTATGAAAAGGCGCGGCCAATGCTGCCCGAGGCGGGCGCGGCGCGCGGCATCGGCACGCCGGACCAGCTCCGCGCTCATCTCAAGAGCTTCGAGGATGCCGGCGTCGATCAGGTCGCCTTCATCCAGCAGGGCGGCAACAATCGGCACGACCATATCTGTCAGTCGCTGGAACTATTCGCTGCGGAGGTGCTGCCGGAATTTCACGCGCGCGAGGCGGCGCGCGCCCGGCGCAAGGAGGCAGAACTCGCGCCCTTCATCGCCCAGGCGATGGCGCGAAAGCAGCGGATGGCGCCGCTGGCCGAGGACAAAATCCCAAGCTTCATCGCGCTCGGCCGTCAGGTCGCGGCCCAGCAACTGACGCCGCAACAAGAAGAGGCGCGCCGCAAGATGATGGCCGCGGCGCAAGTGCCGCTGGAGAAGCCGGCGGCGGAATAGGCGGAGGGCGGGAAGGCCAAGGCGCCAAGATGTCAAGGTAGTTCCGATCCACCGCCACCGCGCCTTCTCCGGCGAAAGAGCGTGTGAAGGATTCCCAATTTTATTGGGATGTGATTCTCTTTGCGGGAGCGGAGGGGGTGGCGATGTGTGGTGGTGCGCGGGTGTTGCAGGCGAACCGGTCACGGTTGTCGTGGGATTTAGTGGATTTGGAGGCTCTGCTGGCGGCGGAGCATCGTGCACGGCTGGTGTGGCGATTTGTCGAGACGCTGGACCTGGCGGGTTTTTACGAGGCGATTGGCTCGCGCGAGGGCGGGGCCGGACATCC
>DATCDN010000043.1:0-14008 GCA_036510675.1 Allostellaceae bacterium
GCTCGGCAGGTGCAGACGGCTCGCGAAAGATTGGGAAAATCTCAACCGAAAAGGACTCGCATTCCTGCGCCTCGCCTCAATCCGCCTCATGCTGCGAAAACTTTGCAATCCCGTATGATCTCTTCGGACAGACTCTTAGAAAACCATGACCGGAAAAATAGAAGAATATCTCAGTTATTGGTGAATATTTCGTGACAACTTGTCTGATCCGCACTTTTAGATTATCTGAAGTATCATTTTCTATTATTTCAATTCCATCGTATTTTTCCGTTGCCTCGATTAATTGCTTCATCGAAAGTACGTCGTCGTGACAGCACTCCAAAGTCGCTAGACGGCTATATTTGGTATTGCCTACAAGTACGGCTAGATTGGTCATCGATCACCCCCACGCCCTTCGTTCGGCACTCAGCGGATCGTTCTCCACCCGGCATTGCAGATCGAGGATCATGGTCGGGCGCTCGGTGCTGTTATAGGCCGGCCAATAGGGAATGCCGCCATGGTTCGGATTGTCCTTATAGGCGAATTCGATCCATGCCCGGCTCATCGCGTCGGCCAGCACGCCGCGCGTCGGGGCGTCGCCCGTCAGCCGGGTCTTGTCGAGATTGTCGAACACGAACGGAATCTCCAGCGCGTGGCAGGAGCCGAGCTTGCCGTCCACGACCGGCGTCGCCCAGGTGAAGAGATAGACGAAGGTCGCCGCGCCGTGCTGTGCGACCTTGCGGTCGGCGATGGTGAGCGAGGGCAGGCGGATCGACTGATCGGTCGCGATCGCCAGCACCAGATCGCGCGGGCTGGCGGTGGGCCGCGCCGCGCGATAGGCGGCGACGATGGCGCCGGCTCGGTCACCGACGAAATTGCGCGCGGCCTCGACCAGCGTCGCGTCGTTCAGCCCCTCGGTCCATGGCGCGTGACTGAAGAACAGGTTCATCTCGTCGCGATTGGTCCCGATCATCAACGGGATCGATGCCGCGATCGCCGGCGCCTCGGGCGCGAACGGGCCGGCGGGTAGGATCGCGCCGTCGATCACCGGATTGAAACCCTGGCGCCGGCGATTGGCGAACGACATCGCGCTGATCCGCGCCAGCACGGCATTCTGCGCCGCGATCAGTTTCTCGGTCGGCGCCGCCACCATGTCGCGCGCCGTGGCGACGCCCAGCTCCTTCATCACTCGGCGCGCGGTCTCTGTCGCGTCGGCGGGGGCCATCATTTCGACAGCGGGGCCGCTCTCGACGATCGCCTTGTGGAACAGGCCCCGCGCCGCCGGCATCGCCATTAGAACGCAGGCTTTGGCGCCGCCGCCGGATTCGCCGAAGATCGTGACGTTGTCGGGATCGCCGCCGAACTTCGCGATATTGTCGCGCACCCAGGTCAGCGCGGCGACGATGTCGAGCATGCCGACATTGCCGGACGACGCGAACTCGGCGCCGCCGATCTCGGCGAGATAGGAAAAGCCGAACGCCCCCAGCCGGTGGTTCAAGGTCACCACCACGACATTGCCCTTGGCGGCGAGATGGGTGCCGTCATACCAGGGCGCGGCCCCGGAGCCGGAAATGAAGGCGCCGCCATGCAGCCACACCATCACCGGCCGGTCGCCGCCATCGTCCAGCGCCGGCGTCCAGACATTGAGGAACAGGCAATCCTCGCTCGCCGGCTCCGGTAGGTCGGCGGCGAAGACCTCCAGCACGGCGGGCGCGAGGCTGAAGGCGCGCTCATTCTGTACCGCGCGCGCGCCGAACCGCGTCGCGTCGCGGATGTCGGACCAGGGCGCGGGCGGACCGGGCGGCTGAAACCGCGCCGCGCCGACCGGCGGAGCAGCATAGGGAATGCCCTTGAAGCTCAGAACGCTGTTGGCGGTCGCGCCGCGCAGCCGGCCGCCTTCTGTCTCGGCGATCAACTCGTCTGCCATGCCCAAGCTCCTCTCCCTGACTTCCTTGGTCGCTTTGGCCGGGCTTGGCCCGGCCATCCACGAATATCGTTTTAGATCAACCGGTCGTACAGATCGTCCCAATTCGGATTGTCGCGATGGAATCAACCGCACCCAGGCACCCATTGCTTCGGGCTACAAACACAACAACGCATTCGTGGATGGCCGGGCCAAGCCCGGCCAAAGCGACTGTTAGTTCCGGCGGTTCATTGCCGTAATGGCGCAAAAGGGGAGGAATTGCATGACCGAGGCGGAACATCGCTTCGATTATATCGTGGTGGGCGCCGGCTCGGCCGGTTGCGTGCTGGCGAACCGACTGTCCGCCGATCCGCGCCATCGTGTGTGCCTGATCGAGGCAGGGCCGTCCGACAAGAAATTTCCGGTCAACGTCAAAACCCGCGTGCCGCCCGGCAACCGCGTGCTGCTGCCGCATGACAAATATAATTGGAAGCATAGTTTCACCGGCGGCGAGCGGCTGAACAACCAGACCATTCCCAATCCGCGCGGCAAATTGTTCGGCGGCTCCAGTTCCGTCAACGGCATGGTCTATATGCGCGGCCACCGCAACGATTATGATGGCTGGGCGGCGCTGGGTCTGCCCGGCTGGAATTACGACGAGGTGCTGCCCTATTTTACCCGGCACGAACATCACGAGGCCGGCGCCTCGGACTATCACGGCACCGGGGGCGAGCTGAACGTCGCGAAGCTGCGCACGCCGGCCGCGATCTCGCTGGCCTTCGTCGATGCCGCCGCCGAGACGCAATATCGCCGCAACCCCGATTTCAACGGCGCCGAGCAGGACGGCTTCGGCGAATACGCGGTGACGCAGAAGAATGGCGAGCGCTGGTCCAGCGCGCGCGCCTTTCTGCATCCGGCGCTGAAGCGGCCCAATCTCACCGTGTTCGACGAGACCATGGTGCTGCGCGTGCGCTTCGACGGCAAGCGCGCCGCCGGTCTTGCGGTGAAGCGCCATGGCGAGACCTTCGATCTCGATTGCAGCGGCGAGATCGTGCTGTCAGGCGGCGCCATCAACTCGCCGCAGCTCTTGATGCTGTCGGGCATCGGCAACGCCGAAAGGCTGCGCGCGCTCGGCATCGATCCGGTCCATGATCTGCCCGGCGTCGGCGAGAATTTGCAGGATCATCCGACGGTCGCGATCATGGCCGAGGAAAATTCCGGCACGTCCTATGCCCTGCATGCCCGCAACCTGCCGAAGATGGCGTGGAACGTGTTTGAATTCCTGTTCCGGCGCCGCGGCATTCTGACGACCAATCTGGTCGAGACCGGCGGCTTCACGCGTACTCGGTCCGATGTCGCCAACCCTGATCTGCAATTCACCTTCATGCCGACCTATAAGGTGACGGATCGCTATGTTGCGAATTTCCACGGCTTCGGCGTCTATCTGACGGTGCTGCGGCCGAAGAGCCGCGGCTTCATCGAGCTTGCCTCCCGCGATCCCGAGGCGCGGCCGAAAATCGTTCCGAATTTTCTCGATGACGAGGAAGACATCGCGATTCTGGTTCACGGCATCAAGGCGACGCGGCAGATCCTGTCGGCGCCGGCCTTCAAATCCTATCTCGGCAAGGAGATCGTGCCCGGCCCGGAGGTCGTCTCGGACGCTCAGCTTCGCGACTACGCGCTGAAGAACACCAGCACGCTGTTCCATCCCGTCGGCACCTGCAAAATGGGCACCGATCAGGATGCAATGGCGGTGCTGGATGCGCGGTTGCGCGTGCGCGGCGTTACGGGATTGCGGGTCGCCGATGCCTCGATCATGCCGACAATAGTCTCCGGTAATACCAACGCGCCCAGCATCATGATCGGCGAACGCTGTGCCGAATTCATGCTGGCGGACGCCGGCGCGGCATGAGGGTATGGTCGGGAAATCCAAATTCATCCACGAGGAGGAGCAACCATGAAAGTCGCCATCGTCGGAGGCACGGGCAATATCGGCACGCGTCTCACCAAGGAGGCCGTGTCGCGCGGCCATCACGTCACCACCGTTTCGCGCAATCCCGATAAGGCGCACCAGGACCCGAAGGTCACCGCCAAGAAAGGCGACGTGACCGATCCCAAGGCGCTGGCGCCGCTGCTCGCGGGGCATGACGTGGTGATCAGCGCCGTTAAATTTTCGGAATCGCCGGCGCACAACGTCGTCGACGCCACCAAAAGCGCGGGGGTAACGCGGCTGCTGGTGGTCGGGGGCGCCGCCAGCCTCAAGGGCAAGGACGGCAAGCTGATTTTCGACAGCCTGCCCGAGGCGTGGCGCGGCGAGGCCGGCGCGGGCCTTAAATTCCTCGATATACTTAAGGGCGAAAGCGCGCTCGATTGGACCTTCCTGTCGCCGTCCGCGATGATCGGACCCGGCGAGCGCACCGGGAAGTTCCGGCTCGGCCTTGAGGAGCTGCTTACCGCTGCCGACGGCAAGAGCCACATCTCCTACGAAGACTATGCGATTGCCATGATCGACGAGATGGAGAAGCCCCAGCACAGCCGGAAGCGGTTCACCGTCGGCTATTGATATCCGGCGCATTTCGATATATCTAAATAACATCGAATTGCGATAAGGATAGCTTCATGACCGTAACAAGTACCCCCACGATAGCGCCGGGAGCCGCTCCGGCTCCCGGCATGCGGCGTCCGCCCGGCCGGCTCTGGTCGATGAAATTGGTCGGCGCTCGCGACATCAACCCGCGCATGCGGCGGGTGACACTGACCGCCGACGACTTTGAGGAGTTGGAATACAAGCCTGGCCAGGATTTGGTGCTGGCGATGCCGCTGGGCGACGGCACTACTGGGCGGCGGCATTATACGATTCGGAGCATCGACCGCACCGCCCGGCAGCTCGATATCGACTTCGTGCTGCACGGTGACAGCCCCGCCGGCAACTGGGCGCGCGATGCCCGGCCCGGCGACCGGATCGAGGCGATGGGCCCGCGCGGCCGCGTCGTGCTGAACCCGATGGCCGACTGGCATCTCTTCACCGGCGACGAGACCTGCATTCCGGGCATCCTCGGCATGCTGGAAATCCTGCCCTCTTATGCCCATGCCTGGGCCTTCATCGAGATCGGCGACGCGACCGATCGTCAGCCGGTGCAGTGCAAGGCACGGCTCAATCTCGAATGGCTGGAACGCAACGGCGCCGAGCCGGGGCCGAGCGAATTCATGCTCGACCGGCTGAAGGCGTTCACACTGCCGCCGGGCCATGGCCACGCCTATATCATCGGCGAGACCAGCAATGTGCGCGCCCAGCGCCACGATCTCCTGGCGCGCGGCATGACGAAGGAGCAAATCGCCGCCGAAGGCTATTGGCGCCCCGGCCGCATCGGCGGCCACGATCATATCGAGGAGCGGCATTAGCGCCGGACGCGTGAGCGCTCTTATAGTTAACGTATTGATTGCCAGACAAGTTTAACGCCCGGTTCAAGTTTCGCGACCATGTTCGGCCGCGTCATGCGTGTCCCTTATTTATCCCTGCTGGCGATCTTCGGCCTTTATCTGGTGGCCGCCCCGCGCTTCACCGATGCCGGTCCGCCGGCGGCGGTGCCGCGCGCCGGCACGGTCGCGGCCCTGCCCGATCCCAGGCTGACCCCTGGCGCGGTGCTAACGGTCGATGTCGCGCGCATCTGCGCGCCGGGTTATGCCAAGGCGGTGCGCCCCACCACGCGCGCGATTAAACGGGCGATTTATGCCGCCTATCATATCTTGCCCGGCGCCGGGAATTATGAGATCGAGCATCTGATCCCGCTGGAACTCGGGGGCGCCAATGTACTTGAGAATCTGTGGCCCCAGCCGGGGCCGCCAACCGCCGAAAGCGTCAGCGACAAAAACCGCATCGAGAATTTTCTTTATCGTCAGGTCTGCGCCGGCCGGATGCCGCTGGCCCGCGCCCAGGCGGAAATCGCCGTCGATTGGCTAGCCGCCTATCGGCGCTATTTCGGCAAGTCCTGATCTGCCGGGCCGACTATTGGCGCTATCCGCAAGCCTTTGCCATAATGCCGGCGGCGAGGGGCGGAGGGACCATGAACGCGCTGACACGGAACCGGACAAATTTGGCCATCGGGCAATGGCAGAACGATCTCGACGACGGCAATTATTATCAGACCTGGTATCCGCTGCATCTGGCGCGGGAGCTGAAGCCCGGCCAGATCGTCGGCAAGGAATTCCTTGGCACGCGGATCATTCTCTATCGCGATGCCGCCGGCGCGGCGGTGGTGCAAAGCGCCTATTGCCCGCACGTCGGCGCCGATCTCGCTTGCGGCGAGCTGATCGAGGGCGAGGTGCGCTGTGCCTATCATCATTGGCGCTTCGGCGCCGACGGCAAATGCAGCCAAATTCCGACGGGCGACAAGATTCCAGCCGGCGCGCGGCTCTATAATTATCCGACGGCGGAGAAATGGGGCCTGATCTGGGCCTTTCACGGCGAGACGGCAACGTTCGCGGTGCCGGCCATCCCCGAGATCGAGGAAGCCGATTTCGTCGGCATCACCGGCGAGCGCGGCGTGCGGCCGATCGACCATTGGCTCTCGACCTCCAACGCCTTCGATTTTCAGCATCTGCGCGCGCTGCACAATCTGCCGCACCAGGCGGAGCCGAAGGAGATCGAAGTCACGGCGCACAGCCTCGAATATGGCCGTGGGCATAGCGGCCCCTATTACCATCACGGCAAGGTCACCGGCACCAATACCTTCGCCCATTGCGTCAAGACCCCGGCGGGTGAGCATTTCATGCTGGTCAGCAGCGCCGCGCTGGCGCCGGGCAAGTCGCTGTCCTTCTATGTCGTCGGCATCCGCAAATCCGAGGCTGACACGATGTCGCCGCGCGACTTGCATGCTCATCTCGAGGCGCTCGAGGCCAACGCGATGAAGCTCTATACCGAGGACGAACCGGTGCTCTACTCGATCCGCTTCCGCGGTCCGGCGGAAGGCAATTGGGTCGGCGCCGACCGCCACCTCGCCGGCTATTTCAAATATCTACGCGAATTCCCCCAGGCGCGCCCGTTCGATACATAAATCGGCTGAAGTTGGGGCGCATTAGTGTTCGCGGCCTTGACCATTGGGTGCGCGGCGCGGAATTTGCGCGCATGAGAAATATCGCCGACGAGACCTGTACCCGTTTGCTGGGGCAAATGGGCGTATTGCCCGAAGAGCTGGCCGGTGCCGTCACCATCGACGGCGCCGATCCCATTGTCGCGAGCCCGCACCATCTCGGCGCCGCCTCGGCCTCGGCGCTGGCGGCGCAGGGGGCGGCGATCGCCGCGATCTGGAAGATGCGCACCGGCCGGGGCCAGGATGTCTCGGTCGATCTGCGCCGTGCCGTGGTGCCGGGGCTGCGCACGGTGTTCGCGGTCGCGCATGGCGGCAAGCGCCTACGCTCGCCGGGGGCCTATGGCGGCCGCCATTTCTTCCGCGCCCGCGACGATCGCCAGATCTATCTGCTGCGCGCGACGATCTATATGCGCATGCTGCTGGGCCTGCTCGATCTGCTGAAATGCTCGAATGACGATGCCGCCGTCGCGGCCGCGGTCGCGCAATGGCACAGCGCCGATCTCGAGGACGCCATTGCCGAGCGCAAGCTGGTCGGGGTGGTGGCGCGGCGGCGCGAGGAATGGCTCGACCATCCGCAGGGCCATTTTCTGCACGCGCGCCCGGCCGTCGCGATCGAGAAGATCGGCGAGTCCGCGCCGGAGAAATTCGGCCCGGCGCCGCGCCCGCTCAGCGGGGTGCGCGTCCTCGACGTCACCCATGTGCTGGCGGGCCCGGCGGCGGCGCGGACCCTGGCGGAGCAAGGCGCGGACGTGCTGCACATCGCCTCGCACCGCCACCCCGACACCGCCGACAAAATGATGGACACCAGCTTTGGCAAGCGGTCGGCCTATCTCGATCTCGATGTCGAGGCGGACCGCGCGACGCTGGCCGAACTGGTCAAGGGCTGCGACGTCTTCGTGCAATCCTGGCGGCCCGGCGCGCTGGCGAAACGCGGCTTCGGCCCGCGCGATGTTGCCCGGCTGCGGCCCGGCGCGATCTATGTCTCGGTCAGCGCCTATGGCGGCGGCGGGCCATGGGCGTCACGCGGCGGCTACGATCCGGTGGGGCAGGTGGCGAGCGGGCTGGCGGTCGAGGAAGGCAGCTTCGAGGCGCCGGCGCTGGCCCCGACCGGCACCATGAACGACTACATCACCGCCTATCTCGCGGCGGCGGGGGCGCTGGGTGCCCTGATCCGGCGTGCCCGCGAAGGCGGTAGCTATGCCATCGACGTCTCGCTCACGCGCTCCTCGATGTTCGTGAACGAGTTGGGGCTGCTCGACGCCAAGCCCAAGCCCGAGCAGATTTTCGGCCTCGAGCCGCTGGCGACGGATTTGCGGACGGCGATGACGCCGCTCGGCACGGTCACCTATCCCGCGCCGATCACCGGCTATTCCGAGACCAAGCCCTATTGGGAGCGGCCCTGCGGCTATGCCGGCGCCGACGCGCCGATCTGGCTGCCGCGCTAGGCGGATGCTATAATCGGCGGATGAAACATCGGCTTGAAGATTTGATGGAGCGGGCGGCGATCTGGTCGGAGGAGGCCCAGGCCGAACTGGTCGAAGCCATGATCGAGATCGAGACGAAGCATGTGGGCGAATATCGGCTTAACGACGCCGAGCGGCAGGCGGTACGCCGTGGCCTGCGGGAAATGCGCGACAGTGCCATCGCGAGCGACGATCAGGTGGCGTCGGTGTTCAACCGTTATCGCCAGGGATAGTTAGTTTCGCCGGCTCAGCCGCGCTGCCTCCCGAATTGTCGCGGCCATGATAAAGTGGTGCGAGCGACAAGGGGAGGCGGGAATTGCGGGCTTGGCTGGTTGAACAGATCACGCCGGAAGGCACGATGCGGCTGGCCGATGTGCCGACGCCGCGGCCCAAGGGCGACGAGGCGCTGATCCGGGTCGAGGCGGCGGGGCTAAACTTCCTCGATACGCTGGTGCTCCGCGGCCAGTATCAGGTCAAGCCGGCGCTGCCGTTTTCGCCGGGGGTCGAGGTCGCCGGCACCGTGACCGCCACCGGGCCGGACTCGCCCTACCAGATCGGCGACCGCATCGCCGCCAGTTGCGATTTCGGCGGCTTTGCCGAGTTTGCGATCACGCGGCGCTTCGGCGCGCAATTGCTGCCGGCGGCGATGCCGGCGCGCGATGGGGTGGCGATGCTGACCATCTATCCGACCGCGCATCTCGCCCTGCGAAATCGGGCGCGAATGAAGGCCGGCGACAAGGTGCTGGTGACGGCGGGCGCCGGCGGCGTCGGCTCGGCGACCATCCATCTGGCCAAGCACTGGGGCGCGACCGTGATCGCGGCGGCCGGGGGCGCCGCCAAGGTCGCGGTCTGCCGGGAACTGGGCGCCGATCACGTCATCGATTATACGGCCGAGAAAATCGTCGATTCGGTGCGGCGCATCGCCGGAACGGACGGCGTCGACATCGCGGTGGATTCGGTCGGCGGCACGATCGCGGTCGATTGCCTGCGCTGTCTCGCCTGGGAGGGCCGGCTGATGATCGTCGGCTTCGCCGGCGGCAGCGTCGCCGAGTTGCCGTCCAACCGCCTGCTATTGAAGAACGCGCAGGCGATGGGGGTCTATTTCGGCGAGCATCGCAAGCACGATCCGGCGCTGGCCGATGCGATCTTCGCCGAATTGTTCGCGCTTTATCAGGGCGGCGCGTTTCGCCCGCTGGTCCGCGATGTCTTCAAATTCGATGAGGCCCCTGCCGCGCTGGCGGCGCTGGCGTCGCGCCGCAGCGTCGGCAAGGTCGTGATCGAGGGTTAGAACGAGAACCGCGTCGAGAGAACGAAATTATTCTTGAACATCGGGGTCAGCGGCTTCGGTATCGAGGGCGACGGATCGACCGCGATCTGATAGCCGATACCGATGCTCAGCTTCAGCCGATCGACGATCTGAAAGCGGCCAAACACGATACCCGGCGTGATGAAAGCCTGGTTCAAGCCGTCGCGCTCGCCGGTCGAAAAATGCATGAAGTTAAATTCGACCTCGGGCCACAGCACGCGCCACAGATGATATTGAAGCGACGTGTTCCAGCTTAGAATCTTGCCGACATCGGTGTGCTCGGTCGGGAAGCTCTCGCCCAGCGTCGACTGAATGTCGAAATCGCCGAAGCCGATGCCGGCCGCGATGGTCGGCGTGATCATATAGCTGTTCGAGGTCAGGGCGGCGATGCCGGTCGGCGCGCTGCCTTGCAGGAAGGCCGACAGGATGTAATTGCCGTTCTGCTCGTTGGCGCTGAGAATCCGGTACTTGACCAGCAGGAACGGCCAGTCGTTAAAGCCGGAAACCGACCCTTTCGCGGTCGATTTCTCGATATAGGGTGGCACGCCGATAATTACCTCGACCGGATCGAACGGGATCAGTTCGAGGCCCTTGCCGCCATCGAAATTGTCGAGATGGCCACCGCCATGGCCAATGGTCTCGAAGAACTGGTCATAGCGGACTTCTTCCTCGAGCCGGGGCGTGGTGGCCGCGATCGGCGTCATCCAGTGCGGCTGCTCCGACTGCGCCTTGTCGACCCGGGCAAACCAATCGGTGAAGAAATCGCCCGTGGTCACCGCCTGCGCCGTCTGCTGGGGCGGGGCCTGGTCGGATTGCGCCCAGGCCGGCGCCGTGGCGGCAAGGCCGAGGCTCGCGCCGGTGGCCATCGCGAAGGCAATGGCCCACGCGTTTCGCTGTCGTGAAACATTCATGCTGGTAACCCCCGAAAGCACCGTTTTGGCGCCGTTGTGAAAACGCGGAGATAGCGTCCGGAGATGTCGGCCACGATCGCTATGTCCGAAGAGACATAGAGGAATAGCGATACGCCACAGCCGAACGAGGGTCAGCGGCCAAATTATAAAATAAATTTTAAAGAAGCGATATTTTCTCATCATAAATTAAAAATATATTTTAAGATATCTGCAAATTTACAGGTAATTGTGCTTTTCAGTCGCCCGCCATTAAATATTTTTATTGAATTTATGTTCGGGCAAATCTGAATAGATTACGATTTATATTTAGTAATTTAAATTACTACATCAAAATATAACGAAATCGGATCCCAGCAGGTCACGGGAAGGGACGGGGCACAAATACAAATACATCAACAATTGCCGTGTCTTAGATTGATTTATCCCCGCAAGCCGGTGGCCTTTGAGACGATGATGATTCGCCGATAACTTGGTCCGGCGGGAAAAACGTCAATAAAACGCTGGAAAAACTTTCGCTGTCATATATGTTTGTGTGGATATAGCGCTCTACCGATAGTCCCAGCGCATTATTGAGCAGGAACGAGGCCCAAAATTCTCTTTGGGTCACGCAGGGAGCGTGTCAAATTTGTTATTGCATTTACACTATCGGAATTATAGACATTAACGAGTGATACGACAGTGACATCGGGGGTTTGCATGGGAATTCCATCACCAAGATTGCTGGCGGCGGGCATTGCGGCCGGCACGCTAATGCTGGGGGCGACAACCGGTTTCGCCCAGGACAATGCCGCGACGCGTCAGCAAATCCAGTTGCTGAAACAGCAGATGCAGCAGATGCAGCAGCAGATCGAAAACCTCCAGATGGCGGAGACGCGGGCCGAGGAAAAGGCCAACGCGGCCGCGCAGGCGGCGCGGCAGGCCCAAGCCGCGGCGCCGCCCCGGAATGCGCCGCGCGTCACCGAAACCGCCTCGCATCGGTTCGGCCTGAGCAGCGCGGACGGCGCCAATTCGATCGCGCTGACCGGCCGCCTCAATGTCGATACCGCCGATTATCTGAACTACAACCCGATGCCCGGAATGAAAGACAAGCATCTCGCCAGCGGCATCAATTTGCGGCGGGCGCGCATCGGTGTCACCGGCACGTTCATGAACGATTGGAATTACGCCCTGATCTACGATTTCGGCGGAAATTCCGACAGTCTCAACAACAACAATGCGTTCGCGAACGGCAATGCCGGCAGCCCCTTTTCCGGCAATACCGCCCTGTCCGGGGTCGAGAATGCCTTGATCACCTATAACGGCTTCTACGATCACGGCCAGAAATTCCCGGTGGCCATCGATTTCGGCGTCATGGACGTGCCCTGGACGCTGCAGGAAGCCACCAGCTCCAACGATATCCTGTTCATGGAGCGGTCCTCGGCCCAAGTCGTCGCGGCTGCCTATGGCGGCGGCGATTCGCGGACCGCCTTCGGCGCGCGCTCCAACAATGATCGCTATTTCGCCGCCGCCTATTTCACCGGCCCAAACTCCGGTGCCTTGCATACCGACGGCGCCACCTGCGTCGGGGCCGCCGCGCCCTGCGTCGCGTTGCCGAGCGGTCACGGACCCCAAACCTCGTTCCTGGCGCGCGGCAGCTATCAAGTGTTCCAGAACGAGGATTTCTCGCTGCATCTCGGCGCCGACTTCGCCGACCTGTTCCGGCCACGCGGGGCCAGCAACGCGGAAACCATTACCCTCGCCGACCGGCCAGAGTTGCGCGTCGATCCCAGCCAGTTGATCAGCAGCGGCGCCATTCCCTCGACCCGCGGCATGGTGTTCGGCGGCGAAGCGGCGGCGCAGTGGCATAACGCCTTCATCGAGGGCGAATATTTCCACTACTCGGTCGATCAGGTGCTGGGCAAGCCGACGCTCGAATTCAACGGCGGCTATGTCGAGGCCAGCTATACCTTCGGCGGCCGTCGCCGCTACAGCCCCGCCAGCGGCGGCTACACCGGCGTCATTCCGGACCATTCCTTGTCGATGGGCGAGGGCGGTGGCTGGGGCGCGTTGGAATTGGCGGCACGATACAGCGTGGTCGATCTCAACGATCTCACCACCATCGGCGGCAAGCAGACGGTCTATTCGGTCGGGCTGAACTACTATCCCAACCTCAACATGAAATTCATGCTCGATTTCGAACATGGCGACATCTACATCCCGACCGTGATCGGCGGCCCCAATACCAAGGGCGCGACCCTCAACGCCATCGCGGCCCGAACGCAGATTATGTTTTGATCCCCCGGCAGCATTTTTTGCCGGACTTGCACCGCGCGGAGTTTTCTCCGCGCGGTCTTTTTTAGGTGCCGGAACGTCCCTGATGCGGGAATCGCACGATGACAGCGGGCCGCGGGAACCTCGGATCGCCGCCCACCTCGATCAGGCCGATGATCTCGTCGCCGCGCTCCGGCGCATCGAGGATCAGCTCCGGCGCTCGAACGACCGGCCCGTGCCGACCGGCAAGATCGATCGCGGCTGGGCGTGGGTAGGGCTTGTCGGGTTTGCCGCGGTCGCCGTCGCCGGTCTCGTCATCTTCAGTATCGCGAACCGCGACACCGGAAATCAGCTTGAGGCGCTGCACGATCAAATCGCGGTCGTGGCCGCGCGGGTCGATGCGATGCGGAGCAACGCCCGGCCGTGGGTCTCGGCCAAGGTCGCCATCGCCAGCGATCTCACCGTCGATAAGGGCGGCGCCCATCTGGAATTACGATACGATCTTGCCAATAGTGGGCGCACGCCGGCCTTCAATATCATTGTCACGCCGCTCTTGATCGCCGAGACGGCGGGCGATACCGGCGGTGTGGCGCCCACCGCTGCGACGCGCGACGTCGAGGCGCGGTGCCGGAACGTGGTGCGGCTGGTATCTCGGGCCGCGCGCGCCGGCGGCATGCCTTGGGATTATGCGATCTTCCCCGGCGCGCAATTCACCGCGCGCGAATCGGCTGGGGCCAGCGTGGCCGAATCGGGGTCTCGCGCCGCCGGCTCGACGCTGATCGTCTCCTGCATCGACTATCGTGCCGGCGCCGCCACCGATCATCACCAGACCGGGGATGTGTTCTATCTGCGGCGGGTCAGCCGCGACGCGCCGGAGGGCACCGTCGATATCGCTCTCGGCCGGGTGGGGCGCATTCCGGCGGCCGAGCTGCGGTTAACCCCCGCCATTGCCGGCACCTACGCCAATTAGAGTCTGATCCATCTAGATTGAAGCGTATCCGGAGTTTCTGAGGTAGTTGGCGCATTCTTGGGATGAGAAGGCGTTGAGCAGGGTTCCGATGCGTTTCCATGTTGTCTCGACGGTTCGCTCGGCGGCTTTTCGCAGC
>DATCDN010000044.1:0-107092 GCA_036510675.1 Allostellaceae bacterium
CGCCGCAACACGTTCCCTCAGATCATTCGAATAGGCTCTCGCCATCCCATGCTGACCTCCACCACAGCCAGCATCTTGAATCAGAATTCGATGCCCCGGGGAATCCCCAATCGATTCCTTCCACACGAATCAGACTCTAGACCATTTTCGGTTGGATTGACTCGGTGCGTCCTTCGAGACGCGGTCCCCTCATGGTGAGCGCGAGCGAAGCGAGCAGTCGAACCACGGGACCGCTCCTCAGGACGAGGACCATCACTCATGCCATGAGAAATAATCCTCATGCTGAGGAGCGCGCGCAGCGCGCGTCTCGAAGCACGCACCGGGGGCAATGCAACTGAAATCCTAATGCGCGGTGATGGCGGCGAGGAACATCCGGCCGAACTCCCTGAGCTTCACGGCGCCGACACCATTGACGGCGGCAAAGGCGTCGAGATCGCGTGGGCGGCGTTCGGCCATATCGATCAGCGTGCGGTCGGAGAAGATGACGAACGGCGGAACCTGACGCTCGCGCGCGAGACGCAGCCGCAACGCCTTGAGGGCCGCCAACAGCGTGGGGTCCGCGCCGCTTGTGCCGCCGGCCGGAGCCTGATCGGGCCGAGTCTTGTCGCGGGATGCCCGGCGCGGCGGGTCGACGCGATAGGGAAACGGAATCTCGCCACGGCGCAACGCGTGGCCCTTGTCGGCGATGGCGAGGCCGCCATGGCCGGCGACATCCAGCGTCAGGAAGCCGCCCGCTACCATCTGGCGGATCAGCGAGCCCCACTCGTTCTTTTTGTGCGCGGTACCGGTCCCGAAACTGGCCAGCCGGTGATGCCCTCTTGCTTGAACCTTTTCCGTCTCGTGGCCGAGCAGAATGTCGATGATGTGGACGGGACCGAAACGCTCGCCGCTCTGTGCGATCGCCGCGAGAATGAGCCGCGCCTGCGCGGTGCCGTCGGCCCGCGGCGTCCGATCGAGGCAATTGTCGCAATTGCCGCAAGCCGACGCGCGCTCGTCGAAATAGGCGAGCAGGATCTCACGGCGGCACTGCGTCGCCTCGCAATAGCCGATCAGCGCGTCGAGCCGGCCATGCGCGCGCCGCTTGTGCTCCACCGAGGCATTTTCCTGCTCGATGAACATACGGCGCATGCGGATGTCGCCGAGGCCGAACAGCATATGGGCCTCGGCCGGCCGCCCGTCGCGGCCGGCGCGACCGATTTCCTGATAATAGGCTTCGAGGCTGGCCGGCAGGTCGGTGTGAAAAACATAGGCGACGTCCGGCTTGTCGATGCCCATGCCGAAGGCGATGGTCGCCACCATCGCCAGTCCCGCCTCGGTCATGAAGCGATTCTGATTGGCGTCGCGCGCTTCCTTGCTCATGCCCGCGTGATAAGCCAGCGCAGGCACGCCGTTCCGGTCGAGAAACGCCGCCGTCTCTTCCGTCTTCTTCCGCGACAGGCAGTAGACGATACCGCAGCGGCCCGCATGTCGCTGGACGAAATCGAGCAATTGCCGCTTGGCATCCTGCTTGGCCGCGACCGACAGCTTGATGTTCGGCCGATCGAACCCCAGCACCATGGTTTCGACCGGGCCGCCGAAAAGCCGCGTGGCGATGTCGGCGCGCGTCGCCTCGTCCGCCGTCGCCGTCAGGGCGATGATTGGCACGCCTGGAAAAATCCCGCGCAGCCGCGACAAGCCCTCGTATTCTGGCCGGAACGCGGGACCCCACTGCGAGATGCAGTGCGCCTCGTCGATGGCGATGAGGCACGGGGCGAGCCGCGCCAGCGCCTCGAGCATGCGCCCGGCCATCAGCCGCTCTGGCGCGAGATAGAGAAGGCGCGTTTGGCCGGCGGCGACGCGGCGCCACGCCGCGACATTGGCATCGCGGTCGATCGAGGAATTGATGGTGTCGGCCGCGACCCCGGCCAGACGCAGCGCCGCGACCTGGTCCTGCATCAGCGCGACCAGCGGTGAGACGACGAGGGTCAGGCCGCCCAACACCAGCGCCGGAACCTGATAGCACAGCGATTTGCCGGCGCCCGTCGGCATCACGGCCAATACATGGCGCCCGGCCAGCAACGCATCGACGGCGGCGGCCTGGCCGGGACGGAAATCGTCGAAGCCGAAAATTTCCTTCAGGACGCGCCGCTTGGCATCCTCGGCGCCGTCCGGGGCACGCATCGCCGGAACAATCGTCACCGTCTGTGTCGCCATGTGGGCCGAATAGGCATGGATCGTTTCCCCCTGTCGCCGTTTCCATTCCAATATGATCATCTAGCCTGGACTCGGTCTTTGCCCCTAGCCTTTCCCCGGCCTCCCGACCATATAATGCGCCTCCCCAATCGAGCCGGTTGAGCATGCAGGAAATCAAGGTCCGCGGCGCGCGCGAACATAATCTGAAGAATATCGATGTCGACATGCCGCGCGACGCGCTGGTGGTCATCACCGGCCTATCCGGCTCCGGCAAATCGTCACTCGCCTTCGACACGATCTATGCCGAGGGCCAGCGCCGCTATGTCGAGAGTCTCTCGGCCTATGCACGCCAGTTCCTGGAGCTGATGCAGAAGCCCGATGTCGATTCGATCGAGGGATTGTCGCCCGCGATCTCCATTGAGCAGAAGACCACGTCGCGCAACCCCCGCTCCACCGTCGGCACCGTCACCGAGATCTACGATTATATGCGGCTGCTATTCGCGCGGGTCGGCGTGCCCTATTCGCCGGCGACCGGCCTGCCGATCGAAAGCCAGACCGTGTCCCAGATGGTGGACCGGGTGATGATTCTGCCCGAGGGCACGCGCCTCTATCTGCTGGCGCCGATGGTGCGCGGCCGCAAGGGCGAGTACCGCAAGGAACTCGCCGAGTTGCAGAAGAAAGGGTTTCAGCGCGTCAAGATCGACGGCAAGCTGGTGGAGATCGACGCCGCGCCGGCGCTGGACAAGAAGCTGAAGCACGATATTTCGGTGGTGGTGGACCGCGTGGTGGTACGCGCCGACATAAAACAGCGCCTCGCCGACAGTTTCGAGACGGCGCTGGGCCTCGCCGACGGCATCGCCATCGCCGAGAATGCCGACCGCGACGAACAGATCGTGTTCTCGGCCAAATTCGCCTGTCCGGTCTCCGGCTTCACCATTCCCGAGATCGAGCCGCGCCTGTTCTCGTTCAACAATCCCTACGGCGCCTGCCCGACCTGTGACGGGCTCGGCACCAAGCTGTTCTTCGATCCGGAGCTGGTGGTGCCGGACGAGCGGCTATCCATGCGCGAGGGCGCGGTCGCGCCCTGGGCCAATTCGACCTCGCAATATTATCTTCAGACGCTGGACAGCATCGCGCGCCATTTCAAGCAGAGCATGACCACCCCGTGGCGTGAGTTGCCGCAGAAGATGCGCGACACCATCCTGACCGGCTCGGACGAGACGCCGATCGCGATGAAATACGATGACGGGCGCCGCGACTACACCACCAACCGCCCGTTCGAGGGCGTCATTCCCAACATGGATCGGCGCTATCGCGAGACCGACAGCGCCTGGGTGCGCGAGGAATTGGGGCGCTATCACAACACCGCCGAATGCGAGACCTGTCACGGCAAGCGGCTCAAGCCCGAGGCGCTGGCGGTCAAGATCGACAAGCACGACATCGCGCAAGTCAGCGAATTTTCGATCTCGGCGGCGGCGCGCTGGTTCGGTGGGCTTGCCGACAAGCTGACGGAAAAACAGAACGACATCGCGCGCCGCATCCTGAAGGAGATCAACGACCGGCTCGGCTTTCTCGAGAATGTCGGTCTCGAATACCTGACCATGTCGCGCAGTTCCGGTACCCTCTCCGGCGGCGAGAGCCAGCGCATCCGCCTCGCCTCGCAGATCGGCTCCGGCCTGACCGGCGTGCTCTATGTGCTGGACGAGCCGTCGATCGGCCTGCATCAGCGTGACAATGACCGGCTGCTGCTGACGCTGAAGCGGCTGCGCGACATCGGCAATTCGGTGATCGTGGTGGAGCATGACGAGGAGGCGATCCGCGCGGCCGACTATCTCATCGATATGGGGCCCGCCGCCGGAATCCATGGCGGCCACGTCATCGCCGCCGGCACGCCGGACAAAGTGCTGAACAATCCCGACAGCATCACCGGGCAATATCTCACCGGGCGGCGGCGCATCGCGGTCCCCGCCAGGCGCCGCGCGGGTCATCCGAACCAGCAACTCGAAATTCGCGGCGCGCGCGCCAACAACCTCAAGAACATCAGCGTGGCCCTGCCGCTCGGCACCTTCACCTGCGTCACTGGCGTCTCGGGCGGCGGCAAGTCCAGCCTCATTGTCGATACGCTCTACAAGGCGCTGGCGAAATTCCTCAACGGCGCGCGCGAGCATCCCGGCGCTCATGACGCCATCCTCGGCACCGAGCATCTCGACAAGATCGTCGATATCGACCAGTCGCCGATCGGCCGCACCCCGCGCTCCAACCCCGCGACTTATACCGGGGCGTTCACCCCGATCCGCGACTGGTTCGCGGGCCTGCCCGAATCGAAGGCGCGCGGCTATGGGCCGGGGCGCTTCTCGTTCAACGTCAAGGGCGGACGCTGTGAGGCGTGCCAAGGCGACGGCGTCATCAAGATCGAGATGCACTTTTTGCCGGATGTCTATGTCCAGTGCGATGTCTGCCACGGCAAACGCTATAACCGCGAAACGCTCGAGGTGACGTTCAAGGATAAATCCATCGCCGGCGTGCTGGACATGACGGTCGATGAAGGCGCCGATTTCTTCAAGGCGGTGCCGTCGGTGCGCGATAAGCTGACCACGCTGCAAAAGGTCGGGCTCGGCTACATCCATGTCGGCCAGCCCGCGACCACCCTCTCCGGCGGCGAGGCCCAGCGGGTGAAATTGGCCAAGGAGCTGGCGCGCCGCGCCACCGGCAAGACGCTCTATATCCTGGACGAGCCGACCACCGGCCTCCATTTCGCCGATGTCGAAAAATTGCTCGAGGTGCTGCACACGCTGGTCGATCAGGGCAATACCGTAGTGGTGATCGAGCACAATCTCGAAGTCATCAAGACCGCCGACTGGATCATCGACCTCGGCCCCGAGGGCGGCGACAAAGGCGGCAAGGTCGTCGCCGCCGGCCCACCCGAGCACATCGCCAACACGCCGGGATCATATACCGGCCAATACCTCCGCCCCTACCTCGCGCGCCAGGGCGAAAAGAAGAAAAAGCGGGCGTAGGGAACGAACCTCCAAGGAACAGTTTCCCGTTCCGGCGAAAGCCGGACACCGTTCGCGCGGTCGCGGCTTATTTCGCGTAGCGGCTCGCGCCATTCGCGAAATTCAGCTATAAGTAGCCTCGGAGCGAGCCTATTCTCGCTGTGGCATTGATCGGGGGAGAGAGAACGTGACCATACCGACGCTTCCTTTGAAATTTATTATCGGCGGTCTGGGGACAGCGCTTTATTTGGTATTGTCACTTTCCAGTCACGCACAACCGAGCGTCCCAGTTACATGCGCAGCATTAGTTGCGAAAATGCCGGCTGCGGCAAGAGCCCCCGATCTCCACGAACTTTGTGGAGATTTCATTAACAGCCAGAACTTTGCCATTGTGTTCAGCAACGGCCCGTCACCCACTATCTATTTCATCACCGAACACATGGTCACGGGACACATGGCAGCAGCGTCCACCACAGGTATTTTTGCCGACGGCTTGCTGAGTTGGCATGCCTTCGATGGACACTACAGTTACTATTTCAGAGTTCAGCCGGAAACTGGCGGTATTCTGAAAGAGGATATCGGCCAGCACACTCACTACCAATCGGCCCCAATCACGAAGGTACAGTAGCGCGTAGGGCGGATTAGCGCAGCGTAATCCGCCTTTTCCTTCCGCACGTCACGCAAGGGGCGGATTGAAATCCGCCCTACACCACTTCGCTCGTCTCCTCGCCATACCGGCGAACGCCGGTATCCATCGTGCCGTTTGAGGAATGGACCCCGACTTTCGTCGGGGTGGGGAAACCGGGAATCCCGAACGCCGGTGGGTCCCTCGAATGTGCACTGGCGCGCGCGCTCGGGATGAGGCGATATTTTTCAGTATTGAGGTACGAACGGATTCCCAACTACCCTCATCCCGAGCGCGCGGCGAGCATTTCGAGGGACGCACGATTACGCTTTTCCGCGCCGAAGGCGTATATTGACCCAGATGGGAGTAGGCCATGGACGATTTGGTGATGGTGCAAATCCTGGTGTCTCGCGAGGCGGCGGCGGCGCTGGAGGATGATTCGCGGCGCCAGACGGTCGGCAAGCTGGTCAGCGATCTACTCCGTCCCGCGACACCACAAGATGATCCTTTGGCCAAGCTGATCGCGGAGGTCAAAATCGAGGCGCGCGCGGACGAGTTGACCGACGACGCGATCAACACCGAGCTTGCCACCTACAATGCCGAAAATCGATTTCGACGCTAGGTCGCTCGTCGGCGCCTTGCTGAAATCTGGTACCATTCCCGAGCGTGCGTTGCTGCTCGCGCAGTCACGAATCGCTATGCAGATTATGTCGCCCGATTTGAGCCGACCCCGCCACTAACATGACAAACACGAACGACGCCTCCCTCATCGGTTCCTGGAAGCTCGTCTCGATGCGGTTCGAGTTTTCCGACAATGGCGAGCGGGCCGATATGTTCGGGCCGCGGCCGCTGGGGCGGCTGGTGCTGACCCGTGGCGGGCAGATGGTCGCGGTCATCACGCCGGGTGGGCGGGCGCGGCCGAAGCCCGATGCCGACTACGCCGCACTGTTTCAAAACCTGTGCTGCTATTCCGGCCGCTACCGGATCGAGGGCGATCGGTTCGTCACTGATGTCGATGTCGCGTGGCATCCGGCCTGGGAAGGCTCGGCACAGCGGCGCACCTTCACGCTCGACGGCGATCATCTGTGGATCGCGACCGCGCACACCGACCGCCCGACCTATTATCCCGGCCGCGCCGGCCGTGGTGTGCTGACCTGGGTGCGGGAGTAAAGTCGATAGCGGCTAACGCTGCGGCGCCGCCGCCTCCGCCGCGTTCCGCACCGTGGTGCCGAGGTCTTTGATCACGCCGTCGGCCAGCGAATAGCACCAGCCATGCACCGTCAGCGCCGCGCCCCTCTCCCACGCGTCGAGGACGAAGGGGTTGGTCGCGACATTCTCGACCTGACGCAGCACGTTCAATTCGCACAGCCGGTCGTGGCGCGCGGCCTCGGTCGGCAGCGCGGCAAGCGCCGTGGCATGGATGCGCGCCAGCTCGCGGATCGGCGACAGCCAGTGATCGATCAGGCCGAGCCGCTGGTCCAGCAGTGCGGCGCGCACGCCGCCGCAGCCATAATGGCCGACCACCAGAACGTGGCTGACCTTCAGCACCTGCACCGCGTATTGCAGGACCGACAGGTAATTGGCGTCCTGAGGCGGCGCCAGATTGGCGATGTTGCGATGGACGAACATCTCGCCCGGGTCGAGACCGACAATCTCGTTGGCCGGCACGCGGCTGTCGGAACAGCCGATCCACAGATAGGCCGGATTCTGCTGCGCCACCAGGCGGCGGAAGAATCCGGGATCGGCCGCCCGCTTGCCGTCGGCCCATGTCCGGTTATTGGCAAGCAAATCGGCGATGGTGGGGATCGACGCGGCCATGGAATCCTGCGAATGCGCAACGCGACCATAAAGTCGTCGGGCGCGCCCGTCTACCGGCTCTTGAAACCGACGCCTCCGGGGTTACATGAAGTGCGCGGGGAACGCCTCCGGCGGGTGGGACGGACAATCGCTCAAATAAAAAATTCGCGGAACGAACCCAATATTTCTCGGCGGTACAGCATGTTGGGCTTTGAAACGAAGCCAATTGGAAGCCAATAACCCGGCAAAATCCCCAGCTTCGGCGCGCGTCGCGCCATGCTAAACAGGGATCAACGAACGGACCGCCCGAGGGGATCGCCGCCATGACCAATGCCAGTCGCCAGCCCACCTTGTTCATTCCGCATGGCGGGGGGCCGTGCTTTTTCATGGAGCCATCGCCGCCGCTGCCTAAGGATTTATGGGACGGGCTCGCCGCCTATCTTCGGGGTATCGACACCGCGCTGGGTGCGCGGCCCAAGGCGGTGCTGGTGGTCTCCGGTCATTGGGAAATGCCCCAGCCAACAGTCAATACGGCGCAAAATCATACCCTGTTGTTCGACTATTATGGCTTCCCTGAGCACACATATCGCCTGACTTATCCCGCGCATAATTCGCCGGCGACGGTGGCGCGGATCGAGGAACTTCTGTCGTCGGCCGGCTATCGCATGGGCGAGGACGATAAGCGCGGGCTGGACCACGGCGTATTCGTGCCGTTCAAGCTGATCTATCCCGAGGCCGACGTGCCGCTGATCCAGTTGTCGCTGCTGGCGAGCCTCGATGCCGCCGCGCATATCCGGCTGGGCCAGGCGCTGGCGCCGTTGCGCGACGAGGGCGTGCTGATCGTCGGCTCCGGCATGAGCTATCACAATCTGCGCGCCATGTACGTGCAGCGGCCGGACATCGACGACGCGGTGGCCCAGTTCGACGGCTGGCTGACCGAGGCCGCGACCGACGCCGACCCGGAGCGCCGCAACGCCAAGCTGGTGGCTTGGGAGAACGCACCGGCGGCGCGGTTCTGTCATCCGCGCGAGGAACATCTGCTGCCGCTTCACGTCGCGGCGGGCGCGGCCGGGGCGGATGTCGGACGCCACGCATTCGGCGGCACGATCCTCGGCAAGGCGCTGTCGGGCTATCAATTCGGCTGAGACATTGTGTAACCAGTCCTTCGGCCCGGTGATCCGCGCCATGTCGTTCGGTATTTTCTGGAGAATGGGGCGGCGCCGCGGCGCCGCCCTTTTTGTCTCAGGCTGCTTCGTAGCCGACGATGCCCTTGATCTCGACGAACTCATCAAGGCCCCAGCGGCCATATTCGCGGCCGTTGCCGGAATGCTTGTAGCCGCCGAATGGCGCGCCGACATCGTTCATCGCATAGTTGAGATAAAGCGCGCCGGCCCGCAATTCCGCCGCGACCTTGCGGGCATGATTGATGTCGCCCGACTGAACATAGCCGGCCAATCCGTACACGGTTTCGTTCGCCATGCGGATTGCCTCCGCCTCGTCGGTGTAGGGCAGGATCGACAGGACCGGGCCGAAGATCTCTTCCTTAGCGATGGTCATGTCGTTGCGCACATTGGCGAACACGGTCGGACGCACGAAATAGCCGCGATTGAGATGCTCCGGCCGGCCGGGACCGCCGGTGACCAGTTCCGCGCCCTCGTCGATACCTGTCTGAATCAGGCGTTGAATCTTGTTGTACTGAACCTCGCTGACGACCGGACCGAGATTGGTGCCCGCGTCCTTCACGCTGCCGACGACCAGCTTTTCCGCCGCCGCTTTGGCGATCGCCTTCGCCTGATCCTGCTTGTCGGCCGGGACGAACATGCGGGTCGGCGCGCTGCACGACTGGCCGCTATTGATCATCATGCCGACCACGCCCTTGGTCACGGCGGATTGAAAATCGACGTCGGGCAGCAGGATGTTGGCGGACTTGCCGCCGAGCTCCTGGGCGACGCGCTTCACCGTCGCCGCGGCGGCTTTCGCCACCAGGATGCCGGCGCGGGTCGAGCCCGTGAACGACATCATGTCGATATCGGGATGCGCCGACATCGCCTCGCCGACCACCGCGCCTTCGCCCTGCACCATGTTATAGACGCCCTTCGGCACCCCGGCGGCGTGCATCACCTCGGACCAGATGATGGCGTTGAGCGGCGCGATCTCAGACGGCTTCAGAACCATGGTGCAGCCCGCGGCGATCGCCGGCGCGACCTTGCACGCGATCTGGTTGATCGGCCAGTTCCACGGCGTGATCATCCCGCAGACGCCGACCGGCTCGCGCGCGATCATGGTGGTGCCCTGCGGCTCGGTGAATTTGTAGGTGTCGAGCACGTCGATCATGCGTTGCAGATGCGCGACGCCGGTCATCGCCTGACGCTCGATGGCGAGCTTCATCGGCGCGCCCATCTCTTGCGACAGCGCGTCGGCGACATCCTGCTTGCGCTTGTTGAACTCGGCGAGGATCACGCGCAGCAGGTCCTGACGCTGTTTCGGCGTGGTAGGGGCAAAGGCGGGAAAGGCGGCGCGCGCCGCGGCAACCGCGCGATCCACGTCTTTCGGGCCGCCGACCGCGATCTTGGTGAATGCCTCCTCGGTCGAGGGATCGATGACATCGAGCAGAGCCGGCTCCAGCGGCTCGACCCAGGCGCCGTTCACATAATGCTGACGTTCATGCTGCATGGCTCACTTCTCCAAAAGACGGTTCCGGTTGGCTTGCGCCGTCGCTCCGTTATATTCTTAATTATATAACGCTCCGACCAGCGTTTGCCAGCTTTAGGCTGGACCGGGACGATCGTCGGAGCGACGATCCGATTCACATCGATTGAGCGAGGACCGTGATGAAATACCGCATGCTGGGCCGCACCGGCCTTTATGTTTCCGAGATTTGCTTTGGCACCATGACGTTCGCCGGCACCGGCATGTTCAAGAATGTCGGGCAGGTCGATCAGGACGGCGCGACCGCGCTGGTCAAGCTGGCGCTCGACAGCGGGGTCAATTTCATCGACACCGCCGATGTCTATTCCACCGGCAATTCCGAACTCTATCTCGGCAATGCGCTGAAGAAACTCGGCGTGCCGCGCAGCGACGTGGTGATCGCGACCAAGGTACGCGGCCGCATGGGGCCGGGGCCGAACGCCGTCGGCTTGACGCGTGGCCACATCATGGACGCAGTCGAGGCCAGCCTGAAGCGGCTCGGCACCGACCATATCGATCTCTATCAGATTCATGGCTTCGATGCGGTGACGCCGTTCGACGAGACGATGGGCGCGCTCGACAATCTGGTGAAGCGCGGCCTGGTGCGGTACATCGGCTGCTCCAACCTCGCGGCCTGGCAGATTGAAAAGACGCTCGGCCTCTCGGCGCTGCATGGCTGGGCGCGCTTCGAGACGGTGCAGGCGTTCTATACCATCGCGTCCCGCGATCTGGAGCGCGAGATCCTGCCGATGATGGACGCGGAACAGATGGGGCTGATGGTCTGGAGCCCGCTTGCCGGCGGCCTGCTCAGTGGCAAGTTCAAGCGCGACCAGGCTGGCCCCAACAATGCCCGCCGCTCCTCCGGTTTCGATTTTCCGCCGATGGACAAGGATCGGACCTTCGACATCGTCGATGCGATGCGGCCGGTCGCCGACAAGCACGACGTCTCGGTGGCGCGCGTCGCGCTCGCCTGGCTGCTCAGCCGCAAAAACGTGATGTCGGTCATTGTCGGCGCCAAGACGGAGGAGCAGTTGCGCGACAATCTCGCCGCCACCGAATTGACGCTCGCCCCGGACGAGCTCGCGGCGCTCGACAAGGCCAGCGCCCTCAAGCCCGAATATCCGATCTGGATGTTCGAGCGGCAGGGCCAGGGCCGGGTGCCCGAGGCGAAGTAGTTAGAGTTGGATCGCCTTTGGTGGAATCGCATGTGCGATTCCACCAAGCGGTTCGCTGCGTCATCGACGACGGTAAGGATATCGGGGGGGGCAGGATTCGGCGTGGTCGAAGCGTCGGAACGTCGCTTCTATCTCGCTATCGCTGACGAATTGCCGCTTTTGTGCTTGCTCCAACCCACGCAGGACCGACGACAAGTCAGCGGCGGGGATGATTTCGGGGTTCACGTCGCTTCTAGCCAAATGGAGCATGGCTTGGGCGATTTCATCCTGACTCTGATCCGGCAATTGTTGGACCGCTTTAAGCGCCTGTTCCAGAAGTTTCGTCATGGGGCCTGAACCTTCTCGGTGATGCCGCGCTCAACGGCTTCCAGCGCGGCATCGGCGGCCCCCGCATCGGGGCCGCCGGCCTGCGCCATGTCGGGCCGGCCGCCGCCACCCTTGCCGCCGAGCGCGGCGGCGCCGAGCTTCACCAGATCGACGGCGCTGAAGCGCGGTGTCAGATCGTCGGTGACCCCGACCACCAGCGACGCCTTGCCCTCGACCGTCGAGATCAGCGCCACGATGCCGGAACCGATCTCGCGCTTCATATCGTCGGCGAGGCCCTTCAATTCCTTGGCCGGCAGGTCGGCGACGGCGCGCCCGTCAAATTTGATGCCGCTCACCATTTTCGCGGCAGGCGCGGCTTTTCCCCCGCCGCCCGATGCCAAGGCACGCTTAACGTCGGCCAATTCGCGCTCCAGCTTGCGCCGTTCCTCCATCAGGCTGGCGATCCGCGCCGGCAGCTCCGCCGGCGCCGCCCTTAGCGCCGCCGCCGCCTCATGCAGCAGCGCCTCTTCGCGGTCGACATACGCCTCGGCCGCGGCACCGGTCAGCGCCTCGATACGGCGCACGCCCGATGCCAGCGACCCTTCCGAGACAATCTTGAAGAAGCCGATATCGCCGGTGCGGGCGACGTGGGTGCCGCCGCACAGCTCGACGGAAAAGTGCCGGGCATGGTCATGCTCGTCGGTGTCCTCGCCCATTGCGACGACGCGAACCTCGTCGCCATATTTTTCGCCGAACAGGGCGAGCGCGCCGGCCTCGACCGCCTTCGCCGGCGTCATCAGGCGCGTCGAGACATCGCCATTCTCGCGGATGCGATCATTGACCGCGTTCTCGACGGCGACGATGTCGTCACGCGTCAGCGGACGCGGCTGCGAGAAATCGAACCGCATCCGGTCGGCCGCCACCAGTGATCCCTTCTGGGTGACATGCTCGCCCAGCCGCCGCCGCAACGCCTGATGCAGCAGATGGGTCACGGAATGGTTGGCGCGCAATCGGCGCCGCCGCGTCTCATCGATGCGCAGGGACACGGCGTCCTCGACCTCCAGCGCGCCGCGCTCGAGCTTGCCGATATGGACGTACAGCTCGCCGGCTTCGCGTTGGGTATCGGTGACGGTGAATTCGGCGCCGCCGGCGCTGAACATCGCGCCGGTATCGCCCATCTGGCCGCCGGACTCGCCATAGAACGGCGTCTGGTTGACGATGATCGCCACCTCGGTGCCCGCCTCTATGCGATCGACCCGCTTGCCGCCGACCAGCATGGCCTCGATCACGCCTTCCGCGTTGTGCGTGTCGTAGCCGAGAAATTCGGTCGCGCCGAGTTCTTCGCGCAAGGCCAGCCATTGCTCGCCGGTCGCCGCCTCGCCGGAGCCGACCCAGCTCTTGCGGGCATCCGCCTTCTGCTTCGCCATCGCGGCGTCGAACGTCTCGACCGCGACCGCGCGATTGCGGCCGCGCAGCACGTCCTGGGTCAAATCCAGCGGGAAGCCAAAGGTATCGTAGAGCTTGAACGCAACATCGCCAGGAAACGCAGCGCCGGCGCCGAGCTTGGCGTCCTCATCGTCGAGCAGCTTGAGGCCGCGCTCCAGCATCTGCTTGAAGCCGGTCTCTTCGAGCTTCAGCGTTTCGGCGATCAGCGGCTCGGCGCGTGCCAGTTCCGGAAAATGCCCACCCATCTGCCGCACCAACGCCGGAACCAGCCGCCACATCAGCGGCTCGCGGCAGCCCAGCATATGGGCGTGGCGCATCGCGCGGCGCATGATGCGGCGAAGCACATAGCCCCTGCCCTCCTTCGACGGCAGAACCCCATCGGCGATCAGGAACGACGAAGCGCGCAGATGGTCGGCGATGACGCGGTGCGACACCGCTTGCGGGCCGTCCGGCGCGACACCCGAGGCCTCGGCCGACGCCAGAATCAAGGCGCGGAAAATATCGGTGTCGTAATTGTCGTGCTTGCCCTGCAACACGGCGGCAATGCGCTCCAGCCCCATCCCAGTGTCGATCGACGGGCGTGGCAGGCTGTTGCGCTGCTCGCGCGTCACCTGCTCATATTGCATGAAAACCAGGTTCCAGATTTCGACGAAGCGGTCGCCGTCGGCATCGACGCTGCCCGGCGGGCCGCCGACGATATGGTCGCCATGATCGTAAAATATCTCCGAGCACGGACCGCATGGGCCGGTCTCGCCCATCGCCCAGAAATTATCGGCGGTGGCGATGCGGATGATGCGGCTGTCAGGCAAGCCCGAAATCTTGCGCCACAGCGCGGCCGCGTCGTCATCTTCCGCATAGACGGTGGCCGTGAGGCGGTCCGCCGAAATGCCGAATTCCTTGGTGATCAGATTCCAGGCGAACTCGATGGCGCGTTCCTTGAAATAATCGCCGAAGGAAAAATTACCGAGCATCTCGAAGAACGTGTGGTGGCGCGCGGTATAGCCGACATTTTCGAGGTCGTTATGCTTGCCGCCGGCGCGGACGCATTTCTGCGACGAGGTAGCGCGCGAATAGGGTCGTTTCTCCGCCCCGGTGAAGACGTTCTTGAACTGCACCATCCCCGCGTTGGTGAATAGCAGGGTCGGATCGTTGCGCGGCACCAGCGGCGAGGACGGGACGACCTCATGGCCGTTATGCGCGAAATAATCGAGAAAAGCGGCGCGGATAGCGTTGGTTTGCATGGCCGGCATTAAGCCCGAGCGTCCGGATTCTGTAAAGTTGGCGCGTGGCCCTGCTAGTGGCCGGCGAGAAAATTGGCCATCGGGGCGAAGGCCGCCCCCGGTGTCGCTTTCATCAAGTCGGTCATGCCCGGATTGTTGCCGCGTATCCGCTCGCGAAAGGTCTTCATTTGCGCCAAGAGATAATCATGGCTCTGCCCCGCGAGGCGCGGCACCGTGGCATCGCCCTGATATTGGCCGAGATGACAGCCGGTGCAGCCGATGGAGGTATTCGCCCGGTCGGCAATTGCGGTGTCGGCGTCGGATGCGGACTTTTGCCGGAGATCGGGCCACGGAAGCTTTGAGAAATATTCCGCGAGCGCCATCATGTCGTCGCGGCTGAGGTCCGCCACGACCGCCGACATGAACTCGTTCTTCCGCGCGCCCGATTTGAAATCGCGCAATTGCAGGTAGAGATAGCCCTGATGCTGCCCCCAGATGATCGGATAGGCCCGGTCGACGGGGACACCCTTCTCGCCATGGCAGGTGGCGCAAACCTGCGCCTTTTCCGCGATGGTTTGCTGTTGCGCCAGCGCCGGCGCGGCGGCCAGCACCAGCGCGACGAGCGGGAGGAGCATTTTTCGCATCATGGTCGACTCTGGTTGCCCGAAAAAGAACGGGACCGCAAGCGGTCCCGTTCCAACGTTCGCCCGCGGTGCGCCGCACCGCCGCAGTGGTTAGTCGCCGAGCGTGAAGGCGATGATGGCGTCGCCGCGCTTGTAGTTGAGCTGGACGTTGCCACCGGCCGCCACCACGACATATTGCTTGCCATCGACCGCGTAGGACGAGGGCGGCGCATTGACGCCGGCACCGGCGTAGAACTGCCAGAGCCGCGAACCCGACGCCGAATCATAGGCGGCGAACCGTCCGTTGCCCTCGCCGGTAAAGACCAAGCCGCCAGCCGTGGCAAGAATGCCGCCAATCATCGGTTCGGCGGTCTTGACCTGCCAGCGAATCTTGCCGGTGTTGTAATCGACCGCCGTTATGTTGCCCCACTGCTCCTCCGTCGGGATGACCGCGAAGGCGCCGCCGAGCCACAGCTTGCCATTGGGATAAGGCGCGCTGGCCACGGTGTAGGTCATCGGCTGATGCAGATTGATGGCATAAGCGAGGCCGAGATGCGGGTCCGTTGCCATCGGCGACCATTCGACACCGCCATTGGCGCCGGGCAGCATGCGGGTCCCGCCCGATGTCGGCAGCGCCCACATATTCTCTTGCGGCACCATCGCCTCGGAGAAGCGAATCTGGCTGCAGTCGCTGCGCTTGTTGATATAGACGTGGCCCGTCTTGCCCGCCTGCATCACCGCCGGAACGACATTGCCGTCCTTGTCCTTGGCGTTGACCAGCACGGTGGGGCTGACCGCGTCCAAATCCCACAAATCATGCGGGACATATTGGAAGTGGCAGACATACTTGCCAGTATCGAGATCGACCGATACCAGCGAGTCGGTATAGAGATTGTCGCCGGGCCGCGCCGCGCCGTCGAGATCGGGCGAGGGATTGCCGACGGCGAAGAAGATGCGCCGCGTCGCGAGATCGACCGACGGGTTCTGCCAGACGCCGCCGCCGAGATGCTTATAGAGATCGCCATGTTGCGGCGCGTTGGCCTTTTCGGTCGCGATATCGCGATGCAGATCGCGGCCGGTCGCATCCTTTTCGGCCCATACCCCCGTGGGGTTTTCGGGAATGGTATAAAAGGTCCAGAGCAGCTTGCCGTCCTTGGCATCGAATGCCTTCACGAAGCCGCGTATGCCGTATTCGCCGCCATTGGTCCCGACCAGGATTTTGCCATCGACCGCGGTCGGCGCCATGGTCTCGCTATAGCCATCCTCGGGATTGGCAATGTCGGACGACCATTTCACTTTGCCGGTCTTGGCGTCGAGGGCCACTAGCTTGGAATCCAGCGTCGCCAGATAGACATTGTCGCCATAGGCCGCGACGCCGCGATTGTTCGGGCCGCAGCAATAGGTCTGAATCGGACCGAGCTTCTGCTGATAGTGCCAAAGCTGCTCGCCGGTGCGCGCGTTCAGCGCATAGACATGATCGAACGAGGTGGTGACGTACATGATGCCGTTCACCACCAGCGGCGACGTCTCCATCGATTCTATCAGGTCGGTTTGGAAAATCCAGGCGGGTCGCAGCTTCGCGACATTGCCGCGATTGATCTGGCGGTTGGGATAGTAGCGCTGCTGCCAGTAATTTCCGTTGGTCAGAAGGAAATTATTGCCATCATGCCCGGCATTGTTGAGCATGTCCTGCGTTACCGTGTCCAAATTGCCGTAAAGCGTTGCGGACTTAATTTCATCCGCCGCAATGGCGCCCCCGCTTCCCCACAGGCTGATGGCGATCGCACCCGCGGTCATCGCGAGTTGTTTAAGCGTAACCATGCGTTCCTCCTCCGCTCAGTTTTGCTTGCAATGTTTTGGAATTTCTCCCGTTAAGGGTAAGCACCGTTCCCGGTTGCTGTCAACGAATCGACCGAAACCGAGAATGCCTAAATTTTAATCAGAGTGGATAGTAGTCCGCTGACGGATTTACGACGGGGCGGAGACCGCCTGGAGCGCTTCCTCGGCCGCCAGCCAGGCGGCCTCCGCTTGCTGGATTTGGGCAGCGAGTTCGGCGTGCCGCCGCATCGACCGGACGCGCTCGTTCGGGACAAGATTGGGACCCGCCAGATCCCTCTCGACCTTCTGGCGTTCGGCGGCGAGGCTCTGCATCGCGGTTTCGGCGTGGCGGGCGGCGCGGCGCAGCGGTTCGATATTCTTCGATCTTGGGCCCCGCCCGGGCCCTGCCTTGGCCTTTGCCGGCTCGGGCCGGTCGGTCGTGGCCGATCGGGCCGCGAGCATCGAGCGGCGATAATCCTCGAGGTCGCCGTCATAGGGCGTCACCTTGCCGTCGGCGACCAGCCATAGCCGATCCATGGTCAATTCCAGCAAATACCAATCGTGGCTAATGAGGATGACGGCACCCGAAAATTCGTTGATCGCGGTCGCCAGCGCCGCGCGGCTGTCGATATCGAGATGGTTGGTCGGCTCGTCGAAGATCATCAACGGCGGCGCGTTATGGGTGATGAGCGCGAAATTGAGCCGTGCCCGCTCGCCGCCGGATAACGCCTTGACCTTGACGAAGGCTTTGTCCTGACCGAAGCCGAACCGGCCGAGCCGTGCCCGCACCGCCATCGGCGGCGCCTTCGGCATCAGGCGCGCCAGATGATCGAATGCCGTCTCTTCCGGCTCCATGTCTTCGATCTGATGCTGGGCGAAAAAGCCGATATCGAGCTTCGGCGAGCGGTGCTGGCGTCCCGCTTGCAGCGCCAGCCTTCCCGCGAACAATTTCGCCAAGGTCGATTTGCCGTTACCATTGGCGCCGAGCAGCGCGATCCGATCATCGGGGTCGAGCCGGAGATCGAGGCCGCTTAGCACCGCGCGGTCCGGCTCATAGCCGACCGAGCCGTGCTCGATGCTGATCAGCGGCGGGCGCAGCTCGGCGGGTTCAGGAAAATCGAAGCTCATGGTCGGATCGTTCTGAAGCACCGCCACCGGCGTCATCTTGGCCAGCATCTTGACCCGGCTCTGCGCCTGGCGCGCCTTGCTCGCCTTGGCACGGAAGCGATCGACGAAAGCCTGAAGATGCTCGCGCCGTGCCTCCTGTTTCGCGGCCTCGGCCTTGGTTTGCTCCATGCGCAACGCGCGGCGCTGCTCAAACGTGTCATAGCCGCCGGCATAGAGGGTGAGCTTGAGCTGGTCGAGATGCAGGATGTGGTCGGGCACCGCGTTCAGCAGCCGGCGGTCGTGGCTGACGATCAGCAGCGTATGCGGGTAACCCTGTAGATAATTTTCGAGCCAAGCGGTGGCTTCGAGGTCGAGATGATTGGTCGGCTCGTCGAGCAGCAGCAGCTCAGGCTCGCTGAACAGGACCGCCGACAGCGCGACGCGCATGCGCCAGCCGCCGGAAAAACTCGACAGCGGCCGGTGCTGCATCGCCTCATCGAACCCCAGCCCGGCCAGGATGGCGGCGGCGCGCGCCGGCGCGGCATAGGCGTCGATCATCGTCAGCCGGTCATGGACGTGGGCCAGCCGGTCCGGATCGGACGCGGTCTCGGCCTCGATCATCAGGGCCGCGCGCTCGGCGTCGGCCTCCAGCACCAGGTCGATCGGCGTCTTGTCGCCGCCGGGCGCTTCCTGGGCGACGATGCCGATGCGGTCGCCGGACTGCGTCTCGATGGCGCCGGCATCGGGCTGCAATTCGCCGAGGATCAAGTCGAGCAGGGTCGATTTTCCGGTGCCGTTGCGGCCCACCAGCCCAACCTTCCAGCCATCGGGAATCCGTGCCGAGGCGCCTTCCAACAGGGTCCGGCCCGCGACGCGGTAGGTCAGATCAGTGATTGTCAGCATGGCGTGAGATTATCTGGTGAAGGGCAAGGCGGGATGCCGATGATTCTCGCGACGTTCAATGATATTCTCGATCATGTGGCAAAAATCATCTGGGACAAGAAGCGCAATCCAACGCATCACGTCAGCGACCGGTTGGGGATCGAACGCTGGCAATTGGGCGCCGCGATACACAAAATCAAGGGGTCCCGCAATCTTGGTCCCGCGGACCGCGTTGTGATTTACGACGATGGAGCGGTGAGGGATGAGAATGGTGAGCCAATCGGGAGCATCCATGATGAAATATAACGCGAACGATACGCTAAAAACCTTCGCGACGTTCCGAGTGGCCGGGGACCGGCTGGCGCCAGACGAGATCACTGAAATTATCTCGTTCCAGCCAACGCTGGCCTATGCAAAGGGTCAACAATATTCACGAGGACCGGACCGCGCTACGCTGACCGGCAAGACCGGCGTTTGGTTCTTCGCGACCGACAAGGTGATCGCCAGCAACGAATTCGACGACCACCTAAGCTTTATCGTCAATCTGCTGATCACTCCCCGCAACAAATTCGTCCCCCTGGTGAAGCTCCGCGACTTGATCAAGCGAAAGCAATTCGAGGCGCATGTCAGTTGTTTTTGGTTCGGGCGCTCGGGTGCGAAAAAACCATCTCTTCCAAATTCCCTAAAAGATTTTTTCGGTCTGATTCCGGCCGATATTGAAATCGACTTCGACACGGAGGAAGCCAAATCCAGACGCGTGGCATGATTGCCTTCCCTATTTCGCGGACGCGAACAGGCGTTTCACTGTCGCCGACAGACGGTGGCGGGCTTGCTCGCGCCGCACCACGCTTTCGTCCCGCACCCAGTTAAGCTGAACCACCCGGCGCGGGCCGCTGGCCGGGGCATGGCCGTGCCAGGAATGGGGTGTCACGGTGAAGGCCAGCAGCGTTCCGGCGTCGGGCGGGACCTCGGCCGCCATATCGTCGAGATTATCTGCCGAGCGCAGGAGACGCAGCCGCCCGCCCGGCGCCTCCCAGGCTTCATTCATATAGATCAGCACCGTGGCGAGCTTGGTCTTGCTATCGGCATGGATCTGACCATCGCTGTCGCGCGCCTGGCCGCGCACGGTGATCATGGTCGGCCGGCCAGCCAGATCGATGCCGAGCTTGCCGGCCACGGCGTCGCGAAAGGCCGGCCCTTCCAATTCCTTCAGGAAGCCAGCGAACGCCGCACCGAAATTCAGCGACCCGGTGGGAAAGCTGCCGGCCTTCTCGATGTGGGGAAAATCTTCGGACAGCGCCGCGCGCGCGCCGGCGGCGACGCATCCCGGCACCACGAAGTAGGGAAAGGGGTCGGTTTCGAGCGGCGCCTGCCGCACCCGCTCAAGATCGAGGAAATTCATGCGCGGACAATAAGGCCGGCCCGCACCCATCTCAAGCCGCGCCTTGTCGCGGCACGCGGGAACCGGCATGCTCATCCCCGGCCATCACAAGCGAGGGGGGCGTGCCGTGATCAAATCCTGGATCTTCGAGTTCTTTCCGGCACCACACCAATTGGCCGAGCATTTCGACCCCGCCGCCTCCGCCAAGTATTTCAATGCCTACCTCGATCTGTGGGCAAGCGCCGAGCCCGCGGGCTTCGACGGCATCTTTTTCAGCGAACATCATTTCGGCGTCGCCTATTCGCCCTCGCCCAACCTGTTGATCGCCAACATGGCGCTGCGCACCAAAAAAATCCGCCTCGGCGTGATGGGCATGGTGGCGCCCTATCATCAGCCATGGCGACTCGTGGAGGAGATCGGCATGCTCGATCATCTCACCGGCGGACGGCTCGAGATCGGCACCGCGGCAGGTATCCCGAACGAGATGGAACATGTCGGCATCACCCCCGACGAAGCGCGCGCCCGCAACGACGAGGCGCTGGATATCATCGACGCGGCGCTTGCCCAGCCGGTGATTTCGCATCACGGCAAATACTGGAATTTCGACAATCTCCGCCTGGTGCCGCGCACGCTACAACAGCCGGCGCCGAAATGGGTAACGGTGGTCAGTGTCGCCTCGGCCCGCAAGGCGGCGCGGCGCGGCGCCAAGATTTGCACCGGCTTTCATCCCTTGGGCAAGATCGTCGAGATATTCGACGCCTATCGCGACGAGGCCGACAAAGTCGGGCATAAAGTCGGCCCAGACGATCTGTGCATCCGCCGGCAGGTGACGATCCTGGACGATGATCGCGAGGCCGAGGCGGCCCTTGCCATTCGCCGCAAGGAATTTCGTAATTTCATCCAGCTCGATCCGCGCGTCGATCTGCCGGGCCGGCCGGCGGTACTCGATACGCCGTCAGCGCACGCCTTTTCAATCGGCGATGACGAATTCATCGCCGGCACCCCGGCGAAGGTGGCGGAGCAGATCATCACGCAATGCCGCGGCGCCGGCGCCGGCCATTTCGCGGCGATTTTCGACCGTTCCGCCTCGCCGGAGCGGCTGGGCGACTGGTATCGCGATTTCGGCGCGACCACGATTCCCGTCCTGCGGGAGGCCCACGTCTAGTCTTATAGATCGAGCACGTCGAGCACGCCGGGGACCGCCTGCACCTGTCCTCGGATGCCGGGGCCGATCTTGAAGCCGCCAGGCAGCACGATTTCGACCTCGCGCGCCGGGGGCACCGGCACGACGAAGGAGACGCGACCCTTGCCGCCGATCTCCTTCGCCATCAGCTTCGCCAGCATCGGCACCGCCTGCTCGTCGCCGAGACGGATGCGCAGCCCGGCGGCGGCATGCTCGACCGCCTTGTCAAGCGATTCGACCGATTGCGCGGTGATGCGCAGATTATCGTCGTCCTCGCGCACATCGACGGTGAGCAGCAGCGGCGAGCCTGACTCGAGGAACGGCCGCGCGGCGCTCAGCTGTTCGGCGAACAGCGTCGCCTCGAACATGCCGCTCTGGTCGGAGAGCTGGACGAAGGCGAAGCGATTGCCGCGCGCGGAATTGCGCTCCTTCTTGCCGACCACGACGCCGGCGATCTTGAAGCGCGTCGAGCCGCCCGCCGCGACGCGCGCCGCGAGATCCACCGCCTTCACGACGCCGAGCCGCTCCAGGCTCTTGCCATAAGCCTGCAGCGGATGGCTCGACAGATAGAAGCCGATGGCGTCGAATTCCTGTTGCAGCTTTTCGACCGGAAGCCAGTCCGCCGCTGGCGGCAGCGTCAGGCCACCCACGATATTTGCCATGTTGTCGCCGAAAAGATTGACCTGCTTGGTGACACGCTCCTCGGTCGCCGCGGCGGCGTGGTGCAGCAGGAATTCGGTGGCGCCGAAGGTCTGGGCGCGATTGCGATTCAATGAATCGAACGCCCCCGCCTTGGCGAGGCTCTCAAACTGGCGCTTGTTGAAGCTCTTGACGTCGAGGCGTTGGGCGAAGTCGAACATATCCTTGTACGGACCGTTGGCGGTGCGCTCGGCGACGAGTTGGCTCATTGCCTGGGCGCCCACCCCCTTCACCGCCGCCAGCGCATAGCGGATCGCGGCCCCTTCAACCAACTCCTCGACGGCGAATCCGACATCGGAACGATTGATATCAGGCGGCAGCAGCTTGATGCCTAGCCGATCGCACTCCTGGCGAAAGACATTGAGCTTATCGGTATTGCCGATGCAGTAGGTCATGAACGCGGCAACGTATTCGACTGGGTAATTCGCCTTGAAATAGGCGGTCTGATACGCGATCAGCGCGTAGGCGGCGGCGTGGCTTTTGTTGAAGCCATAGCCGGCGAATTTCTCGACCTGCCCGAAGACGTGCTCGGCGACGCGGTCCGACACCCCGTTGGCCTTGGCGCCGTTGAGGAAGGCGGCGCGCTGCGCGTCCATCTCCGCCTTGATCTTCTTGCCCATGGCGCGGCGCAAGAGATCGGCGCCGCCCAGCGAATAGCCCGACAGCACCTGGGCGATCTGCATCACCTGTTCCTGATAGACCATGATGCCGTGGGTCTCGGCCAGGATCGGCTCCAGCGAGGCGTGGAGGTAGTCGGGCTGCTCCTGCCCGTGCTTCACCGCGATATAGCGCGGGATGTTTTCCATCGGCCCCGGACGATAAAGCGCGACCACCGCGATGATGTCCTCGAAGCGATCGGGGCGCAGCTTCTTCAGCATGTCGCGCATGCCCGCGCCTTCCAGTTGGAACACGCCGACCGTATCGCCCTTCTGCATCAATTCGTAGGAGGCGCGGTCGTCGAGGGGCAGCTTGTTGAGATCGAGCTCGATGCCGCGCCGCTTCAACAATTCGACCGCGCGCACCAGGATGGTCAACGTGGTGAGGCCGAGGAAATCGAACTTCACCAATCCCGCCGTCTCGACATATTTGAGATTGAATTGCGTCGCCGGCAGAGTCGAGCGCGGGTCGCGATAGAGCGGCACCAGTTCCTGCAACGGCCGGTCGCCGATCACCACGCCGGCGGCATGCGTCGAGGCGTGGCGGTAGAGACCCTCCAGTTTGATCGCAATTTCGACGAGATGCGCGACCTGCTCGTCGCTGTCGATCATCTGCTGCAACAGCGGCTCGCCGTCGATTGCCTGGCGCAGCTTGACCGGCGCGGCCGGATTGTTCGGCACCAGCTTGCACAGCCGATCGACCTGGCCATAAGGCATTTCCAGCACACGGCCGACATCGCGCAGGGCGGCGCGCGCCTGAAGCGTCCCGAAGGTGATGATCTGCGCGACGCGATCGGCGCCGTATTTCTCTTGAACGTGCCGGATCACCTCGTCGCGGCGGTCCTGGCAGAAATCGATGTCGAAGTCCGGCATCGACACGCGTTCGGGATTGAGGAATCGCTCAAACAGCAGGCCGAAGCGCAGAGGATCGAGATCGGTGATGGTCAGCGACCACGCCACCACCGACCCGGCGCCCGAACCGCGCCCCGGCCCCACCGGGATGCCTTGGTTCTTCGCCCATTGAATGAATTCGGCGACGATCAGGAAGTACCCGGCGAAGCCCATCTTCTCGATGACGCCGAGCTCGAAATCGAGCCGCTCGCGATAGGGCCGCGCCGCCTCCGCCCGTTCCGCCTCGCCCATCTCGGCGGGATAGACCTGTTCGTCGAGACGCCGCGCCAATCCGGCGGCGGCGGCGGCGCGCAATGCTTGTTTCTCGTCGCCGGTCTCGGTCGGGAACGGCGGCAGGATCGGCGCGCGCGGCTCCGGCATGAAGGCGCAGCGCTGGGCGATGACGAGGGTGTTGTCGCATGCCTCGGGCAGGTCGGCGAACAGCACGCGCATTTCGGCCGGGGTCTTGAAATAATGCTCGCCCGTCAGCTTACGCCGATTGGTATTGCCGACGGTCGTCCCCTCGGCGATGCACAGCAGCACATCATGGGCCTCGGAAAAATCCGGCTCGTCGAAATAGACATCGTTGGTCGCCACCAGCGGCAGGTTCTGCGCATAGGCAAGATCGATCAGCGCGGTCTCGATGCGATCTTCGTCGGCCATGCCATGGCGCATCAATTCGACATAGAGCCGATCCGGAAACATCGCGGCGAGGCGCGCCAGCATTTCGGCGGCGGCATCCGCCTGACCCTCGTTCAGCAGCTGCCCGACCGGCCCCCCGGTCCCGCCCGTGAGGACGATCAGCCCATCGCCATGCCGGGCGAGACGGTCGAGATCGATCTGCGGTGCCTCGGTGCCGTCGCCCTCGAGAAATGACGCGCTGACTAGCGTCAGCAGATTGCGATAGCCGGCCTGATCCTGAACCAGCAGCACCAGCGGCTCCGGCGCCAGCGGCTTGCCGAGGCGTCCGCGTCCGTCATGATCGGCGCTGCGAATGGCGAGTTCGCATCCGATGATCGGCTGCACCCCGTCATCGCGCGCCGCCATCGCGAATTCGAGCGCGCCGAAGAGATTGCCGGTGTCGGTCATCGCCAGCGCCGGCATGCGGTGCAACTTGCACAGCGCGGTCAGGTGCTTGACCTTGATCGCGCCCTTCGACAGCGAATAGGCGGAATGGCTATGGAGATGGACGAAATCGGCGTGGTTCACAGCCATCAGACCTTGCGCTCGATCACTAGCCCGTCCTCCAGCACCAGCACCCGGTCGAGGCGGCGCGCCAAATCGAGATTGTGGGTCGCGATCAGCGCCGCCAACCCGGTGCCACGTACGATATCGAGCAGCGCCTTGGTGACGCCGGCGGCGGTTTGCTGATCGAGATTGCCGGTCGGCTCGTCGCCCAGCATCACGCGCGGCGCATTGGCGAGGGCGCGCACGATGGCGACGCGCTGTTGCTCGCCGCCGGACAGCCGAGCCGGCCGGTGGCTGGCGCGCGGCGTCAGCCCGACCATCGCCAATAACTCCATCGCGCGGCGCCGCGCCTCCGCCTTGGCGATGCCGGCGATCATCTGCGGCAGCATGACATTTTCCAGCGCGGAAAATTCCGGCAGCAGGTGATGGAATTGATAGACGAAACCCAGATGCTTGCGCCGCAACGCCGTCCGCTCGCTATCGCCGAGGCCGCCGCATGGCGTCCCATCCACCAACACCTCGCCGCCGTCCGGTCGCTCCAACAGGCCAGCGGTATGGAGCAGCGTCGATTTACCGGCGCCCGACGGGCCGACCAGCGCCACGATCTCGCCCTGGCGCAGCACCAGATCGGCATGGCGCAGCACGTCGAGATTATTACCGCCCTGGCGGTAGGTTCGGGTCACCTGGCGCAGTTCGAGCGCGGGCGCCCGATCATTCATGACCATCACTCATAGCGCAGCGCCTCGACCGGATCGAGGCGTGCCGCGCGCCAGGACGGATAGAGCGTGGCAAGGAACGATAGCGCGAACGCTAGGCCCACCACGGTCGCGACGTCCGAGGCATAAACCTGCGCCGGAATCTGCGTGAAGAAATAAATCTCCGCCGAGAACAGATTGACGCCGATCACGCTCTGCACGAACTGGCGGATCGCCTCGATATGCAGCGCGAATTCGGTGCCGATGACGAAGCCGAGGAAGGTGCCGACCACCCCGATCGAGGCGCCGCTGAGGATGAAGATGCGCAAGATCATCCCGCGCGTCGCGCCCATGGTGCGCAGGATGGCGATATCGCGCCCCTTATCCTTCACCATCATGATCATGCCCGAAATGATATTGAATGCCGCCACCAGGATGATCAGCATCAGGATCAGGAACATGACGTTGCGCTCAATCTCGATGGCGTTGATGTAGCTCGCCTGGCTCTGACGCCAATCGACAATGCGCGCGGACGGACCGATGACATTGCCGATGGCCGCGCGGACGGCATCGAGCTGATCCGGGTCGCGGGCGAAGATTTCAATGCTGGTGACGCCCGTGCCGGTGTTGAAGAACAGCTGCGCGGCGGCCAGCGGCATCAGGATCATGTTGTTGTCGTACTGATACATGCCGAGATCGAACACGCCGGCGACGTGATAGCTCTTGATCCGCGGCATGGTGCCGAAGGCGGTGGCATTGCCGTTGGGCGAGACCAGCGTCACCTGCTCGCCCGGCGTGATGCCGAGCCGAGCCGCCAGCCGATTGCCAAGAATGACGTCGTCATCTTGGAATTTCGCCAGCACGCCCGGTTGGACGCTGTGCGCGAGCAGCGGCTGCTGGGCGATATCCTCGGCGCGCAAGCCGCGCACCAGCACGCCGGTCGATGCCCGGTTGGTGCTGGCCAGCACCTGACCTTCGACCTGCGGGCGCGCCGCGACGACGTTCGGCACGGCGCGGATTCGCTTGTCCAACGTCTCGAAATCGCCGAGCGGGCCGGCCGATGACATGACCGACAGATGCCCCTCAATGCCCAGGATGTGGTTGACGAATTCGACCCGGAATCCGTTCATCACGGACATCACGATGATCAGCGTCGCGACGCCGAGCGTGATGCCGAGCAGCGAAAAAATCGCGATCACCGAGATGAATCCCTCGGCCCGCCGCGCCCGCAGATAGCGAAACGCGACCATGCGCTCGAAGCTGCCGAATATCATGGCGCGGCCTTGAGCCGGTTGATCGCCGCCTCGGCGGTCATTTCCTCGCGCTGGCCGGTGCCGCGGTTCTTGACCTCGACCACGCCCTTCTGCAAACCGCGCGGGCCGACGACCACCTGCCAAGGTAGGCCGATCAAATCCATGCCTGCGAATTTGGTGCCGGCCGATTCCGCCCGGTCATCATAGAGCGTGTCGATACCGGCGTTGTTCATTGTGGCATAGAGCGAGTCGGCGGCATCGACACAGGCGGCGTCGCCGGCCCGCAGGTTGATCAGCCCGGCCTCGAACGGCGCGACGCCGGCGGGCCAGATGATGCCGGCATCGTCGTTGCTGGCCTCGATAATGGCGCCCACGAGACGCGATACGCCGATGCCGTAGCAGCCCATTTCGGGAACGATCTTTTCGCCCGCCGGGCCGACCACGGTCGCATTCATCGCCGCCGAATATTTGTTGCCGAGGAAGAATATCTGCCCAACCTCGATACCGCGCGCCGCCAGCAGGCGTTCGGCCGGCACCGGACAATTGGCGGCATCGTGCTTTTCCTCGGTCGCGGCATAAAGGCTGGTCCAGCGCCGGAAGAACGGCTCCAGATCGTCCTCATAGGTGACGTCGGTCGAGAGCACATCGGTCTCGAGCCAAGCGCTGTCGCAATAGACCTGCGACTCGCCGGTGTCCGCCAGGATGATGAATTCATGACTGAGATCGCCGCCGATCGGCCCGGTATCGGCGCGCATCGGGATCGCCTTCAATCCCATCCGGGCGAAGGTGCGCAGATAAGCCAGGAACATCTTATTGTAGGAGCGCCGCGCGCCCGCGAGATCGAGATCGAAGGAATAGGCATCCTTCATCAGGAATTCGCGCCCGCGCATCACGCCGAAGCGCGGGCGGACCTCGTCGCGGAATTTCCATTGGATGTGGTAGAGGTTCTTCGGCAGATCGCGATAGGTCTTGATGTTGTGACGGAAAATATCTGTGATCAGTTCCTCGTTGGTGGGACCGTAGAGCATATCGCGCTGGTGGCGGTCGACGATGCGCAGCATCTCCTCGCCGTAATCATCATAGCGGCCGCTCTCGCGCCACAGCTCGGCGGGCTGCACCGTGGGCATTAGCAATTCCTGGGCCCCGGCGGCGTCTTGCTCGGCGCGCACGATGCCCTCGATCTTCCGCAGCACGCGCAGGCCAAGCGGCAACCATGAGTAGATACCGGCACTCGATTGACGAACCATGCCGGCGCGAAGCATCAGCCGATGCGACACGATTTGTGCTTCCGCCGGATTTTCCCGCAGAAGCGGCAAGAAATAGTGCGATAGCCGCATAAAACCTCACCCGAGGACGAAGTGCGGAATGTAGGAAACGCCACCCTGCCTGTCCATCATCGGTGATGGCGCGTTCTCTGTTATTTCGTTTAGTTTAATCGAAGGCCCAACTGTGAAATTTTCGTCAAAAATAAGACCCTTCCGCATAATTTCTAATGACGGGAGCCATCGTCTTGGATATATTCCGAGATCTGGATGGTTGCGAGTTATGAAGATCACCAGGGCCCAAGTTTGGGGAGGGAACCGCAAGCGGATCTTTGGGGGGCCGCTTGCGATAGGATAGAGATCAGGCAAAGGGCAAGACCAATCATTGGCCTTGCTCTTTGGCTTTAACAACGTAACTTAATTACCCGAAAACGCTATTGTTTATTCGCTCGCATCCAGGCGGGTTGCAGCCGCGCGATCTTGGCGTGGATCGGACAATCCGCCTCGTGCGCGCCCGGCAGATAGCCGAGGCTCATCAGAAATTCATTCACGATCTCGCCGCCGGTAAAGCGGAAGTTCTGCTTGAATAGCTTAACCCAACCCGCTTTATCCAAAGGATGATTGGCATCTAGCCAACCCGCGAAGCCGTCATGCTCGTCGCGGATTTTTTGCAGTCGCCGAGCATTCTCGATGGCGGCGTCGATTTTCAGCCGGTTGCGGATGATGCCGGCATCCCCCAGTAGCCGTTCGACATCCTTGGCCTGGTACGCGGCGACTCGATCGATATCAAAGCCGTCGAACGCGGCTCTGAACGCGTCCCGCTTCTTGAGAATGGTCAGCCAGGAAAGGCCGGCCTGGTTGATTTCCAGCACCAGCCGCTCGAACAGCACCGAATCGTCCCGCGAGGGGAAACCATATTCGGTATCGTGATAGGGGCCGTGGAACGGATGCCCCGGCGCCGCCGCGCAATAGCTCGCCGCCAACTCGCTCAAGCCCCCCGAAAACTGATCCAGTGCGACCGCACGACCAGAAAGATGATCAGCCAGATGATGGCGGCGACCAATGTGGTAATGCCCGCCTTCATGACGAGGCGCGGCCGCGCCGGCGCGCTTTCCGCCTGCCCCGGCACGAATTGTTCGGACGGGCGCACGCCCCAGGGCAGGACGGCGAAGATCACCACCCACCACACCAAGACGTAGACGACGATGCCCTCGGCCCAATTCATTGCTGTCCGCTTCTATACGCGCACCAAATGGATTTCCGTCACCGGCCGCTTGCCGCACCATGCCTTCAGCGAGCGCCTTAGCGCGAGCCGCGTGGTCTCGCGCACCGTGTCGTCGTCCCGCCGGTCATGGGTCGATAATTTCTGCAGTTCTTCCGCGATCCGATCGCTCAATCGGACGCCGAGATCGTCGGACTCGTCCCCCAACCCGTGCACCGTGACCTGCGGCGGCGCCTTGAGCTTGCCGTCGCGATCCATCACGAGCGACGCCAAAGCGGCACCATTCAGTACCAGCCGTGCGCGGCTTTTCAGCGCCTCGCTCGACGCGGCGATGAGTTGCGTCCCATCGACCACCAGTCGCCCGGTCGGCACCTCGCCGATCGGCGCGGCCGGGCCCGGTGCCAGCCTGATCATCTCGCCGTTGCGGGTGACGATGGTCTGCGGCACCTGGCATTGCTCGGCGAGCCTCGCCTGCGCCATGAGGTGCCGCGTCTCGCCATGCACCGGCACGGCGATGCGCGGCCGCACCGTCTGGTACATGCGCGTCAGCTCGTCCTGGGCCGGATGGCCGGAGACATGGATCGGCGCGTCATGCTCGGTGACGATCTCGACGCCGAGGCCGGCCAGCTTGTTCTGCAGCCGCCCGATGGACCGCTCGTTCCCCGGAATGATGCGCGAGGAGAAGATCACGCGATCGCCCTCCTCCAGCACGATGTGCGGATGGTCGTCGTCGGCGATGCGCGCCAGCGCCGAGCGCGGTTCGCCCTGGCTGCCGGTACAGATCAGCAGCACCTTGTCGCGCGGCAGGAATGCGGCTTCCTCGTCGGTGATGAACGGCGCCACGCCTTCGAGATAGCCGGTCTCGCGCGCCGCATGCTCGATGCGCCATAGCGAGCGGCCGACCAGCGCGACATGCCGGTCATGGGCGGCGGCGGCGGCGGCGGCCGAGGCGACGCGCGCGACATTGGAAGCGAAGCACGCGATCACCGCGCGCTGCTCGCAGCGCCCGACCAGGTCAATCAGCGTGCGCCGGACATCCGCTTCCGACCCCGATTCACCGGGCCGCAAGGCGTTGGTGGAATCGCAGATCATGGCCAGCACGCCGTCATCGCCCAGGCGCCGCAGCGCCGCCATGTCGCTGACCTCGCCCTCCAGCGGCTCGGGGTCGAATTTCCAATCGCCGGTATGCAGTACCGTGCCAAGCGGCGTGCGCAGCACCACCGCATTCGGCTCCGGGATCGAATGGGTCAGCGTAATCAGCTCAATATCGAAGGGCCCGACCTGGAAGCGGCCGGACATCGGAATGATGGCGATCTTGACCTCGCGGTCGAGTCCCGCCTCGATCAGCTTTTGCTTGAGGACGGCCGCGGTGAAGGGTGTCGCATAGACCGGACACCGCAGGCGCCGCCACAGATGCGGGATGGCGCCAATATGATCCTCATGCGCGTGAGTCGCGACCAGCCCTACCAGGTCATGCGCGCGATCGGCGATGAAGCCCGGGTCGGGCATCACCACATCGACGCCCGGCATGGTGTCATCGGCGAAGGTGATGCCGCAATCGACCATCAGCCACTTGCCGGCATAGCCGTAGAGCGAGAGGTTCATGCCGATCTCGCCGACGCCGCCCAGCGCCAGAAACACCAGCTCGTCGGGACGGTTGGCGAGCAACATTGGCGAATTTTTCATGTCGCGCGATTCAATTCATAGACGAGGCGCAACCCCCACAGCGATAGCGTCGGATCGACGGTGCCGATGGCCGGGGTCGAGCCCTCGAACAGCGGCGCGAGGCCGCCCGTCGTCACGGTCCGCATCGGCTGGCCGAACTCCTCGGCGATGCGCGTGACCAGCCCCTCGATCAACCCGACATAACCCCAATAGATACCCGATTGCATGTGGCTGACCGTGTCCTTGCCGATGACGCGAGCCGGGCGGCGGATGCGCACGCTGGGCAGTTTCGCCGCCGCCATCGCCAGCGCCGCCAGAGACAAGTTGATGCCCGGCGCGATGGCGCCACCGGCGTAATTGCCGTCGCCATCCACCACGTCGAAGGTGGTGGCGGTGCCGAAATCCACCACGATCAGCGGCCCGCGATAGCGATCATGCGCCGCGACGGTGTTGATGAGCCGGTCGGCGCCGACCTCTTCGGGCCGGTCCACCAGCGCGCGCGTCCCCAGCTTCACGTTTTTGTCGCCGACGATCAGCGGATCGGTCTTGCAGTAATTGCGGCACAGCGTAACCAGGTTGAAGTCGATGTCGGGCACGACGCTGGCGATGATCGCGCCATCGACATCGCCGCGCGACAGGCCGTTCAGGGCCAGCAGATGGTCGAGCCAGACGACATATTCGTCGGCGGTGCGGCGCGCCTCGGTCGCAATGCGCCAACTGCCCTTCAGGGCAAGACCAAGCCATAGCGCGAATACGGTGTTGGTATTGTTGGCGTTGATGGCGAGCAGCATGGCAGCCTCTTCACGCGGCGGGAAAGACCGCGCCCGCCGAGATATGGCGCCTGCCGTCGGCATTTTCGAGTACCAGCGCACCCGACGCGTCGAGATCGACGAAGCGGCCGCGCGTTTCGGTATGGGCGTAGCGCACGCGAATCTCGCCGCCCAGCCCGTCCGCCCGGTCCAGCCAGGCGTCGCGCAGCGGCGCGAAACCGTTCGCCCGCCAGGCCCCGTGCCAATGGAGGAAGCGCGCGCAGAGCGCCTCTAATACCGCACCCGGCGACGAGGGCGCGGCGCCCAGCGCGGCCAGTGATGTTGCCGGGATTTCGGTATCGGCGGGGTATGACGCGATATTGACGCCGATACCGATCACCAGCCAGGCGACGCTTGCGCCGGCTGCCTCGGATTCCAGCAGGATACCCGCGATCTTCCGGCCCCCGACCAGGACGTCGTTCGGCCATTTGCAGCGCGGCTGGAGCGGCCGGGGGACGATATCGCACACCGCCAGCGCCGCCGCGAAGCTCAGCAGCGCGACCTCGGCGGCCGGCCGGTCCGGCCGCAACAGGATCGAGCAATAGAGATTGCCGGGCGGGGATTGCCACGCCCTGCCCTGGCGCCCATGCCCGGCGGTCTGGCGGTCGGCCCAAATGACCAGGCCGTCGCGCGCCCCGCCGGCGGCCTGGCGTTTCGCCTCGTCGTTGGTGCTGTCGATCTCGGCGAAATGCCGCGACGAATAAAACGGTGGCAGCGCGGAAAGCTGATTCATCCGGGAAACAGGACCGCGCTTGCCGCCTCGGCGCCCGATACGATCGGCGCGGAATAGAGGAAGAAGAACATGATGACGATGCTGGCGATGACCAGCACCGTCTTGACCTCGGCCCCCATCCGGTCGAAGCCGCTATTGGTGGCCGGCTCGTCGAAATACATCACCTTGACGATGCGGACATAGTAGTAGGCGCCGATCACGCTGGTGACGACACCGATCACCGCCAGCACGTTGAGGCCGGAATCGATCGCCGCCATGAAGATGTAGAGTTTGGCGAAGAAGCCCGCCAGCGGCGGAATGCCCGCCAGCGAGAACATGAAAATGCCAAGCGCCAGCGCCATTGCCGGCTGGGTGCGCGACAGGCCGGCGAGATCGTCGATACCCTCCACCAGTTTGCCCTGGCGCCGCATCGACAGGATCACCGCGAAGGTGCCGAGATTCATGAAGAGGTAGATGGTGAGATAGATCAGGATGCCGCGCACCCCGATGGCATTGCCCGCGGCCAAGCCGATCAGCGCATAACCCACATGGCCGATGGAACTGTAGGCCATCAGGCGCTTGATGTTGCGCTGATTGATGGCGGCGAGCGCGCCGAGAACCATCGAGGCGACCGAGATCGCCCAGATCACCTGACGCCATTCGAACAGCATGCCGTGGAACGGCCCGACCATGACGCGCACGAAGAGGGCCATCGCCGCGATCTTGGGCGCCATCGAGAAGAAGGCGGTCACCGGCGTGGGCGCGCCCTCATAAACATCGGGGGTCCACATGTGGAACGGCACCGCGGAAACCTTGAAGGCAAGGCCGACGATCAGGAATACCATGCCGATGACCAGGCCGATATTGGCCGCGCCGTGGCCGTTCAGATGCAGGGCCAGCATGTCGAAGTTGGTGCTGCCCGTGAAGCCATAGATCATGGAGATGCCGAACAGCATCAGGCCGGAGGCGAGCGCGCCCAGGACGAAATATTTGAGGCCGGCCTCGCTCGACCGCAGGGAATCGCGGTCGAAGCTGGCGACGATATAGAGTGCGAGGGATTGCAGTTCGAGACCGACATAAAGCGCCAGCAGATCGTTGGCGGAAATCATCATCAGCATGCCGGTGGTGGTCAGCAGGATCAGCACCGGAAACTCGAACCGCGCGATGTGCTCGCGCTCGTTGTAGCGGATCGACAGCACGATCGAGAAAGCCGACCCGACCAGCACCAGGATCTTGGCGAAAATCGCATAGCCGTCGGTCACGAACAGGCCGGCGAAGGTGACGTGGCGCACGCCGCTTTGGGCGCCGACCATGAAGATGGCGACGATACAGACGATGACGGCGAGCCAGGAGACTTCCTTGGCGGCGCGGGCCTCGCCCTGGAACACCCCCAGCAGCAGCAGCGCCATCGCCGACACGGCAAGGAAAATCTCCGGCAGCGCCGACAGGAAATTGGGCAGGGGTTCAATGGGCATGATCAGCGCCGCGCCAGGCTGGTGTGGGGCATGGCTTGGCGCGACGCCTCAAGATGCTGCACGATGTGGGAAATGGCCGGTTGCATTGGGCGGAGGAAGCTGGACGGATAAATGCCCATCCAGATCACGATCGCGATCATCGGCGCGAACACCACCATCTCGCGCCAGTTCAAATCCAGCATGGCCCGGACGTCGTCGCGCGTGATGGTGCCGAACACGACCCGCCGATAGAGATAGAGCATATAGACCGCGCTGAGGATCAGCCCGCTGGTCGCGAAGAACGCGACCCAGGTATTGATCTTGAAGGCCCCGATCAGCGCCAGGAATTCGCCGATGAAGCCGCTGGTGCCCGGCAGGCCGACCGATGCCAGCATGAACACCATGAAGACGAAGGCATATTTCGGCATGTTGTGGACCAGCCCGCCATAGCGCGAAATCTCGCGCGTATGCAGCCGGTCATAGATCACGCCGACGCACAGGAACAAGGCGGCCGAGACGATGCCGTGGCTCAGCATCTGGAACATCGCGCCCTGCAGCCCTTCCGGCGTGCCGGTAAAAATGCCGATGGTGACAAAGCCCATATGCGCCACGGAGGAATAGGCGATCAGCTTCTTCATGTCCTGCTGCGCCAGCGCCACCAGCGACGTGTAGACGATGGCGACCGCGCTCAACGTGTAGACCAGTGGCGCGAACATCGACGAGGCATCTGGCAGCATCGGCAGCGAAAAGCGGATGAAGCCATAGCCGCCCATCTTCAGCAGCACCCCCGCCAGAATGACCGACCCGGCGGTCGGCGCCTCGACATGCGCGTCGGGCAGCCAGGTATGCACCGGCCACATCGGCACCTTCACGGCGAACGAGGCGAAGAAGGCAAGCCACAGCCAGGTTTGAACGGCCGGCGGAAAATTGAAATTGAGCACCGTGACAATGTCGGTACTGCCGGTCTCGAAATAGATGGCGAGGATCGCCAACAGCATCAGCACCGAACCCAGCAACGTATAGAGGAAGAATTTGAAGGCCGCATAGACACGCCGGGGGCCGCCCCATATCCCGATGATCAGGAACATCGGGATCAGCACACCCTCGAAGAACATGTAGAAGATCACCAGGTCGAGCGCGCAGAACATGCCGACCATCATCGTCTCGAGGACGAGGAAGGCGATCATGTACTCCTTCACCCGCTTAGTGATGGCGGTCCAGCTCACCACCACGCAGATCGGCGTCAGGATGGTCGACAGCAGCACGAAGAACAGCGAGATGCCGTCGATGCCGAGATGATAGGCGATCCGCAAGCCGGGCAGCCACACCGCCTGTTCGACGAACTGGAAATTGGCGCTGTGCGTGTCAAAATTGGTCCACAGCGCGAACGACAGAACCATCACCACCAGCGAGGTCCACAGCGCGATCCAGCGCGCGTTGCGCGCCACGGCCGCCTCCTCGCCGCGCAGGATCAGAATGAGGGCGCAGCCGAGAATCGGCAAGAAGGTGACAAGCGACAGGAGCGGCCAGCTTGACATGATCAGGCGCTCCGCCAGAACAGGAACCACGAGACGAGGACCGCGACGCCAATCACCATGGCGAACGCGTATTGGAAGACATAGCCGCTTTGCAGCCGGCTGGCACGCACCGACAGGTCCACCGTGGTGCTGGCGACGCCATCGGGGCCGAACCCGTCGATCACCAGGCCGTCGCCGTCGCGCCACAGCACGCGGGCCAGCCAGAACGTCGGCCGCACGATGAAGAAATCGTAGATCTCGTCGAAATACCATTTGTTGAGCAGGAACTGGTACAGCGGCTCGAACGCGCGCGCGGTCTCGCGCGGCGTGTCGGGCTTGCGGATATAGGCGTACCAGGCGGCGGCGATGCCCAAGAGGCCCGCCACCAGTGGCAGCGCGGAGACCCAGAACGGCACATGCTCGGCGCCGGCAATGCCGGGATGCGACGGCAGCACGAAGATCGAATTGCCCCAGAATGCCGCCGCGCCCTCGCCGACGAACCAGTGATAGCCGATGCCGCCCACCACCACCGCCCCTATCGCCAGCACAATCATTGGGATCAGCATGGAGGGCGGCGATTCATGGACATGGTGCATGGTCTCATGATCGGCGCGCGGCTCGCCATGGAAGGTCAGGAACAGCAGCCGCCAGGAATAGAAGGCGGTGAGAAACGCGGCGAGGCAGCCCAGCACGAAAGCATACTGTCCGACCTCGGTGCCGGCGGCATAGCTGGCCTCGATGATCACGTCCTTGGAGAAATAGCCGGCGAAGGGCGGGATGCCGGCCAGTGCCAGGCTGCCGATCCACATCACGACATAGGTAACCGGGATGAGGCGCCACAGCCCGCCCATCTTGCGCATATCCTGCTCGCCCGACACGGCGTGGATCACCGAGCCGGCGGCGAGGAACAGCAGCGCCTTGAAGAAGGCATGCGTCATCAGATGAAAGATCGAGGCCTGATAGGCCGACACGCCGGCGGCAAAGAACATGTAGCCGAGCTGGCTGCAAGTCGAATAGGCGATGACTTTCTTGATGTCGTTCTGCGCCATGCCGACGCTGGCGGCGAACATCGCCGTGGTGCCGCCCACCACCACCACGACATCGAGCGCGATGGGCGCGTATTCGAACATCGGCGACAGCCGCGCCAGCATGAAGACACCCGCCGTCACCATGGTCGCGGCATGGATCAAGGCCGAAACCGGGGTCGGCCCCTCCATCGCATCCGCCAGCCAAGTATGAAGACCGATCTGCGCCGACTTACCCATCGCGCCAATGAACAGGAGAATGCAGGTCACGGTCAGCGCATCGACATGCATGCCCAGAAACAGGAACGGCTTGCCGGCCATGCCGCTCGCGGCGCCGAACACCGGACCGAAATCCAGCGTGCCGAACAGCGTATAGACGGCGAAGATGCCGAGCGCGAAGCCGAAATCGCCGATACGATTGACGACAAATGCCTTGATCGCGGCGGCATTGGCGGTCGGCCGATCGTACCAGAAGCCGATCAGCAGATAGGAGGCGAGGCCGACCCCCTCCCAGCCGAAGAACATTTGCACGAAATTGCTGGCGGTCACCAGCATCAGCATGAAGAAGGTGAACAGGCTGAGATACGACATGAACCGCGGGATCGACGGATCATGGGCCATGTAGCCGATCGAATAGACATGGACCAGAAACGATACCAGCGTCACCATCGCGAGCATCACGGCCGACAGCGTGTCGAGCTTCAACGCCCACTCGATCTTGAGCTGCCCGGCATCGATCCAGGTGAACAGCGGCGTGATCTGGTCGTGATGCAGAAAGGCCACATCATAGAACACGATCGCGCCGAAGATCGCGGCGAGGCCGAGACCGAGGCAGGTGACGAACTGCGCGCCGCGATCGCCGATCCAGCGGCCGAAAAAGCCGGCGATAAAAGCGCCGAGCAGCGGAAGAAAGACGGCGAAAATGGCCAAGACGCTCAACCCTTCATCAGATTGATGTCGGCCACCGCGATGGTGCCGCGATTGCGGAAATAAATCACCAGGATGGCGAGGCCGATCGCCGCCTCCGCCGCCGCGACGGTCAGCACGAACATGGCGAACACCTGCCCCACCAGATCGCCGAGAAAGCTGGAGAACGCGACGAAATTGATGTTCACCGCCAGCAGCATCAGCTCGATCGACATCAGGATGACAATGACGTTCTTGCGATTGAGGAAGATGCCGAAAATGCCGAGCGTGAACAGGATCGCCGCGACCGTCAGGTAATGGGCGAGACCGATCTCCATCACCGCACCCCTTGTTCTTGATCGGCGCCCGCGTGCGACGCGACCTTCACCAGCTCCAGCGTCTCGGAGCGGCGCCGTGACACCTGCCCGCCAATTTTCTGGCGTCGTACATCGGGCTTGTGCCGCAGCGTCAAGACGATGGCGCCGATCATCGCGATCAGCAGGATCACCCCCGACGCCTGGAAGGCGTAGGCGTATTTGGTATAGAGCAGATCGCCCAGCGCCGCCGTATTGGTGATATGCGCGTGCGCCATCGGTGCCGCCAGCGACTGCCCGACCTGGGGCGCGAACACCCAGGCGCCAAAGATCAGCACCAACTCCACCAGCAGGATGATACCGACGGTGGCGCCAATCGGCAGGTATTTCACCGCGCCCTGGCGCAGTTGCGCGAAGTCGATGTCGAGCATCATCACCACGAACAGGAACAGCACCGCGACCGCGCCGACATAGACGATGACCAGGATCATCGCCAGGAACTCGGCCCCCAGCAGCACGAACAACCCCGCCGCGTTGAAGAACGCGACAATCAGGAACAGCACGGAATGCACCGGGTTGCGCGCGGTGACGACCATGACGCCAGACGCCACCGCGACCGCCGCGAAGAGGTAGAAGCAAATCGCCTGGACGATCATCGACCCGCCCTCATCGATAGGGCGCGTCCAGCGCGAGATTGTTGGCGATTTCGGCTTCCCAGCGGTCACCGTTCGCCATCAGCTTTTCCTTGTCGTAGAATAATTCCTCGCGCGTCTCGGCGGCGAATTCGAAATTCGGCCCCTCGACGATGGCATCGACCGGGCACGCCTCCTGGCAGAAGCCGCAATAGATGCATTTGGTCATGTCGATGTCGTAGCGCGTGGTGCGGCGGCTGCCATCCTCGCGCGCCTCGGCCTCGATGGTGATGGCCAGCGCCGGACAGATCGCCTCGCACAGCTTACAGGCGATACAGCGCTCCTCGCCGTTGGGATAGCGGCGCAACGCATGCTCGCCGCGAAAGCGCGGGCTGAGCGGCCCCTTCTCATGGGGGTAATTTATCGTCACCGACGGCTTGAACATATATTTGAAGGTCAGCGCCAGGCCGGAGATCAACTCCGCCAGAAGAACGCTGCGCGCGCCGCGGTCGAGCATTGCCATCGTCTCTCTCCTACGCGCCCCTAAGCCCCAACCGGCAGCCAGCCGGCCCACACCAATACACCGGCCGTCAGCACCAGCCAGAACAGCGACAGCGGCAGAAATACCTTCCAGCCGAGCCGCATCAATTGATCATACCGAAAGCGCGGGAATGTCGCGCGCACCCACAGGAACGCGAACAGGACCAGCGCGATCTTGAGCGCGAACCAGATAGTGCCATAGGGCGCGGTCGCCGGCGTGATGCCGAACGGCGGCAGCCAGCCCCCCAGGAACAGGATGCTGGTCATCGCGCTCATCAGGATCATGTTCACATATTCACCGAGATAGAACAGCGCGAACGACATCGAGGAATATTCGACGAAGAACCCCGCGACCAGTTCAGACTCGCCCTCGGGCAGGTCGAACGGCGCGCGGTTGGTTTCCGCCAAGCCCGAGATGAAGAACACGATGAACATCGGGAACAGCGGAATGAAGAACCAGATATGCCGTTGCGCCAGGACGATTGTCGACAGGTTCAGCGATCCGACGCACAACAGCACCGTCACCAGCACGAAACCGATCGAGACTTCGTAGGACACCATCTGCGCCGCCGAGCGCAGCGCGCCCAGGAAGGCGTACTTCGAATTGGACGCCCAGCCGGCCATGATAATGCCGTAGACGCCGAGCGAGCTGATCGCGAAGAGGTAGAGGATGCCGACATTGATGTTGGCGATCACCATGCCTTGGCCGAACGGAATCACCGCCCATGCGACGAGGCTCAGCGTGAACAGCAGCATCGGCGCGATCAGGAAGATCAGCGTGTTCGCGCCGCTGGGGATGATGGTTTCCTTGGTGATGAGCTTGAGCGCGTCGGCCCAGGGCTGCAGCAGGCCGAACGGCCCGATGACGTTGGGGCCCTTGCGGCGCTGCATCATCGCCAGCACTTTGCGTTCGGCCAGCGTCAGATAGGCCATCGACACCGCGACGACGACGCAGACGATCAGAATCTCGACGATCGTGATGATCGTCCAGCCGAGATTGCCGGACCAGAAATCGTTCATGCCGTCTTCCGCGCGGGTTCGGTCTTGGCGGCGATCGCCGCGGCGCAGGCGGCCATGGTCGGCGACGCGCGGCTGATCGGGTCGGTGCGATAGAAATCGGCGATCGGATAAACGAAGGGCGCCGGGTCCACCGCCCCCGCCGCGCCGAACGCATTCCACGCCGCCGGCACGAGCTCGTCGATATGAGCGAAGATTGGGTTGGCCGCGATCAGCCCGGCGCGGACATCGCGCAGATTGTTGAAGGGCAGTGTCTTGCCCAGCGCCTCCGACAGCGCGCGGATGATCGCCCAATCCTCCCGCGCGTCGCCGGGGGGAAAGGTCGCGCGCCGGCCGAGTTGTACCCGGCCCTCGGTGTTAACGTAGGTCGCGTCCTTTTCGGTATAGGCCGCACCCGGCAGGATTACATCGGCGCGCCGCGCCCCGGCATCGCCGTGATGGCCCTGATAGATCACGAATGCCTTGCCGAGCCGGCCCGTGTCGATCTCGTCCGCGCCCAGCAGATAGAGTAGATCGATCTCGCCCTGCTCGCATCCGGCGAGAATACCCGCCGTGTCGCGGCCGTCGTCGCCCGGCACGAAGCCGAGATCGAGACCGCCGACCCGCGACGCCGCGAGCTGCAGCACATTGAAGCCGTTCCAGCCCTCGCGCACCAAGCCGGCGCGATCGGCCAGCGCGCGTGCCGCCGCCAAGAGGGCGGCGCCGTCTTTACGCCGCAGCGCGCCCTGCCCCAGGATCAGCATCGGCTGCTTGGCGTCTTTCAGAAAGTCGGCGGCGGCCTCCGCGTCGAAGCCGGCGCCGAGATTCCGCACGGGATAGGTCAGATCGGCGGCGGGGCCGAGCGCCGCGACCTTGAAGCCGCCGGCCAGCCAGCGCTTGCGTAGGCGGGCATTGATGATCGGCGCCTCGACCCGCGGATTGGTGCCGATCAGCAGACAGGCATCCGCCTGTTCAATGCCGGCGATGCCGGTGTTGAAGAGATAGGAAGCGCGGACCGAGGGGTCGGCGGCGGCGCCGTCCTGGCGGCAATCGAGATGCGCGGAGCCGAGCGCCTTCATCAATTCTTTCAGCGCCAGCATCGCCTCGGCATCGGCGAGATCGCCGGCAATGGCGGCGATGCGCCCGCCCGCAACATTGTCGGCACGCTCGGCGATGACGGCGAACGCCTCGCGCCACTCGACCTCGGCCAGCTTGCCGTTGCGCCGGACATAGGGCCGATCCAGCCGGCCGCGCTTCAGCCCGTCAACCGCGAAGCGAGTCTTGTCCGAAATCCATTCCTCGTTCACGTCTTCATGAAGACGCGGCAGCACCCGCAGCACCGCCCCACCGCGCGAATCGATCCGGATGTTGCTGCCGACCGCGTCCAGCACATCGACCGATTCCGTTTTGCGTAATTCCCACGGCCGCGCGACGAACTCATAGGGCTTCGAGGTCAGCGCCCCGACCGGACACAAATCGATGATGTTGGCCGATAGCTCCGAGGTGAGAGATTTTTCGATATAGGTGGTGATCTCCGAATCCTCACCGCGGCTGACCATGCCCAGTTCCGAGACGCCGGCGACATCGGTGAGAAAGCGAATGCAGCGCGTGCAATGGATGCAGCGCGTCATCGCGGTCGCGACCAGCGGCCCGAAATCCTTTTCCTTCACCGCGCGCTTGGCTTCCTTATAGCGGCTGCGGTCGAAGCCATAGGCCATCGCCTGATCCTGCAGGTCGCACTCGCCGCCCTGATCGCAGATCGGACAGTCGAGCGGATGATTGATCAGCAGGAATTCCATTACCCCATGGCGCGCCTTCTTGGCGCGCGGCGACAGGGTATGGATCACCATGCCCTCGGCCACTGGCTGGGCGCAGGCGGCGATTGGCTTCGGCGCCTTCTCCTGTTCCACCAGGCACATGCGGCAATTGCCGGCGATCGCGAGGCGCTGATGGAAGCAGAAATGCGGAATCTCGATGCCGATCAACTGTGCCGCCTGCAGCACCGTGCTGTTGGGCGGAACCTCGACTTCCTGGCCGTCGATGGTGAGCTTGGTCATGGCCTACTCCGCCGCCATCGAGCGCGCGCCGCGCTCGACGATGCGCCGTTCCATCTCGGGGCGAAAATGCCGGATCAGACCCTGTACCGGCCAGGAGGCACCCTCGCCGAAGGCGCAGATCGTGTGGCCCTCGATCTGGGTCGTGACATCCTGCAGCGTGTCGATGTCCTTGATGTCGGCGTCGCCCTTGGCGATGCGCTCCAGGATGCGCCACATCCACCCGGTACCCTCGCGGCACGGCGTGCACTGGCCGCAGCTTTCATGCTTGTAGAATTTGGCGATGCGCGCGAACGCCTTGATGATGTCGGTGGATTTGTCCATCACCACGATCGCGGCCGTGCCGAGGCCCGACTTCGCGTCGCGCAGCGCGTCGAAATCCATCAGGATGGTGTCGCAGATCGATTTCGGCAGCACCGGCATCGACGAGCCGCCGGGAATTACCGCCAGCAGATTGTCCCAGCCGCCGCGCACGCCGCCGGCATACGTTTCGATCAGCTCGCGCAGCGGAATGCTCATCGCCTCTTCGACATTGCACGGCTTGTTCACATGGCCGGAGATGCAGAACACCTTGGTGCCCTCGTTCTTCGGCCGGCCGAAGCTGGCGAACCAGGGCGCGCCGCGGCGCAGGATGGTCGGCACCACCGCCAGCGTCTCGACATTGTTGACGGTGGACGGGCAGCCATAGAGGCCCATGCCGGCGGGGAAAGGCGGCTTGAGCCGAGGCTTGCCAGGTTTGCCCTCGAGGCTTTCCAGGAGCCCCATTTCCTCGCCGCAGATATAGGCGCCGGCGCCACGATGGAGATAGAGCTCGAAATCGAAGCCCGAGCCGCAGGCATTCTTGCCGAGCAATCCGGCCGCGTAGGCCTGATCGATCGCCGCCTGAAGATTCAGCGCCTCGGCATAAAATTCACCGCGAATATAAATGTACCCGGCGGTCGCGCCCATCGCCGCCCCGGCGAGCAGGCACCCTTCGACCAGCTTGTGCGGATCGTTGCGGATGATGTCGCGATCCTTGCAGGTGCCTGGCTCGGATTCATCCGCGTTGATGACGAGATAGCACGGCCGGTCGCTCTGCTTCGGCATGAAGGACCATTTGAGACCGGTCGGAAATCCGGCCCCGCCTCGCCCGCGCAAGCCCGAATTCTTGACCTCGTTGACCAACCAGTCGCGCCCCTTGAGGATCAACTCCTTGGTGCCGTCCCAATCGCCGCGCGCCCGCGCGCCCGCCAAATTCCAGTCATATTGGCCGTAGAGATTGGTGAAGATGCGATCCTTGTCGGCGAGCATCAGGGCGCATCCATAGCGTCGGCATCGTGCGTGCTTCGAGACGCACGCTTCGCGTGCTCCTCAGCATGAGGAGGATTACTCATGGCATGAAAAACAATCCTCATGCTGAGGAGCGATGCGAAGCATCGCGTCTCGAAGCACGCACCTTGGTTATTCCAGCCTTTTCTCATGTCGCATCCTTGGCGAATGAAAGGTCGGTGAGAGTTTGCGGGCCGCCTTCCGGCGCGGAACCTTGCCGGTGCTTGGCGGAGCCGGCCGGCGGCGTCTCGCCGCGCGCCAATGCGTCGATCAGCGCCTCGGTCGATGGGCCGTCGAGGTCCTCGTAAAAATCGTTGTTGATTTGAATGATCGGGGCGTTGACACAGGCGCCCAGGCATTCAACTTCGATCAGCGTGAATGCGTGATCGGCGGTGGTCTGGCCCATGCCGATGCCAAGCTTGCGCTCGCACGCCGCCACCACCGCGTCCGAGCCGCGCAGCCAGCACGGCGTCGTGGTGCAGACTTGAAAGAGATGCCGGCCCACGGGACGCAGGTGGAACATCGTGTAGAAGGTCGCGCACTCATAGACCCGGATCGGCGCCATTTCCAGAATCGCCGCGACATGATCCATCGCGGCGCGCGGCAGCCAATTGTCGCATTGGCCTTGCGCGAGATAGAGCAGCGCCAGCACCGCGCTTGCCTGACGGCTCGGCGGATATTTGGCGATCTGCGCCTTCGCCTTCGCGAGATTCTCCGGCGTGAATTCGAAATGCGCCGGCTGGACGACCGGGCTGGTATCCACCCCGCTCACCGGTCGATTTCCCCGAACACGATATCCATCGAGCCGAGTGTCGCGACCAGGTCGGCCAGCATCAATCCCTTGCACATGAAGTCCGTCGCCTGCAGGAAGGCATAGCTCGGCGCCCGTATCTTGCAGCGATAGGGGCGGTTCGTGCCGTCCGACACGAGATAGACGCCGAACTCACCCTTGGGCGCCTCGGTCGCGGTGTAGGTCTCGCCCGCCGGGACGTGATAGCCCTCGGTATAGAGCTTGAAGTGAAGGATCAGCGCCTCCATCGACCGCTTCATCTCGGCGCGTTTCGGCGGCGCCACCTTGTTGTTGTTCACCACCACCGGTCCGCCAGGCATCTTCTCGATCGCCTGGCGAATAATCCGAAGCGATTGACGCATCTCTTCGATGCGTACCAGATAGCGGTCCCAACTGTCGCCGTGATGGCCGACGGGGATGTCGAAATCCATCGCCTCATAGGCGTCATAGGGCCGCGCCTTGCGCAAATCCCAAGCAACGCCGGACGCGCGCAGCATCGGCCCCGACATGCCCCAGTCGAGCGCGTCCTTGGCATTGATGATGCCGATATCGACGGTGCGCTCCTTGAAGATGCGGTTCTCCGAGAGAAGCTGTTCGAGATCGTCGATCTTGGCCGGGAATTGCTCGGTGAAGGCCATGATGTCGTCGGTCAGGCCGGCCGGCATGTCCTGATGGACGCCGCCCGGCCGAAAATAGGCGGCATGAAAGCGCGCGCCGGAAACCCGCTCATGGAATTCGAGCAGTTTCTCGCGCTCCTCGAAGTACCAGAAGAACGGCGTGATCGCGCCGGTGTCCAGCGCCAGCGCCGGCACCGCCAGCAGGTGATTGAGGATGCGGGTGATCTCGGCGAACAGCACGCGGATATATTGGGCGCGGGGCGGCGCCTCGATGCCGAGCAGCTTTTCCACCGCCAGCGCGAACGTATGCTCCTGGCACATGGGCGAGACGTAATCGAGCCGGTCGAAATACGGCACCGCCTGGAGATAGGTCTTGTACTCGATCAGCTTCTCGGTGCCGCGATGCAGGAGGCCGATATGTGGATCGGCGCGCTCCACCACCTCGCCATCCATCTCCAGCACCAGGCGCAACACACCATGAGCCGCCGGATGCTGCGGCCCAAAATTCATGGTGAAGCTTTTGATTTCGGTTTGAAACTCGTCGGCGGCGCTCATTTCCGCCCCTCGTCCGTGGTTGCTTTCTCGTCACCCGGCAGGATCTTGTTCATCCCTTCCCAAGGCGACAGGAAATCGAAGGTGCGAAATTCCTGTTTCAGCTTCACCGGCTCATAGACAACGCGGCGCTGCACCTCGTCATACCGGACCTCGACATACCCGGTCAGCGGAAAATCCTTCCGCAAGGGATGCCCCTCGAATCCGTAATCGGTCAGGAGCCGCCGCAGATCGGGGTGATCGGAGAAGAAAATGCCGAAGAGATCCCAGGCCTCGCGCTCGTACCAGCCGGCGCTGCTATAGACGCTGGTCACCGACGGCACCGGCGTCGCCTCATCGGTCGCGACCTTCACCCGCACGCGCCGATTATACTTGAGGCTGAGCAATTGGTACACGACCTCGAACCGCTCCGGCCGATCGGGATAATCGACCCCGGCGACATCGATCAACACTTCAAAACGCAAGGTCGGATCGTCGCGCAGGAATTTCAGGGCGGGGACGATCTGCTCACGCTTCACCGTGACGATCGGCTCGCCGTTGCGCGGGGCGTTCCCGATCACCACGCCCGGAAGCGCGGCGGCCAGCATTTCCCCCGATTGCAGCAAATTTTCAGCCATGCTTGTCGTTCAGCGCGCGAACACGCGCTCCCGCTTGATTTTCTTTTGGAGTTGCAGAATGCCGTAGAGCAGTGCCTCGGCGGTCGGCGGGCAACCGGGGACATAGATATCGACCGGCACCACGCGGTCGCAGCCGCGCACCACGGAATAGGAATAATGGTAATAGCCGCCGCCATTGGCGCAGGAGCCCATCGAGATGACCCAGCGCGGCTCGGCCATCTGGTCATAGACCTTGCGTAAGGCGGGCGCCATCTTGTTGCACAGCGTGCCGGCGACGATCATCAGATCGGACTGGCGCGGCGAGGCGCGCGGGAAAATACCGAACCGATCGAGATCGTAGCGCGCGCCGATCGTTTGCATCATCTCGATTGCGCAGCACGCCAAGCCGAAGGTCATCGGCCACAGCGAGCCGGTGCGCGCCCAATTCACCACATCGTCGAGCTTGGCGACGAGAAAGCCCCGATCCTCGACCTCGCCCAGCGCCCGTGTGAGCAGGACATCCTGGTCCGACATCATTCCCATTCCAGCGCTCCCTTACGCCATTCATAGATAAAGCCGATGGTCAGTACGGCAAGGAACGCAATCATGGAAAAGAAGCCGAACAGGCCGATATGGGCGAGCGATACCGCCCAGGGAAACAGAAATGCGACCTCGAGATCGAAAATAATGAACAGAATGGCGACGAGGTAAAAGCGGACATCGAATTTGCTACGCGCGTCGGCGAACGGCGCGAACCCGCATTCATAGGGCGACAGCTTTTCGGAATCGGGCTTTTGGCGCGCCAGAACCAGCGAGGCGACGAGGATGACGGCGGCGAGACCTCCGGCGATGACGAGAAAGATAAGGATGGGCAAATACCCGCGCAGCAACTCATTCATCGCGCGACTCCACAGAAAAGCGCTTGCGGGTGGCGGGAGCGACGGGACTCGAACCCGCGACCTCCGGCGTGACAGGCCGGCGCTCTAACCAACTGAGCTACGCCCCCGTAACCTAAGACAAACCTTAGCCAAATTTCGCCTCGTCGATCGAGGGCGACGGCATCTCGTAACCCGCTGTCCGGGTGGTGTCAAGCATTCGACCGGGCGCCAGACAGCCGGCATGTTCGCCCTTGCAACATTGGGGCGAGCCGCGCTTTCCCCGGCTCTTGGCCGGCGGTCGCGGCCACCCGTTTTCGCAACGCGACAGCAAGCCGAGGCACGGATTTGCTGGTGGGCGATGACGGGATCGAACCGCCGACATCCTCGGTGTAAACGAGGCGCTCTACCGCTGAGCTAATCGCCCGCCCCGGCAAGATATAGCACTAAATGTCGCACGCGCACCGGTTGGCGTGGGACCGGGTGCGGGCGTAGCATTCCGGCGTGGCACGGAAATCCTATGCGATGATCGGCCTCTTGGTGCTTCTCGGCGCGGCGGTAGCCGCGGCGGTCGCGACGGGAGCGGTGCTGTGGCTCGAGCGGCCGGCGACAGGGGCGCTCGAACTCGGCGGGCCATTCGCGCTGACCGATGCGAATGACGGCAAGCCGGTCACCGAACAAAGCTTTCGCGGCAAGCTGATGCTGATCTATTTCGGCTATACGTTTTGCCCCGATGCCTGCCCGACCACGCTGAACAATATCAGCGACGCGATGGCCAAACTGGGGCCGGCGGCGAACCGGATCGCGCCCCTGTTCATCTCCGTTGATCCAGCGCGTGATACCCAAAAGATCATGGCGAGTTATGTCAAAGCATTCGATCCGCGCATCCAAGGCTTGGTCGGCGATGCCGCCGCGATCGCCCAAATCGCCAAGGAATTCGCGGTCTATTATAAAATTCACCAGGAGCCGGGCGGCGACTATCTGATCGATCATTCCTCGCTGATCTACCTGATGGATGAACAGGGTCGGTTCCTCAAGGTCATTCCGGCGACGACACCCGGTGACCGGCTGGCGGCGCAATTGAAGCAAATTCTCAATCAAGAACACGGGCAAGGACACGGGTGATGAAGCCGATTTTCATTGTTACCGCCATGATGTTGGCCCTCGTGGGCACCGCGCGGGCGCAGACCTCCGGCGACATCGCGGTGCAATCCGTCTGGGCCCGGGCCACGCCGCCCGGCGCTAAGACTGGGGCCGTCTATCTGATGCTGATGAACCGGGGCGGCACCGTCGACCAGTTGGTCGGCGTTACCACGCCGGTCGCGGCCATGGCCGGAATTCACACCGAGATCATGGACCATGACGTGATGAAGATGCGCCCGCTGAAATCGGTCGATATCGCGCCTGGCGGGGGCGCGACGCTGAAGCCCGGCGGCATGCACATCATGCTGATGGGGCTGAAGCATCCGCTACGGCGCGGAGACCATTTTCCGCTGACCCTGCAATTCGCGCACGCGCCGGCCCTGACCGTTCAGGTGGATATCGCCAAGGTCGGCGCCAGCATGCCGGATATGGGGGACAGGCACCATTGATGTCCGGCACCCGGCGCAAGAACCTCGCGGTGCTGATACCGCTGCTCGGCGCGATTGCCGGCATGCTTGTGCTGGTCAGCTATTCGGTGACGCTCTACCGCTTATTCTGCGAGGCCACCGGCTATGGCGGCGCGACACAGCGCGTGGCCGCCGACACGGCGCATGAATCGTCGCGCCTCGTCACGGTGAGTTTCGATGCGCGGGTGGCCGACGGCCTGCCCTGGAAATTCGAACCGCTGCAACAACAGGTGACGTTGCGGCTCGGCGAGGAGCGGCTCGTCTTCTTCTATGCCAAGAATCTCAGCGACAAGCCGCTGGTCGCGCATGCCACGTTTAACGTGACGCCCGACAAGGCCGGGCCGTATTTCAATAAAATCCAATGCTTCTGTTTCAGCGATGAGCGGCTGGCGGCGGGCGAAAGCGTCAAGATGCCGGTCGATTTCTATGTCGATCCGGCGATGGCTAAGGACAGCAACGCGTCGGACCTTGGCGCGATCACCCTGTCCTATACCTTCTTCCCGGCGGCCGAGCCGACGGATATTCAGGAGCTGTCGCGCTTCGATCCCGCGGCGCCGCCCGACGCGAAACGCGGCGCGGCGCTATTCGCCGAACGCTGTTCCGCGTGCCACGCCATCGATCGAAACATGGCGGGCCCGATGCTCGGCGGCGTCTTCGGCCGCCCGGCCGGCGCGGTTGCTACCTACCCGTACTCGGATGCCCTGAAGCAATCCAAATTGACATGGGGCATCGACACGCTGGATCGTTGGCTCGCCAACCCGCACCAATTCGTGCCAGGATCGAAGATGCCGATCCGCGTTCTCGACCCCAACACGCGGCGTGACCTGATTGCGTATCTTAAAATGCAAAGCGGCGTCACCGGTCACCCGGTCGCCGCCGAGGCACGGCGTTAGCCCAAGCCGGGCCGCCTATTTGTTGACGGCTTCCTTCAAGACTTTGCCGGCGCGGAATTTCGGCTGCTTTGACGCTGGAATATGAACCGGCTCGCCGGTACGGGGATTGCGCCCCTCGGAGGCGGCCCGCTCGGTCACGAGAAACGAACCGAAACCGACCAAACGAACCTCTTCGCCCTTGTGAAGTTCGGCCGTGATCGAATCGAATACCGCCTCGACCGCTTTTGCCGCGTCGCTTTTTGACAAGCCGGAGCTTTCCGAGACCGCATCCACGAGTTCGACCTTGTTCAAAACGGCCCCCATTCTTTGGTTGGCGAGTTGCAGGGACATCCGCGAACGCGTGCCCGACGGGGGAAATCTAGATCGTTGCTCTTCGCCGCGTCAATCGCGAAGGACGGCGCGCCCCACAATTCGGAGCGCGCCGTTGCCTTTCTTCAATGCGTGATCAAACCGGGCTGATCGTTCCCCTCGATCTTCGCCGGGATGACCGGAGTTTCGTCCCGCTCGTCTTTCCATTCGATCGGGATGAGCTTCTGGGTCAATGCATGCAACAGCAACTCATCGACGGTGCCGACGGGAATGATGGTCAGGCCGCGTTTCACATTGTCGGGGATTTCGGCCAAATCCTTTTCATTGTCCTTCGGGATGAGCGCGGTCTTCAAACCACCGCGCAACGCCGCCAGCAGCTTTTCCTTCAAGCCGCCGATCGGCAGGACGCGTCCGCGCAGCGTGATTTCGCCGGTCATGGCGACGTCGCGCCGCACCGGAATTCCGCTCAACACCGAGACGATCGATGTCACCATCGCGACGCCGGCCGAAGGTCCATCCTTCGGCGTGGCGCCCTCGGGCACATGGACGTGAATGTCTTTGCGCTCGAAGATGGTCGGCCGAATGCCGAAGGCGTAGCTGCGCGACTTGACGTAGCTTTCGGCCGCCTGGACAGATTCCCGCATGACATCGCCGAGCTTGCCGGTCGCGGTGACCCTGCCCTTGCCGGGCACGGTCACGGCCTCGATCGACAGCAATTCGCCGCCGACCTCGGTCCAGGCCAAGCCGGTGGTGACACCCACCAGATCGTGCTCCTCGACCTCGCCATAGCGGAACTTCCGCACACCGGCGAACTTCTCAAGATTGCGACGCGTGACCGCCACCTTATCGAGCTTTTTGGTGAGCAGCTCCTTGATGGCCTTGCGCGTCAGATTGGCGATCTCGCGCTCCAGATTACGCACACCGGCTTCCCGCGTGTAATAGCGGATGAGGTCGCGCAGGGCGTCGTCGGTCATCGACCATTCGTTCTTCTTCAGGCCGTGCTGAGATACCTGTTTCGGAACCAAATGCCGCTTTGCGATCTCGACCTTTTCGTCCTCGGTATAGCCGGGCAGCCGGATGAGCTCCATGCGATCCAACAGCGGCTGCGGCATGCGCAGCGTATTGGCCGTGGTGACGAACATCACATCCGACAGATCGTAATCCACCTCGAGATAATGGTCGTTGAACGAAGAGTTTTGCTCGGGATCCAGCACCTCCAGCAAGGCGGAAGACGGATCGCCGCGCCAGTCGGTGCCGAGTTTGTCCACTTCGTCCAGCAGGAATAGCGGGTTCGACGTCTTGGCCTTCTTCATGCCCTGAAGGATCTTGCCGGGCATCGAGCCGATATAGGTCCGCCGATGGCCGCGCACTTCGGCCTCGTCCCGCACGCCGCCCAGCGACATCCGCACGAAGTTACGTCCGGTCGCGCGGGCGATCGATTTGCCGAGCGAGGTCTTGCCGACGCCCGGAGGCCCCACGAGACACAGGATCGGCCCCTTGACCTTATGCACACGCTGCTGCACGGCCAGATACTCGAGGATGCGTTCCTTGACCTTTTCGAGGCCGAAATGATCGGCGTTCAGTACACGCTCGGCCGCCAGGATATCGCGTTTGACCTTGCTGCGCTTTTGCCACGGAATCGACAGCATCCAGTCGAGATAGTTGCGCACCACCGTCGCCTCGGCGGACATCGGCGACATGGTCCGCAGCTTGCGCACCTCGGCCAGTGCCTTTTCGCGGGCCTCCTTGGAGAACTTGGTCTTGCTGATGCGCTGTTCCAGCTCACCCAACTCGTCCTTGCCCTCATCGCCCTCGCCCAGCTCCTTCTGAATGGCCTTGAGCTGTTCGTTAAGATAGTACTCGCGCTGCGTCTTCTCCATCTGCCGCTTGACGCGGCTACGGATGCGCTTCTCAACCTGAAGAACGCCGATCTCGCTTTCCATATAGCCGAAGATTTTCTCCAGCCGCGCGGAGACGGCTTCGGCTTCGAGAATCTCCTGCTTTTCTGGAATCTTCAGCGCGAGGTGCGACGCCAGCGTATCGGCCAGCTTCGAGGGATCGTCGATCTGATTGATCGAGACCAGCACCTCCGGCGGAATCTTCTTGTTGAGCTTGATATATTGCTCGAACTGCGTCACCGCGGTTCGGGCCAACGCCTCCAGCTCTTGATGCTCGCCGGGCTGTTCCTTGATGGGTTCGGCGAACGCTTGAAAGAACGCCGGATTTTCCGCGAAGCGCTGAATGCGCGCGCGCTGGCTGCCCTCGACCAGGACCTTCACGGTGCCGTCGGGCAATTTCAGCAATTGCAGCACCGTGCCAATGGTGCCGACGGTGAACAGATCGCCGGTCGCGGGCTCGTTCTGCTCCGCGTTCTTCTGCGTGACCAGCAGAATTTGCTTGTCGTCTTTCATCACGTCTTCGAGTGCACGAACCGACTTTTCGCGTCCGACGAACAACGGAACGATCATATGCGGGAAGACGACGATGTCTCGCAACGGCAGAACCGGGAACAACGTACCACGGGGAAGCTCGTACATGACACCTCTCAGTTTCCGCGACCGCCAAATATAGGCCGGCCGCGTTAATAAGGTGGCACAAGCCGGCGCATATTCAAGATTAAGCTTGACCGAAAAACGGCGCCTTCGCGGCGCCGTTTCGAATTAGCGGCAGGATGCCAGCGGATTCAAGCCGGTGTACCGACATCGCCGCGGCGGTCGGAATAGATATAGAGCGGCTGCGCCCTGCCTTCGACCACTTCGCGGTTGATGACCATGCCGGTTACCCCGTCGAGTCCCGGCAGGTCGAACATGGGCTCCAGCAGAATTGCCTCCATGATCGAGCGCAGACCACGCGCGCCCGTCTTGCGCCGGATCGCCTTATGGGCAATCGCCTTCATCGCCTCTTCATTAAACTCAAGGCGCACATCCTCCATGTCGAACAGGCGCTGATATTGCTTCACCAGCGCGTTCTTCGGCTTGGTTAGGATGTCCACCAGCGCGCTCTCGTCGAGATCGTCGAGGGTCGCGACGACCGGCAGGCGACCGACAAATTCGGGAATGAGCCCGAATTTCAGCAAATCCTCCGGCTCCAGATCCTTCAATATCTCGCCGGTCTTGCGCTCTTCCGGCGCGCGCACTTCGGCGCCAAACCCGATCGACGTGCCTTGCCGGCGCTGCGAGATCAGCTTTTCGAGACCCGCGAACGCACCGCCGCAGACGAATAGGATGTTGGTGGTGTCGACTTGCAGGAATTCCTGTTGGGGATGCTTGCGGCCGCCCTGCGGCGGCACCGAGGCGACGGTGCCTTCCATGATCTTGAGGAGGGCCTGCTGCACCCCCTCGCCCGAGACGTCGCGGGTAATCGAGGGATTGTCCGATTTTCGGCTGATCTTATCGACCTCATCGATATAGACGATGCCGCGCTGGGCGCGCTCGACATTGTAATCGGCCGCCTGCAGCAGTTTTAGAATGATGTTTTCGACATCCTCGCCGACATACCCCGCCTCGGTCAGCGTGGTGGCGTCGGCCATGGTGAACGGCACGTCGATGATCCGCGCCAGCGTCTGCGCCAGCAGCGTCTTGCCCGACCCAGTCGGGCCGACCAGCAGAATGTTCGATTTGGCGATTTCGACTTCGTTGTTCTTCGCGCCGTGGGCCAGCCGCTTATAGTGATTGTGCACCGCCACCGACAGCACCCGCTTGGCGTGGCCCTGCCCGATGACGTAATCATCCAGCACCTTGCAGATGTCGCGCGGTGTCGGCACGCCGTCGCGCGACTTCACCAGCGTCGTGCGGTGCTCCTCACGGATGATGTCCATGCACAACTCGACGCATTCATCACAGATGAATACCGTCGGACCCGCGATGAGCTTCCGAACCTCATGCTGGCTCTTCCCACAGAAAGAGCAGTAGAGCGTGTTCTTGGAATCGCCGCTGCTGGCTTTAGTCATGGGCACTCCGTCGACGAATTCGGCATTAACTCTGAATCGCCGCAAACCGCAGCGATTCATCCGATGCCGATACCAATTTCAACATGAGTAGCGGATTCTTATCAAGAATTACTTACACAACGATCTTGATAAAGATGGTTTAGATTGCTCGAAAGTTAAGCCCTCTCCTCATAGGCGAGTTTTTAGGTCCTCGGGCGACACCGGCCGCGAGAACATGACGTCGTCGATCAGGCCAAACGCCTTGGCATCCTCGGGTGACATGAAATTATCCCGCTCGACCGCCGCCGCCACCACGTCATAGGTCTGGCCGGTGTGCCGTACATAGATCTCATTCAACCGTTTACGGGTGTTGATCATCTCGCGCGCTTGAATCTCGATATCAGTGACCTGGCCCTGGGCGCCACCCGAGGGCTGATGGATCATCACCCGCGCATTGGGCAGCGCGAACCGCTTACCCTTGGCGCCGGCGGTCAATAGCAGCGAGCCCATCGAGGCGGCCTGGCCGATGCACATCGTGGCCACGTCGGGCTTGACGTATTGCATCGTATCATAGATCGCGAGACCAGAGGTCACGACCCCGCCGGGGGAGTTGATATAGAAATTGATATCCTTCGAAGGGTTGTCGGCCTCAAGGAACAGCAGCTGGGCGCACACAAGGCTGGCGACATGGTCGTCGACCCCGCCGACCAGGAAAATGATGCGCTCCTTGAGAAGCCGCGAATAGATATCGAATGCCCGCTCGCCGCGGTTGGTCTGCTCGACCACCATCGGCACCAGCGTATTCATGTAGAGATTATTCGGCTCCATTATCTTTTCCCTTCGCCTCTTTCTCCTCCGCGGCGACCAATTCGGCGGCGGGTACCGAGCGCTCGCTGATCTGGGCCGAGCCGAGAATATGGTCGACGACCTTATTTTCCAGGATCGGTGCCCGCAGCCCCTCAATGGCGCCCGGCTCATTACGGTAATAGTCCACTACCTTGCGCTCCTGCCCGGGAAACCGGCGGGCTTCCGCCACCAGGGCCTGATTGATCTCTTCTTGCGTCACCGTGATATTGTGTCGCTTGGCGACTTCTGAAAGGAGCAGTCCCAGCCGAACGCGTCTTTCCGCCATGCGGCGAAACTCGGCCCGGACCTCGTCCTCGGATTTTCCCTCATTATAGTCAGTGACGCCGCTTTCCTTGGCGCGATCGCGCTGAAACTCATACTGGCGCCAAATCGTTTCGAATTCCGCATCGACCATGCCCGCCGGCACCGGAAAGTCATGATGCTGGGCGAGTTGGTCCAGAAGCTGTCGCTTCAGGCGCTGCCGCGCCACGCCTTCATACTCACGGGCGCTCTGTTCGCGCACCATCTGGCGCAACTCGTCGAGATTTTCCATGCCCAGCGCGCTGGCCAGCGTCTCGTCGATGGGCTGGGGCTGATAGGCGCGGACCTCCTTCATAGTAACGGCGAATTTCGCCGCCTTGCCCGCCAGATCGGCGACACCATAATCAGCGGGGAAGCCGACATCGACGGTCCGCGCGTCACCCGCCTTGGCACCGATCAACTGATCCTCGAAGCCCGGGATGAAACTGTTGGAGCCGAGTTCCAGGCGGTAATCCTGGGCGGCGCCGCCGGGAAATTCCTTGCCCTCGACCTCACCCTTGAAGTCAATCACCACGAGATCGCCGGTCGCGGCTTCTCGTTCAACCAGTTCGTCCTTGCGCTGACGGTCGGCGAGGCGCTTCAGCGAATCATCAATGTCCGCGTCGGGTATCTCGGGCTTCCACCGTTCCAGCGCGACCTGGGTGAAATCCATCGGCTCGATCTCGGGCAGCGCCTCGATCGCCAATGTGTATTCCAGGTCCTTGCCCTCGTCGAAAGCGATTATTTCCACCTTCGGTTGCATCGCGGGGCGAAGATTGCGGTCCCGCAGGGTCTCGTCGGCCGCCTGATTGACCGCGTCCTGGACAATTTCCCCGCGAACATGCGGCAGAAACCGGGTCTTGAGGACCGACATCGGCGCTTTGCCCGGACGAAAGCCGGGCAGCCGCGTCGTGCGGCCGATTTCGATCAAGCGTTTGTCGATACGCTCGGCAATATCCACGGCCGGTATCGTGATCTTGAATTCGTGCTTCAAACCGTCGGTGGTGGTTTCTGTGACTTCCATTCTCGGCTGGACCTATCGCTGGAGACCCTGGTGCGGGCGGAGGGATTTGAACCCCCACGACTTGCGTCGCTGGAACCTAAATCCAGTGCGTCTACCAATTCCGCCACGCCCGCCCGGGAGGCCGCGCTTCATAGCATAGCACCGACCCGAATGAATAGCGGCGGGTTGCCCATAATGTAAACGCCCCCGTCGATCGCTCGACGGGGGCAGCCGCGGCGCGGATGGCGAAATCATCACACGCTGTAATACATTTCGAATTCAATCGGGTGCGGTGTGTGCTCGAATTTGTGTATTTCCTCGTATTTCAGGTCGATATAGCTCTCGATGAATTCCTTCGGAAACACGTCACCGCGCGTCAGGAAGGCATGGTTCGCTCGAAGATTCTCCACCGCCTCGCGCAGCGAGCCGCACACCGTCGGTACGTCCTTCAGCTCCTCCGGCGGCAGATCGTAGAGGTTCTTGTCCATGGCTTCGCCCGGGTGAATCTTGTTCTGGACCCCATCGATACCCGCCATCAGCATCGCGGCGAAGCCGAGATAGGGATTGGCGGCCGGGTCGGGAAACCGCACCTCGACGCGTTTCGCCTTCGGGCTCGATACATAGGGTATCCGGCACGAGGCCGACCGGTTCTTCGACGAATAGGCCAGCAGCACCGGCGCCTCGAAGCCGGGGATCAGGCGCTTGTAGCTGTTGGTGGTCGGGTTGGTGAAGGCATTGAGCGCCTTAGCGTGCTTGATGATGCCGCCGATGTAATAGAGCGCGAAATCGCTGAGATCGGCATAGCCCGAGCCGGCGAACAAGGGCTTCTCGCCCTTCCACACCGACTGATGCACGTGCATGCCCGAGCCATTGTCGCCCTTGATCGGCTTCGGCATGAACGTGACCGTCTTGCCGTACTGGGCCGCGACCATCTGCGCGACATATTTGTAGATTTGGATGCCGTCCGCCGACTTGGTCAGCGTATCGAACTCGGCGCCCAGCTCGGCTTGGGACGGCGCCACCTCGTGATGGTGCTTCTCGACCTTGAGGCCCATCTCCGCCATTACCGACAGCATTTCGGCGCGGATATCCGATTGCGCGTCGATCGGCGGCACGGGAAAATAGCCACCCTTGATCGGCGGGCGATGGCCACTATTACCGTCGGGCAGTTTCAAGTCGCTCGAATACGGACCCTCCTCGGATTCGATTTCGTAATACGACATGTTCATCGCGTTCTTATAGCGAACTTGGTCGAAGATGAAGAATTCGGCCTCGGGCCCGAAATAGGCGGTGTCGCCGACGCCCGACGATTTCAGATACGCCTCCGCCTTCTTGGCGATGGAGCGCGGATCGCGGCTATAGGGCTGGCCGGTGCCTGGCTCATGCACATCGCAAAAGATCACCAGCGAGGTCTGCGCCGCGAACGGGTCCAGCACCGCCGTCGCGCAATCCGGCATCAGCACCATGTCGCTGTCGTTGATCGCCTTCCACCCGGCGATCGATGAGCCATCGAACATGACGCCGCCGGCAAGAAAATCGGGCGTGATGGTGCGGATGTGATGCGCCAGATGCTGCCACTTGCCGCGCGGATCCGTGAACCGGAAATCGACGTATTTGACGTCGTGTTCCTTGATCAACCCCATGACTGTATCAATGTCGGACATCGTCTTTTCCTGTCTTTCAAGCGAGATTGTTGAGTCCCCAAACGCCATCGCGGCGGCGCAACCCCGTGCGGCCGCCGTTATATCCCTCTCCGCATCAATGCCGCCGCGCCCGGGCGGCGCCGGTCAGATTGCGTCTTTGCCGCGCTCGCCGGTGCGGATGCGAATCGCTTCCTCGACATTGGTGACGAAGATCTTGCCGTCGCCGATGCGACCCGTATGCGCCGAATGCTGGATCGCCTCGATTGCGCGTTCGACCAGCGAATCTTCCATCACCACTTCGATTTTCACCTTGGGGAGGAAATCCACGACGTACTCCGCGCCGCGATACAGCTCGGTATGTCCTTTCTGCCGGCCGAATCCCTTCGCCTCGGTTACCGTGATGCCCTGGATGCCAACCTCGTGAAGCGCTTCTTTCACCTCGTCGAGTTTGAACGGCTTGATGATGGCTTCGATTTTTTTCATACGCGACCTGCCTGCAGGAATTCCGTGGCCCAACGCCAACCGCCGGGCCCTCGGTCTCACCTAAGCATGAGCCGTGCCAGCCGCCGCGCGCCATTCACCGAACCTAGCGGCTTTCCCGCGCCAGGAAAACAGGCTACTTGCCGAAAATTTAGGCAAACCCCTCTTACCCTTCAGGCTCGACGGTCTTGGCCGCCGCCGCATGCCCATGGAACGAGCGCAGCGGCAATTCCGGCAGAAAAAACAGCATCGCCAGCGCGGCGGCCGTCACGAACACATCGGCAAGGAAGGTCATGGCGAGGGCATGACGATAGATCGCCACGGCAGCATCATGTGCACTTCCGGATAGCGCGGCGAGCTGTTGCAGGCCACCTTTCAGGGCCGCACTGACATCCTGGTTCGGTCCCAGCGCCAATTGCGAGCGCAATTGCGCCGACATGATCGCGCCGGACCCTGCCACGCCGATGACCCCACCCAGCGAGCGGAAGAACGCCGAAGCCGCCGTGCCGACCCCCATATCCTCGCGTCCGAGCGCATTCTGCACCGCGATCGTCATGTTAGGGGTCACCAGCCCCAGGCCGAGGCCCAGCGCGATGAGCGCCGGCTCGATCGCCATGATGCCGCCCCCCAGCCACGCCCCGGCGGTCAGCCCGGCAAAGGCCAGCACGGCGACGCTGACCCCGACGATCTGGAATGGCTTATACCGGCCGGTTCGCGCCACCATGCGGCCGCCAACCGACGAGGAAACGACGATCCCCAGCATGAACGGCCCGCTGAGCAGACCCGAATTGGCCGGCGCGACGCCCAGCACCAATTGGAAGAAGACGGGAAAAAACGTGCCCGCCCCCATCATCGCCATGAAGGTCAGGCTCAGCACCGCGCAGGCGACGATGAATACCTTGTTGGTGAAGAGATGCAGCGGCAGAATCGGCTCCGGCGCCAACCGCTCTCGTACCACGAACATGACGCCGGAGACCAAGGTCGCCACGGCAAAGCCGATGATCTCGGGCGAATCCCAACGATAGGAATTGCCGCCCAGGCTCAAGGCCAGCAAGAGCAATGTCGTCGAACTGGTCAGCAGCAGCGCGCCCCAATAATCGATGCGGCGCCCACGGCGCACCTGCGGCCGGTGCAGCGCGATGGTGATCATGCCCATGGCCAGCGCGCCGAACGGAATGTTGACGTAAAAGATCCAGTGCCAGGACAAATAATCGGTGATGACGCCGCCGATCACCGGTCCGGCAACCGAGCAGATGGCGAACAGCGAGGCGAACAGGCCCTGATACCGTCCGCGCTCGCGCATCGAAACGAGGTCGCCGATGGTGATCTGGGCCAGCGGCAGGAAGCCACCCGCCCCTAAACCCTGCACCGCGCGAAACAGGATGAGTTGCGTCATGCTGTGCGCCAGCCCGCTCAAGACGGAGCCGAGCAGGAAGATGCCGACCGCGACATAGATCATCGGCTTCCGGCCGTACTGGTCGCTGAGCTTGCCATAGAGCGGCATGGTCGCCGTCGAGGTCAGGACATAGGCCGTGACGACCCAGGACAAGCGCGTGATGCCGCCGAGGTCGCCGACAATGCGCGGCAGCGCGGTCGCGACGATGCTCTGGTCGAGCGCGCCGAGCCCGATGACCATTAACAAGCCGGCATAGACCATGCGTATTTCCGCGTGGCTGGCCGGCGTTTCAACCGCGGGATCGTTGGAACTCATGATTCTGTTATAGGGTGATTCGTGGCCGAAATCCTCTGCGCCGCGCGCCTCAGCGCCCATAAGGCCAGATTTGTATCGGCGGCAAGCCGGATCAGCGCCGGTATTTGCTCCGGCTCCGCCGCGACGGAGCGTAGCACCGGCCACAGCGCCACCCGCCCTCGCCCGTCGAGGCCGATCCGCGCCGCCGGCGGCAGGCCGCGCCCCGCCGGATCGGCGACCGCCCTAATAACATGAAACGGAATACCGGCGCGTGCCGCCGCCCGCGCGACCGCGCCGCTTTCAAGATCGACCGCCGCCGCGCCTGTGGTTTCGAAAAGCGATCGCTTGGCCGCTGGGTCGATAACCATCGCCGCCACGGCGAGAATGCTTCCGGCGCCGAGGAGCCGCGCCATATCGCAAGCGAAAATCGTTCCGTCGTCGTCGCGCACCGTGGCCGGCACCAGCACCATCCCCGGCGTCAGCGTAGGATCGAGGCCGCCGGCAATGCCGAAACTGATGAGGCGGGTGGCCCCTTCGGCGATCGCGCGCTCGACGGCGGTGAGCCGCTGCGCCGCATTGCCGCCGATGACGATGGCGGCGAGGCCAGCCTGTCGCGCGATCCGTGCCTCGGCACGCATGCCGGTGACGGCGACGGTTGCCATCACATGCCATAGGGGAAAGTGGGATCGCCCGTGCGCTTCAAATTGCGATAACGGGCCAAGGCCCACAGCGGAAAATAGGCGCGATAGCCGTGATAGCGCAGATAGAATACGCGGGGAAAGCCGACCGCCGTGTACCATTCTTCGTCCCACAGCCCGTGCGACTTCTGGGTCGCCATCAGATAATCGCAACCGCGCGCCACCGCCGGATGATCGACCTCGCCCGCGGCCATCAGCGCGAGCAGCGCCCAGGCGGTTTGCGAGGCGGTGCTTTCCTTGCCCTCGCCGCGCGGGCCGGCGGGCCAATAGGACCCGCCAGCCTCACCCCAGCCGCCATCGGCACGCTGTTTCGACAAAAGCCACGCGACGGCGCGACGGATCGCGGGCGCATCGGTCGCGGTGCCGGCGCGCCGCAACGCGATCAGCGCCGACCAGGTGCCGTAGATATAATTCGTGCCCCAGCGCCCAAACCAGGAGCCGTCGGCCTCCTGCTCGCGCAGCAGATGGTCCCGGGCACGCTCCAGGCTTTTGCCTGGCGCCCCGATCTGCGCGAGAAAACCGACGCAGCGCGCCGAGACGTCCGCCGTCGGCGGATCGAGCAAGGCGCCATGATCGGCGAAGGGGATGTAGTTGAGATAGGTATAGGCATTGTCGGCGTCGAAGGCGCCCCAGCCGCCATTCCGGCTCTGCATCCCCTCGATCCATTCGGCGCCGCGCGCGACGGCGTCGCGATAGCCGGCGCGATCGTGGCGGTCGAGCGCCATCGCGACGACCGCCGTGTCGTCGACATCGGGATAGTGGGGATTGGCGTATTGGAATGCCCAGCCGCCGGGCCGGACATCCGGTCGCGACACCGCCCAATCGCCCAACACTGTCAACTCCTGGCGCGCCACCAGCCAATCCAAGCCGCGCCGTACCGCCGCCGTCGCGGCATCGCCGCCGGCTTCCATCAGGGCATGCGCGGCAAGGCCGGTGTCCCACACCGGCGAGACGCAAGGCTGGCAATAGGCGCGATCCGGGTTCAGCACCAAGAGCTTGCGGATCGCCGCCTTCGCCGTGACGAGGCGCGGGTCGGTCGGGGCATAGCCGAGACACTCGAACATCATCACGGCGTTGGCCATGGCCGGAAAAATCGCGCCGAGCCCGTCCTCGCCATTGAGCCGCTCGATAACGAACGCGACAGCGCGCTCGATGGCACGCTCGCGGCTGTTCGGCGGCATGGCCGGCTCATAGCGGCGCAGCACGACATCGATACCGTTGAAGAGATTGGCCCAGACCGATCCCGACGCGCGCGGCGGATTGGCCTGGGTGCCGGGCGCGAATAATTCCCGGATATGGATGCCGCGCGGGTTCTTGGCACGCGGCTTTTTCGCCATCAGCACCAATAACGGCACGATGACGGTGCGCGACCAGTACGAGATTTTCTGGAGATGAAACGGAAACCAGCGCGGCAGCAGCATGATTTCCACCGGCATCACCGGCACCGCATCCCAATCCAATTCGCCGAACAGGGCCAGCATGATGCGGGTGAAGACATTGGTATTGGCGGCGCCGCCATGCTCCAAAATCGCCGCGCGAGCGCGCAGCATGTGGGGCGCCTCGACAGAATCGCCGGCCGCCTTCAGCGCGTAATAGGCTTTGACGCTGGCCGACATATCGAAGGCGCCGCCATGAAACAGCGGCCAGCCGCCATGCGCGCCCTGAATGGCGCGCAGATAGCGCGCCAGCGCCGCCTGCTCCGCCTCGACGATCTCGTCGAGATAGTGCTGCAGCAGAATATATTCGGCCGGAATGGTGGCGTCGGCCTCCAGCTCGAAGACCCAGTGCCCGTCCGGCTGCTGGCGCGCCAGCAGCGCGTCGGCCGCCCGCGTGACCGTATGCTCGAGGTCGGGCATGGGCGACAGTTTCGGCGGAGAACCCGCGCCGCTCAAGGGTTTTCACCAGCGAGAATATGGGAAGCGGCGGTGAAGCCGGAGCGGATCGCGCCCTCGACGGTGGCGGGCAGGCCGGTATCCGTCCAGTCGCCGGCCAGCGCCAGATTGGGCCAGCGCGTGCGCGCCGGCGGGCGGCGGGATTGCTGTGCCGGTGTCGCCGCGAAGGTCGCGCGGCGCTCCTTCACGACCTGCCATGGCGGTATCGGCGCCTCCCCCAGACCATAGGCCATGCGGACATCACGCCATAATGATGACGATATCATTTCGGCGTCGTGATCCATCAAACGGTCGGCCGCGCTGACCGTCACCGACAGCACGTTGCCTTTGCGGAATACCCATTCGGCGGTGCCGCCGATCAGCCCGATGAAGCGCGGCCCGCCGACCATGGTCGGCACCAAAAAATGCGCATTGAGAATGGCGCGAAACTCATCGGGCGCCGCGATGCCCGGCAGCAGGCGGGGCGCGACGGCGGCCGGCACCGCCAGCACCACCGCGTCGGCGGCCCCGAGATGTTCTTCGCCATCGTCGAACCGCAAGGTCGCGATCCGCCCATAATTCTCATCGATGCTGCGCAACCGGCGCCCGAAGCGGAGCGCGACCCCGCGCTGGCCCAGCACCACCAGGGCGGGGTCGATCAGGCTCTCCGACAGGCCGTCGCGCGGGACCAGCGGCCGGCACGCCGCGCCCCCGGCGCCGAACGTCTCGCGCAGCACCCGCGCCAGCAGCAAGGCCGAGCCGTGCTCCGGCTCGGTATTGAGCGCGGCGGTCGCCAGTGGCTGCCACAGGCGGCGATAGATGGCGGTGTCGGCCGACACCACATCGGCGACGCGGTCCGCCGGCCGCGCCCGCATCAGCCGCACGCCGCCGAGATAGGCGCCGAGCTTCACGCCCGGCACCCGGCGGGACCGCTGAAACAGCCACCACGGCATCCGCCCGCGATTGGGCCGAAACGCCCAGCGCTCGCCGGTCGCGACATCGAGAAAGTCGTAGCGCGCTTCGGCGGGCCCGGTCAGCGTGCCGCGCGCGCCGATCGCATCGAGATAGGCCATGGCGGCTCGATTGCCGGCGACCAGCAGATGGTTGCCATTGTCGATGCGACAGCCGAGATTGGTGTCGAAATAGGAGCGGCACCGTCCGCCCGCCTGCGGCGCCGCCTCGTGCAGCACCACGGCCACCCCCGCCTCGCTCAAGCGTAGCGCGGCGGCGAGGCCGGCGAGGCCGGCGCCGATGACGTGAACCCGGGCCGGCCTGGTCACATCAGGCCGTAGCGCAAGGCGAGCCACAATTTCGTCGAGCCGGGCACGCTGACCGGCGCCGCGAGGTCGCGCCAGCCCTGGTCGCGCAACCGCGTCAACAGCGCGCTGTAGACGGCGCGCATCACCGCGGCGGGCCGCATCGGGCGGCGCGGGCACGCGCGCATTGCCCGCTCCGCCTCGGCGAAGTGCGTTTCCGCGGTATCGGCGAGGTCGCGGCAAACCAGCGTCAGCGCCGGATCGCCCAGCACCCGCATCGGCTCGGTCGTGTGAATGCCGTTCTTGACGAGATATTCCTTGGGCAAGTACAGCCGGCCACGCTCGCCGTCTTCCACCAGATCGCGCAGGATATTGGTGAGTTGCAGGGCGCGTCCCAGATGCGCCGCGACGCGATCCCCGCCGGCGCTATCGACGCCGAAGATGCGCACCGACAGGCGCCCGACCGCGCTGGCGACGCGATCGCAATAAAGGTCGAGCTGGGCGAGGCTCGGCGCGCGAATATCCGCCACTGCGTCCATCTGCATGCCATCGATGATGGCGACAAAATCGGTCTCGTTCAGGTGATAGCGAACCACGATCTCCGTCAGCAATTGCCCCAACGGGGTCTTCGGCGCGCCGGCGAAGATCGCCTTGATCTCGGTGCGCCATACCGCCAGCCCGGCCTGCTTGAGGGCCGGCGACGCGTTGCTGTCCGCGATATCATCGACCTCGCGGCAAAAGGCGTAAACCGCGAACATCGCATCGCGCCGCGCCGGCGGCAGCAGCCGCATCGCCCAATAGAATGACGAGCCGGCGGCCGCCACCTTGTCGCGGATTTGCGCTTTCAGCGCGTCCGGCGCCGGCGCCGCTTCCGCGCTCAAATCCAGCTTCCTTGCCAGGTGCCGAGCAACAGTGCCGCCAGGAAATCCGCCTTGCCTAATTTCACCCGCCCCGCCAGCGGATCGCCCCGGCGCAAATGTCCGGCGAGGCGCGACGCCAACGCGACAATGGCCGCGACCTCGCAGCGCAAGCCCCAATTCCCGATCCCGGCCGGAAACGCGGCGGCCGCCACCAGCAGCCGGTCGGTGCCATCGAGCAGCCGGCCGGTGACCGCCCGCAGCCCCGCGCTCATGCGCGGCTGCGTGAGATCGGCCACGGTGGCGCCGCAGGCCGTCAGCATCTCCGCCGGCAGATAGACGCGGCCCAGATCGCGATAATCGGCGCCGCAATCCTGGAGATGATTGAGAATCTGCAAGGCCGAGCATAGGGCATCATTGGCGGGCCAATTGCCGCGCGCCTCGCCGTGCAGATCGAGCATCTGACGGCCCACCGGCGCGGCGGAGTAGCGGCAATAGTCCATCAGATCGTCCCAATCGCGATAACGCGTCTTGGTGGCGTCGAGACGGAAGGCATGGAGAATATCGTGACAATGCTGGGGCGTGACGCCGGTCTGTTGCAGGCTGGCCCGCATCGCGGCGGCGGCGGGCGAATCGCTACCCGGCGCGCCGTCGATGATCGCGGCCATGCGATCGAGCCGGCGAACCTTATCATCGGGTGAGAGATCGGGATTGTCGGCGATATCGTCGGCCTGTCGCGCGAAGCGGTAAAAGGCGTGGATGTGCGGCCGCAATCCGCGCCGGATGAGAAACGATCCGACCGGAAAATTCTCGTCGCTTGCGCTCTTGCCCGAAGGCGTTTCAACCCCGTTCAGCGTGCGTTCCGCCACTCGACCCGCCCCTTCCATGAACCGCCGCGCCCCCGAAAATGCCGCCACGCCGACCCTTGCGTCGCACCAAATAAGACCAAGGCGGTCACGGCACCATTCCCGAACGCCGAAACCACGCGACCGCGTCCCGCAGCGCGTCATCCACCGGACGCGGCGCATAGTTCAGTTCGGCCACCGCGCGCTCGGAGGTAAAAAACATCTTTTTGCGTGCCAGGCGCAACCCGTCCGTGGTGACGAACGGCTGCCTGCCGGTGACCCGCGCCACCGCCTCGGCGACGACCGCCATCGGCATCAGGGCTGGTATCGGCAGGCTGATGGTGGGTGGGCGGCGCCCAACCAATCGCGCAATCCGCCCCAGAATGTCACGCAGGCTCATATTCTCGCCGCCGAGGATATAGCGCCGCCCCACCGTGCCGCGTTCTTCGGCCAGGACATGCCCGGCGGCGACATCATCGACATGCGCGAGGTTAAGCCCGGTATCGACGAAGGCCGGCATGCGGCCGGAGGCGGCTTCGACGATCATGCGGCCGGTCGGCGTCGGCTTGATATCGCCGGGCCCGATCGGCGTCGAGGGGTTGACGATGATTGCCGGCAGGCCGTGCGTCGCCGCCAGATCGCTGACAATCGCCTCGGCCATGAATTTCGACCGCTTATAGGGACCGATCATGTCCGATAGCGCGCTCGGGGTCGTCTCGTCCGCCGGCGTGCCGTTGGGATAGAGGCCCAGCACGGCGACGCTGCTGGTATAGACAATCCGCTCGACCCCTTCCGCCAGGGCCGCCTGCATCAGCGCGCGCGTGCCCTCGACATTGGCGCGGTACATCGCCGCCGGCTGCGGCACCCACAGGCGATAATCCGCGGCGACATGATAGAGCGCGCCGCATCCCGACAGCGCCGCCGCCAGCGAAGCCGGATCTTCGAGCGCGCCCTCGCGCCGCTCGACGGCAAGATTCTGCAGATTGAATTTATCGCTTCGCGGCCGCACCAGCACGCGCACCGCGCGGCCCTGCGCCAGCAGCGCCCGCGTCACGGCCGAGCCGACGAAGCCCGACGCTCCGGTCACCAGGACCGGCTTCGACCGATCGACCATTCAGCCGGCGACGGCGCGCCGCGCACCGTTGCCGACGAGCCGCCGGGCCATGTCGCGGGCGGCGCGGTCGGTGTCATAGACATCGTCGAGCGCGTTGATGGCCGGCCGATCGAGCACATTGAGGCTCTCCTCGACGATGGCGGCGATATCGAGAAAGCCGATGGCACCGGCGAGAAACGCCGCCACCGCGATTTCGTTGGCGGCATTGAGGATGATCGGTGCCGCCCCGCCCGCGGCCAGCGCCTCGCGCGCGATGCGCAGCGCCGGAAAGCGCGCGGGATCGGGCGCCTCGAACGTCAGCCGGCCCAACGCGGCAAGATCGAGGCGCGGACTGGGCGCGGGAATGCGTCGCGGCCAGCCCAGCGTGTTGGCGATCGGCGTGCGCATGTCCGGCGAGCCGAGCTGTGCCAGCACCGAGCCGTCGCGGTAATAGACGAGGCCGTGAATCACCGACTGCGGATGCACCACGACATCGACCCGATCGCCGCCCAGCGCGAAGAGATGAGTCGCCTCGATGACCTCGAGCCCCTTATTCATCATGGTCGCGGAATCGACCGAGATTTTTGCCCCCATGCGCCAATTGGGATGCGCCACCGCCTCGGCGGGGGTGACGGCGGCCATCGCCGCCAGCGGACGCTCGCGGAACGGGCCCCCGCTCGCGGTCAGGACGATCCGCTCGATGGCGTGCGCCTGATCGGCGTCGAATACCTGAAAAATCGCGTTGTGCTCGCTATCGACCGGCAGCAGCGTCGCGCCATGCGTCCGCGCCGCTTCCGTCACCAGCGCGCCGGCGCAGACCAGCACTTCCTTGTTCGCCAGCGCGACCAGCGCGCCCCGCTGCACCGCGGCCAAGGTCGGCGCCAGGCCGGCGGCGCCGACAATCGCCGCCATCACCCAGTCGGCGGGGCGTTGCGCCGCCTCGACCACGGCGGCGGGACCCGCCGCCGCCTCGATGCCGGAGCCGGCGAGCGCCGCCTTCAGCGCCGCAAACCGGGTTGGATCGGCGATCACGGCGAGACGCGCCCCGACCGCCCGCGCCTGCTCCGCCAGCAGCTCGGCATTCTTCAGCGCGACCAGCGCCTCGATCGCATAAGCCTCCGGGTCGGCCGCGACCAGTTCGACGGTATTGCGGCCCACGGAACCCGTGGAGCCGAGAATGGTGACGCGTCGGATCATGTCCGCTCAACCATCGGCGGTGGTCCGCGTTCCAAACGGTGGGGTGCGTGACAGGCGTGCTGGTTCATCGGCACGATCATAGTCGAGGTCGGCCGATTCGGTCACGAAGCTTCGTCGGCGCCGAGGTAGGCCTTTTGCAGCGCCCCGTCGCTCTTCAGCGCCGCCGCCGAGTCCGTCTTCACGATATGGCCATGCTCCAGCACATAGCCACGATCGGCGATACTGAGCGCGGCAAAGACATCCTGCTCGACCATCAGAATCGGGACGCCCTGCCCGCGTATCCGCACCAGCACGTCCAGCAGCCGGTCAACGATGATCGGTGCCAGGCCCAGGCTCATCTCGTCGATCATCAGCAGCTTCGGGGCCGCCATCAGCGCCCGGCCGATAGCGCACATTTGCTGCTCGCCACCGGAGAGGCTGCCGGCCATCTGGCCCCGTCGTTCCGCCAGAATCGGGAACAGTTCGAACACTTGCTGGAGGCTGGCGGCGATGCCGGCCGCCCCACGTCGCCGATAGGCGCCCATCATCAAATTCTCTCCGACCGCCATGCGCGCGAACAACTGGCGGCCCTCCGGCACCTGGACCAGGCCGCGCGCGAATAGTGTCTCGGGGCGCAGCGGCAGCACATCCTCGCCGGCGAAACGCAATTGGCCGGTGGCCTTGATGGTGCGCGAGACGGCGCGCAGCAGCGTGGTCTTGCCGGCGCCGTTGCTGCCGACCAAGGCGACGATTTCCCCGGCCCGCACCGCGAGATCGACCCGATTCACGATCGGCACGTCGCCATAGCCGGCGGTGAGACCGCTTATGTCGAGCAGCGCGTCGCTCATGCCCGGCGCCGCCCGAGATAGGCGTCGATGACGCGCGGGTCGTTCAGCACGGCGGCGGGCGGCCCAGAGGCTAGGAGTTGACCCTGCTGCAACACCAGCAGCTTGTCCGAGAGGCGTCGGATCGCAGGCACCACATGCTCGATCACCAATACCGTGACGCCGCGATCGCGCACGCGCTTGATCAGGCCGACGACGGCATCGACCTCGGTCGGCGTCAGGCCGGCCATTACCTCGTCCAACAGCAACAGCTTGGGCTGCATCGCCAGCGCCTTGGCGAATTCGAGCCGCTTGCGATCGGGGCCGCCAAGCCGATCGGCGTGCTGGGCCGCCAGCGGCGCGAGTCCAACGAAATCCAGCAACTCCGCGGCGCGCGCGCGCGCCTTGGCGCGATCGTGCTCGCCGCCCCCGGCGCCGAACAGCGCGCCCATCGCGACATTGTCGAGCACCGACAGGCCGGGGAACGGCTTGGCGATCTGATAGGTGCGGGCGATGCCGAGATGCGCCCGCGCATAGGCCGGCCGGCGATCGATGCGCGCCCCCTCCAACAAAATCTCGCCCGCATCCAGCCCCAGCGAGCCGCCGATCAGATTGACCAGCGTGCTTTTGCCGGCGCCGTTGGGGCCGATCAGCCCCATGATGGTGCCGCGCTTGATGGTGAAGCTGACGTCTTTTACCGCTTCCAGCCCCTGAAACCGCTTCAGCAGGCCCCTGGCCTCGAACAGCGGCGCGGCGCCATTCACAGCCGGTACTGCCGCATATTGGCCAGGAAATAGCGCCAGCGCAGCCGGCGGAAGCCGCCACCGAGATCAACCAGGCCCTTGGGCAGGAAGATCACCGCGAGCAAAATCACCAAGCCGAAAAACAGCGCCGCCGCGGTCGAAATGTTGTCGGCCAACAGCTCATAGATCGCCGACAGAATGAAGGCGCCGATCACCGGACCGGCGACGGTGCCGGGCCCGCCGAACATGGTCATGATCACCATGCGCACATCGAGCGTGGTATCGAACGCGCCCGCCGGATCGACAAAGGTGATCCAGTAGGCGTGAATGCCGCCGGCGATCGCGGTGAAGAGCGCCGCCAGCATCAGCGCCACCAGCTTATAGCGGGTGGCATTGACGCCGACCGTGGCCGCCGCGTCCTCATCCTCGCGGATCGCGATCAGCGCCATGCCGAATCGGCTGTGTGCGATCCACGCCACGGTCGCCGTCGCGGCGGCCAGCAAAACCAGCGCCATCTCGTAAAACAGCGTGTCATTGCGCGTCAGCGGCAGGATCAGGCCGACATTCCGGCCAGTGACGTCGAGATTGGCCGCCAGCGCGGACAGCGCCGCCGAAATCCCCAGCGTCACGATGGCGAAATAAGGTCCGCGCAAACGCAGAATCGGCCAACCGAGCAGCGCCGCGAAGGCCACCGAGAGCACGGCGCCGAACGCCAGGCCAAGCCAGAACGGCTGATTCCACTGTGCCATCGCGATCGCGGTGCCGTAGGTGCCGAGGCCATAGAAGGCGGAATTGCCGAACGAGACATAGCCGGTGAAGCCGCCGAGGATGTTCCAGGACTGCGCCAGCACCGCGATCAGCAGCGCGTTGATGCCAAACTGGATGATCACGGCATTGCCGAGCCAGGGCACCAGCGCCACCACCACAACGATGATGGCAAGGGCGATCCAGCGCCAGATCATGCGAGCTTCAGCGACCGGGCCGGCCGCAGCACCAGAATCAGGACCAAGAGGCCGAAGCTGACGACATCGGTATAGGTGGGGCCGAGATAGAGCGCGGTGACCGCCTCGGCGATGCCGATCACGATGCCGCCGGCGATGATTTTCAAGGGGTTATCGAGGCCGCCGATGATCGCGATGACAAAGGATTTGGCGGTGAGCGTCGCGCCGATATAGGGCGTGATCTGCGCCACGATGCCGTAGAGCCCGCCGGCCGCGCCGGCGAGCGCCGCGCCGATGCCGAAGGTGATGGCGTAGATCCGCGCCGGATCCACCCCATAAAGCCGCGCCGCGTCGAGATTCTGCGCCGTCGCCCGGATCGCCCGGCCCAATCGCGTCCGATCCAGCAGCAGATAGAGCAACAGCGCCAATAGCAGCGCGATCCCGAAGGCAATCAGGCGTCCGACGGGAATCGTGACATCGTCAACGCTGAAATTAGCGCCGGCATAGGAGGGGTTGATGGTGCGGAAATCGGCGGTGAACAAAAGCTGGGCGAGATAGGTCAGCACCACATCGAGGCCGAACGTGAACAACAGGGTATTGAGCAAGGCGGACCGGACAATGAGGTTCAACAGCGTGCGCTGAATGACATAGCCGAAGAGAAACAGCGCCAGCATCGCCAGCGGCAGCGCCGCCAACGGGTCGAGCCCGGCGGTGAACAGGAAGAAAACGACATAGCCACCGAGCATGATGAAGGCGCCATGGGCGAGATTGACGATATTCAGCACACCCCAGACCAGCGCCATGCCCAGCGCCATCAAGCCATAAAGTCCGCCCAGCAGGACGCCGTCGATCAGAATTTGCGCGAAGAGCAACGGCGTCCCGCCCGGCGATCGGTGGTGGCGGCGGCGCTAACCCCGCTGGTTCCAGGGCGGCACCGGGAATACCGGCTTGTCGATGAATTTGTCGGTGAAGATCGGCGCGACCTCGCCCTTCTGTATCTGAATCACGATCTGCGGCACGACAATCTGGCCGCCCGCATTGAATTTTACATGGGCGTAGAGGCTTTCGAAATCCGACGACGCGATCGCGTCGCGCACCTTGGCCTTATCGAGCGAGCCGGCCTTTTCGATCCCCTTGACCAAGGTTTCGACCGCCACCGCACCGGCGGCGCCGTGATAATCGGGGTCATAGCCATATTTCGCTTTGTAGGCCGCCGCGTATTTCGAGGCATCGCCGAACCAATCGTCCTTCAGCGCCGGCGTCGGCAGCCAAGCGGTCATGCCGAACGCGTCGTTGGCGTCCTTGCCGAGCGCCTTGCGGAAATCGGCAGCCGGCACCCCGACGGTGAACGACATCATCAGCTTCGGGTTGGCGTTGAGGCTCTTCGATTGCCGCAGGGCGTTAAGCACCTCCGGCTCCAGCCCGCCCCACAACACGACATCCGGCTGCTTCGATTTGATCTGCGCCATGATTGAGGAGAAATCTGACGATTTCGCCGCATAACTTTGATCCAGCACGATATTCATGCCGGCTGCCTTCAGCAGCTTGCGCGTGCCCTTGGCTACCGATACATCGAACGCGTCGTCGGCGGTCACCAGGGCGACCGTGCTCGCCTTGGGCTGAAGCTGTTGCAGCATAGTGATGGTGCTGGCGAAATAATCGTCGGCGGGTGGCAGCAGGCCAAAAATGTATTTGTAGCCGCGGCTGAAAATCTGCGGCGAGGCGCCGCCACCCTCGACCATCGGGATCTGGTATTTTTCCGCGATCGACGAATCGGCGAGCGTCAGGCTGCTGGCATAGGGGCCGAGCAGAAAATCGACCTTATCCTGTGCCACCAGCCCGACATACTGCCGAACGCTGAGATTAATATCGGACTGATTATCAAGTAATTTCAGGGTGATCGGGACCGACTTTCCACCAATCTTGATGCCGCCCGCCTGATTGATCCGATCAATCGTCAGCGTATAGGCATCGCGGTAGTAGCGCCCGAGATTGGCATCCTGGCCGGTCAATTGCAGCGAGGAGCCGAAGGTGATCGTGCTCGGAACATCTGCCGCGACGGCGCTGCCGCCGCCCAACGCCATGGCCAGGATCGCCGCCAGCATCAGATTTTTTGTCATGTGGCCTCCCTATTCCTTGCCCGATTTCTTGCCCTATTTCTTAATAGCCGCCCGCACTTTGTCCGCGGTGATCGGCAGGTCGCGAACCCGCGCGCCGATGGCGTTGAAAATAGCATTGCCGAGGGCCGGCGCCACCACGCTCATTGCCGGCTCGCCGGCACCGGTCGGATGCTGCCCCTCGGCGACAAGATGGATGTCGAGCGGCGGCACCTGATCATAACGCAGACAACTATAGGTATTGAAGTTGGTATCATGGAATGCGCCATCGACGAGCAGTGCCTGCTCATAGAGGGCGACGCTAAGTCCCCACAGCGTGGCACTTTCGACCTGAGCCAGCGCCCCATCGCGGTGAACCGCCGCCCCGATATCGGTGACCACGGTCAATTTCGCGACGTTGATGGCGCCGGTCGCGGCATCGACATCGACCTCCGCGACGCAAGCAGTCCAGCTCGGCCGCATCCGGTCCGGCGCGCTCGACGCGGCTAGGCCGATCCCGTGGCCGCAATTTTTTGCCTGATGCTTGGCGGTGTAGCCAGTCAGCGCGACGATCTTGCGGATCACGGTGGCAAGCCGCGCCGCCCCACCCTCCGCCGCCGGCGGCCCGCCGCGATTGGGGCCGCTGCCGTCGAGCCAGCGCAGGCGCAACGCCACCGCATCCTCGCCGGTGTACTCGGCCAGCTCGTCGATGAAACTCTCCAGCGCCCAGAACGCGAAGCCGGTGGCGGCGCCGCGCAGAAAGCCGCTGGGCACCGCGCGCTGCGCCAGGTCGTTCTTGATGGCGCGGACATGATAGGCCGGCGGCGAATACCAGCTATCGGCGCCGGTCAGCACGCTCCAATCGACCTTGGTCTTGCCGTCCGCGCCGGGCAGCAGCGCGATCGGCAGGGCGCGCGCCAGCGGCCAGGCGGAACAGAGATCGTGGGTCAGCGCGGTGATTCGGCCGGCCCGGTCGAGCCCCGCCGATAATTTCTGATAGGTCAGCGGACGGGGAAAGTCGAAACCGAATGCCTCCGCGCGGTCGAAGATCAATTTGACCGGCCGGTCCGCCGCCTTGGCCGCCAGCGCGCACGCCACCGCCGCATCGACCTCCACCCGTCGCCCGGACGGATCGCCGATCTCGGTTTGATGCAGCGCGATCGACCCGGAATCGGTGTCGAGCGCGTCGGCCAGCGCCGCCACCAGATGCGTTTGAAAGGCGGAGCCGGCATAGCAATGCCAGATGTCGCCATCGCGCAGCACCAGCGCGCTCATCGGCTCGATCCCGGCATGCGCGACATGGGCCGTGGCATATTCGCCAGAGAAAACCGTCGCGGCCTCGGTCATTGCCTTGTCGGCGTCACCGATGATCCACCATGGCGTGCCGGCGTTGGGGTCGGCGACCAGCGCCTTGGCGCGCGCAAGGATGGCGGCATCGTCCACCGCCCCGTTCGGTCCCGATTCCCAATCGATGTCGAGTGCCTTGGCGGCGGCACGCGCCGCCGGAAAATTATCCGCGAGGGCCATGACGTAATAGCCATTGTCACCCGCCGGGGCGGGCGCGCTGACAAAGCGGCGATAGCCGGCGATCCGGCGCGCGGCGGTATCGTCGATCGAGCGCGGGCGGCAGCCGGCGCGCAGCGGCGGCCGCGCGATCTTGGTGTAAAGCAGATTGGGCGCGAAGCAGTCGATGGCGAAGCGCGCCGAGCCATTGACCTTGGCCGGAATGTCGAGCGCCGGCGGCGAAGTACCGATCACGGTCGGCGCGCCGTCCGGCTTCAGCGCGATGGCGGCGAGATCGGCTTCCTCGAAGACGCGATTGACGGCGCCGGCGCCGACCAGCGCGCCATAGCTGACCCGCCGGCCGCTGGTCCGATGAATGACCCAGCCGCGCACGGCCGTACAATCGTCACGCCCGACACCGAGTTGCTTGGCGCCGGCCTCGATCAACGCGATGCGGCCGGCGGCGCCATAGCGCCGCAAATCGTCATAACTGGCGGCGATGCTCCAGCTTCCCGCCGTCACCAGGATGCCGAATTGGCGCGCCGGGTCGGGATAGTCGATGCGCATGTCGCGCCAGTCGGCCGCCAGCTCCTCCGCGATCATCATCGCGAAGGCGGTGCCGATATGCTGACCGACTTCCGCCTTCAAGATGTGAACGGTGACGATGCCGGTGCGATCGATGACATACCAAATCGAGGGCGCGTAAGTGCCGGCGGCCTCGGCGCGGCCGACTCGGACATAGCCGACGAACAGCCCCGCGCCCGACGCCGCCGATCCGATGAGAAAGCGCCGCCGGTTCATGCGGTCCCCCAAACTACGCGCCCCCCCGGTGGATGCCGGGGTCCATCCTTGCCATGGATACCGGCCTTCGCCGGTAAAGGGAAAAGGTTTAGTGCCGCGGTGCGAGGACGCGCCTCGCCCCACGAGCCGGGGACACCAAGGCAGACAAAGTCCATTCTCTAACCCCAACCAAGCGCCTCCCCGGCGAATGCCGGGGTCCATTCTTGCCATGGGTACCGGCCTTCGCCGGTAATGTGAAAAAGGTTTGTTGTCGCGGTGCGATGGTGTGTTTTTGGATCGTGCGTCCCTCGACAGCGCCCGCCGTGCGGGCGCGCTCGGGATGAGGCGATAATTTTCGGTTTTGAAGGTCTGTACCGACACCCAGCCATCCTCATCCCGAGCGTGCGCGCAGCGCACAGTCGAGGACGCACGGAATCGATGCCGGGAAAAAACTTTGAACCGCCAAGCCTGCCCCGGCGGAAAGCCGGGGACGCAAAGGCGCCAAGTTCGCCAAGTCCATTCTCGAACCAACCGAGCGCCTCACCGGCAAATGCCGGGGTCCACCCTTGCCATGGATACCGGCCTTCGCCGGTAAAGTGAAAAGGAATAAAAAAGGCTCTCCAGGTTGCCCTGGAGAGCCTTGGCAGTAATGGCGTGACTAATTAGGCGCCCATCAGCGCCTTCACCTTTTCCGGGGTGAACGGCAGGTTCCGCGGGCGTACGCCGACCGCGTCGAAGACGGCATTCGATACCGCCGGCGCCACCGTGGTCACCGCCGGTTCGCCGACGCCAACGGGGGGCATCCCCGGCGTGCTGATGATGTGAATTTCGACTTCCGGCGCCTGGGAAATACGCAGCGGGAAATAGGTGTCGAAATTGGTCTGGTCGAGATTGCCATGATGCATGGTCGCCTGCTCGTAGAGCGCGAGGCTCAATCCGAACAGCGTGCCGCCTTCGCACTGTGACCGGGCGCCATCGATATTCACCGCCTGCCCCAGATCCATCACCGTCGTCATCTTGTCGACATGGATCGCGCCGGAGGATTTATCGACCGAGACCTCGACAATGCCGCAGGTCCAGGTTGGCGTGTCGCGGAAATGGGTGGTCGCGGCAAGACCGATGCCGCGACCAGGGCCCATCCGCTTGTGCTTTTTATGGAAGTCGGTGATCTGCACCGCCTTCCTGATGACATTGGCGATGCGTTCCGCGCCGCCGATCGACATCGGCACCGAACCCTTATTCGGTCCGGTCGCCTTCAGCATGGCGAGACGCAGCTCGACCGGGTCCTTGCCGGTCTTGCGCGCCACCTCGTCGATGAAGCTTTCGAGCGCGAAATAGGTCCAGCCCGTCGACACCGACCGCAAGAAGCCCGGCGGAGTCGCGCGCTGAGCCAGCTCGTTCTGAATACCGCGCGACAGATAGTTCGGCACGCCGTACCACGAGTTGGAGCCGTCGAGCGAAGTGCCGTCGAGCTTCACGTTTTTCTTGTCCAGCGCGGGCGTCATCTGTTGGGGTGCCGCGCGAACCGCCGAGAACGCCGCGCAGACATCGTGTTGCAGCGCGACGAGATTGCCGCCCTTGTCGATGCCGGCCTGAAGGCGCTGGTAGGTGATGGTGCGATAGAAGTCATTCCTGAACTCTTCATCGCGGGTATAGATCAGTTTTACCGGCCGTCCCAATGCCTTGGCGGCAAGCGCGGTCGGGATCATCGCGTCCGCCTCGAGCCGGCGCCCGAAGCCGCCGCCGATATAGACCTGATGCAACAGCACCTGCTCCGGCTTCATGCCCATCACGGCGGCCATGATCGGCTGATGAGCGATCTGCAACTGGCTGCCGGAATAGAGATGAAGAGTGCCGTTATCGATATACGCCACCGCGTTCATCGGCTCGATCGGCTGATGCGATGCGAGCGGGGTGATGAATTCGGCGTCGATCCGGGTCGGGGCGTCGGCCAATGCCTTCTTCGGATCGCCGATGAGCCAGAACGCGCCGCCGGTATTCGGATCGTTCACCAGATCCTTGGCGCGCTGAAGGATCTGCTCGCTGCTGACATCGGCGTTGGGACCGAGGTCCCAGTCGATCTTCATCGCCTTGGCCGCCTTGATGGCCGCCGGAAAATTGGTCGCGATGACGATGACATAATGGGTGTTGACGCCGATCGGGTCCGGAATCGAGAGATACTGCATGTATCCCGGAACCTTCTTCGCCTCGGTATCGTCGATCGACTTCGGCTTGGCGCCGATGCGGACCGGCGGTCGCGCGATCTTGGCGTAGACCATGTTCGGCAGGAAATAATCGATGCCGAAATTGGCCTTGCCGACGACCTTGGGCGGAATGTCCAGGGCCTGAATCGGCTTGCCGACGACGGTGTATTGCGATGCCTTTTTCAGCGGCATCTTCTTCAGATCGTCGGGGCTGTAGACCTTATCGACCTTGCCGGTCGCCACGAGCTGCGCGTAGCTGATCCGCTTGCCGCCCTTGGTCGTAACCCAGCCCTTCACGACGTGACAATCTTCCGGCTTCACGCCGAGCTCTTTCGCGCCCGCCTCGATCAGGGCGATGCGGCCGGCGGCACCGGCCTGAGCCGCGCCGTGGAACGTCGTCAGAATGCTGAGCGAGCCGGCGGTGAAGAACACGCCGTATTTCGGCGCCGGATCGGGATAGTCGATCCGCACATTGTTCCAGTCGCCCTGCAGCTCTTCCATCAGCGACTGGGCGATGGCGGTGCCGACATGCTGGCCCATTTCCGATTTCGGCGTATGGAGCGTGATGATGCCGGTCGGCTCGATAGTGAAGGAGGGCACCGGCGTCCAATTGCCGGCAGCGAAGGCTTCGCCCGCGGTGCCCATTATCTGGGGCAGCAGCGAATAGCCGAAGGTCAGGCCGGCGCTCGCGGCGGCGGTCCCAACGAGGAAGCCGCGGCGGTTGACCGTCGTGGTTTCGGGATTGCGTTCGATGGTATCCATGCTCGGATCTCCTAAGCCTTGCGCATGTCAGCGGAAGCCCGCTTGATGGCTTTTTTGATCCGAACATAGGTCATGCAGCGACAGAGATTGCCGTTCATGGCCGTGGTGATTTCATGATCGTTCGGGGTCGGGTTCTTCTGCAAGAGGGCCGCCGCCTGCATGATCTGGCCGGACTGACAGTAGCCGCATTGTGGCACCTGTTCGGCCACCCAGGCCCGTTGCAGGGGATGCTGGCCCATCGGGTCGAGACCCTCGATGGTCGTGATTTCCTGGCCCGACGCCTCTTCGAGGCTGGTCTGGCAGGAGCGCACCGCGTCGCCGTTGAGATGGACGGTGCACGCGCCGCACAGGCCGGCACCGCAACCGAATTTCGTGCCGGTCATCTGCAAATGCTCGCGGATGACCCAAAGCAGCGGCGTGTCGTCGGACATATCGACAACACGACTGAAGCCGTTAATGGTGAGAACTCTCATGATACTCCCTCGCGTTCCTTCCTTCGCGGTTTCGTGGCGTCCAACGGGCGACGACGACAGCCATGGCTCAGGGCCCGGCGGTCAGGCGCCAGCCGTTTACAGTCGGATTTTTTCTCTCTTGATCATGTCGGCGAGACCTCCCTCCCTGTCAGCGCCGATAGCTTAATTCTTACCCCGCCGTTACCGGCTTGTTATCGCCCTATAGATGCCACGTTCCGGTCACATCCACGGCTATTTTCAATAGCCTTGATGCTCGCAGCGTCGTTTAAGACTGTCAATGTGTCCGTTGGGATATAGCGAGTGGCGGCGCCCCTCGCCGCGTCGGGCGCGAGAGGGGACGCCAATCCAGGGCGGCTAATTCAGGTGGGTGCGGTCCTGCAAGGCGTCGCGCAACGCCAACCATTTGCCATGGAGCGCGACGACCGCCACGCGCTGGTCATCCCTGCTGGCGCCGGTGACGCTGGTATCGAGCAGCGCGTTACGCAGCACCAGCCAGCGGTGAGGCATCGTCTCCGCCTTGGGCGGTTCGGCGGCGGCCGCCGATTGGAGCGACATATCCAGCAGCGGCAGCTGCGGGCCGAAGCCGGCGCACAGCCCTGCCCCCAATGCGATGCCGATCAGGAACAAGCGGCCCCCCCCGATCATGCGCGTCTTGACGTAGCCGGTGAGCGCGATCTCGCGCCCGCAATCATCGGTTACCATGTTGCCTCCAACCATTTTAAGCGTGGCATTTTTTCCGCCGGTGGGACCCCGCGCCCGCGCCGGCGAATGCTTTAACGCCTTGTTAATGATTGGAGCATACACGCGATAAAACGCGCCACCAGTAATAGATTAATAATGGTTAACGCACGATCGGCCCCGAATGCGGCCCTTTTTTACCCTACTTTGTCGCCTGTTTGAGATAGGCGATCAGGTTGTCGAGCTTTTCCGGGTCGTGCAGGCCGAGGAAGGCCATCTTGGTGCCCGGCACCTTGGCTTGGGGATCGGGCAGGTAGGATTTGAGGCTGGCTTCGTCCCAGGTAATGCCCGACCGCTTCATCGAGGGCGAATAGGCGAAGTCCGGCGCCGTCCCCGCTTTGCGGCCGAAGAGGCCATGGAGGCTCGGCCCGATGCCGTTCTTGCCGGCCGCCACCGAATGGCACGCCATGCACTGAAAGAACACGATCTTGCCCTTGACCGAATTACCCTCGGCATTGGCGGCAACGGACACGGTCGAGGCAAAGGCCAAACCGAACGCGAACAACATCCCAAATTTCATGATCCGCCCCCACGCTGTTTCTTGGCGCCAGCAATCGCACAGCCGGCGGATCGGGTCAATTCGGCGGATAGGTTTTCCGGCGCCGGTGTTGCTATGATCCCGTCTGAAACACCAAGGATGGGGATCGCATGGGACCGCTCGCGGGGATCAAGATCGTCGAGTTCGCCGGCATCGGCCCGGCACCGATGTGCGCGATGCTGCTGGCGGATCTGGGCGCGGACATCCTGCGCATCGACCGCATCGAGCCGAGCGGCCTCGGCGTGCAATCGCCCGATCGGTTCAAGCTGCTGCATCGCAGCCGCCCGGCGGTGACGATCGACCTCAAGCAGCCGGCCGGCATCGCGCTGGCGTTGCGACTGATCGCCGGCGCCGACGCGGTGATCGAGGGCTTTCGGCCCGGCGTAATGGAGCGGCTGGGGCTGGGGCCGGAGCCGTGCCTTGCGGCCAATCCGCGACTCGTCTATGGCCGCATGACCGGCTGGGGTCAGAGCGGGCCGCTGGCGCCCACCGCCGGCCACGATCTCGACTACATCGCTCTCTCGGGCGCGCTGCACGCCATCGGCCGCGCGGGCCAGAAGCCGACCCCGCCCCTCAACCTCATCGGCGATTTCGGCGGCGGCGCGCTCTATCTGGCGATGGGCATGCTGGCGGCGCTGCTCGAGACCGCGCGCTCTGGCAAGGGCCAGGTGGTCGATGCCGCGATGGTCGAGGGCGCGGCCTCGCTGATGACCACGTTCTACGGCCTGTTCGCCGGCAGGCAAATCACGCTCGAACGCGGCACCAATTTCCTCGATTCGGGCGCGTTCTTCTACGAGGTCTATGAATGCGCCGACGGCAATTTTGTCGCGGTCGCGGCGATCGAGCCGAAGTTTTTCGCCGAGCTGCTGCGGCGCCTCGACATCGACCCCGCCGCCGTGCCCCGCCAGGACGAGCGCGCGCGCTGGCCCGAGGGCAAGGAGAAGCTCGCGGCAAAGTTCAAAACGAAGACGCGCGACGAGTGGGTGGCGCTGTTCGCCGGCGGCGATGCCTGCGTCGCGCCAGTCCTATCGCTGACCGAGGCGCCGCACCATCCCCAGGCGGTGGCGCGCGGCAGCTTCGTCACGATCGACGGCGTGGTTCAGCCGGCGCCGGCGCCGCGCTTCAGCCGCACCCAGACCGCGATGCCGACCGCGCCGACCGCGCCCGATGCCGATTCGCTGCGCCGCTGGGGTGTCGCCGCCGCCGAAATCGAGGAATTGCGCGGCGGCAAAATCGTCGGGTGAGGATCAGTCGCCGGCTTGCTGCTCCGACGCCGCCAGCACGCGCGCTTTATGGCCGCTGACCTCAGCGCCGGCATAGGGCGAGAGGTTGATGAAAAAGAACACGCATGAGATCGAGATCACGCTGACCGCGATGAAGGCCGGGGTGAAATCCTCGGCGGCGAGGCTCGATGAACCATGCCACAGCAGCGTCAAGTGCAGCGCCAGCGCCCCGGTGCCGACCCCGATGCTCATCGCCAATTGCTGCCCCATGCTTTGCAGCGAGGTGGCGCGGCTCATCCGCGCGGCCGGCACGTCGGCATAGGCCAGCGTGTTGACGCTGGTGAATTGCAGCGAGCGGAAAAAGCCGCCGCACAGCAAGATGCCGAAAATCAGATAGTGCGGCGTCGCGGGCCGGAACAGCGCCAGCGCGAACAAGAAGGCGCTGGCGATGAAGGCATTGCCGATCAGGACATGGCGAAAGCCGAAGGTGCGGATGATCGGCCCCGCCGTGGTCTTCATCAGCATCGCGCCCATCGCGCCGGCGAACGTCAGCAATCCCGAATTGAGCGCCGACATGCCGAAGCCGAGTTGAAACATCAGCGGTGTCAGGAACGGCATGGCGCCGACGCCGATGCGGAAGAAACTGCCGCCGACCACGCCGGCGAAATAAGTCGGGATCTTGAGGAGGCCGAGATCGATCAGCGGAAAGGCGGTGCGCCGCGCATGCAGCACATACAGCACCAGCAATAGCGCGCCGCTGACCAACAGCGCCACCACGATGCTGCCCGGTATCGCGCCGCGCCCCGCGGTCTCGAAGCCGAACACCACGCCCGCGAGGCCGAGCCCGCACAAGATGAAGCCGCGCCAATCGAGCGGATGGGCGTCGGGCTCTCGGATATTGTCGATGAAGATCGACGCCAGCACGAAGCCGAGAATACCCATCGGAATGTTGATGAAGAATATCCAGCGCCACGAGAAGTAGGTGACGATGAAGCCGCCCAGAACCGGCCCGGTCACCGGCCCGATCAGCGCCGGCACGGTCAGATAGGTCATCGCGCGCACCAGATCGGATTTCGGCACAGCGCGCATCATGACGAGGCGCCCGACCGGCACCATCATGGCGCCGCCCATGCCTTGCAGGATGCGCGTGCCGACGAGTTGCCACAGCGAATGCGCGAAGCCGCAGCCGATGGAGCCGAGCGTGAACACGACGATCGCGGTGCGGAACACGGTGCGCGCGCCGAAGCGGTCGGCGAACCAGCCGCTGGCCGGGATGAAGACGGCGAGGCTCAACAAATAGGAGGTGATGGCGACGTTGAGCCGCACCGGGTCCTCGTTCAGCGCATGGGCGATCGAGGGCAGCGCCGTCGAGATGATCGTCGAATCCAGATTCTCCATGAACAGCGCGCACGCGACGATCATGGGAATAAGGAATTGGCGCGGCGGGCGGGGCATGGCTGATTTTTTCTTGGCGACGACAGGGCGGGCGGGACAGACCCGCATGTGGGTTTCAACGCACTAATTTACCACAGATCGCGCGCCGGGATTTGCGTTGTCGCGATTCGTGTCATGCGTTTGCCGGCGTCATGATCTTCGCTGGCAAACACCGCGCCCCGGCCACATACTGGCGGCGCCCGAGATATGGGGTCGCTGGCTCCGACCTGGTTGCAAGGAGGCGGCGAGTTTGACGATGCGACCGCGTTACGGCGCCGATTATCGGACATTGCTTTGGATCGCGTTGGCGCCGGGCCTCGTGGCGTTGCAGTTCGCGGTGCCGGCTCTGATACCCTATCTGTGCTGGCTCAGTTGCTACTTCGCGCTCGCGCTCGGCATCATCGCGCATAATCACAATCACTGTCCGACATTTCGCAACCGTCGCGCCAATGAGTTTTTCGGCGCCTGGATTTCCGTCTTTTACGGCTATCCAACCTTCGCCTGGATTCCGACGCACAACATGAACCACCACAAATTCGTCAATCGCGCCGGCGACGCGACGATCACCTGGCGGTATTCGGACAAGCATCGGCTGCTGGTGGCGGCGACCTATTTTTTCGTTTCCAGCTATTGGCAAGGCGAGCCGATCCAGGCGTTCATCGCCAAGGCGCGGCGCGACAACGCGCCGCTGTTCCGCACGATCCTGACGCAGTATGCGATTTGGGCCGGCGCGCATCTTGGCGCGCTAGTGTTGGCGGTTGCGCTGCATGGCTGGCGCACCGGCATCTATGTCTATGCCCTGACCTGCCTGGTGCCGGCCCTGTTCGCGCTGTGGACGATCATGTTCTTCAACTATGAACAGCATGTTCATGCCGATCCCTGGTCGCGGCATAATCATTCGCGCAGTTGGGATGGACGCGCGCTCAATTTCCTGCTGTTCAACAATGGCCTCCACGCCGCGCACCATGAGACGCCCGGCCTGCATTGGAGTCGGCTGCGCGCGGCGCACCGGGCGCTGGCGCCGAAGATCGATCCGCGCCTGATCAATGACGGCCTCACCTGGTACATCATCCGCCAGTATGGGCTGGCGCGCTTCAAGCCCAGCCTCGGCACCGTCCAAGTGGGCCGCGCCGCCAACGATCCGCCGATGGGCAAGCCTGTCAGCACGCGCTGGGCCGATGCCGAGACTGTGGCGCCGGCTTTGAAGGCGATCGCCCCGACGGGTTAGCTACACCGCCAATTTCGCGATGAGATCGCGCATGTCCTCGGGCATGTCGCTGGTGAAGCGCAGCGTCTCGCCGCTGGCGGGATGGCGAAAGCCGAGCAGCCAGGCATGCAGCGCCTGGCGCGCCAATAGTTTCTTCGCGCGCTTCCGGCCATAGACCGGATCGCCGATCAGCGGATAGCCCAGCGCCGCCAGATGGACACGGATTTGATGGGTGCGGCCGGTCGCGAGGCGGCATTCCAGCAGCGCCGCCTCGGTGCCATAGGCGGCGAGGCGCCGATAGCGCGTCAGCGCCTGTTTGCCGCCGCGCGCCACCATCGCCATCCTTTTCCGATCATGCGGATTGCGGCCGATGGCGCCCGCGATCTCGCCCTCGGCGGGCGGCACACCCCAGACGATCGCGCGATAGGCACGCTCGATCCGCCGCGCCGCGAAATCCGCCGATAGCGCGTGATGCGCCAGCTCGGTTTTCGCCACCACCATCAGGCCACTGGTATCCTTGTCGAGGCGATGGACGATGCCCGGCCGCTTCACCCCGCCGATGCCGGCCAGCGCGTCGCCGCAATGCGCGATCAACGCATTGACCAGCGTGCGGTCGGGATTGCCGGGCGCCGGATGCACCACCAGCCCGGCCGGCTTGTCCACCACCAGGAGATGCGCGTCCTCATAAGGAATGACCAGCGCCATTGCCTGCGCCACGGGCCTGTCGGGCACCGGCTCCGGCAGGGTGATGGAGAATGATTGCCCGGCCCTGGTCTTCGCCGCCGGGTCGGTCGCCGCCGCGCCCGCCACCGCGACCTGCCCGCCCTCGATCAGCCGTTTGATCTGGGTGCGCGACAAGGGCGCCAGCGCGCGTGCCAGAAAGCGGTCCAGCCGCTCGCCCGTCGCGGCATCATCGACGATTACCGTGCGCGTCTCGGCCATGCTAAGCCTATCCAGTAACGCAAAGCCGGACGGTCGGGAAGCATGCGCGGGTTGAAGATACTGGTCGTGACGATGGGGATCCTGCTGATCGTCGGCATCGTCGCGCTTGTCGTCGGCATTGCCTATCGGGTCAATCATCGCGTGGTTACGGCGCCGTTGATCGCGCACGCGACCGTCGCGCCGAATGGCATGCCCCATACCCTCACCCTGCCGGCCGACGCGAAGATCGTGAGCATCCAGAGCGACGGCGACCGCGTCACCGTCCGCCTTGCCCTGCCCGACGGCGGCGAGACGCTGATGCTGGTCGATTGGCAGACCGGCCGGACCCTATCGACCATCGAGCTGCGGCGCTAAATCGGCGTCGCGATCTGGTCCGGGGACAATACCGCGATCAAATGCTCGACCGTGTCGCCGGTGATCGGATGACGCCAGCCCGGCGCGATTTCGGCCAGCGGCAATAGCACGAAGGCGCGGTGATGAAGGCGCGGATGCGGCAGGAACGGCGCGCCATCGCCGCCGGCCGCGACAAGCGCGTCATACGCCAGCAGGTCGAGGTCGAGCGTGCGCGCGCCATTGACCTCGCGGCGCGCGCGCCCGAACCGCGCCTCGATCCGGTGCAGCAGCGCCAGCAGGTCGAACGGTGATAAATCCGTCGCGACCGCGATCACGGCGTTGACGTACCAGGGCTGATCGGAGACCGGCACCGGCGCCGAGCGATAATCGCGCGAGCGCGCCACCACCCGGACGCCGGCTGCGGTCAGCGCGCCGATCGCGGCCGTGATGGTCGCCGCCGGGTCCCCCACGCTGCTCGGCAGATTGCCGCCAATCCCGATCAGAATCATCGCGCCACCCGGCAAATGTTTCCTGTTCGCCGCCGCGCGCCGGGTGCTATCCTGCCGGCCTTCTCCAAGGAGCGGATCAAATGCTGTTCTATCCGCAAGAAAAAATTGCCCTCTTCATTGATGGCGCGAACCTTTATGCGGCGGCGCGCGCGTTGCAATTCGATATCGATTATAAGCGGCTGCTCGGGCTGTTCGGCTCGCAGGGCCAGCTCATTCGCGCGTTCTATTATACGGCGCTGCTCGAAGATCAGGAATATTCCCCGCTGCGGCCGCTGGTCGATTGGCTCGATTACAATGGCTACACCATGGTGACCAAGCCGACCAAGGAATTCACCGACGCGATGGGGCGCCGCAAGATCAAGGGCAACATGGATATCGAGCTCGCCATCGACGTGATGGAAATGGCGCCGCATCTCGATCACATCGTGCTGTTCTCCGGCGATGGCGATTTCCGCCGCCTCGTCGAGGCGGTGCAGCGCAAGGGCGTACGCGTCACCGTGGTCTCGACCATCCGCTCGGCCCCGCCGATGGTGGCGGACGAGTTGCGGCGCCAGGCCGATATCTTCGTCGACCTGGTCGATATCCGCGAACGGATCGAGCGGGTGCATCACCAGGACATGGCGCGATCGCCGATGCCGCATGGCAGCGAGTGAGATACCGGCGCCCGATCGGGATTGTCCGCTGTGCCCACGCCTCGTCGATTTTCGCCTGCGGCAGCGCGCCGCCTTTCCCGACTGGCATAACGCGCCGGTACCGTCGTTCGGCGACCCCGACGGGCGGCTGCTGATCGTCGGGCTGGCGCCGGGCCTGCGCGGCGCCAATCGCACTGGGCGTCCGTTTACCGGCGACTACGCCGGCAACCTACTCTATGCGACGCTGCTCAAATTCGGCTTCGCGCGCGGCGACTATCGAGAGCGGCCCGACGACGGGCTGACCCTGATCGATTGCCGCATCGCCAACGCGGTCCGATGCGTGCCGCCGGAAAACAAGCCTGAACCAAGCGAGATCAAGACCTGTCACCAATTTCTCAAGGGCGAAATCGCCGCGATGCGGAATCTGCGCGTCGTGATGGCGCTGGGCAAAATCGCCCATGATGCGGCGGTCCGCGCCTTTGGCGGCCGCATCGCCGCGCATCGCTTCGCCCATGGCGCCGTGCACGAGATGGGCAATGTGGCGCTCGCCGATTCCTATCATTGCTCGCGCTACAACACGAACACCGGCCGGCTGACGACGGCGATGTTCGAGGCGGTGGTCGGCGCGCTGCGCCAGCGGCTGGCGGCGTAGCGGCCCGCCACGCCGCTATTGTTGCTCGGCGTCCAGAATGCCGCGCAAGGTGCGCGCGAGTTCGGCGCGGCGATAGGGCTTCGACAGCAGGCGCAGCCCGGCGGGAATGTCCCCTTCGCCGGCGATACGCGCCTCCGGAAAGCCCGAGGTCAGCAGCACCTTGAGGCCGGGCCAGCGCGCGGTCGCGACCCGCGCCAGCTCGATGCCGTTCATGTCGCCCGCCATCACCACGTCGCTGAACAGCAGCGTCACCTTGGCGGTGTCCAGTATCTCCAGCGCGGCGGCGGCGGCATTCGCCTCCAGCACGCGATAGCCAAGCTCAGTCAATTGCCGCAATACGACCTTGCGCATCGCGATATTGTCCTCGACCACGAGAATGGTCTCGGTGCCGCCGACCGCCGGCGCGACGAGGCGCGTGCGCTCGCCCTCCGCGACGTCGCCCCGGTCGCGCGGCAAATAGAGGCGGAAGGTGGTGCCGACGCCGGGCTCGCTGTAGACGTTGAGATGCCCGCCCGATTGCTTGACGAAGCCGAACACCATGCTGAGGCCCAACCCGGTGCCCTTGCCGGGGTCCTTGGTGGTGAAGAACGGCTCGAAGATGCGGCTCATCAGCTCAGGCGCGATGCCGTCGCCGGTATCGGTAACCTCGATCAACGCATAGTCCCCGGCCTCGACATCGGTATGCATCGAGGCGTAATCGGCATCGAGCTCGCGATTGACCGTGGTGATCGTCAGGCTGCCGCCTTTCGGCATCGCGTCGCGCGCATTGGTCGCCAGATTGACGAGGCTCGCCTCCAGCTGCGTCGAGTCGATCCGCACCGGCCAGATATCCTCGCCCAGATCGACCACGATCGGTATTTCCTCGCCCAGCGTGCGCGTCAGAATGCCGACCGTGCCGGCGACCAGCGCGTTGACCTCGACGCGCTGGGGCTTCAATTGCTGGCGCCGGGCAAAGGCGAGCAACCGCTTGATCAGATCGGCCCCCAGCACGGCGGCATCGATGGCGCCCGACGCCAGCGCGTCATCTTCGTCATTGAGCCGCCCGCCCAGGCGCAGCATGTCGAGGCTGCCGATCACCACGCCGAGAATATTGTTAAAATCATGCGCCATGCCGCCGGTAAGCTGGCCGATCGCGTCCATGCGCTGGGCTTGGCGCAAGCGCTGTTCGGTGGCCTTGCGCTCGGTGATGTCGCGCCCGATGAAGAAATGCCGCTGTTCCTGGTCGGACCACACGCCGGTCCAGACCAACGGCACCACGGCGCCGCTGCGATGGACATAGCGGCACTCGAAATTGCGGGTCTCACCGCCGCGCCGCGCCTTGCGCATCTCCTCGCGCGTGTGCGCCAGATCGTCGGAAAAGAGGAATTCGCGCGCGCTTTGGCCGGACATTTCGGCCGGCTCATACCCCAGAATGACCCGCGCACTGGGGCTGACCCGGGTGATGGTGCCGCGCTTATCGACCACCATGATCAGATCGAGCGAGGTATCGAAGATGCGTTGGTTCAGCGCGTCGATATGCGCCTGGACCCGCTCCCCCACAAAAGGTCCGGTGGGCTCGCCGCTCGGCTGTTGCAGTCCTTGTTCCGACATGCTCCCCAAACCCCGTGATCCCCGGCGGATGATCCGCCCGCGCCGCGCCGGAAGGCAACCGGAAATTGAACCCGGCCGCGTTCAGCCGCGGTCGCGCATGAGGCGGGCCTTGTCGCGCTGCCAATCGCGCGCCTTTTCGGCCTCGCGCTTGTCGGATTTGCGCTTGCCCTTGGCGAGACCGAGCGACAGTTTGGCGATGCCGCGCGGGTTGAAGTAGATCGCCAGCGGAATGAGGGTCATGCCCTCGCGCGTCACCCGGCCAAGCAATTTGTTGATCTCGCGCCGGCGCATCAGCAGGCGCCGCGCGCGCTTTGGCTCGTGGTTGAAGCGCGCGGCCGGATATTCCGGGATGTTAGCGTTGAAGAGAAAAATCTCGCCATCCTTGTCGCCGGCATAGGCCTCGACGATGCTGGCGTGGCCCTGGCGCAGGACCTTGACCTCGCTGCCATGCAGGACGATGCCGGCCTCGAACGTATCCTCGATCAGGTAATCGTGACGCGCTCGCCGGTTTTGCGCGACATATTTTTCCGTCCCGCGCAGCGCCATCATCGATCAGTTCAGCAGGCCCGCGCCGGTCATCGCCTGGCGCACCACGGTCTGTGCATGTTCGCTCGCCGGCACGATCGGCAGCCGGACATCGGCGCTGGCCTTGCCCAACAGGGAAGCGCCGAATTTCACTGGCGCCGGGCTGGCCTCGATGAACAGGGCGTCATGCAGCGCGACGAGTCGGCTGTTGATCGCCTGCGCCCGCTTGACGTCGCCCTGGCGCCAGGCGGCGTGCATCTGCGCGCATTGGCGCGGCGCGATGTTGGCGGTGACGGAAATGCAGCCGGTGCCGGTTTGCGCGAGATAGGCCAGCGCGGTGGCATCGTCGCCAGACAGCATGATGAAATCGTCGCCCGTGGCCGCGCGCTGGCGGGGGGTGCGCGCCAACTCGGTGCAATCCTTTACCCCGACGATGTTCGGCAGCTTGGCCAGCCGCGCCATGGTCGCGACGCTCATATCGACCACGCTGCGGCCCGGAATATTATAGATGAAGATCGGAATCTCGGCGGAATCGTTGATCGCCTTGAAATGCTGATAGAGGCCCTCCTGGGTCGGCTTATTGTAATAGGGCGTCACCACCAGCACCGCGTCGGCGCCCGATTTCCGCGCATGCTGGGCCAGCGAAATGGCCTCTTGTGTCGAGTTCGAGCCGGCGCCCGCGATGACCGGAACCCGGCCCTTCGCGACTTCGATACAGAGATCGACCACCCGGCGATGTTCTTCGTGGCTGAGGGTGGGCGATTCGCCGGTAGTCCCGCAGGGCACGACCACTTCGGTGCCTTCCTTGATCTGCCAATCGACGAACGCCTGGAAGACTTTTTCGTCCACCGCCCCATCGCGGAACGGCGTGATCAGCGCGGTCATGGAGCCCTGAAACATCTGATATCTCCAATGATTTTCCGGCACGGCACCGATCTGCCGCGCGGGCGACGATACAGTCTCGTTCCGATTCCGGCAACCGCCCGCGCGGCGCGGCCATGACGCCGGCATTGTCATAAGGAGATGAGCCGTTACAATGCCGCATTCACCATTTTGGGAATCGGCTTGCATTGAAGAACTCGATTCGATCGCTCCTCTTTGGGCTGGCGGCGGCGGTCAGCCTCGTCGCCACCGCCCATGCCGAACTGAGCGACAATGACCGGACGCTCTATCGCCAGGCCTTTGTCGCGGCGCAGGCCAATCAATGGGATCAGGTCTCGTCGCTGACCAAAGGCGCCAGCGACCAGTTTCCCGCCAAGCTGCTGCTGTGGGTCGAGCTGATGCGGGGCGGGCCGCGGGTCCAATTCGACCAGATTCGCGATTTCCTGGTGCGCAATCCGACCTGGCCCGGCCAGACGACGCTGCGCCGTCACGCCGAGCAGATGCTGAAAGAGCAAAGCGACGCGACGGCCGCCGCATGGTTCGCGCTGTTCCCGCCGATCTCGTCGGCCGGCCAGATTCGCCAAGCCGATCAGATGATGGCCGGCGGCCACGCCGCCGAGGCCACCGCCTTGTTGCGCCAAGTGTGGATCGAGGCGAATTTTTCGCCGCTCGACGAAACCAGTTTCCTTCTGCGTTACAGTGACAAGCTGCGGCCCGCCGACGATACCAAGCGGCTCGACCGCCTGCTGTGGGATGGCCGCGACGCGTTGGCCCGGCGGATGCTGGCGCGCGTCGGCCTCGACCAGCGTGCCGCGGGCATTGCGCGCCTCGCGCTGCTGACCGGCGCACCCAACGCCGAGCATCTCTTGGCGCAGGTGCCGGCCGCGCTGCGGAACGACCCCGGTTTGATGTTCGCGCGACTGAAGTGGCGGCGGCACAAGGAACATTATGACGATGCCATCGCGCTGCTCGATCATCCGCCCGCCGATCTGGTGCGGCCGCTGGCCTGGGCCGGCGAGCGCCAGATCCTGGCCCGGAAGGCGCTGGCCGGTGGCAACGCCGCCGTCGCCTATCGGCTGGCGGCGCATAACGGGTTAAGCGAGGGGCCCGCTTTCGGCGAGCTGGAATTTTTCGCGGGCTGGGTCGCGCTGCGCTATCTCAACAACCCGACCACCGCGCTCCAGCATTTCATCCGGCTCTACGATCACTCCAAGATGGCCGTAAGCCGCGCGCGTGGCGCCTATTGGGCGGCGCGGGCTTCGACCGCCCTCCATCGCGACCAAACCGCCGCCGATTGGTACGGCAAAGCGGCGACCTATCCCACCGCCTATTACGGCGAACTGGCTGCGGCGACTCTGCATGAGGCGGGCGCGATCCCGATCGCGCCGGAGCCAGAGCCCGACCGCGCGGCGGTGCTGGCGTTCGAGCAGCGCGAGTTGGTCCGTGCGGCGCGCGATCTCGTCGCGATCGGCGATTCCGCGGACGCACGGCCCTTCCTCTATCGGCTTGCCGACACCGCCCAGACGCCTGGCGATTATGTTCAGGTGGCGCGGCTGGCGCTGGCGCTGGACCGCCCGGACATGGAATTGCTGGCCGCCAAACGCGCCGCGAACGACGGCGTGACGCTATTCGCCGAAAGCTATCCGCTGGTGCCGCTGCCGCCCGGCGGGACCGCCGAGGCGGCCCTGGTGCTCGCCATGACGCGCCAGGAAAGTGCCTTCGATCAAGAGGCCGTCAGTTCCGCCGGCGCGCGGGGCATGATGCAATTGATGCCGTCCACCGCGCGGAAAATGGCGACCGAGCTCGGCCTGCCCTTCTCGCCCACGCTGCTGACCCAGGATCGCGTCTATAATATGCGCCTCGGCCGCGCCTATCTCGACCAGATGCTGAGCCAGTTCGGCGGCTCCTATGTGCTGGCGATCGCCGCCTATAATGCCGGGCCGGCACGGGTGTCCCAATGGATCGGCCAATTGGGCGATCCACGCGCCAAGAACGCCGATGTCATCGACTGGATCGAATCGCTGCCGATCGGCGAGACCCGCAATTACGTCCAGCGCGTCCTTGAGAATGTGCAGATTTACCGGCTGATGCTCGGCAATCACGATGCCGCGTTCAGGCTCGCCGCCGATCTAAGGCGATAGACCGGCCGCGAAGGCCGGGGCCTCGCCCGAGAGGTTGTGTCGGCGCGATGCGATCCGCTTATTGCCGCGCCCCGACCCGGATCACGTTGTCGCCGGCGCCCAGGAACTTGGTGGGATCGACCGCCGTGCCATCGACCACGACTTCGTAATGGACGTGGGGGCCGGTGCTGCGCCCGGTGCTGCCCAATTCGCCGATGGCGAAATGCGCCGGCACCTTCTGGCCCTTCACCACGAATATACGATGCATATGGGCATAGCGGGTGACGATGCCATGGCCATTGTCGATCTCGACGAGGCGGCCCCATCCGCCCTCGGCGCCGGCGAAGATCACGATGCCGGGCGCGGTGCTGAAGACATGCGTGCGATAGGGTGCCGACAGATCGACGCCGGTATGAAAGCCGCGGCGGTGATTGAACGGATCGTGGCGCGCGCCGAACGGACTTTCGACGCGATAATGGTCGAGCGGCGCGCGCAGCGGCAGCGTCTCGGCCAGTTTCTCCAGCATCTTATGGCGACGCGCATCGGCACCGATGCGGGTCGCGTCCCCCAGCGGCACGAAGGGGCCGCCTTCGGCATGCGCCGGACCGTCGCCGACATCGCTCAACAGTTTATGCATATCGAGACTGGTCGAAGCGATCAGCGCCTCGATCTTGCCGCCGGAACCTTTTTTGAGCTGCAGCGGCGCCGCCGTCTCATCCGCATCGGCGGCCGGTTTGGCCGGATTGACGAGCGCGACACGCGTCGCCGCCGCATCGGCCTGGCGCGCCGCCTGGGCGTCGCGCTGCGCCGAATCGCGCCGCGCCACCATGCGATCGCGTTCCGCCTTCAACCCGTCGAGCTTGGTTTCGATGCTTGCCAAATCCGATTTGAATTTATCGGTATTGAGATTGGCCATCGCCAAATCTTTTTCCAGCGATTGGATGCGGGTCTGGAGCGCCACCTGATTGGAGTCGGAGTGGCGCAGCAAATCGCGATTCTTGTCCAACTCCTTGGAGAGTTGGACCAGATTGGTCGATTTCGAATTTAGCTTATCCTGGGCGCTACCCAGTTTATGCTCGATTTCGGTGCGGTCGGATTGAAGCCGCGTGCGCTCGTTATCCAGCTCGCCGATGCGCTGCTGCGCCTCGGCCAGGGCCTTGAGCCGCGCCGCGTCGCGGCGGTTAAACTCTTGATTCGCCTCGGCGAGCGCCTTGCTGCGCGCGGCATCGCGGCGGATGAATTCCTGGTTGGCCTGGGCAACCGCGCGATCGCGCTCCCCTTCCAGCGACGCGACGCGCTGTTGCGCGTTGACGAGCCGCGCCATCAGCTTGTCGTTATCCTCGCCCACGGCCTCCGCGCGGCTTTCCGCCTCCGCGAGCGTATCGCGCAGGGCATCGACCTGCTGGTTGAGATCGGTCTTCGCCCGGCCGGCTTCCGCCAACATGTGATTGCGCGACAGCACGACATTGCCAAAATGCTGAAAGCGAAGCCCGACATACGCGAAGGCCAGAATAAGGCACAGCGCGACGGCGGCAATGGTGATTTGGCGACTTGCGGTTACATTGAGATAGATCACCCGTCCGCCCCGGCGGAACAGAATCTGAAATTCCGGGAAAACGCGGTCCCCCCAATTTCTCACATACGTTATCAATGTCCCTCCGCCCTTGCGTTACGTGTCGCCGTCATTCGTGCGGCAACTCTGCGTATCGGCGATCCGCGGCCCCCGTGGGGACAGGTTTCTTCACTGATGGCATCGGACTCGTCCCGGCTGAAAATTGGGACACGGCGACGAGCCCCATTTAAACCATGGAAAAGACGCTATCGGGTTATGGGATAGAAGGCAAGTTTTTGGGATGGTTTCCGATTCTAGTCCTCGGGCGCCGGAATCACCGGCACGCCGAAGAAGTAACCCTGGGCGAAATCCGCACCCAGCGCGCGAAATGCCTCGGCTTGTTCGGCTGTTTCGATCATTTCGACGATGACGCCGGCACCGGTACCCCGGCACAGCGCGATGACATGCGCCAGAATCGACCGATCGTTCGGATTGCGCAGGCAAGAGCGCGCGAACAAGCCGTCGATCTTGACGTAATCGACTTTGACCGACCGCAGGTAATGAATCGAGGTCGCGACCGCGCCAAAATCGTCGAGACAGACCTTGAAGCCCAGCTTGCGCAGGCTTTGCACCGCGCGATCGACCGCCTCGATGTCGCGCACCACGGCGGTCTCGGTCAGCTCGAACATCAGGCGGGCGGGTAAATTGGGGTGGTCGGCGAGGATGCCGTGCAACTCCGCCACGAACGCCGCGTTCTCGAGCGAACGCCCTGAGAGATTCATCGCGAATGGCGGTGCGTCGGGCGGCATGGTTTGCGCCAACCCGATGGCACGGCGCGTCACGGCCAGGTCGAGCTCGGTCACGATATCGGCGGCCTCGGCCAGCGCGATCCACTGGTTAGGCGGCCCCCCGTCGCGGAACCGGATCAGCGCCTCGGTGTGATGGGTAGCCCCGGTGCGGAAATTGACAATCGGCTGGCGCGCCAGGTCGAAATCGCCACGCTCAAGAATTTGGCGCAAGGCGGCGATCCGCCCGGTGGTCTCGACCATCAACTGCGACAGACTCGCGCGCCGCAAGAGGGCCAGCGACGAATCAGCGCCGCTGGCCAGCCGCGCCATGACATAGACCGCTGCGGTGGCGACGAGATCGGAGCGCCCGCCGCCGGGTCGCAGCCGGATCGCGGTCGAGGTCAGTTGCAGCGGCGGCGCGTCGGGCGCCAATTCCTGCGCCAGCCGGCGGGCGTGCCGCCGCAGCCCGCCCGAATCCAGCGGCCCGTCATGCAGAATGCCATACCGCGCGTCCGAGATGCGGCCGACCGCCAGGACCCGCCCGCCGAAATGGCGATCGGTGGAGAGGCGCGCGAACAGCCCATCCTCGATCTGGTGCATCACGTCGCGGATCGCGGGGGCCGGACTGTCGATAGCGACGAGGGTCAGGCGGCGTTCGCCCGCATCGGTCCCCTTGAATTTCTCGCGCACCGTGGCGGCGAAGGCGATCGGGCTTTGGAGGCCCGCGACCGCGCCGACCGCGCTGGGATTGTCCGCCCCCTCTTCCTCGGCATCGCGCGCCACCGCCAGAAACAGCACGGTGTGGCCGTTCGGCAGCGCGCAGCCGCCGAAGATGGTCGCCGGCTCGCCGTCCTGTTTCAGCCGGACCACCGCCGGCATCATGCTACCCTGGTTGCGCATGCGCGCCAAGCGCCCCTCGGCCAGGGCGCGATCTTCGGCGATGAACAATTCGGCATAGGGGCGCCCGATCAGTGCGCCCGGACCGGACGGCGCCAGGCGCTGGGTCGCACCGCCAAGAAAGCTGATCTGCCCCTTGGGATCGGTCTCGATCAGCAGATCGGCGGCGCCGAACATGAACGCGATAAAGCGGTCATAGGCCGAAGCCGCCACCGCCGCGTCATTCACGCGGCCGCTCTCGCGGCGATCGATCCGCTCATCCACGGTCATACATTCCTCCAGTCGGTCGGCGTCCGCGAACAGCTTCCTCCCTTCTTCTTTAATAAGACGATAACGCGAATCGAGACCGGCGACGAGAATCCGCGGAGACTCGCCGCCAATCGCGATTTCGTGTTCGCGAACGACGGCTTCCTGCGATGGAGCAGAGTTAAATCAGCCCCTCCGCCTGCATCGCCGCCTTGACGTGCGGCCGCTCGCCGATGCGGGCCTGGTGGGCCTTCAGGGCAGGCCACGGCGACAGGTCGATCTTCATCGGCCCGGTCCAGCGCACGATGGTGAAGAGATAGGAATCCGCCAGAGTGAAGGCGTCGCCGACCATATAGTCGTGATCCTTGAGATGCGCCTCGACAACGGCGAAACGGGCCTCCATCAGGCCGCGCAGCACCTGTTTCCACTCTTCCGACGCGCGCGGATTGAATTGCGGGCCGAACACGGTCTTATGCAGCTCACTGCAAATGAAATTGAGCCATTCCTGGAAACGGTACCGCTCCATCGTGCCATTGGCGGGCGCCAGTTTCTTGGCCGGAACCCGATCGGCGATCCATTGCAGAATGACCGGGTTTTCCGTCAGCAATTCGCCGTTTTCCAGGACCAGCGCGGGGACATAGCCCTTGGGGTTGATGGCGCGGTAATCCTCGTCGTTCGCGGTCCGCTTCGCGCGGAGATCGACCTTGGTGTATTCGAACGGCAATTCCGCCTCGCGCAAGGCGATATGCGGCGACAGCGAACATGAGCCTGGGCTACCGAAATATTTCATGACGGTACATTTCCTTTTGCGATGTTGGGAATCAGGATTTTTTTTCGGGAATTTTGAGCAACTGACCCGGATAGATCAATTTCGGGTCGGTAATCTGGTTCTTGTTGGCGTGATAGATTTGGAGATAGCGGACGCCGCGCCCATAGCTGTGCCGCGCGATCCGCCACAGCGAGTTGCCGGGCTGGACGATGATCAGATCCGCTGGGATTTGCGCCGGAAGGGCGGCGCGCTCGAACGGCATGGTTACTTCGCCGACCTGCTTGCCCGCCTTGTTCCGCGACTGCAATTTGAGCTTATAGCGCCCGGCCGGCACGTCGCCGCCGGTAACGATCTGCCACTTGCCGTCGGCATCGGCGGTCGCGCTGCCAATCTTGCGGTTGTCGAGGAGAGAATCGACGGTGGCGCCCGGCGCCGCGCGGCCTTGCAAAATGACGTCGCCCTTGGTGCCATATTCGATGATGTCCATCGACAGCCGGTCCTCGCCCTTGCTCTTGAGCGGCGGCAACTGCATCGCCCTCGCCGGGCCTTCCTTTGGCAGCAGCACCGCGATCGGCGCCTCCGCCGGGGCGGCGGGCGGTGCCTCGGTTTTGGCCGGCGCCTCGGCGGTGGCGGGCGAAGGCGGCTTGGCGACCGCCGCCGGCGTGGATGGCGGGGTTGGTGGGGTTGGCTCGACGCGCGCCACTACCGGCTTCGGGGGCGCGGAAGGCGCCGGGACCGCCGCGGCCACGACAGTGGCGGGCTTCAGCGGTCGGGGCGGCACCAGCATCGCCACCACCCCGTCGGAATTGGTAACGACCCGGTCCTTGCCCTTGGCGCTCAAGGATAATTGGCTTTGCCCCGGCGCCAGCGGCTGGCCGGGAACCAGAACCCAGTTGCCGTCCTGATCCGCCGTGACATGGCCGAGATCGCGCGGCCCATCATGAACCGTGACCTCGCTGCCAGGGGCGGCGCGGCCGGCCAGGACGGCGTTGCCGTTGGGATCGACCCGCACAATGTCGAAGCGCGGCACCTCGGCCTGCGGATGCGGCGGTGGCGCGGGGGCGACGGCCGGTGCTGCCGGCGCCGGTGGCGGCGGGGCTGGGGTGATGGCGGCCTGCGAGGGTGCCGATTGCCGGGCGGCCGGCGCGGGCGATGGCGCCGCCGCGGCGGGCGCTTCCAGTTTTTGCGCGACGACCGGGGCCGGGGCCGCGACATCGCCGCCGTGCCACTGCCACAAGGCCAAGGCGGCAAGCGCCACGATCACAATGGCGCCGGCGCCCCAAATCGCTTGTCGCGTGCGCGGTGAAGCTCGCGTCAACCCGTCACTCCCCATACTCGGTCAGCCCCCTGTCGCCGATTCCCCGGCTTCCTTGGCCGAGGTCGGTATTCCGGGCATTGTAGCGCGGCGCGATCAGGTTGAAAGAGCAACGTTCGAGGAACCAGTATGGCGGTCATCAAGAGCCTTTGTGTGTTTTGCGGCGCTTCCGACGCGGTCGATCCGGCCTATCGCGACGCCGCGACCCGCCTCGGCACGCTGATGGCGGCGGCGGGGATCGAGTTGGTATTCGGCGGCGGCCGCATCGGGCTGATGGGCTTGCTCGCGACCGCCGTAATAAAGGGCGGCGGCCGGGTGACGGGCGTCATTCCGCGCCATCTGCACCAGATCGAGGTCGGGGCGCGCCAGCCGCTGGGCGAGTTGCATGTAGTCGAGACGATGCATGAGCGAAAGGCGCTGATGTTCGACCGGTCGGATGCGGTGGCGGTGCTGCCGGGGGGTCTTGGCACTCTTGATGAAACATTTGAAGTTTTGACATGGAAGCAGTTGGGATTGCACGATAAACCAATCGTGATTATCGATGTAGCCGGCTATTGGGCGCCGCTCCTTCACCAGATCGAGACCATCATTGCCAGCGGCTTCGCGCCGCGTTCCTCGCTGCAGCTCATGCGCATCGTTAAGACGGCGGACGCGGTGCTGCCGCTGCTGGCGACGCTGCCGGAACCCCGCCTCAACCCGCCCGACCGCTTCTCCCTGACCTGATTTTCATAGCCGCGCTTGCCCGGTTCCGGCGTGCTGGCTATGGTGCGGCGCACATTTCTTCGGCCGGGGATCAGCATGACCAAAATTAAGGTGAAAACGCCTGTCGTCGAGCTCGACGGCGACGAGATGACGCGCATCATCTGGGCGATGATTCGCGACAAGCTGATCCTGCCTTATCTCGATATCGACCTGAAATATTACGATCTCGGCATCGAGAAGCGCGACGAGACCGACGACCAGATCACCATCGACGCCGCCAACGCGATCGCGAAATACGGCGTCGGGGTGAAGTGCGCGACCATCACGCCGGACGAGGCGCGGGTGAAGGAGTTCAAGCTCAAGGCGATGTATCGCTCGCCCAACGGCACCATCCGCAACATCCTCGGCGGCACCATTTTCCGCGAACCCATTGTTTGTAAAAATGTTCCGCGCTTGGTACCGAGCTGGACCGCGCCCATCGTGATCGGCCGCCATGCCTATGCCGATCAGTACCGCGCCACCGACTTCGTGGTGCCCGGTCCGGGCAAGGTCACCATCACCTACGCGCCAGCCGGCGGCGGGGCACCGGTGGTCCGCGAGCTGTTCGACTTCAAGGGCGGCGGCGTCGCCATGGGCATGTTCAACCTCGACGAGTCGATCGCGGGCTTCGCGCGCTCCTGCCTCAATTATGGGTTGCAGCGCAACTGGCCGGTCTATCTCTCGACCAAGAACACCATCCTCAAAGCCTATGACGGCCGCTTCAAGGATTTGTTCCAACAGATTTTCGACAGCGAATTCGCCGGCAAATTCAAGGCCGCCGGCCTGACCTATGAGCACCGGCTGATCGACGACATGGTCGCCGCCGTGCTCAAATGGAACGGCAACCTGATCTGGGCCTGCAAGAATTACGATGGCGATGTTCAGTCCGACATGGTGGCTCAGGCCTATGGCTCGCTGGGCCTCATGACCTCGGTGCTGCTGACCCCCGACGGCAAGACAGTCGAAGCCGAGGCGGCGCACGGCACGGTGACGCGGCACTATCGGCTCCATCAGCAGGGCAAGGACACTTCGACCAACCCGATCGCCTCGATTTTCGCCTGGACCCGCGGCCTCGCCTATCGCGGCGGGTTCGATAATACGCCTGACGTGAAGAACTTCGCCGAAACCCTTGAAAAGGTTTGCCTCGATGCCGTCCTCGCCGGCTCGATGACCAAGGACCTCGCGATCCTAATCGGCCCGGAAACCCCCTGGCTCACCACCAACCAGTTCCTCGACAAGCTGGATGAGGGCTTGAAGAAGGCGATGGATTAAACACGCACTGTACGTCGATTTTTAACGGATTTTCATTGACAAATCCGGCTTTTTCTGTTACTAAAATCGCACCATGCGTAATCCCTCTCCGCAACGCGTCGCAATGCGGAGAGGGATAGTAATCTGGCGATTTGACCAAACGTGATAATAAACGGCCAGCATGACCGTCTCCGATGCAACCGATGAACTGCTCCGCCATCTCGCGCGGCGCCCCGGTCACGACGAGGTCAAGGCCGACTTTCAGCAATTATTGATTCAGGAATTCGGCATCGCGCGCAACGATGATGAGGGCCTGCGCAAGGCGATGGATTAAGCCGCCAACGGAAGGGGAACATCATGAGCATTGACGACCAAGCCATCGGCGCGATGGTGAAGCGGATGGAAGCGGCGTGGAATGCCGGCGACGGCGCCGGCTTCGCCGAGCCCTTCACCGAGGACGCCACCTTCACCCATGTTCATGGCGGACAGTTCGCCGGACGGACCGAGATCGGCGCCAGCCATCAATTCGTGCTCGACACGATGTATAAGGGAAGCCGCAACCAATTCACGCTGACGCAGCTTCGGTTCATCCGGCCCGACGTCGCGATCGGCCTCGTGGAGGCCACGGTGACCATCCCGCCGCCGGCCGCCCGCGAACTCCACACCCGCGCCTCCTTCGTGGCGGCGAAGGACGATGGCACCTGGCGCCTGGTGCATTTCCACAACACGCCGGTAATGCCGCCACCGGCCACTCCGCAAAGCCGATAAACGCACTTTACGTTCATTTTCCCTTGGAAAATACGGCTTTTTCTGTTACTAACACCGCACTGTGCGTAATCCGTTTCCGCACTGCTGAAATTCCCTCTCCGCGTTGCAGAGAGGGAGGGGCCCGCGCTGAAAGCGCGGGAGGGTGAGGTGGTGGTCCAATGGCTTTCGTCTGCCCCACGCGCAAGCCGGGCGATCGAGCAGTTCGACCGCATTCGGGAGGAACTGAACCGCTCGTAAATCTCCGTTCCGACAGGATCGCCGTGGCGACCACCTCACCCTCCCACGCCTGACGGCGTGGGTCCCTCCCTCTCCGCAACGCGGAGAGGGATAGTAAGTGAATTGCGCGGAAAAATCTGGCGATTTGACCAAACGTGATAATAGACGGCCGGCATGACCGTCTCCGATGCAACCGATGAACTGCTCCGCCATCTCGCGCGGCGCCCCGGTCACGACGAGGTCAAGGCCGACTTTCAGCAATTATTGATTCAGGAATTCGGCATCGCGCGCGGCGATTTGGAATTCGAGCGCCGCGTGCCCGAGGTGCGCGGCCGTCTCGATGCCTTGATTGGGCGCACGGTCTTCGAGGCCAAGCGCGATCTCGACCGGGATTGGTCGGAGGTGCTGGATAAAATGCCCGACTATCTCGCCGACCGGGAGCGCGAAGAGAAGCAGCGCTTCGTCGGCGTGGCGTCGGACGGGCTTAAATGGGTGATCTTCGAGCTCGATTCCGGCGCGCTGGCGGTGGTCAAGCGGACCACGCTCGATCCGGAAAAGCCGGAAATCTTCCTGGCCTGGCTGGATGGCGCGCTCGCGCTGAAATCGTCGCTGCCGCCCGATCCCCTGACCGTTCGCGCGGAACTCGGCCACGATTCCGTCGCCTATCACCGCGCCAATACGCGCTTGCGCGCATTATGGGACCGGCTGAAGAACCACCCCGACACCGCCCTCAAGCGCCAGCTTTGGGCCGACCTCCTCAAACTGGTTTATGGCAAGGAGGTCGAAAGCGACGCGCTGTGGTTTCAGCACACGTTTCTGGTGATCGTGTCGAAATGCATCGCGCTCGCGGTGATGCGGATGGACGAGGACGATCCAAAACGGTTGCTGTCCGGTGACGCCTTTGCATCCGCCGGAATTAACGGCGCGGTCGAAAGCGATTTTTTCGATTGGATCGTCGCCGATCCCGATGGCGAGGAACTGGTCCGCCGCATCATGAACCATGTCCGCCGGTTCCGGCTCGCGGAAGTCGAAAGCGACGTGCTCAAAATCCTGTACGAATCGCTGATCGACCGCGCGGAGCGGCATGGTCTGGGCGAATATTACACGCCGGACTGGCTGGCCGCGAAGATCGTCCGGCGCGCGGTCGAGCGGCCCCTGGAACAGCGCGTGCTCGACCCCGCCTGCGGCTCGGGAACCTTCTTGTTTCACGCCATCCGCAATTTCCTGAAGGAGGCGGCGGAGGGCGACATGGACCCGGCGCGCCGCGCGCTTGAAGCCTGCGCGCATGTCGCGGGCGTCGATATCCATCCGGTGGCGGTCATCATCGCGCGCGTCACGTTTCTTCTGGCCTTGGCCCCCGCCCTCGCGTCACGGCGCGGCGCGCTGTCGATTCCGGTCTATCTCGGCGATTCCATGCAGCTGTCGATTTCGCAAATTCTGGCCGGGAAGGAACTGACCATCCGCGTGCCGCCACCGAAGGCGGGCGACGGCAAGAGCGGCGACGCGACCGGCAATGGCCGCGAACAATTGGATTTCCCGGAGACCTTCTGTCGCGACCCCGGTCTGTTCGACAAGGCGATCGAGCGCATGCGTTCGGGTTCGTTGGAAGGCTTGTCACCCGCGCAAATCGAGGCGGCCTTGCTGCGCATCACCGAGCAGCATTATCGCGCCGATGTGACGCCGGAACAGAGACTGGCGATCAAGGATTTGGGCAAGACCTATGTCACGTTCGACCGGCTGCGACGCGAGCATCGCGACACGATCTGGGCCTATGTCGCGCGCAACCTGTCGCGTCCCTTGTTCTATTCGGCGGAAGGCGGCTGGGCGAATGTAGTGGTCGGCAATCCGCCGTGGCTCGCCTTCCGCTATATGAGCGGCGATTTGCAAAAACGCTTCAAGGAATTGGCGCGCGGGGAGCGCGTCTATGTCGGCGGCAAGCTCGCGACGCAAAACGATCTTTCCGCGCTGTTCACGGTTCGCGCGGCCCATCTTTATCTGCGCTCGGCCGGGCGAATTGCGTTCATTTTACCGCTGGCGGCACTAACACGCGGCCAATTCGAGCGTTTGCGCACGGGTTCGTTCGGTTCGGCCCGGATCGCGTGGGACGAGGCCTGGACGATGGACGATTCCGTGCAACCCCTGTTGCCGGTCCCGTCCTGCGTGATCTTTGGTCGAAGACGCGCCACCGCCCAGCCTTTGCCCGATACGGTCCGTGCTTATTCGGGGATTCTCCCGTTCCGCGATGCACCGGAGGAAATCGCGGACAGAAATCTAACGGTAACCGATGGCGCGCCCGCGCTGTCGGTCGGCACATTCGAGGGAGGCTCTGTCTACCGTAAATCCTTTCGCCAGGGCGCGACGTTAGTGCCTCGGATGCTTTGCCTCGTCGAGCGCAAACAGGCGGGACGACTGGGCACCAACCCAGCTGCGCCTTTAGTCGCTAGTCGGCGCACATCCCAGGAAAAGCCACCCTGGAAGGACCTGCCGGGGATTCAGAATCCAGTCGAAGCCGAGTTCCTTCATCCTGTTCTGCTGGGCGAAAGCATAGTCCCCTATCGAGTGTTTAGGCCATTCGTGGGGATCGTCCCGTTCGATGAAAAAGGAAAGGTGCTCGATGCCGAGGCTGCCGCCAATCGCGGTTTCGACGGATTGCGTGCATGGATGCGTAAGGCGGAATCGGTATGGAAGGCAAACGCCGAGAGTGGGCCGATGACGCTCATCGGCAGGTGGAACTATCACAACGAATTAGGCGCACAATTCCCGATCGCACCGTTGCGGGTTGTTTATGCGGCGTCAGGAACTTTGGCGGCCGCGGCGCTTATCAGAGACGACCGAACGGTAATTGAACACGCACTTTACTGGATTGTGCCGAGCGGCCGGGAAGAAGGGCGCTACCTCATTGCAATCCTTAACAGTGAGACTGCGCGCAAGCGCGCTGAACAATACCAAGCACGAGGTCAATGGGGCGCGCGCCACTTCGACAAGGTCATCTTCAATCTTCCCATCCCGCGTTTCGATGCCGGAAACAAGCTGCATCGCACCCTCGCCGACGCGGCGGCCGAAGCCGAGACGGCGGCCGCGCGGGTGGCATTACCCGAGGGGGTTAAATTTCAACGCGCGCGCGGCCTCGTCCGCGCGGCGCTGAACGAGGACGGCATTGCCGCGACGATCGACTCACTCGTGACAAGGCTGCTCGACGGCGATTGAACGTGGCTTGATCGGACGCGGTCAATGGAGGCATCGCGGCATGCCGAATTGTCGCGCCATCCCGACGAAAGTCGGGGTCCATGCTTGCCCCACTCGAATCCTCGCCAGCGATGGGTCCCGGCTTCCGCCGGGACGGCGGTGAATTTTCAAGATTTCCGCTCTCTTCCTTGTCGCGCCACCCCGACGAAAGTCGGCGGTCTACGGCGTCCCGCCGAGCCACGCAACACGAGACCGCACATCATCCGGAGGACCGCATGCGCTATACCCTTGACGGGGAAGGTCTGACGCCGAAGCGGCGCGCCTTCGTCGGCGAATATCTCATCGACTTCAACGGGACCCAGGCGGCGATCCGCGCCGGCTATAAGAAGAAATCGGCGCATTCGCTGGGCTCGCGCCTGCTGCGAGTGCCGGCGGTGAAGGCCGCGCTCGACGCCGCGATCGCGGCGCAGGCCGCGCGCACCACCGTCACCGCCGACCGGGTGATCGAGGAATATGCCCGCCTCGCCTTCGCCGATATGCGGCGCTTCGCCGCCTGGAACGGCGACAGCATGGCCCTGCGCCCGCACACCGCGCTGACCGAGGCCGACGCCGCCGCCGTGGTGGAGCTGAGCCCGGTCGGCGCCAAAGGTCGCCCGCGCATCCGGCTGCACGACAAGCGCCCGGCGCTGGACGCGCTGGCGCGGCATCTCGGCCTGTTCGGCGCGCGCGGCGCCGAGGGCATGCGCCCGCCCGTGTCGCGACGCGCCGCCATCGAGGGCGCCCGAGCGGCGCTGAAGGAGCGCATCGAACAGGCCCTCGCGGCCCGCGCGCTCGCCGACGCGGCGGCACGCGAAAATAATAACGGCGCCGTCGAGCCGGGCACCTCTCCGGCGATGCCGAGCGAGAAATAATGCGCGATTGCCGGTTGTCGGTTTTCGCCGGTCGGTGCTAGCCTCGCCGGAGACTTTAGCGAGGATCCGCCATGGCCGAAGCAGCGAAGACCGCGACGTTCGTGTTGGTGCATGGCGCCTGGGGTGGCGGCTGGGGTTTTACCCCGATGGCCAACGAGATGCGCCGGCGCGGCCACAATGTCTTCACCCCGACCATGACCGGGCTGGGCGAGCGCACGCATCTCTATAGCGGCGCCATCAACCTTTCGACTCACATCGAGGACATCTGCAACGTCATCAAATATGAGCGGCTGCGGGACTTCGTGCTGGTCGGCCATTCCTATGGCGGCATGGTGATTACCGGGGTCGCCGACCGCTTCGCCGATCGCATCCGGTCCATCGTCTATGTCGATGCCTTCCTGCCGGAGAACGGCAAGTCGCTGTTCGATTATACGCCCGACGCCAATCCGGCGCGGCTCGAGGATGCCGGGGCGAAACATGGCGGCACCGGCGCCTCGCCGATGGGCCCCCTGAACATGCCCGGCATCAGCGAGGCCGAGCGCGCGGAGATCGAAAGCATGCGCGGGCCACAGCCGCTGGCGACGCTGGTCGAGAAGATCAAGCTCACCGGTGCCGGCGACCGGATCAAGAACCGCATGTACGTCTTCGCCGCCAACTACCAGCCGACGCCGTTCCGCCAATTCTATGATCGGGTGCGCACTCAGCCGGGCTGGAAGACCGCCGAGGTCAATACCGGGCACGGCGTCCATCGCGAGCAGCCACAGGAACTAATCAAGCTGCTGGAAAGCATGATCTAGCGGGCGGCGAGAAACGCGGTCATCGCGTCGACGGCGATTTTCGACGATTTCTCGCGGCCGGCCGCGAGATTGAACCACTTGCCGGATTTGAGGACGATCTGCGGATAGACACTGCGGCCGCTGGTTTCGCTGCCGGACCCCTCGTCAACCACTAGCGTGACCCGCGCGATATCGGCGATGGCGATGTCCATGGGCTTCATCGGCCAGAACAGCATGACCCGCCGGATGGTCACCCGGCCGGTGGTGCGATCAAATTGGCACTCGGTATGGTTGACATGCGGAATGCCCAGTTTGAAGGCCAGCCGCGTCGGCGATTGTTCGAGCTTCATCGTTTCCCCCTGCCCCTCTTTCGCATGCCCCCGGCATGCGGCGCTAGCCTTATGTCGGAAATTGATGTAACAGCCGAGTAGGAGCCTCGATCCCGATGTCCGGCCCACCCCCGATTCGCCGCACCGACAAGGCCATGGACGACGAGCGCGCCCGCGCCCTGCTGGCGGCGGGCTACGCCGGGCGCCTCGCGACCGTGGGCGGCGACGGCTGGCCCTATTGCGTGCCCCTGCTCTATGTCTGGATGGATGGTGAAGTGTGGGTCCACAACACCGCCGCGATGGGCCATCTGCGCGCCAATGTCGATCATGAGGCGCGGGTGTGCTTCGAGATCGACGAGCCGGGCGAGACCTTCGCCTATGGCCGGTTCGAATGCGATAGCTCGGTGGCATACCGCAGCGTGGTGGTCTTCGGCCGCATCCGCATCGTCGCCGAGCGCGCCGACAAGCAGCGCTTTTGCGAGGGGCTGATGGCGAAATACGCCCGCCCCGACTGGGACAAGCCGGAGGCACGGCGGCCCAAGGGGTTCTTTCCCCGGCTGGATCACATCACCGTCTATGCCATCGCGCTCGAGCGCATCACCGGCAAGGAGACGCCGCTGCCCGCGCCCGCCGACCAGTGGCCAGGCACGGACATGACCAAGACGCCCAACGCAACGCCGCCGGAGGGCGGCCGGTAAATGCCGGGCCTCTTCGCCATCACGCTGGTCCATGGCGGCGCCTGGAAGGCCGGCAAGCCGATGGAAGAACAGTTCGACTGGGCCGGCCATGCCGGCTTCATGGAGGGGCTGGTCGCCGACGGCTTCGTGACGCTGGGCGGCCCGCTGGCGGAGGGTGACGAGGTGCTGCTGATCGTGCGCGCCGACAATGCCGAGGAAATCCGGCGCCGGCTCGAATGGGATTCCTGGATCGCCAACGATTTGTTGCGTATGGTTCGGGTCGTGCCATATCCACAATGACTAACCTGGAGCGCCGACATGGCAAAGGGACAAATGAAATCGAACCGCGAGACGAAGAAGCCGAAGAAGAACGACAAGAAGGCGGCCGCCACGGCGCCAAGCTCGTCGGGCCGCTCCGCTTATCAGCAATCGAAGAAGCCCTGAGCAAGCGACCGGTCGGTTGATCCAATCTATCGCCGGCGCCGCGGCTCGGGCCAAGCACGCCGAGCTGCGGACCGCGCTGGCGCCGTTCGAGCACGCCGTCGGCGCGGCGAGCGCGTTTCAACTTATCTCGACGCTCGGCCTGTTCTTCGCCGCCTGCGCCCTGATGTATGCCACGCTGGGCATTTCCTATTTCCTGACACTGGCGCTGGTGCTGCCGGCGGCGGGCCTCTTGGTGCGGCTGTTCATCATCCAGCATGATTGCGGCCACGGCGCCTATTTCGCCTCGCGCCGCGCCAACGATATCGCGGGCATTCTGTGCAGCGTGCTGACCCTGACACCCTACGCCAATTGGCGGCGCCAGCACGCCAACCATCATGGCAACTGGAACAATCTCGACCGGCGCAATACCGGCGCCGATATTTTCAGCGTGTGCCTGACGGTGAAGGAATATCGCGCGCTGAACTTCTGGCGCCGCGCGCGCTATCGCCATGCACGCAACCCGATCCTGGTGCATCTGGTGCTGCCGCCGCTATTGTTCGCGGCGCTCTATCGCTGGCCATTCGATACGCCGGCCGCGTGGCGGCCCGAGCGGCGGTCGGTATATCTGACTAACGCGCTGCTGGTGGTGGCGTTCGCCGGCGCGGGGTGGCTCTTGGGGTTCGGCCATGTCGCAATGGTGCAGGCGCCGATCGTCGTGGTCGCCGCGATTCTCGGCGTCTGGCTGTTCGCGGTCCAGCACCGCTTCGGCGGCACGCTGTGGGCGCGGCAGGAGGAATGGGATTTCACCGCCGCCGCGCTCGAAGGCTCGTCCTATCTGCGGCTGCCTCGGGTGCTGAACTGGTTCACCGGCAGCATCGGCTTTCATCATATCCATCATTTGGCGCCGCGCGTGCCGAACTACCGGCTGCGCGCCTGTTACGACGCGATTCCGGCGCTGCGGGCCATTCCGCCGCTATCGGTCTGGTCGGCGCTGAAATCGGTGCGGCTGGCGCTGTGGGACGAGGATCGCGGCAGGCTGGTCGGCTTCGGCGATCTGGCGGCGGGCGGCGCTTAGAGTTAGGTTCATCCTGATTGAAACGGCCCTTCTTCGTCATTCCCGCGTGATCCCCCGGTCAAACCCACGGCTATCCGGTTGGGTTTGGCGAGGCCCCCAAAGTACTTGTCGCGGCGGAAAACAACCGCCTTGGCCGGACTTGCCCCGGCCATCGCAAGCGACGGTTCCGATGCGCCGCCCGCGCGCAACAAAAAGCAAACGCAAAGGCTCAAAGGCGCGAAGACAGCGCTCCTCTCCGGCGAAAGAGCGTGTGAAGGATTCTGGTTTTGGGCGCGGTGGGGTGTTGAAAGGCCGAGCGATAGTGTGCCGGCGGGGGCGCGGTTGGATTTGGGCGGCCGGTTCGGTGCTTTATGCGGTAGCGGCTGCGATCCTGAGC
>DATCDN010000045.1:0-23088 GCA_036510675.1 Allostellaceae bacterium
AAATCCCACGACAACCGTGACCGGTTCGCCTGCAACACCCGCGCACCACCACACATCGCCACCCCCTCCGCTCCCGCAAAGAGAATCACATCCCAATAAAATTGGGAATCCTTCACACGCTCGAAAGCCGGAGTCCATCCCCGTCATGGATACCGGCCTTCGCCGGCAAGGCGCGTTTTCTTTGCGTCGTTGCGTTCATTTTTTCCTCCGCCGTAAGGACGATCAGAGGCGATGAATTGGCGAGACGGGCGGGCCCCGGTCGGGTCGCCCGTTTTATTTTGCACTGCGGTATAGAATCCGCGGCCGATTTCTGCTTATTCTGGCTTTCCTGCTATCAGCCGAGTTCGCCATGTCCTTCCTTGCCGAGCGCCTGTCGCGCATCAAGCCGTCGCCAACCCTGGCCGCCACCGACCGCGCCCGCGCGCTGAAGGCGGCGGGCAAGGACATTATCGGCCTCTCCGCCGGCGAGCCCGATTTCGACACGCCCGCGCATATCCGCGCGGCGGCGAAGGCTGCGATCGATCGCGGCGACACGCGCTATACCGATACCGGCGGCACCCCCGATCTGAAAAAGGCGATCAGCGCCAAGTTCAAGCGCGAGAACGGGCTCGACTACGCGCCGAACCAGATCATCGTCTCGACCGGCGGCAAGCAGGTGCTGTTCAACGCGTTGATGGCGACGCTCGATGCCGGCGACGAGGTGCTGATCCCGGCGCCCTATTGGGTGACCTATCCCGATATCGTGGCGCTGGCGGAGGCGACGCCGATCGGCATCCCGTGCCCGGCGGAAAACGGCTTCAAGCTGAAACCGTCCGATCTCGAGGCCGCGATCACGCCGCGCACCAAATGGCTGATCCTCAATTCGCCCTCGAACCCGTCGGGCGCGGCCTATACGCGGGCGGAATTGCGCGCGCTGGCCGATGTGCTGTTGCGCCACCCGCAGGTCTGGATCCTGACCGACGATATGTATGAGCATGTGCTCTATGATGATTTCGAATTCGCCACCATCGCGCAGGTCGAGCCGAAACTTTATGTGCGCACGCTGACGCTCAACGGCGTCTCGAAGGCCTATTGCATGACCGGCTGGCGCATCGGCTATGCTGGCGGACCGCGCGAGCTGATCGCGGCGATGACCATGCTGCAATCGCAATCGACCTCGAACCCGTCCTCGGTCAGCCAGGCGGCGTCGGTCGAGGCGCTGAACGGGCCGCAGGATTTCATCCCGCGCCACAATGCGATCTTCCGCGAGCGGCGCGATCTGGTGGTGTCGATGCTGAACCAGGCGACCGGCCTCCATTGCCCCAAGCCCGAGGGTGCGTTCTATGTCTATCCGTCGTGCCAGGGGGTGATCGGCAAGCGCACGCCGGAAGGCAAGACCATCGCGGACGACACCGACTTCATCACCTATCTCCTCGACATCGAGGGAGTGGCGGTGGTGCAGGGCGCGGCGTTTGGCCTCAGTCCGCATTTCCGCATCTCCTACGCCACCGCGACCGAGGTGCTGGAAAAGGCGTGCCAGCGGATTCAGCGCGCCTGTGCCGCGCTGCGCTAGGTGAAACACGCCCGCCGTTAACTTTAATCAAAATGTTGAGATCAGCCCCTCAATGGATTGATTCACGTCACGATTTTGTCGCGACGGCATCGTAATTTTTCCTTTTTTCGCGCAACAGCTTCCGAAAACGTCCGTCCTCCCAAGGTAAGCGGCTTTCTGCCGGTGTCGGGGGACCTCCCGGCCGCAGCGGCCTTGAGGTTGAACCCAACGCGCGCGTCGCCGCCAACCGGCCCAGCGCGCAAGGAGGAGCGTGATGTTAGCAGGGTCGATCAATACCAACGTCTCAGCGCTATTCGCGCTGAACGCTTTGTCCAACACGTCGAACAAGACCAGTTCCCTCGAGCAGCAATTGTCCTCGGGCCTCGCCATCAACAGCCCGGCCGACAATCCGGCCGGCTTCATCGCCGCCCAGGGCTTCCAGACCCAGATCGGCGGCGTGACCCAGGCGACCTCCAACGCCAACCAGGCGATCTCCCTGGTGCAGACGGCGGACGGCGCGGTGCAACAGCAGATCAACCTGCTGCAACAGATCCGCACCATCGCCGACCAGGCGGCCAACGGCATCAATTCGCCGTCGGAACTGTCCTCGCTGCAGGGCGTGGTGTCGCAACTGCAAACCCAGATCACGACCATTTCGCAGCAGACCCAGTTCAATAACCAGAACCTGCTCGATGGCTCGTTCCAGGGCGTCCAATTCCAGACCGGCCCCAATGCCGGCCAGACCATTCAGCTTTCGATCGCCAACACCGCCTCCACCGCCGTCGGCGCCAATCAATCGAAGGCTTCCGTGGCCGGTGCCAGCGTTTATATTGCGGGCGGCTCGGGCACCGGCGGCGCGGGCGACAATACCGGCCATTCCTATGCCATTACCGCCGCCGGCGGCGGTGCGTTCACCGCCGCGGCCGTCGGCGTTTCGGGGTCGAGCGGCTCCAAGGCGTTCTCGGTCACCGCGGTAAATGAATCGGCGCACGATATCGCGACCGCCGCCAACGCCGTCCAATCCTCGACCAATGTCAGCGCCATCGCCAATACCAGCGTCGCCTTTACCGTCACATCGGGCTCCTTCTCCTTCTCGCTCGGCAACGGCAGCGGCACCGCGCAGACCAACTCGGCGAATATTACGGCGACGGTCACCTCCGCCACCTCGACGGGCCTCTCACCGCTGGTCCAGGCGATCAACGCGCAGACCAGCGCGACCGGCGTCACCGCGGCGGTCAACTCCTCGAACCAGCTGGTTTTGACCCAGGCGCAGGGTCAGAATATTTCAGTCGCCGGCTTCGCCGGCACTGGCACGCTCGCGGCCGGCGGCTCCACCACGGTGACGCTGGGCGGCGCCGTCACCTCGGCGACGGTTCAAGGTCTCGTCACGTTCCAATCGACCCAGGGCTATGCCCTGTCGACGGCGGGCGCGGCGGCGGTCGGCCTCCAGGCGAATTCGTCGCTGTCGTCGCTGTCCTCGGTGAATGTCAGCACCGTCGGCGGCGCGAACGCGGCGCTGAACATCGTCGATTTCGCCATCCAGAGTCTGGAGAATGTCGGTGGCGGTCTCGGTGCCAGCCAGCAGCAGCTTCAGGCGACCGTGTCCAACCTGCAAACCACCCAGGCCAACCTGACCACCGCCCAAGGCGTGGTGCAGGACGCCAACATCCCGCAGGTCACCACCCAGTTGACGCAACAGCAGATCCTGCAACAGGCGGGTGTGTCGGCGCTGGCGCAGTCCAGCCAGTTGCAGCAGAGCTTCCTCAAGCTGCTGCAGTAAAACCGAAGACGTAGTACAATAGGTAGATTAATCCGTTCCCGGGCGAACGCCCGGGAACGGATCTTTGTCCCGCGATGAGGGGTAGGTCCGGGTAATGGCCGGTTTGACGGGCGTCAGCAGCGGGATTTTGTCATCGAGCGATATTACCTCGCTCATTCAGCAGGCGACCGCCGCCAACGAGATTCCGATCACCGCGCTGCAGAGCGCGGAACAGCCGCTCGAGGCGCAGATTTCCGCGCTGGGCAAGGTCCAGAGTTCGCTGTCGGGCCTCCAATCGGCGCTCTCGGCGCTGGCCAATGTGCAGACCCTGTCGCAACGATCGACCTCCAGCACGTCCAGCGGCGTGACGGCGACGGCCACCAACCAGGCGACGCTCGGCACCTATACGCTGTCGGGGATTCACCTGGCGACGGCGGAGACATTGCTATCTTCGACCTTCAGCAGCGCCAGCGGTTCGCTCGGCTCGGGGTCGCTGACCTTCCAGGTCGGCAGCGGCGCCGCGACCACCCTCAGCATCGCCAGCGGCCAGGACAATCTCGCCGCCATCGCCGCCACCATCAACCAGGCCAATCTCGGGGTCTCCGCCAGCGTCATTTTCGACGGCGCCAAGTACAGTCTGACCCTCTCCAGCACCAATACCGGCGCTAGCAGCAGCTTCACCGTTAGCGGCGGCGGCGCGCTCTCGGCCTTCACCTATAACGGCACGACGCAGAATCTGACCGAGCAAAGCGGCGCCCAGAACGCCACTTTTTCGCTGAACGGGGTGGCGATCACCAGCGGCTCCAACACCATCAATGGCGCGGTCAAGGGGCTGAGCCTGACGCTCGCGTCCAGCGGCGCCGCCTCGGTGACGGTCGCCCAGAATACCCAGCCGCTGCTGTCCTCGGCGCAATCGGTGGTGCAGGCGATGAACGCGGCGCTGACGACGATCGGCCAGTTCTCCTCCTTCAGTCAGACCAGCGGCGCCGGGCCGCTCTTGGGCGATGTCGGGCTGCAGATCGTGCGCACCGATCTCCTCAATGCCATCTCCAATCCCTTCAACAGCTTCTCCGCCAGCGGCAGCCCCTCGTCGCTGGGCGCGATCGGGTTCAGCGTCACCAGCGGCGGGCAGGTCACGCTGAACACCGCGACGCTGCAAAGCGCGGCGCAATCGAATTACACGGCGGTGGCCGGGCTCTTGGGCGCCGCCGGCATCGCCACCAATTCCAATGTCGGGGTCCAGGCGGTCAATGGCGCCCAGCCCGGAAGCTACGCCGTCAACGTCACCGCCAATGGCGGCGGCACGCTGACCGGGACCATCGACGGCCAGGCCGCGATCGGCGACAACGGCGTCCTGACCGCGACCGGCACCGGCCCGGCACTGGGCCTGTCGCTGGCCATCGCCAACGGCGTGACCGGCAATCTCGGCTCGGTGACGGTGACGTCGGGCCTCTTCGGCTCGCTCTCCTCGATCCTGACCGGGGCGCTCGATCCCGCGACGGGCAGCGTCACCAGCGAGGTCACGAACCTCAACGCCTCGATCAGCTCAATGAGCAAGCAGATGGCGACGCTGGCGGCCGAAGCGCAGGCGCAGACCCAGGAATTGACGCAAGAATTTTCCGCCGCGCAAGCGACGATCTCACAGCTTTCGACGGTCAGCAGCTTTCTGACCAGCTACTTCAATATGACTTCTGGTGGAGCCTGAGCATGGATGGATCCCGTCGCGATTCCGACAGTTACGCCGCCTATCGTTCGGTGGCCGGGTTGGGCGCCAGCCCGCAGGAATTCATGGCGATGGCGCTCGACTCGCTGGAAGCGTCGCTGCGGCGCGCCGATACCGCGATCCGCGGCCAATCGCTGGTGGAGAAGGCGGATGCCCTGAGTTCGGCGGGCAAGCTGGTGGAATTCCTGATCGGCCTCTCCGGGATCGAGCACGGCCAGCTCAGCGACCGGCTGGCGTCGATCTATCAATTTGTGATGACCGCGATTCTGAAGGCCAACGCGCATAATGATCTCGAGGCGCTGGCCGATGGCCGCCACGCCGTCGATCATGTCGCCACCATTTGGCGCGGGATCTTCGACGGGGTCGCGGAACCGGCGCTATAATCGGCGCCGCGGCGGAGTAAGCGGAACATGACCGATCCAATCAGGGGCGTCCTCGGACCCGGCGAGCCGGCCGCGATCCAGCCGGCGGGCGGGAGCCGGACCGGGCCGGCGGCGACGGACGGCGGCACGCCGGGCGCGGCGGCCGCCCCCTCCGATTCCGCCAACGTCAGCCAAACCCAATCGCTGTTGCGGACCATCGACGCCACCGTCGCTTCGGTCCCGACGGTCGATCATGACCAGGTGACGGCCCTGCGCAACGCGATCGCCACCGGCACCTATCAGGTCAATCCGCGACAGGTCGCGACGCAATTATTGGCCAGCGACCAGGCCCTCGCCGCGCCGGGCGCCGGCGAATAGGGGAACAGCGATGCCGCGACAGCAATCGGAACGGGGTGTTCGGTCGCCGCTTTCAGGCGGAGGCGTGGCGGATTTGGATTTCGACGCCGCGATCGTCATCGAAGATCGGGTCGGCGGCGGCGGCATCGGCCTCGCGGCGAATCCATGCCTGGACGGCATCGAGACGCTCGGCAGCCTGATGGATATCGTCGTGCTGGGCGATGTCCTGGACGGCGGCGAGAAGCTGGGCCACGCTTTCGGCGCCGCTTCTGACGATACGGGCGGGGGGCAAATCGCGCCCAAATGCGAAGCGCGCGCCGCCGCGCGCCGGACCGAGCCTACCGGCCATGAACGCCCCCGTCTCCAGATCAATCATTAACCATGATTGCGCCAACCATAGGCCATCGGACATCAGATGAAAACCACTAATATGGCCGCGGGTCTTTTCAGCCACTATATGCGCGCGTATCGGGCCAAGGGATCACCGGAATGACGACACCGGCCAAGATCGCCGCTGCGAAGGATGGCAACCGCATCCGCAGCGAGATCGTATTCCCCAACAATATCCGCACCTTGCGGCTCGCCAAGGGGCTGACCCAGGAGGCGCTGGGCCGGCTGCTGAACCCGCCGATGGTGGTCTCGACCGTCTCGAAGATCGAAAACGGCGAGCGGCGGCTGTCCAACCTCCAGATCGCCAATTTCGCCGAGATTCTGGGCTGCGCGCCCCAGGCGATTCCGGTCGTCACTGGGCGCGACCGGCCCGACGATGTGCGGCGCTGGCAAGACGCCCAGCAGGAGGCGATTAAGAACAGCGTCGACAGCGGCGCCGCCGCCATCGGCTATGTCCTGGCGCAACTGCGCAAGAAGCACGGCAAGACGATGCAGCAGGTCGCCGACGCGATCGGGGTCACGATCTCGGTCTATCACCGCATCGAGATGGCCAGCCGCATGGTGCAGGAGGATGAGATCAAGCGGCTGGCCGCGCTCTACGATCTCACCGAGACCAAGCTGATCAAGCTGTTCGAGCGCCGCACCCGCGACAATCAGGAACAGTTGCGCAATGGCGTGCCGCCGGAAGAGCTGCTGCCGCGGTTTCCGCGCTCGCTCCTCAAGGAAGACGCGAAATGGGGCCAGATCGGCGCGCTGGAGCGGTATGCGATGCGCCGCAGCCTGCGTGTCGTGCCCAGCGGGCGGCGCAATGTGCCGCTGCCGGTGCATGGCGAAAGCCGGTTCGACAGCGCGGCCGGTGGCGGGCGCGCCTTCGTGCTCGACCGTGAGGCGAGCATCGACCAGCTTCGCGTCGAGGATTTGTTTCCGCCGCGCGAGGATTGCTTCCTGGTGCGCAATTTCTCGAACCGCCTCGGCTTTCTGATGCGGGTCGGCGCGCTGGCCTTTGTCGATCCTGCCGCGACGGTCGGGGTCGGCGACATCGTGCTGTTCGTCCGGCACGACAAGACCGCGGAGGCGGCAGTGGTGGTGGGCGACGGCATCGGCGCGATGCAGCTTAAAATGTATGCGCCGGAAGAGGAGATCGCGATGGACGATCCGCGCATCGCGACGATCTATCGGGTCGGCGGCGTCATTTTCCCGCGCTAAGCCCGACCCGGCGGGTTACCGCCAGGTATCGACCGACATCGTCTTGGTGTGGCGGCCGCCGATCATCTTCCATGCGCCCTGGGTTTCGCCGCCGGCGACGATGATGTTGATGTCGCCCGGCTCGAAGATGCGGATGAGCTGGTCCGGCTCGGCCTTGAGCCGGGTCGCGAACGGCTCGACCCCGGCCACCGCCAGCGGCTTGTGCAGCGTCTGAATCCATTGCTCGTCCCAATATTCGCGGGCGGTCTGCAATGAATTCTCCGACAGCCACGCGATCAGCTTTTCCTTGGTGTCGAAGCCGAGATCGACGAAATAGCGTGCGCAGATCGGGTCCATCACCAGGAACGGCGGGACGAAGTTGAAGGTCACCAGCGCCCGGTGAAGCTGTTCCTTCCAGGTCTCTCGCGGGCCGAAGCCCGAGGCGATATACCAGCCGCCGAAGAAGATGCTGACCGCGCTGTCCTCGGGCTTGAGGCCCTTCTGGACATGGAGGGGCGCCCACGGGCTGCGCTCCTCGGCCTCGGGGAAGCAGGCGGTGTAGTTCAGCGGGTTGCCCATCGAGCCCATGTAGCTCTCGCCCGGGACCGATCCGCCCTGAAGATTCTGCGACAGGAGATTATAGGCGCGGCCGATGGTGGTATTGGCGTGGTTATAGGGACCGAGCACGCCAATGCCGGAATTCATGCCGATCTGGTCGCGGATCGGGCCGTTGACCACGGCGACATTGGCCATCGAGGTGGTGCTGCTGGACTTGGCGCTGACGCCGCTCGCGGCCAGCGCCAGGATCACCGGGAAATAGTCGGGGCGTGCCCCGGCCATCACCGCGTTCACGGCGACCTTCTCGACGGTATATTCCCAGAACTCGCGGAAATTGGCGGGCCGCATCCGGCCGACCACCTCGTCGGGCTGGTGGCTGGTGCCCGCCAGCATCGCCGCCACCCGTTCCTCGGTCGGCAGGATGATCGGCAGATAGTCGGTCCAGTGATTGTCCATGAACAACCGCTGGAGATTGTCCTCGGTGTCGGGCGCGAGGAGGCGCGGGGTCGAGCGCTCGAACGACTGGCCCTTCAAATCCTGCTCGTCGAGCGGCTTCGTGATGCCGTCGAGGATTTCCTGAACGAACGGCCGCTTGGAGATCGGGTCGGCGCCTTCGACATAGGCGCGCAGTTCGGTCGCGGTGCGGCCGACCAGCGGCTGGGGCACGAACGCCTGGCGGGTGCGCGGCATGCCGTTGGCCAGCGCGGTGGCGCGCGCCAATCGGGCGAAGGTGTGGGTGTGCACCGCCACGCTCGGAACCCCGGCCTCTTCCAGCGCCATTGTCAACCCCACGACCGTGGGGCTACAGGTGCTTCATAAGCCGACGCCGAGAATCGCGGCGTCGCCCTCCTTTTCGATGATCGCCCGCATGCCAGGATCGTCCACCCAGCTTTCGCGCGGCTTGATGATCCGCGTCTCGACGGCGGGCAGATGCTGGCCGAACCAGCCTTGAAGCTGGTCCATGAACAATTCGGAATTGTCGAACAGGCAATCGACCAGATAGACCACCTTGCCGTCCAGCGAGTCGAGCCGGGGCGCCAAGCGCTTGCCCGTCACCTTGGGCGGATAGCCGCGCGGATCATGAACGGTGAATTGCTCGCTCAAAGGTCGCTCCTAGTCACGCCAGCGATCATGGCGCAGATAATTCGCGATGGCAATCGCGGCGGTCGCGCCTTCGCCGGCGGCGGCGGCGGCACGGCCCGCAAACCCGGCGCGCGCCGCGCCGGCCGCCGCGACGCCGGTCAGCGCGGTGCGCAGCGCCGCGTCGGTCGGAATCCGCCCATCCTTCGCCAGCGTTACGGCGCCGCCGAGGAAAGCGGTGGCTGGATCGAGGCCGATATAGGCGAAGATTCCCGCCGCCGCGATCTCGGTGCGCTGGCCGCTGGCGGTATCGTGGATGCGAACCCCCGCGACGCCGCTGTCGCCCAGAATTTCCTCGGCGACATGGTGGAACCGCACAATGATATTGGGCTGTTGCAATACCCGGTCGCGATAGGCGGCCTGCGCCGTCAAGGCGCTGCCGCGATGGAGGATGGTCACCGTGGCGGCGGATTCCGCCAGAGTCAGCGCCTCCTGGCAGGCAGAATCGCCGCCGCCGATCACCACCACCGCCTTGCCGCGCAGCAAGGGCGCGTCGCAACTGGCGCAATGGCTGACGCCCTTGCCGCGCAGCCGCTCTTCACCCGGCACCCCCAGAATCCTCAAGGCCGCGCCGGTCGCCACCACCAGGCCGCGCGCCATCACTTCGCCCTCGCCGATCGCGAGCCGCCAGCCGCCATCTTGCGCCGCCAGCCCGTCCAGCGTGGTCGAGGCGATCTCGGCCCCGGCCGCGACCGCCTGTTCCTGTGTCATCGGGCAGAGATCATAGCCGGCGACGCTGTCGGGGAAGCCGGGATAGCCGTCGATTTGGTTGATGCTCAACAATTGCCCGCCCAGCACGTCGCCGGTGAGGATCAGCGTGCGCAGGCCCAGCCGCGCCCCGGTCAGCGCCGCGCTCAGCCCGGCCAGCCCGCTCCCCGCCACCACCAGATCGAACTCACCGGACATTCGACATTCCTCCTTCGCGGCCGGATTGCCGGCCCCTTCAACCCAAGGATCGGCACCGACCGGCCATTTTCCGCCAAAAATTGGGTTCGTTCGGCAAAAACTATCTTCTCGCGGCCCCGCCTTCCGTCAAATCGGATTGCCCTCCCGTATTGCCGCCATGGCGGAAGGTAGGCACAATCTGGAACAAAACAAGAATATTCGCGGCGAAAATTGGCTTTTGGCGACCGTTTCAATGAACCAGCGGGGCCGGTAAAGGTAGCGAAATTCGCTGAATCGGGTTCGGGGCGCCGTCACGGAGGGGCACCGTTTTGGCTGGTTAGTCCAGCCGGTAGATCGCCGTGGCGGTTGCCGCCGACATCGTGACCCCGGTGAAACGGTCGCCTTTCACGTCCGCGAGCCAGATGACGGGCCGCGAGTCGGGAATCGCCGCGACGAATTCGACGTGGCTGATCTCGAGGTTCCTAACATGGCGCGCGAACAGCCCCTGCGCGGGCAGCGGCTTGAACAGCATCGGCTCGGGATAGAGGTTCTTCTCCTCGGGCGGAATGACGCCGGCCAGTTTCTTGGGATCGCCGCCCCGCTGCATCAGATAGACGTCGCGCACGACGATGTCCTCGATCGGATGGCCGGGAATGCCGGTGACGATCGCCGGCATGGTATTGACCGGCCCGTGGCAGGTCAGATCCCTGATGGTGACCCGCCGCAGCGTTCCGACCGGCGTCCCCGACGGCGCGCGCAGACGGGCGCCGAGGCGCAGGAAGAACGGCGCGTTGCGAATATCGCGCATGGTGATGCCGGAGACGGTAACGTCCTCCAACGCGCCGCCATCGACGGTTTCCAGCGCGACCCCCCGGCAACTCTCGAAGACGCAATCCTTGATCGTGATGTTCTTGAAGCCGCCGTTCGACTCGGTGCCGAGCTTGATCCGCCCCGTCGCCTGCTCGGCGACCGCGCGCCGTTTGAGGCCGCCATCGAGCATCGAGCCGAGTTGGTAGCCGCCGGTGACGTAGCAATTGCTGACGGTGACGTTCTCGGTGGCGCGCGCCTCGCCGAGCGCGAACGTGCTTTTCAAGCAGATACCGTCGTCCGTCGGCGAGTTCACCACGCAGTTCGATACGGTGACGTTGCGACAGCAATCGATGTTCATGCCGTCGCGGTTGGTGTCGATCTTAAGAGCGTCGATGGTCAAATTGTCGACGCCGGTGGCGAGGATGCCGAAATGGCCGCCCGCGAGGATTGAGAAATCGCGCAAGGTGACGTTGCGGCAGTTCTTTAGGGCGACGGTCTTGTTGGCGGCGCCGGGTGTCTTGCACGACGGCAGACCGCCTTCGGTCACCTCGCCCCGGCTCAGGCCTTTTCCCCAGACCAGGCCCGGCCCCAGGATCGCGACATCGCGGACGCCCTCGCCCCAGATCAGGCTGTTGTGGAAGTGGTTATGGCCGAAATCCTGATACATCGCCCAGGGCGCGGCCGGCTCGGCCGCGTCGAAGCCGCCGACCGGCGCCGCCATGACGGTCGCGCCTCGCTCCAGATAGAGCGAAACCAAGCTCTTCAGGCGGATCGAGTGGCAGGCATAGACGCCCGCCGGGAAATGCACGATGCCGCCCCCGGCGCCGGCCGCCGCCGCGATCGCCCGGTTAACCGCCGGCGTATCGACGGTCTTGCCGTTGCCGGTCGCGCCGAAGGAGCGCACGTCGAATATCGCCGGGGTCGCCCCCGACGTGGCGAAGCCGGCCAGACCGAGGGCGAGCAGCGGGAAAAAACGCCGGCGACCAAAACCGGGCGCGGTTTCTTGTTTGTCTCGAAATTGCGCCGGCACGGCAGGCTTCCTTAAGGGTTGATTAAACACGTCACCATGACATCCCGTTCCGGGCGCGGGCAATCGTTTCATCGACGATTCACGATTAAGTCTGGGCGCGGGGCGAAGATTGGCGCCGATGATCCACGATCTCGATTTTCCTTCGATCCGGACGCGGCGGCGTTATGCTGAGATGTCGGAGCGCGTCATCGGGGGGCTGACATGACCGTTGCAACCGTGACCCGCTATCATCCGCTGTTGGTGACGCTGCACTGGCTGCTCGCCGCCCTGATCGTCGCGCAATTGGCGGTGGGGTATTTCGTGCTGGCGGCGACGCCCAACGCCGACCCGACGAAGCTCGGCATCCTCAAGGTGCATCTGATCGTCGGGGCGGTGATCTTCGTCCTGATGCTGATCCGCTTCATCGTGCGGCTGGCCAGCGCGAGGCCGGCGCCGGCGACGACCGGGTATCCGGCGCTCGACCGGCTCGCCCCCATCACCCATTATGGGTTTTACCTGCTCGTCCTCTTGATGGTCGCCAGCGGTTTCGCGACCGCGATCATGGCCGGAATCGGGCCGGTTTTGTTTGGCCACACCGGCCACCTGCCGCCGACCTTCTCGATCTATCCGCCGCGCGTCGCCCATGGCTATCTGGCGCTGCTGCTCGCGGCGCTGATTCTGTTGCATGTGCTGGCCGCGCTTTATCACCAGTTCGGCCGACGGGACGGCCTGTTCCGCCGCATGTGGTTCGGCGCGCGGTGATCACCAGCAAGATCACCGGCAAGGCGCGGACGACGATACCGCAAGCGGTACGGATCGCCCTGCGGATCAAGGCTGGCGATGAAATCGCCTATGCGATCGAGGGTGATCGCGTGATTTTGACCAAAACGTCCGTTGTCATTCTGGACAATCGCTTCACGACCTTCATCGAGTGGGACAGCGAGGCCGATCGGCGCGCCTATGGCAAGCTTTAACATGAGGCATGGCGTCTCGACACACGGCCTACGGTCGCGGCTGGTCGCGGATATTAAAGCGTGATCGACAAGCTCGAATTCCTGCTGGCGCTGGCGCGGGAGCGGCATTTCGGCCGCGCCGCCGAGGCGTGCGGCGTCACCCAGCCGACCCTGTCCGCTGGCATCAAGCAGCTCGAGGCGGGGCTGGGGCTGCTGCTGGTCAATCGCAGTGCCCGCTATCTCGGCCTGACCCCCGAGGGCGAGCGGGTGCTGGATTGGGCCAAGCGCATCGTCGGGGACACCCGCGCCATGCGGCAAGAGGTGCGCGCGCTGAAACAAGGGCATCTGGTCGGCCATTTGCGCATCGCCGCGATCCCGACCGCCCTCGCCATGGTCTCCGCCCTCACCACGCCGTTTCGCGCCAAGCATCCCGAGGTGCGCTTCACCATCCTCTCGAATTCATCGATCGAGGTGCTGAACGCCCTCGACAATCTCGAAATCGATGCCGGCATCACCTATCTCGACAATGAGCCGCTGGGCCGGGTGCGCTCGGTGCCGCTCTATCGCGAGCGCTATCGGCTGATGATCGCGGCGGATTCGCCGTTGGGCAACCGCGCCCAAGTAACGTGGGCCGAGGTCGCGCGCATCCCGTTGTGCCTGCTGACCCCGGACATGCAGAACCGTCGCATCATCGACCGGCTGCTGCGCGAAACCGGCGGCCTGGGCGAGACGCCGACCCTCGAATCGAACTCGATGATCCTGTTGTTCTCGCATGTGCGAACCGGCCGCTGGGCCAGCGTCATGCCGGCGATTCTGGCGGAAACGCTGGGGCTTACCGGCGCGGTGCGCGCCATTCCCATCGTCGAGCCCAGTGCGGTGCACACGGTCGGGCTGGTGGTGCCGAACCGCGAGCCGATGGCACCCGTCAGCGCCGCCCTGGTCGCCGAGGCGTTCAAGGTGGCGATCGAGCTGGATCATTTTTCACCCTCTCCGCCCTTGGGGGCGGAGAGGGTGGGGTGAGGTGGGGGAATCGCCGAACGTGCCCACCTCACATGCCCACCTCACCCTCCCATCGCGTTGCGATGGGCCCCTCCCTCTCCTCCCGAATGGGAGGAGAGGGGAAGAAGGGTGGGCAGAAAAGTGGGATTGATAGAGAATTTCTATCATTTGACGATTACGCTTTATTGAATTAGCCCCATTTACCGCTAAGTTATCACCAGAATGATCGGATAACCCGATTGGATGCTCATGCCCGCTTATGAACCATGGAACCCGGCGCGCGGCGCCGAGATTATTGCCGCCGAGGCGAGCCAGGATGGCGCGGCCCTGCCGATCCTGCACGCGCTGCAACGCGCCTTCGGTCATGTGCCGCGCGACGCGGTGCCGATGATCGCGCAGGTGCTCAACCTCAGCCGCGCCGAGATTCATGGCGTCGTCACCTTCTATCATGATTTCCGCCACGAGCCGGCGGGCCGGCATGTCGTGAAGCTGTGCCGCGCCGAATCCTGCCAGGCGATGGGCGCGGACGATCTGCATCGGCATGCGCAGGATAAATTGCGGGTCGGCTGGGGCGAGACCACCACCGACGGCCGCGTCACGCTGCAGGCGGTCTATTGCCTCGGCCTGTGCGCCTGTTCGCCCTCGGCGATGATCGACGGCAAGGTCTATGGCGGACTGGACAATGCCAAGCTCGACGCGCTGATCGACGGGGTGCGCGCGGCATGACCAAGGCAAAATTCTATATCCCGCGCGACGCGGCGGCGCTGGGCATGGGCTCCGCCGATGTCGAGGAGGCGCTGGTGCTGGCGCTGCGCCAGCGCGGCATCGAGGCGGATTTTGCCCATACCGGGTCGCGCGGCCTCTACTGGCTGGAGCCGCTGATCGAGGTCGCGAGCCCGCAGGGCCGCATCGCCTATGGTCCGGTCGCGGTCGGCGATATCGCGGGCCTGCTCGACGCCGGCATGCTCGACGGCAAGCCGCACCCCCTGCGGATCGGCGATCCCGAGCAGATTCCGTTCCTCAAGCGCCAGTCGCGCCTGACCTTCGCGCGCTGCGGCATCGTCGATCGCCTCGATCTCGACGATTACCGCGCCCATGGCGGATGGGTCGGGTTGGAGAAGGCCTTGTCGCTCGGGCCGGCGGCGACGGTCGATCTCGTTACCAAATCGGGCCTGCGCGGCCGCGGCGGCGCCGGCTTCCCGACCGGGATCAAGTGGAAAACCGTGCTCGATACGCCGGGCGCGCAAAAATATATCTGCTGCAATGCCGATGAAGGCGACAGCGGTACCTATTCTGATCGCATGATCATGGAAGGCGACCCCTATACGTTAATTGAAGGCATGGCGATCGCGGGCGTCTCGGTCGGCGCGACCAAGGGCTTCGTCTATATCCGCTCCGAATATCCGCACTCGATCCATGTACTGCGGCGCGCCATCGACCGCGCGCGGGCCGCGGGTATTCTGGGCGCCGGCATTCTCGGTTCGACGTTCGATTTCGATCTCGAGATTCGCGAGGGCGCGGGCGCCTATGTCTGTGGCGAAGAGACGTCGATGCTGGACAGTCTCGAAGGCAAGCGCGGCCAGGTCCGCGCCAAGCCGCCGCTGCCCGCGCATAAGGGCCTGTTCGGCAAGCCGACAATCATCAACAATGTGGTCTCGCTGGCCTCGGTGCCGTGGATCATGGCCAACGGCGCCGACGCCTATATGAATTTCGGCCAGGGCCGGTCGCGCGGCACGATGCCGATCCAGCTCGCCGGCAACGTCAAATATCCGGGCCTGTTCGAGACCGGCTTCGGCCTGACCCTGGGCGAAATCGTCGACGAGATCGGCGGCGGCACGAAATCGGGCCGGGCGGTGCGCGCGGTTCAGGTCGGCGGCCCGCTGGGCGCCTATTTCCCGCGTGATTTGTTCGACACGCCCTTCGATATCGAGGCGTTTACCGCCAAGGGCGGCCTCATTGGCCATGGCGGGGTTGTCGTCTTCGATGACCGTGTCGATATGGCGAGGATGGCGCGCTTCGCGATGGAATTCTGCGCGGTCGAATCCTGCGGCAAATGCACCCCGTGCCGCGTCGGCTCGGTGCGCGGGATGGAAGTCATCGACCGGATCGTCAATGGCGACCGGCGCGAGGCCAATGCCGCGCTGCTGGCCGAACTGTGCGACACCATGAAATTCGGCTCGCTGTGCGCGCTGGGCGGCTTCGTGCCCTACCCGGTGATGAGCGCGCTGACCCATTTTCCCGAGGATTTCGGGCTCGCCGCGAAGGCGGCCTAGGAGCGTTCCATGTCTCTCGTCGAAGAAATCGACTACGGCACGCCGGCCTCGACGGCGGCGGTGACCGTATCGCTCACCATCGATGGCGTGCGGGTCACCGCGCCGGCCGGCACCTCGATCATGCGGGCGGCGATGGAAGCCGGCATCAAGGTGCCGAAGCTGTGCGCCTATGACATGGTCGATGCCTTCGGCTCGTGCCGCATCTGCCTCGTGGAGATCGAGGGCCGCGCCGGCCTGCCGGCCTCCTGCACCACACCGGTGGCGGAAGGCATCGTGGTGACGACCCAGAATGAGCGGCTGACCAAGATTCGCCGCAACGTGATGGAGCTCTACGCCTCCGATTTTCCGGCGGCGGACCTTGCCCAGGCGGCGGACGGCCCCAGTGAAATGCAGGAGATGATTCGCGCCACCGGCTTGACCGAGGTGCGGTACGCGCCGGGCGCCAATCACCTTGCCGCCGCGAAGGACGAATCCAACCCCTATTTCACCTTCGATCCGGCGAAATGCATCGTCTGCTCGCGCTGTGTGCGCGCCTGCGACGAGGTACAGGGCACCTTCGCGCTGACTGTCGATGGCCGCGGCTTCGCCTCGCGTATCGCCGCCAGCATGGACGAGGATTTTCTCAGCTCCGAATGCGTCTCGTGCGGCGCCTGCGTCCAGGCCTGCCCGACCGGCAGTCTCCTCGAGAAGAATTATATCGAGATGGGGCCGCCGGAGCATTCGGTGGTGACGACCTGCGCCTATTGCGGCGTCGGCTGCAACTTCAAGGTCGAGATGAAGGGCGACCAGGTGGTGCGCATGGTGCCGTGGAAGGACGGCAAGGCCAATCACGGCCATAGCTGCGTCAAGGGCCGGTTCGCCTGGGGCTATGCCAACCATCCCGACCGCATCCTGAAGCCGATGGTGCGCGCCAGCATCACCGATCCGTGGCGCGAGACCAGCTGGGAAGAGGCGATCGCCCACACCGCGTCCGAATTCACCCGCATCCAGAAAAAATATGGGCGCGGCGCGATCGGCGGCATCACCTCGTCGCGCTGTACCGACGAGGAGGCCTATCTGGTGCAGAAGATGGTTCGCGCCACCTTCGGCAACAACAATGTCGATACCTGCGCGCGGGTGTGCCATTCGCCGACCGGCTACGGGCTCAGCAAGACCTTCGGCACCTCGGCCGGCACCCAGGATTTCGATTCGGTCGACGATGCCGACGTCATCATCGTGATCGGCGCCAATCCGACCGACGCGCATCCGGTGTTCGCCTCGCGGATGAAAAAGCGGCTGCGCCAGGGCGCCAAGCTGATCGTGATCGATCCGCGCCGCACCGATCTGGTGCGCACGCCGCATGTCGAGGCGCAATATCATCTGCCGCTGCTACCGGGCACCAATGTCGCGATGCTGAACGCGCTGGCGCATGTCGTGGTGACCGAGGGGCTGGTGGACGAGACCTTCGTGCGTGAGCGCTGCGACCTCCAGGCCTTCACGGAATGGTCGGCGTTCATCCGGCGGCCGGAGAACAGCCCGGAGACGGCGGCCCAATACACGAAAGTGCCGGCGGCGGAGATTCGCGCGGCGGCGCGGCTGTTCGCCGGCGCCCGCAACGGCGCGATCTATTACGGGCTGGGCGTCACCGAGCATAGCCAAGGCACCACGGCGGTAATGGGCATGGCCCATCTCGCGATGGCGACCGGCAACATCGGGCGGCGCGGGGTCGGGGTCAATCCGCTGCGCGGCCAGAACAATGTCCAGGGCTCGTGCGACATGGGCTCATTCCCGCACGAGCTGACCGGCTATCGCCATCTGTCGGACGACAAGACCAGAGCATCGTTCGAGCAGGATTGGGGCGTGCATCTCGACCCCGAGCCGGGCCTGCGCATCAACAACATGCTCGATGCCGCGGTCGAGGGCTCGTTCAAGGGCCTCTACATCGAGGGCGAGGACATTCTCCAGTCCGATCCCGACACCAAGCATGTCGCCGCCGGCCTCGCCGCGATGGAATGCGTCGTGGTGCAGGATTTGTTCCTGAACGAGACCGCGAATTACGCGCATGTCTTCCTGCCGGGATCGACCTTTCTCGAAAAGGACGGCACCTTCATCAATGCCGAGCGGCGCATCGGCATGGTCCACAAGGCGATGGAGCCGAAGAACGGCTATGCCGACTGGGAGATCACCCAGCTTCTGTCGAACGCGCTCGGCTATCCGATGCGCTATACCCATCCCTCGCAGATCATGGACGAGATCGCGCGCCTGACCCCGACCTTCGCCGGCGTGACGTTCGAGCGGCTGGACAAGGAAGGCGCGATGCAGTGGCCGGTCAACGATAAGGCGCCGAACGGCACGCCGATCATGCATGTCGGCATGTTCGTTCGCGGCAAGGGCAATTTCCTGATCACGGAATTCATCCCGACCGACGAGAAGACCGGGCCGCGCTTTCCGCTGCTGCTGACCACCGGCCGCATCCTCAGCCAGTATAATGTCGGCGCGCAGACAAGGCGCACCGAGAATGTGCTGTGGCATGACGAGGATCGGCTGGAGATTCACCCCCACGATGCCGAACAGCGCGGCATCCGCGACGGCGATTGGGTGCGGCTCGCCAGCCGCTCCGGCGAGACCAGCCTGCACGCCAAGGTGACGGAGCGGGTGGCGCCGGGCGTGGTCTACACCACCTTCCACCATCCCGACACCCAGGCCAACGTCGTCACCACCGACTTCGCCGACTGGGCGACGAGCTGTCCCGAATACAAGGTCACGGCGGTGCAGGTCGCGCCCTCCAACGGCCCCAGCGAATGGCAGCGCAAATACGATGCCCAGGCCCGCCAAAGCCGCCGCATCGCCGAGGCGGTGCCGGCGGCGGAATGATGGCGGTGCGTCTCTCGACTGCTCGCTCGGCTATCGCCGCGCTGCGCGCTCGGGATGAGGAACCCTGGTGCGGTAAAAAATTTTCCTCACCCCGAGCTGGCGCGCAGCGCCTGTCGAGGGGCGCACGACATGGCTGAACCAACTCCGACGCCAGAGCCGATTGTCCGCGTCAAACGTCTCGCCTATCGCGACGGGGTGTTCGCGGCGGGCGAGCGCGTGGTGCCGGCGGAGACCGCAATCGCCTTCACCTATGACCGCATGACCCATGCGGTGATGATGGCGACCCCGGCCGATCTCGAGGATTTCGCCGTCGGCTTCAGCTTGGCGGAGGGCCTGATCGGCGACCCCGCCGACATCGGCACCATCGAAACCGTCAGCACCGATCTCGGCATTGAGCTGCGCATGGATCTGGTCGCGGCGCGCCGGGCGGCGTTCACGGCGCGCCGGCGCCACATGACGGGGCCCAGCGGCTGCGGCCTGTGCGGCATCGAGAGCCTGAGCGAGGCGATGCGGGCGCTGCCCCGGGTCGCCGACGGGCTGACCTTCTATCCGGCCCAGATCGCCGCCGCGATCGAAGCGCTGGGCGCGGCGCAACCGCTCAATCGCGTCGCCCGGGCGATTCACGCCGCCGCCTTTTGGGAGCCGCGCCACGGCTTGGCCGTGGTGCGCGAGGATGTCGGCCGCCACAATGCGCTGGACAAGCTGGCCGGGGCGCTGGCCCGGCGCGGCATCGCCCCCGCCAGCGGCATGGTGCTGCTGACCAGCCGGGTCTCGATCGAGCTGGTGCAGAAGATCGCCATCATGGGCGCGCGGGTGATGGTGGCGGTGTCGGCGCCGACGGCGCTGGCGATCCGTCTTGCCGACGAGGCGGGCATCACGCTGATCGGCGTCGCCCGCGACGACGGGTTCGAGGTTTTCACCCGGCCCGAACGCCTTCTTCAACCGGTGGCCGACCATGTCGCCTGACGTCAAGCTTGTCTACAACGCCAATCAGATCGCGAAATTCTTCCAGCATCGGCCCCAGGAGCAGGCGGTGGCGGATACCGCCGACCATCTGAAAAAATACTGGGACCCGCGCATGCGCGACAGCATCATCGCCCTACTGAACAAGGGCGGCGAGGGCTTCGACCCGATCGTGCGCAAGGCGGTCGAATGGATCGCGACCGACGCGCGCTATCACCATGCCTATCCCGCCGCCGTCGAGGGCGAGGAATAGGGTTTAGGCGATAATATCGGGCAGCAACTGGCTTTCGAGCTTGGCGATCTGGTCCTTGAGGGCGAGCTTGCGGCGCTTCAGGCGCTGCGAGCGCAACCCCTCGGGGCCGGCTCGGTCGGTCTTGGCGATTTCCTCGTCGAGCGCGCGATGCTCGTTTCGGAGTTCGACGATCTTCGCCTTCAGCGCTTCGGCATCGAGATCCATGCGCACCCTTCGTTCGCGTTCCTTATAGCATATACCAGTGGCGAATGTGAGCCGGACCGAACCCGATTCCGAGCCGCCGCCTGACGCGCTGCGGCGCTTCGCGGTGGATTTTTATGCCCGGCCAGGGGTGGCGGCCGCCTGTCTCGCGCTTCAGGACCGGCACGGGTTCGATGTCATCCTGATTTTGTTCGCATGCTGGATCGGGTGTAGCGGACGCGGCCGCCTCACCGCGGCCGATCTCGCGGCGGCGGCGGCGCTGGCGGAACCCTGGCGGCGCGCGGTCATCGCGCCGCTGCGGGTGGTGCGGCGCCATCTCCAGAGCAACGGCGAGGCCGCCGAACTCTATCAGACGGTGAAGGCCGCCGAGCTGGCGGCCGAGCTTCGCGCGCTGGACCGGCTGGCGGCGCTCGCGCCCGCGCCCGATCCGGCCACCGCGCCGGTGGCCGACGCGCTGGCCAACCTGTCACTCTATCTCGGTGCTGCCGCCGAGGCGGCGGCACCGCTCCGGCTCGCGCTCGCGTCCCCGATCCACCCTGACCCTTGACCGCGCCCGATTCCGCCATATCCTGCGGAATATATATTCTTCTGGATATAGCGGGAGGCGGTGATGGCGGTACGGTTTGGTGGGCGGTTTTCGGCGCGGTTCGCGGTGGTGGCGCTGGCGGTGCTGGTTGGCGGTGCGGGTCTGGCGCCGCGGCCGGCGATGGCCAAGGATGTCATCGTGTTCGCCGCCGCCAGTCTCAAGAACGCGCTGGATGATGCCATCGCCGCCTATGCGAAGGCGGGCGGCGGCAAGGTGGTGGCGTCCTATGCCGCCTCGTCGGCGCTGGCGAAGCAGCTCGAAAATGGCGCCGGTGCCGACCTCTTCATCTCGGCCGATCTCGATTGGATGAACGATGTCGCCAAGCACAAGCTGATCGCCGCCGGCACCCGCAAGAATTTCCTCGGCAATGCCATCGTGCTGATCGGGCAGACCTCGGCCCATCCGGCGCCGGTCGCCATCAAGCCGGGCTTCGATCTCAAGGGCCTCCTGAAGGACGGCCGCCTCGCCATGGCCGACCCCAGCGCGGTGCCGGCCGGCAAATACGGCAAGGAGGCGCTGCAAAAGCTCGGCGTCTGGGACAGCGTCAAGGACAAGGTGGCCAGCGCCGAGAATGTGCGCGGCGCGCTGCTGTTCGTCGATCGCGGCGAGACGCCCTATGGCATCGTCTATGCCACCGATGCCGCCGCCGACAAGAACGTCACGATCGTCGGCGCCTTCCCCGCGGACAGTCACAAGCCGATCATCTATCCGATCGCGCTCACCACCGCGAGCCGGGATGCCGAGGCGCAAAAATTCCTGACCTTCCTCGAATCCCCCGCCGCCAAGCCGGCGTTCGTGAAACAGGGCTTTACGGTATTACCCTGAAGAACGTTTCCCTCTCCGCCCCCGGGCGGAGAGGGCAGGGTGAGGTGGGGGAATCGCCGAGCAGGCCCACCTCACCCTCCCGCGCCTGACGGCGCGGGCCCCTCCCTCTCCTCCCAAAAGGGCGGAGAGGGGGAAAGGGTAAAGCCAATTCAATTTCGGCCGATCCTGCACTAACCTGCGGCCGTGACCGGGGAAGAAATCCAGATCCTGCTGCTGAGCCTCAAGGTGGCGGGCACCGCGATGGCGGTCAGCCTGCCCTTTGCCATCGCGGTGGCGCTGGCGCTGGCGCGGCTCGACTTTCCCGGCAAGAGCATCGTCAAAAGCATCGTGCAATTGCCGCTGATCCTGCCGCCGGTGGTGACCGGGTTCTTCCTGCTGATCCTCTTGGGGCGCAACGGGGTGATCGGCGGCTGGCTCTATCGCGCGCTCGATATCAGCTTCGCCTTTCGCTGGACCGGCGCCGCGATCGCGGCGGGGGTGATGGGCTTTCCCTTGATGGAGCGCGCGATCCGCCTTTCCGCCGAGGCGGTCGATCGCCGGCTGGAGGCGGCGGCGGCGACGCTCGGGGCCGGGCGCTGGCGGATTTTCGCCAGTATTACCCTGCCGCTGATGGCGCCGGGCATCGTGACCGGCGTGCTGCTGTCGTTCGGCCGCTCGCTGGGCGAGTTCGGCGCCACCATCACCTTCGTCTCCAACATTCCCGGCGAGACGCGGACCCTGCCGCTGGCGATTTATACCTTCACCCAGGTGCCCGGTGGCGATGCCGCGGCGCTGCGCCTCGTCATCATTTCGGTGGCGCTGTCGCTGATCACGTTGGTCGGCGGGGAATATCTCAATAATCGCGCCACGGCGCGCCTCCACGGGCGATAGCGCGCGGCGCTATTCCTCGAGGTCGGGGTCCTTGGCCACCGGGCGCGGCGCGGTGCCGCCGGCGGGCTTGGCGAGCGCCGCCTCCAGCGCCACGAGTTGCGGTTTGCAGGCCGAGGCGGCGCGCGCTTCCAGCCGGCGATAATGCAGCAGCACCTCGCGCCCGAAGGGGGTCAGACGGGCGCCGCCGCCGGCCTTGCCGCCCAGCATGGTGCTGACCAGCGGTTCGCGGAACGTATGGTTCAGGGCATCGACCAGCAGCCAGGCGCGGCGATAGGACATTTCCAGCGCGCGGCCCGCCGCCGAGATCGATCCGGTCTCGCCGATCAATTCCAGAAGACGCGCCTTGCCTGGGCCGAGTTGGCCCGACGGCGGCAGGTCGATGCGGATGGTCAGTCTCGCCATGGCCAAACTTTAGCCGGACTGACGCCTCAACGGAAGGGCGCCAAATTTTCCGTGCGTCCCCCGGCTTCCGAGCGTGTGAAGGATTCTGGTTTTGGGCGCGGTGGGGTGTTGAAAGGCCGAGCGATAGTGTGCCGGCGGGGGCGCGGTTGGATTTGGGCGGCCGGTTCGGTGCTTTATGCGGTAGCGGCTGCGATCCTGAGC
>DATCDN010000046.1:0-4834 GCA_036510675.1 Allostellaceae bacterium
TCGCCTCTTGCAGGGCAAACCCGCTCGCCCGCAAAAATTATCTCGCCATGCGCCAAGCCGGCAAACCCGCGAAGGTAGCGATCATCGCCGCCGCTCGAAAACTCTTGATCGTCGCGAATACCCTCGCCAAAAGCGACCAAATATTCCAACCCAACCACCTGCATGCTTGACACCCAACACAGTCGCCGGCTTTCGCCGGTATGGCGCCGGTTTTTACCATCGGGCCGAAGGCGGAAGATGGACCGCATGAACCGGCAGATGGTGATGGTCGGCTTCCTGCAGGCGCAGAACTGCACCAATATTCCGAGCTCGTGGCGCCATCCCGAGTCGCGCACCGATTTCATGGCGCCGGAATATTATCAGGAGATCGCCCGCGTCCTCGAGGCGGGCAAGTTCCATCTCGCCTTTTTCGACGACCGGCTGGCGATGCCAGACCGCTATGGCAACGACCATGCGCATACCGTCGAATACGGCATTCGCTGCGTGAAGATGGATCCGATCCCGGTGATGATGGCGATGGCGGCGGTGACGACGCGCCTCGGCCTCGGCGCCACCGGCTCGACCACCTATTTCGAGCCGTTCGACATCGCGCGCACCTTCGCCACCATCGATCTGATGACTCACGGCCGCGCGGCGTGGAATGTCGTGACCTCGGTCAATGACGGCGAGGCGCTGAACATGGGCCGCACCGAGCATATTCCGCACGATCTGCGCTATGACCGCGCCGACGAATTCATGGAAATCGTGCTCGGCCATTGGGATGCCTGGGACGATGACGCGCTGATCGTCGACAAGAAAAGCGGGCGCTTCGCCGATCCCAAGAAGGTCCGCCGGCTCGACCATACCGGCCAATTCTATCACTCGCGCGGGCCGTTCACCGTGCCGCGCTCCGAACAGGGCCATCCCGTCATCATCCAGGCGGGACAGAGCGGCCGCGGCAAGCGCTTCGCCGGGCGCTGGGCGGAGGTGGTGTTTTCCTCCGGCGGCAATGCGCGCCGGGCAAAGGAAATCTATGCCAGCCTGCGCGAGGAAGTGGCGAATTGCGGACGCGATCCCGATCACGTCTCGATCTGCAACGCCATCACCATCGTCTGCGGCGCCAGCAAGAGCGAAGCCGAGGACAAGATGGCCGAGATCGAAAAACTGCCGCTGGAAATCGACCAGCTCTCGCTGCTCGCCGAAGGCGTCAATTTCGATTTCGCCACGAAGGATATGGACGATCCCTTGACCGACGAAGAACTGGCCAGCTTCTCCGGGATGCTGACCATCCGCGACAGCGTGATCCAGGCCAGCGGCAAGAAGAATCCGACGACGCGCGATTTCATCACGATTAATCATCGCGGCAAGGTCACCGACGCGGTGGTCGGCGGCCCCAAGGAAGTCGCCGACGCGCTGGAGGATATGTTCGTCGATCGGCATTGCGACGGGTTCGTCGTCGCGGCGACGCATGTACCCGGCGCCTACGCGGATTTTGTCCGCCACGGCATTCCCGAATTACAGCGGCGCAAGCTCTACCATCAGGATTACGCCGGCCCGACCCTGCGCGAGAATCTGGGCCTGCCCCGCCCCACCATCGGCGATTGGAAGTAATATGCGTTGGATAAAATTCACCGCCGGCGACCACACGAGTTGGGGCATCCTTGAGGGCGACCGCATCATCGAGACACGCGGCGATGCGCTGGGCGCCTGGGACAAGGCCGGGCGCACGCACGCGCTGGCCGATGTAAAAATCGAGGTGCCGCTGATCCCACGCACCTTCTATTGCGCGGGCCGAAACTATGTGAAGCATCTGACCGAGGCCGCCGACAAGAACGGAATCGTGCCCGACATTCCGGCGCGGCCGGAAATCGGCTATCGCGCCCAGAACGCGCTGATCGCGCATGACGAGAACGTCGTGATTCCGCGCGATGCCACCGAAAAAGTGCATTACGAGGGCGAGCTGGTCGCCGTGATCGGCAAGAAGGCGAAGCATCTGTCGGAGGCCGAGGCACTGTCCTGCGTCTTCGGCTACACCATCGGCAACGATGTCAGCGAGCGCACTTGGCAGCGCAACGACAGTACCTTCTGGCGCTCCAAGAACACCGACACGTTCAAGCCGATGGGGCCGTGGATCGAGACCGCGGCCGATCTCGATGCGATGCAAACCAATGTCCGCCTCAACGGCGCGGTGCGCACCCATTTCCGCACCAACGACATGCTGTTCGGCGTCGCGCGCTTCATCGCCGCGATGTCGCAATATCTGACGCTGTGGCCCGGCGATGTGATGTGGATGGGGACGGACGGCGTCTCGCCCGATCTCAAGGCCGGCGATCTGGTCGAGATCGAGATCACCGGCATCGGCACGCTGCGCAACCGCTTCGTCGCCGAGACCTGATCGGCGCCATCGGGTCGGGGATGCGGGGAACGCGATCGTTCTGGCGGGTGGCGGTGCTGGCCGCGTGCGCCGCGCTTTATTTAGCGGGCTGCGACATCATCCCCACCGGCGGGCCGCTGGTGAAGGAGGTGATCGACGAAAGCCGGTCGGCACGGCGCTATGGCTTCACGCTGGTCGATGTCGATGCCAGCGTCATCGATGCCATGACGGCGGTTCCGCGTCATGGCTTGCGCGACTTTTTTCACGATAGCGGAGCGGTCGCGCCGCGCATCGGTCCGGGTGACGGGCTCGCCATCACGGTTTTCGAATCCGGCATCGATGAGCTGTTCGCGCCCTCGGCGGCGCAGCCCATGACCTACGGCACCAACCGGGTCACGTTGCCGAACGCGACCGTCGATCGCGCCGGCGACATCGTGGTGCCGTTCGCCGGCATCGTGCATGTCGCGGGATTAACGCCGGCGGCGGCGGGCCGCGCGGTCGCGCGCCGGCTGCGCGGCAAGGGCGCGCGGCCGCAAATTCTGCTGTCGGTCGCGACCAATGCCAGCAACGTCGTGACGGTCACGGGCGCCATCAAGACGCCCGGCCGCTATGCCCTGACGCCGGCGAGCGAGACCCTGTTGCAATTGATCGCGATGGCGGGCGGCTCAACCGGTCTCGCCAGCGATACCATCCTTATGCTGACGCGCGGCGACCGGCAAACCGCGATCCGCCTCTCCGACCTGGTGCGCCATCCGCGGGACGATCTTCATGCCCTGCCGGGCGATTATCTGGATTTGTCGCTGAACCCGCGCGGCGTCCTGATCGAAGGCGCGGTGGCGCGGCCCGGCGCCTATTCGCTGGCGGTCGATGACACGAGCCTGGCGCAGGCGATCGCGCGCGCCGGCGGGCTGCGCGATGCGCAGGCGGACAGCCGCGCCGTGTTTCTGTTCCGCGACGAGTTTCCGGCGGTGCTGCGCGCCGTGCCGGCGGATCGCATCATCGCGCCGGCGCCGCCCGGCACCGCAGCCGGCGACGGGCTGGTGCCGGTCATCTATAAGATCGATCTCAAGACCGCGTCGGGGATTTTCTATTCGGCGCGCCTGCGGCTGCGCGACAAGGATTTGATCTTCGTGCCGACCGCCCAGACCGTCGATTGGCAGAAATATCTCGACCTGTTCCGCATGACGACCGAGCCGATAACCACCGGCGCGACCTCGGGGGTGTCGTTGAACCGCGCCTTCTGACTTTTGCTAGGCCAGCGGCGGATCGAGCAGCGATTGCAGATGGCGGGACAGGCGCTGAAGCAAATCAACCAGCACCTCGCGCTCGGCCGGCCCCAGCGTCGCGACCATTTCCTCATGATAGGCGATCAACGCCGCGCGCATCGCCTCCAGCTTGCGGAGGCCCTTCTTGGTGACGAGCAGCGCGGTGGTGCGCTTGTCGCCGCGTGTCGCTTCGCGGGTGATCAGCCCCTCGAGTTCGAGGCCGTTGATCACTTTGGTGAAATTGGGCCGCTTGATCATCAGCGCGTCGGCCAGCACGCCGTGCCGGATGCCGGGATTGGCATGAATGGCGCCCAGCGTCGTCAGCGCGCCGATACTGAGCCCCGTCGCCTCGAAGCGCCGGTAAAATAGCTGGAACGTTTGTAACTGGATGATGCGGACGAGGAACCCGACCGATTCCGCCAGCGGCGGCATCTCGGCGCCGAACCCGGCCTCGCCCAGCCACGCCGCGACCGGCTTTTGTCTTGTTCCCCCCGCCGTTTCGATCGGCCCGTCCTCGACAGTGTTACCCATGCCCCAGCCCGCGCGAACCGCCCCAAAATGGGCGCGGGCGGCAGCTTACTCGGTTCCGTCCTTGGCGCAACCGGCCTTCGCCACGCGAAGATCAGAGTGCGGCGCGCGCCGCGCGATATTCGGCCTCGAGCCGGGCGACCAGTTCCGCCACCGGCGGCAGGTCGTCGATGCTGCCGACCCCCTGCCCCGCGCCCCAGATGTCGCGCCACGCCTTGGCCGCGCTGTTGCCGCCGGAGCCGAAATTCATCTTGCTCTTGTCGGCCAATGGCAAATCGTCGGGATCGAGGCCGGCGGCGCGGACACTGTGCTTCAGGTAATTGCCGAGCACGCCGCTGAAGAGGTTGGTGTAGACGATGTCGGCGGCGGCACTCTCCACCACCATTCGTTTATAGTCGGGCGGAGCATTGGCCTCGGCGGTAGCGAGAAAGCGCGTGCCCATGTAGGCAAGATCGGCGCCCGCCGCCCGCGCCGCCAGGATGGCGCCGCCGGTCGCGATCGAGCCCGAGAGAATGACGGTGCCGCCGAAGAAGCGCTTCACCTCCGGCACTAGAGTCTGATCCATCTAGATTGAAGCGTATCCGGAGTTTCTGAGGTAGTTGGCGCATTCTTGGGATGAGAAGGCGTTGAGCAGGGTTCCGATGCGTTTCCATGTTGTCTCGACGGTTCGCTCGGCGGCTTTTCGCAG
>DATCDN010000047.1:0-21267 GCA_036510675.1 Allostellaceae bacterium
ATGACCCTGGAAACTATCGCTCAACTCGGCGATGATCAAACCGTCATGCTGCCCCTTCAGGCCGCTTGACAGTCTCGGCCAGACACGCCGAAGACCGCAATGATATAGCCGCTCCTACACCACGCGTAGGGGCACGATCCGGCGAAGGCCATCGGGCGCGCGTCCTGGCGTCGGCGAAGGCGCGCTTGCCGGTGACTTCCTCGCTCCGCTAGTTGAACGTGGTGAGGCCCGCCTTGATGTCGGCCGCCCAATAGGGCACCAGGCCCCAACGCATCGCCACGGCATGGCGGCCACCATCCTTGCCGACCGCGACCACGCGCTCGGTATCGGTCGGCCGCACCACCCAACGTGGCGGATCATTCGGCAGTTCAGATCATCCCGCGCGTCGCTATGCCGTCGGCGCGGGCGATCTGCGGCCTCGATGTTCGCCGTCCTGTCGCGGTCGGCGCCGGCGCGCTCGCCAACGGCTCGGGCAGCATCACCGGCACGACGTTCGGCCGGCCCCAGCATAGAAGAGCGCAACTCGCGGCCGTCATCGCCAGCGCCGACGCGGCTCAGCATCGGCGTCGATGGCGATGTTTTGCTACGCCGCCATTCTCCTGGTGATCGACACAAGCGTTTTGATCGCCTGTTCGTATGCTTGGCGGTCATCTGCCGAAAGCTTCTTGAGCCGATGTTCGGCCCCCTCCTCGGCCTCTTGTTGGGCGCGATCCTCGGCTTCGCGTTTGGCCCGGACCTGATTGACGCGCGCGTGCGCCTCCTCCTCCAATTCCTCCTTGGTCACGATCGGCCGCAATGCCGCCCGATCTGCCGAACGCCGAAGCGTCGAAAATTCCACGTCCGGCGATACTGCATTGATGAGCCGCATCAGCAAAGCGAAACGGGGCGAGGGAACCTCGCCATCCCAAAATTCGTCCGTTTCCTGCTCCAGGATTATGTCTAACAACACCTTCAGCGCGACGGGATCGCCGGACGGCAGCGCTTCGACCATTGCGATGATGTCCGCCTCAGCACAGTTAATCTCGGGATCGAGCCGGTCATATCGTTCGTTGTCGAGCGCGTCCTGGCGTTCTGCGCTAATGAGCGGATCGTTGGTACCGCGACAATATTCAACCATGAGAGCGTCCCATTGTTGCCAACGCGCTAGCAAGGCGGCGTAGCGCGGATCGGCAGCGGCCGCGCGGGAGCGGCGGTTGCCGGTAAAGACGTGAATGCGAGTGCCGCCGTGGACATGATTTGCCTCCGTGTGATTTTAGCTGTCATGGATTAGCCCTGCTGACACGCCAGCGGACGGCGCTGGCGCCGGGAGCTAGAAACAGGCTTGAGACCTGCGGGCTTCTTCGCCCTCACGGGCTATTGTATCCGCCGCACTCCCGACAATGCGGGTATCAGGTAAAACCGCCGTGTCGGTAGCGGGCCGCTCAAGAAGGGTGTTTCTAGCACCGCCGCAATCTTCACCACGCGAGCCGCAGCAATGTCAAGGAATAGGCCGCGTCGGGACGCCGCAAGCGAAAGTCGCGTGGGATCGGGAGCCGGCGAAGACACAGTGTAATTCCTGTGTAATCACGCCGAGCAAAAGGCAGATTACGCGAGAACGCCGACACCGACGATCATGCGTTAAGTCATTTATTTCGCTTGAAAATAGGCGTTTCCAGACAGCGCGAGAATTGCGCCCTCACAGACTGCAAATCCTCGTACAGCGGTTCGATTCCGCTTCCGGCCTCCACACGGGGGAAGCTATTGATCGGGGCCGAACTTTCGCTTGAGAAAGGCGGCCTACGCGGAGCGGATGCGGTCGCCAGGCTCGTGACACTCAAGCACATGGCTAGGCGGTCAATTTCGCGACGGCATCGTGTAATAGTCGCCTAACCCAAAGCAGCGCCGGATCGTCAGCGACGGACGTATGCCACTGAATCAGTTCGACCAAGTTTGGCACTAGCACCGGCGGGTCGAACAGGCGCAGCGACAGGCGCTTGGCGGCGGCTTTAGCTAGCGTCCTCGGCACCAGCGCCACGCGATCGGTGCCGGCGACGAAATCGGGCAGCAGCTCGAAGTTCGAGGCATAGACCGGAACCCGGCCGTCATAACCTATGTCGCGCAGCAACTTGGTATGCGGCGTCTCGATAAAGGCGCCGAAGCGGATCACCACATGCGGCAGGCGGCGCAGATGATCGACGGTCAGCTTCTTGCCGACCTTTTTATTGTCGGCCGCGACCACGAAAACGAGAGGCTCCTCGAAGAGCAACTCGCTTGGATGCCCGTCATGGGCGCGGAACGGCGGCACCGAAAGCAGACTGATGCGCGTGCCGTCGAACGCGCCGAGCACCTGCGCGTCGGTGGTGCCGCTGGCAACCCGAGGTGTCATGCCCGGTGCTTCGATGGCGAGGCGGCGGCTAACCTCGGGCACCACCAGCGACGCGACATAGGTCGAGGCCAGAATCACGATTTCCTGCGTTGCGGCCGCGGGATCGAACGAGGGCCGGCGCATCAGCAGCGCCCGCGTCGCCACCAGATTCTGCTCGACCTGTTTGCGCAGGCTCTCGCCGAACGGCGTCAGCTTCAGCGAGCGCCCGGCGGGCACCAGCAATTCATCGCCGAAATAATCGCGTAGGCGGGCCAGTATGTTGCTGATCGTCGGCTGGCTGAAGGCAAGCTGATCGGCGGCGCGGCTGACGCTTGCTTCGCGCAGCAACGCTTCGAGTGCGACCAGCAAATTCAGGTCGAACTGCCTCAGGCGCATGACGCTCTCCCCGCGCCAGTATATCCGGCGGACGCCGCCAATACCTGCCATTTCAAATGACAATTACAGCGACGCCGAACGGCCGCGCTATCTGGCGCTGCAGATCGTATTCTCCGGCATTGCCGCAATCGTCTTTCTCGGCGTTGGCGGCGCGCTGGGTGAGCATGGCTGGCGGACGCCGTTTTGGATGTATCTCCTCAGCATCGTCATCATGGTGCCGCTCGGCTTCATTCTGTTCGAGCCGAAGCAGACCGATCGACCGCCGCCGGCCACCGTCGTCGGCACGAAATTTCCGCTGGCGGGTATCCTCGGTATTTGCTCGGTGACGCTGTTCGCCGCCATCTGCTTCTACATTCCCATCGTGCAGAACGGGTTTCTGTTCAACGCCATCGGCATCCATTCGCCGCAGACCATCGGGCTCGCCGGCGCGGCTGGTGCCATCGCCAACCTCTCGGGCTCGGCGGCCTTCGTCGCGCTGACACGCTATGGGCATAATCTGGCGTGCAGCCTGTCCTTTGTCCTGATGGGCGCGGGATTGATAATCGTGTCGTTCGGGGGATCGCTGCCGGTGTTCATTGCCGGCGGCGTCATTTCGGCCTTCGGCGGCGGCATCCTCATCCCGACACTGGTCAATTGGGCGCTGTCGAAGCTGCGCTTCGAGCAGCGCGGCCGCAGCGTCGGCCTGTGGCAGGCCGCGTTCTGGCTCGGCCAGTTCATCAGCCCGCTGGTCGTGCTCGCGGTCATGCCGGCGGCCGGAAGCTTGGCGCGGACTGTGACGGGGTTTGGCGCGGCACTGGTGGTGCTGTCCGCCGCCTGGGCGGCGGCGACGTATCGAAGCTGGGCGATGGTTGTGTCATCCGCGGCGGAATAGGGAAGCGATCATGCGTCTTGTCACCATCGACCGCCCGCCGGGCGGACGCACGGGAGCGATCATCGGCGATGACATTCTCGATCTCGGCATGGCCTCGGAGATCGTGCCAATCGCGCGCTGGATTCCGCCGAGCATGATCGAGATCATCCTCGCGGGCGACGACGGGCTGGACATCGTGCGCAAGGTCGTGCGCGCGGTCGAACACGCGGATGAAGCAACGAAGGCGCGGTTGCGCCAAAGCGGCGCGCTTATTCCATATAGCGGTACCAAACTGCGCATTCCGGTTCAGTCGCGGCTCATCATTTCCCACGGCCGCGCCTATGCCGATCACAATTCGGAAATGGGCGCGGAACAGGATCGCGGCAAGACGCCCGGCGGCTTCGTCAAGACCAACGGCGCGGTGATCGCGACCGGCGAGGCCATCGTTCTGCCGCCACGCTTTCCCGATCAGATCGATTGGGAGGGCGAAATCTCTGTCGTGTTCGGCCGCGACTGTCACAACGTCCCGCGCGATAAGGCGATGGATTATGTCTGGGGCTGGACCATCCTCAACGACGTGTCGCCGCGTAATCATATCCCGATCGTGCGCAAGACAGGGAATCTCGGCCTGATCGTGCTGGCGAAGCAGGCCGCGACCATGGCGCCGCTTGGCCCGGCGATCACCGCCATCGACGAAATTCCCGACTGGCGCGGCCTGCACATGCAGACGCGGGTGAACGGCGAGCTGATGCAGGAATGTTGGACCAAGGACATGCTGTGGCCAGTGCCGGAGCTGATCGAATATTTCTCGTCCTGGTACCGGTTTCAGCCGGGCGACGTGCTGACGCTCGGCACGCCGGGCGGCAGCGGCGTCAATCGCGATCCGCCAATCTTCCTCAAGCCCGGCGACGTGGTAACGGTCGCGGTGGACAAGATCGGCGTTCTCGAAAATCACGTCGTGGTGGCGGGTTGAGCATGGACGGACAAGCCAAGGACAGTCGCATCGATGCGGCGATGGCGTTGCTGCCGCTGTTCCGCGCCAACGCGGCCAAGACGGAGGCGGCGCGCCAGGCACTGCCGGAAATCATCGCCGCGCTGCGCGATGCCGGCCTGTTCCGTGTCTTCCAGCCGCCACGCGTCGGCGGCCAGCCGATGCCGCGCACCGATTGGATGAATATCGTGTTCGAGCTGGCGCGCGCCTGCGGCTCGAGCGCCTGGGTCTATATGGTTCTGTCGTCCCATGCCGGCATGCTGATGGGCTTTTCGCCCGAGGTGCAGGACGAGGTCTGGGGCAAGGACCAGGACGCGCTTCTGTCCTCCGCCGTCGGCCCGGTCGGGCGCGCGCGCAAGGCCGAAGGCGGCTACCGGCTCAGCGGGAAGTTCACGTTCTCCAGCGGCTGCGATTTCGCCTCCTGGGCGGTGCTCGGCGGCCGCGACATCGACGATCCGGCCGGCAAGCCGCTGACCTTCCTGGTGCCGCTTTCGGACATGGCGCTGGTGGACGATTGGTTCACGGTCGGCCTCGCGGGAACCGGCTCAAAGACGCTGCTGGCGGACGAGATTTTTGTCGCTGCCCGGCGCGTGCATCCGGCCTTTGCCATCGCCGGCACGGCGGCGCCCGCCGCCTTCTGCTATACGACGATCGGGTTGGCGCAAGGCGCGCTCGACCGCTTCACCGATCATATCAAGGCGCGCGCGCAGAGCCGCGAGACCGATTGGCCGATGATCTACAACGTCGCCGCCGAGGCGCAGGGCAAGATCGACGCGGCGCGGCTGCTGATCGACCGCGATATGCGCGAGATGGCGCCGTTCGGTCCGCGTGCGCCGCTACCGCCGGCGATGCGCGCGCGCAACCAGCGCGACCAGGCGGTGGCGACCAAGCTCGCGACGGAGGCGGTGGATGCGCTCTACAGCGCGGCCGGCGCCTCGGCGATCCACGTCAAAAGCGATTTCCGCCGTGCCTATGCCGACACGCGCGCGGCGGCGCTTCATGCCGCCAACAGCTGGACCAATGCCAAGCACGACGGCGCGGTCCGCTTCGGCCAGGACTATACGCCGGCCTGGTGAGGCGCGGCGCAACCATGAAAGGGAGGAAGCATGCCGCTCGACGAACAGCCGTTCGAATTGAAGGCCCAAACGTTTGGCACGGTGAACAATCGGGATTATCCGGGTCCGGTCGAGATGTTGCATGTCTCGATTACCCATGCCGGTCCCGGCATCGAGGGGATGCTGAAATTCTATACGACCGTGCTGAATCTGCGCCTCGTGTTCAAATACATCTATCCGATGTTCGACTTCATCGCGCTCAGCGCCGACGACGAGAATCATCGCGTCGGCCTGCTGCATTTCAAGAAAATGCCGCCGCAGCCCAAGCAAGAATTACCGAAGAGCCGGGTCGAGCATGTCTCCTGGCGGTGGGCGTCGGTCGAGGATGTGCTGGTGACGGCGCGGCGGGTGCACGAAGAACTCGGCCTGTGGCCACGCACGGCGCGTCTTCAGGGCTGCGACATCACCATCGACTATGAGGATCCCGACGGCAATCGCGTCGAGCTGCTGACCCAGACCGACACCAAGGCGCAGATCCTGCTGTGTATCCATGGCCAGCTTGGCGACAAGAACGGCATCGAGGCGCGCGATTTCAGCCAGACCTACACTTCGTTCGACATGGAGAAGCTGCTGGCGGGGTGGAAGGCAGGCGCGATCGCGCAGGTCCGCTTCAAGGAACCCGTCTATCTGATGGGTTTGGTCAAGGACGGCACGATCGCGCCGCCGCCGGCCACCACGGGCGAGCCGAGGGCTTAGCCTCATGGATCTGAGCAAGCGCGACCTGATGTTCATCGGCAATCCGCCGCTCGATACCGCGCGGCAGAACATGGCGGTCGCCGGCGCGCGGCTCGGCTCAATGACGCCGGGCGTGCCGGACGGCGAGGTGATGGACCGACGCATGTGGATCGCGGCGCTGGCGTGGCGCGTGTTCGATAGCCCCCCCGACATCGAGACCTTGCAGCGCCCGCGCTCGATCGGTGGCGCCGAGCGGATTCAGCCGCAAAGCCCCGACGAGATGTGGCGTTTCAAGGTCAAGGACGGCGTCGATCATGTGGCCTGGGCGCCGACCGGCTGGCGGCTCGGTTATGGCAAGGACGCGATCAATAGCTATGCGATTTTCGACGGATTGAAGAAGCAAGGCATCATCCCCGCCGACGCGCGCTTTCAAGTTTCGATTCCGCTGGCGGACAGCGCGATCGATGCAGTTTTCCGAACTCCCTTTAGCTCGTGGCGCGTTCTTTCGTCGTATCCCTGATCGCCGGGAACACATACGGGCCAAGCAGCGCTATCAGTACGATCGATACCGCCATGCCGATCTCGGCGATCGAAAGAATCTTATCATAGGAATGGTTGGCATCGAAGCTGGCGCCGAAAATGAACGGACCCATGCCGGCGCCGATGACAAAAATCCCATAGGTGTAGGAATAGATTTCCGCGAGCGCCCGCAGACCGAAATAGCGGCTGATGAAATAGGACACGATCTCGGTCTCGGCGCCGAGGCCCAAGCCCAGCACGATGCCGCCCAGGATGACCATCGACGGGCCGCCGCCATATTGCAGCAGCAACACCGCGACCAGCGGCGCCGCGAAAAAGATCAGCGAGACGCGCGGCGAATTGATTCGATCGAGGAAAAAGCCGGAGATCACACGGCCGACGATCGAGCTCAGTCCGGCGGCGGACAGCACGGCGATGCCAATCGACGGCGCGAAGCCGCGGCTGCTCAGCAGATTGACGGAATGGGCGAGTACGCCCAGCACCGTAATGGCGCCGAGGAACTGTGCGATGGCCAGCAGCCAGAAATTCCGCGTTTTGCGCGCCTCGGCCGCGGTCATGCCGACCATGTCGGTCGGCTTGGCTTGCCGTTCGCGCTCTTTCCAGCCGACAGGCTCCCGCAGTAAGAAATAGGCGACTGGGAGGCTAATAATGACGATCGCGCCCGACATGGTCCAATAGGCCATGCGCCAGCCGTGATTGAGGATGATCGGGCCGACGACCAGCGGCATCAGCGCGCCGCCGATGCCGCCGCCGACACCGATGCTGACGCCGAGCGCCAATCCGCGCCGGCGATAGAACCAGGCGGAGATCAGCTTGGAATAGGCGACCGGGCCGACAAAGGCCGCCGATAGGCCGATCAGGAACCAGAACAGGTACAGTTCGGTCAGCGAGCCATTGAGCCGCGACAGCAGGAAGTTGGCGATGCCGAAAGCGAGAATGCCCGGCAGCATGATGGCGCGCGCGCCCCAGCGATCGGTGAGATAGCCGAGGAATGGCGACAGGATCGCGACCGTGATCGAGGCGATGCCCTGTACGACGGAGAAATCGGCAAGGCTCCAGTGGAATTCCTGGGTCACCGGCAGCATCAGCAACGGCAGGCTATAGAAGATAATCGGCCCCGCGCCCAGGGCGCTGCCGATCAGGCCGGCGACGACGACACCGGACGATTTACCCGTCCATTCCCCTGCCATTATTTCCTCCCCGGGCTTATGACGCCCCGCCCTTATGTGACGCGACCGCGAGGTAGTGGGACAATCGTATGTTCCGATTGGAGGTATCGACCGGGACGATGAATCAGACGGGCGGTGCCTGCCACAAGGCGGGATCGGGTGTGGGGTGGCCCATTTTCGTCGGCCCGTCCGACAGGACCGAAGTGCCCCACTGGTCGGTGACGTCGAAACCAGGCGGATAGACCGTGGCCTTCCAGGTGGCGTCATCGACGCGCTCGACCTCGGCCGTGTATTCGAGGGTGTTGCCGACCGGATCGTGGAAATAGGAGAAGGTGTTATTGCCCGCGGTATGGCGGCCCGGGCCCCATTTCAGCGGCACCTTCGCCTTCAAGAGCCGTCCGGCTCCGCGCATCATCTCGTCGACATCGCGCATCTCATACGCAACATGATTGAGCGCCGGCGGCCCTGGCAGGAAGGCGATACTGTGATGCACCTCGTTGCAGCGCACGAAGCACATGAAATCGCCGAGCCAGTCGCTGACACGGAATCCGAGATGCGTCTCATAGAAGGCGACGGACTTCTTGATGTCCGGCGTATGCAGCACGATGTGCGACAATTCCGACGGGATGGATTCACCGCGCTTCAGTTCGCGCGCCTCGCCCGGCGTGGCATCGGCGGAAATCTCCAGCGCATGGCCGTCAAGATCGAAACACCGGAAACCATAGCCGCCGCCAGGTGAGTCAAGCCGCTTTGGCTCGGAGATCATCGTGACACCGTCGCGCGCCAAATTCCGCGCTAGCGCATCGACCGCCGCTGTGTCCGCCACCGCGAAGCCGATGAGGTCGAGGCCGCGCTTTTCGGCGCCGCGCAGCCGCGTGACATAAGGTTCGCGCGAGCCTTCGGCGCGGAAGTAGGCAAGCTCGCCGTCACGCGCCACGTCGCGCAGGCCCCACGGCTCCTGAAGGAAGCTCCGTTCGGTGGCGAAATCCGGTCCCGCGAGACCGATATAGCGCAGCTTGGTGACGCGTGGATTGCTCATGGTTTGCCCTTTGCTGAGACAGGCGATCTTAGTCGCCCTGGCGCAAGCGGGAAATTCAATCTTGGGATACCAACCATCGCAAGCGCGGATGGGGCCGTTCGCTCTTGCCGGGACTGTGCTAGAGTCGGATCGCCTTTGATGGAATCGCGTTCGCGATTCCATCAGGCGTGAATCCGCCTCTAATTCAATGATTAGAGTGCGATTTCTCCGGCCGGACGGAAGCAAGAGTGCTTCCGTCCGGGCGGATCGCACTCTAGCCTATGGCCAGACCGCGAAGAGGCAGGGGAGGGGAACCATGAACCTGGTGCAATTCGACCTCAATCTACTCGTGGCGCTTGATGCCCTGCTGCGCGAGCGTAACGTCACGCGCGCCGGCCAGCGCATCGGTCTGAGCCAGCCGGCGATGAGCGGCACGCTCGCGCGGCTGCGCGAATTATTCCGCGATGAACTGCTGGTCCGGGTCGGCCGCAATCTCGAACTAACGCCCCTCGCACAAGAACTCGGTGAGCCGTTGCGTCAATGCATCGAGCGCATTGAGGACATGATCGACCATCGGCGCGCCTTCGCCCCGGCATGCGAGGAGCGCATTTTTACCATCGCCGCGTCGGACTACGCCGCCTATCTGTTGCTGCCGCCATTGCTCGAACGACTGACGCGCGAGGCACCAGGCGTCCGGGTGAAGTTCACCCGGCTCGACGGCCGCTCGCTTGAACTGCTGGGCGAGGACCGCGTCGATTTCGTCGTCATGCCATCGGAGATCGAGACGAATTTCCCCGGCGAGTTGCTGTTCATCGACCGCTGGGTATGCGCCGCTTGGTCGAAACATCCCGATCTCGGCAAGCGGCTGAGCAAGGAGGAATTCGGTACGTTGCCCCATCTCGGCTTCGAGTTGACGGAGCGCGACGGCCACTCGGTCGCCGACTATCATCTGTCGGGGCTTCAGATACGGCGGAACATCGCGGCGACGACGGAGAGTTTCCTGGTGGCGCCGTTCCTGTTGCGCGGCACGCGGCTCATCACCATGGCGCACCAGCGCCTGGCCGAACGGGTCAAGGCGGCGGCGGAGATCAAGATTTTCGACCCGCCCTATCCGATGCCCGATATCCACGAGAGCATCTATTGGAACCCGCGTCACTCCAGCGCGGCGCCGCATAAATGGCTGCGCTCGCTGTTCGTCGCGGCGGGAAGGGCTCTTTAGGCGCAGCCATCGGCGGGGCCGATGGCTCGCATCGCAACAATCCATTGGTCAGCGTTTCGCCGCCCTCCTATCGTTTGCTCAAGAGGAGACGGAAATGGCGGAACTACCGGATAGCGTTCATTTCGTCGGCAGCATCGCGCTCGACAGCGTCAACGAGGTGTTTCACCTTTGCGGCACCACGTTAGGGAAGCGGCTGAAGCGCATTCCCGATGGTGAACCGGGCGGCCGCCGGCTGTGGATCAGCTGGCAATACCCGTTGCTCCGGTCGAGCCCCTATCTCGACGTCAGCGCCGTCCCACCTTCGGTCGCGACCGGCTTCTTGCAATTGCGCATTGCCGACGGGGTGAAGCCGGAAGACGTGCGTTTCAGCGAACTGGGCTACGCGCGCGAGGCACGCGCCTCCTATCTTGATTTCATCGCGGCGCGCGACCGGGGCGATATTCCCCACGGCACGCGGTTCCAGGTGGCGCTGCCGACGCCGCTGGCGGTGGTCGGCGCATTCTGCCCCGGCCCCGATCTGCCGGTGATCGAGCGCGCTTATGAAGCCGCGATGATCCGCGAAGTCGTGGCGATCGCCGACGGCATTCCCCATCGCGACCTCTGCATCCAATGGGATGTGTGCAACGAGATGGTGATGTATGACGGACAATTGTCGTTCTTCACGCCGCCGACATGGAAGGATGTCGGCGCCGAGATCGCGGCGCGGATGAAGCGGATCGGCGACGCGGTGCCGGCCGATATCGAACTCGGCATTCATCTCTGCTATGGCGATTGGGAAGCCAAGCATTTCGTCGAGCCGAAGGACATGGCCAAGATGGTGGACCTCGCCAATCTGATCGCCGGCACGATTTCGCATCCGCTGGCCTATATCCACATGCCGGTGCCAATCGCCCGCGATGACGACGCGTTTTACGCGCCGCTGCGCGACCTAAAACTCGGCAAGAGTACGGAATTGATCCTCGGCCTGGTGCATGCCGACGGCGCCGAGGCGACCAAGAGACGCATCGCCACCGCGCAAAAATACGCACCGTGCTTCGGCATCGGCACCGAATGCGGCATCGCGCGCAAGCGCACGCCGGAGCTGGTGACGTCGCTGATCCAGATCCACGCCGACGCATCGAGGGTGCCGGCATGACCGCCAACCCCGATCTTGCCGACTTCGCGCTCGGCACTTTCTCCGTCGCCGGAGCGCCGCCTTTTGCCGGGCTGGTGATCGACGGCCGCGTCATCGCCGCCGGCGAGGAAACGGTGATGGAGATGCTGCGGCATTGGGACGATGCCCTGCCGACGTTGCGGAAGCTCGCCGATGCCTTCCGCGGCAGCGCTGATTTGCGCGCGCGCTCGGCGCCGCTCGACGCGCTGCGCGTTCATCCGCCGGTCGACCTGCCGCGCAGCGTCTATTGCGCGGGCATGAATTACCGCAAGCATGTGATCGACCTGATCATGTCGCAATCCGGCACCGCCGACGAACCGGGTGTGAGCGGCGCCGACCGCCGCGCCCAAGCCGAAAAGACCATGGACACACGCGCCGCCAGCGGTGAGCCGTTCGTCTTCATCAAGTCGGTCTCGGCCATCGTCGGCGCCAACGACCCAGTGACGCTTCCAGACGGCGTGACCCGGCCCGATTGGGAATTGGAACTTGGCGTCGTGATCGGCCGCCCGGCGCGTCATGTCAGCCGCGCGGATGCACTGAACTACATCGCCGGCTACGCGGTGGTGAACGACGTCACCGCGCGCGACCGCATCAACCACAAGGAAATGCGCTTCGATTGGCTCAAGGGAAAATCGCAACCGAGCTTCCTGCCGTTCGGCCCCTATCTGGTGCCGGCCGCGTTCGTGCGCGATCCGCAGGACCTCCGCCTGACGCTGAAGCTCAACGGCAAGACCATGCAGGATGAATCGAGTGCCGACATGATCTATGGCGTGGCGCGGCTGATCGAGTATCTCTCCACTCATGTCCAGCTTCTGCCGGGCGATCTGATCTGCACCGGCTCGCCTGCCGGCAACGGCGCGCATTACAACCGCTTCCTTCAAGCCGGCGATGTGATGGAAGCGTCGATCGACGGTCTCGGCATGCAGCGCAATCCCTGCGTCGCCGAAGCGAAACCGGGGGCATAGCGATGGCGGAATTTTCCTATGAGCGCGACGCTTTGTTGGAGCGGGCGCGCACATTGGTGCCAGTGCTGAAAGAGCGCGCGCCGGAATCCAATAAACTGCGCCGCCTGCCGGACAAGACGCTGACGGATTTCCGCGCCGCCGGCCTGATGGCGCTGCTGAAGCCGAAGAAATTTGGCGGACCCGAGGTGCGGATCGACACCGCGATGGAGGTCACGGCGGAGCTGGGGCGCGGTGACGGCTCGGCGGCGTGGGTGTGGGTGATCCTCGCCTGTCACGACACGCTCGCGGCGTTCTTCCCCGAAGAGGCACAGCAGGAATATTGGGCCAAGCCCGACGCGCTGATGGCGTCGAGTTTCGCGCCCAGCGGCAGAGCCGAGAAGGCCGCGGGCGGCTATCGTCTCTCGGGAAAATGGTCCTATTGCAGCGGCGTCGATTGCGCGCAATGGCTGATGCTGGGCGCGATCGCCGGCATGCGCAGCCTCGACCCACCGGTCCCCGACATGATTTATGTGCTGGTGCCGCGCGCCGATCTCACGGTAATCGACGATTGGCACGTCATGGGTCTGCGCGGCACGGGCAGCAAGAGCGTTGCCGCCGACAATATTTTTGTGCCGGCTCATCGCACCCTGAGTTGGTCCGCGGCCGGCGACGGCACCGCGCCCGGCGGCAAGGTGCATCCGAGTCCGCTCTATCGCACACCCATGATGGCGTTCTTTCCGTTCTTCATCACCTCGTCCGGCGCCGGCATCGCGCGCGGCGGGCTCGAAGCCTTCATCGCCGAGATGAAGGAGCGGCGCACCGCGGACTTCAAGCCCCTGGCGGCCTCCCCCCCGATCCAGCTGCGCGTTGCCGAGGCGTCCGCATTGATCGACGCCGCCGATCTGCTGTACAAGCGCTCGCTGCGCGAAACCATGGACAAGATTTTCGCCGGCGAGACGCTGAGTCTCGAGCATCGCGCGCGTAGCCGCCGCGACCAGACCTATTCGCTGGTACTGGCAAAGCGCGCGGTCGAAATCCTATTCGCCGCCGAGGGCGCGCGCGGTCTGTTCGACGATCATCCGGTGCAGCGCGCCGCCCGCGATCTCCACGCTGTCGCGTCGCACCTCGTAGGCGGCTGGGACGCCCCCGCACTCACCTATGGCGAGGTAGCGCTCGGCCGCGAACCCAGCAATTTCATCCTCTAACCGTCTGTCGGCAAAATAAGGTTTGAAGATTCCGATTGCCGGCGCGATCTGGTAGCGTCGGCCCTATGATCCGCATCACACCAAGCATCTCGATCGACGAGCAGGAGATCGAAGAAAGCTTCATCCGCGCCTCTGGCCCGGGCGGGCAGAACGTCAACAAGGTTTCGAGCGCGGTCCAGATCCGCTTCGACGTCCGCCGCTCGCCCTCCTTGCCCGAGGCTGTCCGTGCCCGGCTGTCGGCGCTTGCAGGGCGGAAGCTGACGCAGGACGGCGTGCTGGTCATCACCGCGCAGCGTCACCGGTCGCAACATTTGAACCGCGCCGACGCGATCGAACGGCTGGCGGAACTCATCCGTCGTGCCGCCGACCGACCGACCCGGCGCCGCTCCACCCGCCCCACGCTCGGGAGCCGGCGCCGCCGGCTGGAGGAGAAAGGCAGCCGTGGCACGATCAAGGCCCTGCGCGGCCGGCCGCGCGCGGATTCCGACTGAACCCAGCCGAAAAAAAAGAGGGTTAGCGGCGCTCAAACCGGCGGTTCAGCAGCAAGAACCCGATCAGGATGCAGCCGAAGACGATCTGCCGTCCGGCCTCGCCGATCTGCATGGTGGTCAAGAGGCTGGTCAGGACCGTGATCAACACCGCCGCGGTGGCGACGCCGATATAAGAGCCGCGACCACCGGCCAGCGAGGTGCCGCCGATCACCGCGACGACGATGCTCGACAGGACATAGGCATCGCCCAATCCGAGAAAGGCCGCCCCGACATAGCCGATCAGGCAAAAGCCGCTAAGCGCCGCGACCAGGCCGCTCAAGGCATAGACCAGCACCTTCACCAGCGTGACGTGGGTCCCGGACAGCAGCGCCACCTGCGGGTTGGCGCCGGTCCCGATGATCTTGCGGCCCCACGACGTCGCGGACAAGAACCACACCGCCGCCAGCCCGACCACGACCCACAGGAGGAAGATGTTGGGCACGCCGAGCGTGGCGCGGCCGGCGAGCTGCACCAGAAAGGGACTGGCGGCGATCGCGGGTTGGACCGCGGATTCGAAGATGATCAGCGCGCCATTGACGATGCTGGCGACCGCCAGCGTCATCACCAGGGGCGGCACGCCGAATAGCGCGATGCCCAGCCCGTTGACGGCACCGACGGCGCCGCCCGCCAAGGCCATCAGCAGCGCGACCGGCAGCACCGCCGAATCATGGCCGTGAAGCAGCGCCGCGCCGACAATTCCTCCGAGCGATCCGGTGGCGCCGACCGAGAGATCGATGCCCTCGCCGCCAACGATGAGAACGAAAGTTTGGCACAGTGCGAACAGGCCGAGAAAGGCGCTGATCTGAAGCTGCGTTCCGATCTGCGAGAAGCTGAGAAAGCCGGGCGTGACGAAATTCCCGGCGATCATCAGCACGACACAGAGGCCCAGCAGCAGCATCGCGGTGCGAATCGACTCGGTCACGCGGTGCGTCTCCGGCCGACGATGAAGGTAAAGCTCAACGCGACGCAGATCACGACGCCCTTGAAAAACTCCTGATAGATGCTGGGGATGCCGGCGAAATAGATCACGTTCGCGATCAGGCCCAGGGTGATCGCGCCGAACGCCGCGCCCCAGACCGAGCCGCGCCCGCCGGCCAGCGAGATGCCGCCGATCACCACCGCCGCGATCGAGGTCAGGGTATAGGGCAGGCCGAGGCGCGCATCGCCCGACAGGGTCTGTGCCGAGATGGCGAGCGACGACAGATAGACGAGACACCAGGCGATGCAGTAGCCGCGCAACTTGACCCAGCGGACATCGACACCGGCATGAAAGGCGGCAATCGGATTGCTGCCGACCGCCAGGATTTGGCGCCCCAGCGGATAGCGCTGCAGCGCCGACCACGCGCCGATCGCCAGCAGGACGAGGATCAGCGCGATCGGCACCCCGCCAAGGCTCCCGGCGTAGAAATCGCTGGCGCTTTCGCTGACGCTACCACCGGGCTGCGGCCGGAAGATCAGGGCGACGCCGAACCAGATCGCGCTGGTCGCGAACGTGACGATCAGCGAGGGCAACCGCAGGTAAGCCACCAGCACGCCATTCGTGGTGCCGGCCGCCAGCGCAATGCCCAGCGTCGCGGCCGCGCTGGGCCAGATGCCCCAGCCCGCCAGTTCGGGAAGTGTCGCCAACGCGCAATTCAGCATCGAGACGCCGGTGCCGACGGAGAGATCGAGTTCGCCGCTTAGCACGATGATCGCCTGCGCCGCGCTGACCAGGATGGTGGGCGCGAAGGTCGCGATATTGCTGGACAGCGAGCCTCCGGTCAGAAGATCGGGCTGTAGCCACGCGTTGATTGCAAACACCGCGATCAGCATGCCGAGGCTCGGCAGCAGCCCGGCACGGCGGATTGCCCTCATGCGGCGCGACCGAAGGACGCGGCGAGCACCTCATATTCCGTCACGGACTCACCCGCGAACGCGCCCACCACCGCGCCGTCATAGATCACGAGAATGCGGTCGCAGCGGCCGAGCAATTCCTGAATATCGGACGCATAGAGCAGCACGCCGGCGCCGGCCGCCGCCAAGCTCTCCACCGCCGCGAAGATCTCGCCCTTGGCATGGACATCGACGCCCTTGGCCGGGTCGCTCAACAACAGGACCTTGATGGCCATCGGCAGCCATTTGCCGATCACCACTTTTTGCTGATTGCCGCCGCTGAGCGTGCCCACGGGTTGTTGCGGGCCGCTGGTCTTGATCGCGAGCCGCGCGATGGTGGCCAGCGTCTCGCGGCGAATGGCGGCGAACGGCAGCAGCCAGGGCCGGCGGCGAAAGCCGGCGGCGGGATAATCGAGATTCTCCTCCACCGTCTGCGCGATGAAGAGGCCCTGGCGATGGCGATCGCCCGGCACCAGGCAGACGCCGCGCCGGATCATGTCGCGCGGACGCCGTGGCGCCACCTCGGCGCCGTCGATGCGCAACCGGCCCGCGCCGATGCGGCGCCAACCCGCCAGCGTCTCGAGAATTTCCTCCTGCCCTTGTCCCTGAAGGCCAGCCAAGCCGACGATCTCGCCGCGCCGCAGGGAGAAGGTGGCGCCGTTCCGCCCGGTCGCGACGGCGATTCCGTCCGCCTCGATGACCACGCCGCCGATGTCGCGCGCCGGCCGGTCACGCGCCGCGATGCCGGCGTCGCCGGTCATCAGCGACAGGACCCGGGCATGGTCGAGCGCCGTCCCGACCGACCAGGTTCCCACCGTCTGGCCGTTGCGCAGGACCGCGACATCGTCGCAGATCGCCGCGACCTCGGCCAAGCGGTGCGAGATGAAAATCGTGGCGGTCCCGGCCTGGGTGAGGCGCCGGATTTCCGCGAACAGGCGATCGACCTCGGCGCGCGCCAGGCTGGCGGTCGGCTCGTCGAGGATCAGCACGCGGGGCTTGCGCAACATGGCGCGCGCGATTTCGACGAGTTGCTGCTCGGCGGACGACAGATCGCCGGCAAGACGCTCCACATCGAAACCAGGGGCGAGCCGCGCCAGCGCATCGTCCGCGACCGCCCGGCTGGCGCGCCGGTCGATCAGGCCGAGGCGCCCGCGCAGCTCGGCGCCGAGAAACAGATTCTCCCAAACCGGCAGGTCGGGCGCCAGGCTGGGATGCTGGTGGGCGATGACGATGCCGCGGGCGCGCGCGGCCCTCGGCGATCGATGCGCCACCGGCTTGCCGTCGAACAGCAACTCGCCCCCGTCGGGCGCGATCTCGCCCGCGAGAATGGCGGACAGCGTCGATTTTCCCGAGCCGTTCGCCCCGAGCAGACCGACGACGCGCCCGGCCGTCAACGCCAATTCGGCGCCGTTCAGCGCCACGACACCGCCAAACCGCTTCACGATGCCGCGTGCCGTCAGGATCGACACGATGGGATGCTCAAAAAACGCGGCCGGTGGACGGCGCATCGAAACGCCGCCCCGCCGGCCGCATGGTCTCTCGTCTATTGGAACAGCGCGTCAAGCTGCGGCTCGCTGAGCCACGCCGCCAGGAAATAGCCGTTCGGCTTGTCCTGCATCTTGGCCAGCGTCGCGTCGAGATCCGCCGAAGTGACGAACGTCGTGATCGGATAATAATAAGTGTGATTTTCCAGCGGCTTCAGGGTCTTGCCGGCGGCGATCCGCACGGCGACGCCCAGCGCGGTGCGGCTGATGTCGGGCGGGTTGACCTGGGCGAAGATTTTGAGGTCCGGCTCCTTCACCAGCACCTTCTTCCATTCCTCGAGAAACGCCTTCTGGGTTTCGCCGGTCATAGTCGGAATCTTGCGGTTGGCGTTCTCGAAGGCACGCATCACGCCGAGCGCCATCGAATCCTCGACGAAGACGCCGTCGATTTGCGGCTGCGATGCCAGCACGGTCGCCATCACCGCTTGCGCCTTGGCCTGGTCCCATAGGCCATAGCCCTTCCAGACGATCTCGATGCCGGGAAATTTAGCGAACGTGTCCAGCGCCGCCTTGCGCCGCGCCTCGGCCGCCGGATGGCCGGGGATGCCGTCCATCATCACGATCTTGCCCTTGCCGTTGAGCGCCTTGGCCAGCCATTCGGCATAGCGCTTGCCCCAGGAATAATGATCCACCGTGACATTGATGGCATAGGGGCTGGTTACCGCCTGGTCGAACGATACTACCGGAATGTTGGCGCGATGCGCCTCGGCGAAGACGCCGTTGAGGGCGGTCGCCGAATTGGCATTCGTCATGATCACCGAGACATGCTGTTGGATCATGTTGCGAATGTCTTGAATCTGCTGGTTGGTGTCGGCGCCGGCCTGCTGGACGATTAATTTGCCGGCCATGCCTTTGGCCTTGTACATCTCGAACTGTTGCTTGGCGCCGTCGATCATCTGATTGCGCCATTCGGTGCCGAAATAGCCGTTCGACAGGCCGATGACGATTTTCGATCCGTCGGCCGCTTGCGCCGCCGCGATCGACCATAGGGCAAGTGCCCCGACGCCCGCCGCGATAAGCTTATTCATGGGCTTTTCCTCCCGTTGGTGAATTTTTGCACGATATCAGCCTGCCAACCCAAACCTAATTCGGCATTTCTTGTCAATTGCGGAACGAATGACCATGATTGATCGGATGGTGGTCCGATGACAGCGATGGCCGAGGCTCATCTCTATATTTGCGAAACCTGCGTGCGCGATCGGCCGGTGGGGGCCGGCGAGAAAACGCTGGGGCGCCAGCTTGCCGACGCCATAACGGAGCGGCTGCGAACCACCCGATCGTCCTCGGGTGCGCTCCACCGCGTCGTCATGTGCCTCAACGGTTGTCCCCGGCCCTGCAACGTGGCGTTGCGCGGCGCGCGCCGTTGGAGCTTGCGGCTTGGCCGCCTGACGCCGGCGGACGCAAGCGATGTGGTGGATTTCTTTTTCGCCTATGCCGCCAGCCCGGATGGCGACGTGCCGCCGGCGCGCTGGCCGGCCGGGCTGCGGGACAAAGTGACGATGCGAACGCCGCCCCTCGGCGGAGGGGCGACGGTCTGACGCGATACCAAAAAACGGGAGCGCAAGCATGGCCAATACGCTGTTCACCAATGTTCAGGTCTTCGATGGCACGAGTCCCAAGGTGCAGCCCGGCGAGGTGCTGGTCCAGGGCAATCGCATCCACGCGGTGGAGAAGGGGCAGGGCAAGCTGCCGCGCGACGGGGCCGTGACGATCGATGGCGGCGGTGCCACGCTGATGCCCGGCCTGTGCAGCACGCATAACCATCTCTCTTATAATAACGGGCGCAGCACGGCGGAGCTGGCGTCGCTGCCGGTCGAGGAGCATGTGCTGTTGTGCTCCTATAATGCGAAGCTGCTGCTGGATTGCGGCTTCACCGCCGTGATCGGCGCCGCCGCGGCAAAGCCGCGCCTCGATATCGTCATCCGCAACGAGATCAATGCCGGCCGGCTGCAGGGGCCGCGTATGCGCGCCTCGACGCCCGAGTTCACCGTGACGGGGGGCCTTGCTGACGAGCGCAAGCTCGGGCGCGACATTCCCGGCATCTCGATTATTTGCGACGGCCCCGACGAGTTCCGCCGTTCGGTGCGCACCATGATCCGCGAAGGCGTCGACATGGTGAAATTCAACAATTCGGGCGATTCATTCTGCTATCCCCAGGTCGCCGCCGACATCAATCCGATGACCGAGGACGAGGTGCGCGCCATCTGCGAGACGACGCATAATCTCGGCAAGCGGCTCGCCGCCCATGCGCATGCCGATTCCGGCGTGCGCCAGTGCCTGAAATATGAGGTCGAGTTCATCTACCATGCCACCTTCGCCAGCGACGCGACCATCGCCGCGCTGGAGAAGGTCAAGCACAAGCATTGGATTTCGCCCGCCATCGCCGCGCGCTTCAACACCACCTACGAGGCCGGCGATTTCGGCATCGATACCAGCGTCGCCGAGGCGATCGGCAGCAAGCGCGAACTCGAGGTTGGCATCGCGACCATGACCAAGATGCACAAAGCCGGCATCCGCGTGCTGCCGTTCGGCGATTACGGCTTCGCCTGGCTGCCGCACGGCACCGACGCGCGCGATCTCGACCATTTCGTCAACCTGTTCGGGTTCGAGCCGTGGGAGGCGCTGCGCGCCGCGACGGCCTATGGCGGTGAAGCCTTCGGCGGCGACAAAATGGGCCAGATCCGTTCCGGCTTCCTCGCCGATATTCTGCTGATCGATGGCGATCCGGTAAAGGATGTAACGCTGTTGCAGGATCGCGCCAAGATCCTGGCCATCATGAAGGACGGGCAGTTCCACAAACCCTTCCAGGGGCGCGCCGCGGCGCGGGTGGCGGCTGCGGAGTGAATGCGGGACCCGCCCCGGCGCCGCTTCGGTCAAATCGCCGATCCGTCATGGTTGTCACGGCGGAAGAGAGTCTGTAAGACAGCGCCCGGATGCCTTGATCCCCGGTAGCTCAGTGGTAGAGCAAGCGGCTGTTAACCGCTTGGTCGTTGGTTCGAATCCGACCCGGGGAGCCAATTAAAACAAGGGGTTAGACGTAAATCGTCTAATCCCTTTTTCTTCAAAACAGGTTCGGGGCAACATTCGGGGCAACAACTCACAGAGTTGCCGTGCGATAAAGGCCCGGCCGAGGTGATGCATCGCGTATAACGCTCAAAATCGCGCTATACGAGACGAAGCCCTTCTCTATGAGAAAATGGCCGGGTCGATGGCTTCCGCTTCGCCACGGGGCGTATACGGCGTTAGGCGGGGTGTTGCGGCCGGGCGGTGGTCTCGCCGGGGCTGCTCATGCCTCATTTCGGATGGGCGATGATCGTCAGAATGCGGTAGGTGTCCCCGACGATACGGAAATAAAAGCGGTAATCCTGGTTGATCCGTCCCTGCCATATATCGCCGGCCTCGTCATATTTCTTGGCGTGCAGCGACGGGTGACGAATGTTTGCGATCAGCAGCGAAAGCTGCTTCGACAACCTGCTTCTTGAGGCTGGGAGAGAGCTTAACGAAATCCCTTTTCGCCCGTGCCGTGAACTCGGTTTTCATTTTTGGTGGCCAAATTTCTTACCCTCCTTCGTCTTGAGCCACGCTTCGAACTCCGCGACGCTGCCGAATTTGGGTGACACACGCCCGGCGCTCTCGTCTTCCAATGCCTCGGCGAGCGCCGTATCGATGACCGGGTGGCGATCGGTGATCTCCTCGGGCGTC